>JAPPGZ010000087.1:13222-105988 GCA_028874905.1 Gemmatimonadota bacterium
CCGGCGACCCCCACCTTGGCAAGGTGGTGCTCTACCAACTGAGCTATTCCCGCAATTCAATCCCTTCCGCGCCGCACCAATGCCCGCGGAACGGGGGAATAAACCCTAGGCGCGCCATGGTGCGGTGTCAAGCGGCGAACGGAGCCGAACGGGTGGCCATCGCCGCCGCCCGCAGCAGGGTGCGGACGCGCTCCACACGTTCGCCGGGTGGGCGGGCCGCATTATCTTGTCTTCGCGACCCCGTTCGCGGAGTCAGCGCCCGGTCCCCGGGCCCCCGACAACCCGGATGAGCCGTGCATCGAACCTCAACCCTCATCTCGAATCTCCTGTGCGTGCTCTGCGTTTGCGCGCCCGTCGCCGCCGCCGCGCAGGAGCCGTATTCGCCGCTGGTACCCCGGGGCACGGTGCGCCTCGGCCTGCGCGGGGACTATTTTTCATTCTCTTCGCGCTACGGCCTGGGGGCGAGCGGCTCTGCCGGGCTGGAACAGCTGAGCGACGCGTTTTCCGGACCGGCCGACGCAGGCGTATTCCCCCAGCTGGACCCGTTCGCGACCGCCGTGAGAAACGCCGCAGGCGAACAGTTCGCCGTCAGTCTCGGGGCGCTGGACGCCGTGATGGAGAAGGCGACGACTCGCGTGCCCATGTCCCTGGACGTGGGGATCTTCGACTGGCTGACCGTGGGCGCGGAAGTCCCGTTCGTCCGGAGCGACACCGAGTTCTCGCTGACGTTCGCCGCCGACTCCGCCAACGCCGACACGGGATTCAGTCCCGGGATGGCCGACCCCGGCCTGGTGAACGGCTTCCTTTCCGGCCTGCAGAACTCGATAACCGCGTACGACGCGTTTCGGGCGTCCACGTGCACCGCCGATCCCACCTCGCCCGGGTGCCGGGACGCAACGGCGCTGGTCGCGGACGCGCGGATCTTCCGCAGCTCGCTGGCGACAATGTACGGGACCATGTTCGCGCCCGTGGGCTGGTCGCCCGCCGGCGTGGCCCTCCAGGCCAGGCTGACGGCGCTGGCGGAGGCCTTCCAGGCAGCAGGCGTCACGGGGACACCCGGATCCGTGCCTCTCGCGGCCGGTCTTCTGACCTTCGAGGAGTTGCTTGGGCTGGTCATGGACCCGGCCTACGGCATCGCGGCAAGCCATCCGCTCGAGAACTGGCAGTCCCTCTGGGCACTGGGGGATATCGAAGCGCGGGTGGACGCGCGCCTGCTGGAGTCCGGGGACCCGGAAGGGCCGAGCCACATGTTCGCCGGCGCGGGCGCGCTCGTCCGCCTTCCAACGGGACAGCAGGACGACCCCGCGAACTTCCTCGACATCGGCAGCGGTGACGCGCAAATGGACGTGGAAGCCCGGGCGTGGATGAACGGCCGTTGGCACCGCGTGGGACTGTGGGCCGACTTGCGCTACGGCGTGCAGATGACGGGGACCACCGAGCGGCGCGCCTTCGACCCCAACGTCACCTTCGCTCCGATGTCGTCGCAGGTTCAGCTCGACTGGAATCCGGGCGACTACCAGTTCCTGGAACTCGCGCCGTGGTACGAAATGGCGCCGACCCTGAGGCTGCTGGCGGGATACCGCTACTTCCGCAAGGGAATGGACGCGTTCGCGATCCGGACGGCCCCGCCGCCGGACACCGTGCCGCCTGCTGGCGCGGCTGTTACCGCCCTCGCTACGGCGGATGCGGGGCTATTGGCCGTTCCCGACCCCGAAGCGCTGGTGCCCGAGAGCGGGGCGTCGTCCAGCCGGCTGATGCTCGGGCTCGTCTACAACCGGGGGGATGTCGCGGTGGGCGATGGGGTGGCCAGCCGACCCCTCGAGATCCGCGCGGTGTACCGGCACGTGGTCGGCGGCGGCGGGGACGTGCCGAGCGCGCGCTCGTTCGAAGCCGGGTTCCGGTTCTTTGTGGGACTATGGGGGGGTTAGGGCATCGGCGCCCACCCATCATCGACCGCGTCCGAGCAAATCCCGCGCATGCTCCAGCGACGGATCCGAACCCGGGTCCCCGCCCAGCATCCGGGCGATTTCGTGGACCCGTTCATCACCGTCGAGCTGCCGCACGAGGCTCACCACCGCACCATCGACCGCGTCCTTTTCCACAACGAGATGGTTGGACGCGCGCGCCGCTATGCGCGCGAGATGCGTGACCACGAGCACCTGCCGTCCGCTGGCCACGGCTTCCAGCCGGTCCGCCACCCTGGCAGCGACCCCGCCCCCGACGCCGGCATCCACCTCGTCGAACACCAGGGTGGGAAGATCGTCGATGCCCGCCAGCACGGAGTTGAGCGCCAGCATGACGCGCGACATCTCGCCGCCGGAGGCGATTTGCGAGAGGGGCGCCGGCGGGAAGCCGGGGTTCATCGTGGCCATGAAGCGAACCCGTTCCAGTCCACCGGCCGACGGGCCGGTCTGGTCCTCGAAGTGCACGGCCAGGCGCGCCCCCTGCAGCCCGAGTCCGGGGAAGACGGCCCGTGCCTCGGCGGAGAACCGGGCAGCCGCCTCTCGTCGACGGCGCGACAGTTCCTCCGCACCGGCTCGCCAGGCCGCACCGGCTCGCTCCAGCTCGGTCCGCAGGGTGCCCGCGTCCATGTCGGCGGTTTCGAGTTCATCCAGCTCGCGGCGCAGGGTCTCCCCCCGCTCGATGACCGCGGGCAGCGTAGGGCCGTACTTACGCTCGAGCCGTTGAATCAGGGCCTGTCGCTCGCGAATGGACTCCAGCCGTGCCGGGTCGTGGTCGATGCCCGTGGCGTAGTCCGCAAGGGCGCCGGCCGCGTCAGACACCTGGTGGTATGCGTCGTCGAGCGTGGATGAACAGGCCTCGAGCGCCGGGTCCATCTCACCAAGGCGCCGCAGACGGGCGGCCGCATCCGCAAGTCGGTCCGCGACGGCATCGTCTTCGGCGTGGAGAAGCCGGTGCAGCGCGTGACTCTCCCGCGCGAGCGTGTCGGCGTGCGCGAGACGGTTCGCTTCGATACGCAGTTCCTCGTCCTCACCCTCATGGAGCTTCGCGCCCGCGATCTCGTCGAGCTGGAAGCGGATGAAGTCGGCGCGGCTCTCGAGCTCCCCGCGCCGCTCCTCCAGCGATGCCAGCCGGTCTCCGAGTTCGGCCACCCGACGGAAGCGGTCCGTAACCTCTTCGGCCAAATCGTCACAACCCCCGAAGGCGTCGAGTACCTGTCGCTGAAAACCTGCCGACAGCAGCCGCTGGTGCTCGTGCTGTCCGTGGATGTCGACCAGCAGCGATCCGATGCGGCGTAGCATTCCGGCGGTCGCGGGCGAGCCGTTCACCCAGCCCCGGCTTCGGCCCTCGGCGCGGATCTCGCGGCGCAACACCAGGTGGTCGTCGTCGCACTCCAGGCCCAGTTCGGCGAGCAGCTCCGCGACGGCGTCGAGACCGCCGACATCCACTACTCCCTCGACCAGCGCGCGGGCTTCCCCGGCGCGCACCATTCCCGACGAGGCACGGCCGCCCAGCAGAACCTCCAGCGCGTCCACCACGATGGACTTGCCGGCCCCGGTTTCCCCCGAAAGGACATTCAACCCTGGTTCCAGAGAAATCCGCAAGTCCTTGAGGACAGCGACGTTGCTTATTCTGATTTCAACGAACATGGACCTTCAGGTTGGGACCGGCGGAGGGGCGCCGCCATAGCCGCATGGGCGCGCCCCAAACGCTCGCCCTCACCCCCCGTCGATCGGCCGGACGGCCCAACTCAGCTTCTGCCGCAGCGTGGTGAAGAAGGAGTGGCCGGGCAGGCGGACCAGCGGGACGCGCGACGCCCCCATGCGCACGACCACGCGGTCGCTGTATCCGACCGGCCCACCCTCCTGCCCGTCGACCGTCAGGAAGAGGGGTTCGCGGCGGTCGAGCGCGGTCACGGTGATCTCCTCGTCGCCGGGGACCACAAGGGGCCGGACCGCGAGCGTATGAGGCAGAATTGGGGTCACCAGGAAGCAGTTCAGTTCGGGCACGACGATGGGGCCGCCGGCCGACAGCGAATACGCGGTGGACCCGGTGGGAGTGGCCAGAATGACGCCGTCCCCGGAGAAGCTGCCGATCTCCTCCGGATCATCCTCCGGTCCCACCCACAAGTCGAGACGGATGACCTGGGCCGCACCGGCCTTGTGAACCACCACATCGTTCAGCACGGTAAACGCGGCCCTGCGGATCCCTTCCGGGGACCGTACCTCGGCCTCCAGCGTCCGCCGCTCCTCGATCGAGTATTCGCCCCGCAGCACATGCCGGAGACCCTCTTCGATCGCCTGGCCGGACACGGATGTCAGGAACCCCATGCTGCCCATGTTGATGCCCAGGACGGGGATCCCCCGGCCGAACACGGACCGTGCGGCGCGCAGCAGCGTGCCGTCTCCGCCGAGCGAGATGACCAGGTCGACGGGATGATCGGAGTCGGGACCGTGTCGATCCACAGATGCGACAAAATCGGACATGCCTGCGACAATTTCGGCCGATTGGACCGCGGAGGATCCCAGATTCGGTTCCAATGACACCGAAGCGCCGAATTCGGCCGCTACCTGCGCGACTTGTTCGGACGCGTCGCGGATGCCGGGATCCGCGCCGTCCCTGCCAAGAATCGCGATATGCCGGAAAGCCAAGGTCGTCACCGTTTGCGTTGAATCACGAAGCGCGCCAGCTGCCTCAGCCGGGGTGCGGCCAGGCCGGTAGCGTCGAGCGCCGCTAGTCCGCGGGCGATGAGTTCCCCTGCCCGCCCGCGCGCGCCGTCCACGCCCAACAGCCCAACATAGGTGGATTTCTCCAGTTCCGCGTCGGAAGGGCGCTTTCCGAGCACTTCCGCCGACCCCGTGGCATCGAGCACGTCGTCCATGACCTGGAACGCCAGTCCCAGCGCGCGGCCATAGTCGCCGATCGCGCGCAATGCCGAGTCCGCGGCACCTGACGCCATCGCGCCCATCTCGAGCGACGCAGCGAGGAGCGCGCCGGTCTTGAGGCCGTGCAGGGTCGCCAGTTCTTCTTCCGTAAGCGACTGTCCCTCGGAGAGCAGGTCGAGAGCCTGACCGCCGATCATGCCGCCGGCCCCTGCCGCTTCGAGCATGTAAGCCACGATTCCCCTGGCCGTGGATGCCGTGCATCCCGTCGCGCAGGCACTGCGATAGGCCCACGTGGCGGCCCAGGGGATGAGGACCACGCCGGCGTACGTCGCCGTGCGCACGCCATGGGTGACGTGGACCGTCGGATTCCCCCGGCGCAGGGGTGCGTCGTCCATGCAGGGAAGGTCGTCGTGGATCAACGAATAGGCGTGGATCAGCTCCACCGAGACCGAAAGATCGTAGAGCGGGTCGCCGCACCGGCCCCCGGTTTCCTCGCAGGCGGTGGCCAGAAGGAGCGGGCGCAGGCGCTTGCCCCCGCTCATGACTCCGCCCTCGACGGCGGAAAACAGTCCGGCGGGCACGACCTCGGCCATCTCGTCCATGCAGCGGCGCATTGCGGTCTCGATACGAGTTCTGCGGTCATCCAGCCAGGCCGCGAAGGAGAGGTCAGTCGCGGTCCCCGTCATCGCGGTCTCCCTGGTCAGGGGCCTCGAACTCCCGAACCTCGTCCCCCTGGGCGCCGATCAACTCCTCGACTTTCAGCTCCGCCGTCTCGAGAATCTGCTGCGCGCGCCGGAGGTGACCTACCCCCTCTTCGAAAAGGGCGAGTGCCTCGTCGAGATCGACCTCATCGGAGTCCAGCGACGCGACGATGTCCTCGATTCGCTTGAGGCGCCGGTCCAATCCGCCCTCACTCGGCACGGTGGGCCCTCCCGGCACGGCCAACCCTCTCGGCACGGCGCGAGGTCGCCGTCGGTCCGCCGCCCGGTTCGTCAGCAACCCTGCACGCCACACCGCCGTCCACGACCCGCAGGCTGAATTCCCGCGCCGGCGGGAAGTCCGCGGTCTTGCGAAGGAGCCGACCGCGGGTATCGAGAGGGACCGCGTACCCGCGCGCGAGCGTGGACATGGGAGACAGTGCCTCCATGGCCGCAGCGTCCCGGGCGAGACGGGCCCGGTGACGCGCAATTCTCGCCCGCATGACCCCGGCCACGAGCGATCGTTCCCTCACAAGCCGACCTCGACAGGTCTCCACCCGCCGTCGGCCGCGCCGGTGAAGCAGGTCGCGCGCCTGGTCGAGCCGCCAGCGCCGGGAGCGCGCCTGCCCGGCAAGCCCCTTACCCAGCCTGGTCCCGAGGTTGTCCAGAATGCGGACGACGGCCCGCCGATCCGGCAGCGCCGCCTCCGCCGCGGCGGAGGGAGTCGCGGCGCGCACGTCGGCGACCAGGTCGCAGATCGTGACATCCGTTTCGTGCCCCACACCCGACACCACCGGCACCGGGCTCGAGGCGACCGCGCGCGCGACGGCCTCGTCGTTGAAGCCCCAAAGGTCCTCGATCGTCCCGCCCCCGCGAGCCACCACGATCACGTCCACGTCCCGCGACGCCAGGGTGGAGACCGCCGCCGCGATCTCCTCGCCCGCCCCGCGGCCTTGCACGCGCGTACCCCTCACCAGAACCCGCACCCAAGGGGCCCGCCGTCGGGCGACCGCAATCACGTCTCGCAGGGCAGCGCCCGTCGGCGAGGTCACGACTGCCACCGTGCCCGGGAAGGCCGGCAGACCCCTCTTGCGGGCCGCGTCGGTCAGTCCCTCGGCGTCCAGCCGCCTCTTCAGACGGTCGAAGGCAAGCTTCCACATGCCGCCTTCGCCCTCCGCCTCCAGCCTCGCCACCACGAGCTGGTAGACGCCCCGGGCCTCGTAGAGCGTGAGTCCGCCGAAGACCCGCACCATCATCCCCTCACGGGGGTCCGTAGGCAGCCGGGCGGCCTCCCTCCGGAACATCACGCAACGGAGTTGGGCGGTATCGTCCTTCAGGGTGAAGTAGCAGTGCCCGGAGCGTTGCCGCCGGAAGTTCGTGACTTCGCCGCCCACCCATAGTTGCGGCAGACTCTGCTCCAGCTGCAGGCGCACCGCCCGATTGACCTGGCGGACCGTCCAGACGCGGGGCCCGGGCATGCCCGAAGCCCGGAGCCCCTCGGAGGGGCCGGCCCCCGCGTCCGCGGCGGACGAGGGCTCACGGGAGTGAGCGGGTGCGCGGTCCGCGAACAGATCGAGCGTGCCGTCGCTCACCGCGCACCGCTGTTCTGCCGGATCGCAGCTTCGACGGTATTGGCCAGAAGCATGGCAATCGTCATCGGACCCACTCCGCCGGGCACCGGCGTGATCGCGGAAGCCACCTCGCTCACGCCCTCGAAGTCAACGTCCCCGACCACGCGATACCCCCGTTCCCGGGACGGGTCGTCCACGCGGTTGGTTCCCACGTCGATCACGGTCACGCCGGGCTTGACCATGTCCCGCGTAACGGTGTTGGGCCACCCGACCGCAGCAATCAGGATGTCCGCGGTGCGCGTCACGGCGCCAAGGTCACGCGTACGGCTGTGGGCGACGGTCACCGTGGCGTTGCCCCCGGCGGCCTTGCGAAGCAGAAGCAGGGCCATCGGCTTGCCCACGATGTTCGAGCGCCCGACCACGACGGCGTGCTTCCCGGAGGGGTCCACCCCGCTCCGCACCAGCATCTCGATCACGCCGCGGGGTGTACACGGCGCCAGGACGTTCGGGTCGCCCGTCGCGAGGCGGCCCACGTTGACGGGATGGAAGCCGTCGACGTCCTTGTCGGGGTCGATGGCCAGGAGGACCTTGGACTCGTCGATCTGACGCGGCAGCGGCAGCTGCACCAGAATCCCGTGGATCGCGGGGTCCGCGTTGAGCTCCGAGATGAGGTCCAGAAGCTCGGTTTCACCGACCGAGTCCGACAGCGTGATCTGCCGCGAGTGAATCCCGGCCGCGGCGGCTGCCTTGTTCTTCATGCCCACGTATAGCCGGCTGGCCGGATCGTCGCCCGCCAGCACGGTCGCCAGCCCGGGCACCAGCCCTTCCTTTGCCAGCGCCGCGACCTGCTCGTTCAACTCATCCCGGATCGTCCCGGCGATTTCCTTCCCTGAAATGATCTTGGCCGACATGAATATCCAGTTTCGCGGTTGCGTGTGGTGACTACAGGCCCGATCAGGGGGTCCCGGGCCGCGAACAATGAAAGGTGTTCCAGCTAGCGCGCGAAGTCGATGGCACGGGTCTCGCGAATCACAACGACCTTGATCTGGCCCGGGTACTGCAGCTCGCCCTCGATCTTCCGGGCTACCGCCTCCGAAATGCGTGCCATGGCCTCGTCCGATACCTGCTCCGGCTCCACCATGACCCTCAGCTCGCGTCCCGCCTGAATCGCGAAGCATCGTTCGACTCCGGGGTGTTCGGTCGCGATCTCCTCAAGCTTCTCAAGTCGCTTCACGTACCCCTCGAACATCTCCCGGCGCGCGCCCGGGCGGGCCCCGCTGATTGCGTCGGCGGCGGTCACCAGCCAGGCCTCCGCATAGCGGTGCGGCTCTTCGTCGTGGTGGGCCTTGATCGCGTTCAACACGATGTCCGGCTCCTTGAATCGCTTGCACAGCCGATACCCCAGCTCCACGTGCGTCAGTTCCTGCTCGTGCGTCAGCCCCTTGCCGACGTCGTGGAGCAGCCCCGCACGCCGCGTCGCCGGCACATCGAGCCGCATCTCGGCCGCCATGTTCCCCGCCAGCAGCGCGACCTCCCTCGCGTGAGCCAGCTGGTTCTGTCCGTACGACGTTCGGAACTTCAGGCGCCCGAGCACCTTGACGATCTCGGGGTGCACGCTGTGGATCCCCAGCCCGTAGAGCACCTCCTCGGCCGCCTCGCGCATTTCGACCTCGACCTCCTTCTCGCTTTTCGCGACGGTCTCCTCGATCCGCGCGGGATGAATCCGGCCATCCTCGATCAGCTTCGCGAGCGCGACGCGGGCGACCTCGCGCCGCACCGGGTTGTAACCCGACAACACGACCGCCTCGGGAGTATCATCGATGATCACATCGATCCCGGTGGCCTGTTCGAACGCACGAATGTTGCGTCCTTCGCGGCCGATGATCCGTCCCTTCATTTCGTCGGACGGAAGCTGGACCACAGAGACTGTGAGCTGCGCCGTCTCGTCGGCCGCCATGCGCTGGATGGCCATCGCGACCAGCTTCTTCGCTTCGCGGTCGGCCGTCCGCTGCGCCTCGTCACGAATCTCGCGAACCCGGTTGGCGGCTTCGGCGCGCGCCTCGTCCTTGATCTCGGCGACGAGTTCGCTCCTGGCCTCCTCGGCCGTGATCCCGGCCAGCGCCTCCAGCCGCGTGCGCGTCTCGGCGAGGGCACGCTCGATTTCCGCTCCCCTCCCGGCGACCTCGGACTCCTGGCGCTTCAGACCCTCTTCGCGCTCCTCCAGCGCATTGGCACGACGGTCCAGGGTATCCGACTTGCGATCGACGGCCTCGGTGCGGTTGAGCAGCCTGCGCTCGCCCCGCTCGACATCCTCGCGGCGCCGGCTCTCTTCGGACTCCCAAGTCTCCCTGAGCCGGTAGACCTCCTCCTTGGCCTGCAGGTCGGCGGCACGGCGCACGTTGTCGGCATCTTGCTCTGCCCGCTTGCGGATCAGCGACGCCTCGTCCCGTGCCGCTTCCTTCTCTTCAAGCTGCCGCGCGCGCTCCCGGTTCCTCCCAAGGAGGTACCCGAGGATTGCCGCGGCAACCGCGCCGACCGCCAGGGACATACCCAGCGGATCCATGTATTTTCTCCAAGGCCGAACCGTCGTCCGGCCATGTGATTCGACAAGGTAAACACGGCGGGGGATCCGGCCGCGGACTTCCTTGATTGCGCCTACAGTATTCCCGTACCGACCGGGGCGCAAGCGCCCACCCCGACGTGGGGTTTCCCCACGGGCTGCTACCGAATCTCCGGCCCTCCCGTTCGGTCGTCGGGCACGAAGCGGTCACGATAGGGCATCTCGACGGCCGCGAGCGAAGCGGCATCCAGCACCGCGTCCGCCGGCACCAGGCCGCCCAGGTGCAACACGTACGCGACGACCGCATAGACATCGTCGTCGCTCAGTGTGCCGGGGGTGGCCTGCGGCATCGCCTTGCGCGTGTAGTCGTACAGCGTCGTGGCGTAGGGCCAGTATCCGCCCACGGTACGGCCGGCGGGCCACTGCTCCCACGGACCCGGGCTGACCAGGCGGTCGTTGGGGCCCTCTGTGCCGGTGGGGCCGTGGCACTGGAGACAATGGGCCTCGTAGACGGCCTGTCCCTCGGCGACTGAACCGCTGCCGGGCGGCAGCCCCTCGCCGTCCGGCTTGACGTCGATGTCCCAGAGGGCCACGCGGTCTTCCGTGGCGGCCGTTCCGAATCCGAAACGGCCGGGAGCATGCTCGGGCAGCGCGACGTGCCAGTCGGTGCCGCCCCCCACAGCCGCCTGGGGCGAGGGGGTGCCCCCCGCAACCGCCCGGGGCAGGGGCTCCTCCGGCGCGCACGCGGCCAGTGCACACACGACCAGCAGGCCACCAACCGTCGATCGGCACATGCCGCCGCCGGGCGTCACAGCAAGTCCCCCAGACCGAACGTGACCGCGCCGTCCGCGGCGACCTTCCAGGCGCGCTGATGATTGTGGTGGTAGGCTGTGCCCTCACCCCGCACATCCCACAGCTGCTGAACCGTGGGCTGCACATAGCCCGTCTCGTCCGTTGCGCGACTGAGGATCACGGTCTCGCGCCCGTTCCAGTTCCAGAGGTGCCGGAAGCGGACGGTGGATTTCGACAGCACGGGCGGCTGCAGAACGGCGTCGGACCACGACCGCCCGCCGTCCGTGCTGACTTCGACCCGGGTGATCCTGCCGCGTCCCGTCCAGGCCAGCCCCTCGATCTCCCACCAGCCTCGCTCGGGCAGGACATAGGGGTAAGACGGGAAGGTGATGAGCGATTTCGCGTCCATGACGAAGCTGAAAATCCGCGACGTCCCGTCCTTGAGCGGATCCGTGTAGCGCGACGTCTCGTCGCGGGTCATGGTCGGCCGGTCCGAGACTTCGATCCGTCTAAGCCACTTCACCTGGGCGTTGCCCTCCCACCCGGGCAGAAGCAACCGCACGGGGTATCCCTGCTCGGGACGAATCGCCTCGCCGTTCTGCCCGTAGGCCAGCATGGAATCGTCCATCGCCTTGTCCAGCGGGACGCTCCGTGACATGACCGCGGCGTCGCGACCCTCGGCGAGGATCCAGCTGGCTCCCGGCCGCACGCCCACTTCGCGGAGAATGGTCGACAGCATGACGCCCGTCCACTCGCTGGTGCTGAGCAGTCCGTCCAGCTGCTGCGGGGATATGGCCGTGGGCATGCGGCTGCGGTTGTAGGCACCGCCACCGTTGCCGGAACACTCGATGAAGCAGATTCGTGATGTCTGTGGATACCGTCTCAGGTCGGCCATGCGAAACACCATTGGCCGCTCGACCATGCCGTGCACGAGGACCTCATGTTCCTCCGCGGCGATATCCGGAACACCCGCGTGGTGGCGCTCGAAGTGGAGGTCCGATGGGGTGATCGTGCCCTGCAGGTCCTGAAGCGGCGTGCGCGACGAACTTGACAGGGCGACGGTGCGCAACAGGCGACGGGGCTGTTCGTCCGGGGCTCGCGTCCCCAACTCGGAAACGAACCTTCCCGGCACCCTGGTGGGGTCGGAGGCCGACGGCGCGACCTGTTGCGGCGGCGGGACCGGGGGCGGCTCCGCCTTGAGCGCGTCCCAGCGCGTCATCACAATCCCCGAGGCCGCCGTTCCGGAGGCGGCGGCAAGCCAGGCGCGGCGGGAAAGACGGGTGTGCTCGGTGTCGGGCATCTGCTCGATCCTCCCGTGTCTGCTATTCTGTCAGTGCGTTCTCGATTCTCCCGGCCACCACCATGGCGCGCGCGCGGGTGCGGGCCTCCTGCCGAAACAGTTCGTCGGAGAGCGCGAGCGCGGCCAGAATCGCGGTCTTCTTCGCGTCCAGACCGGTCTCTCCGCCGATTTCGCGCATGCGCTCGTCCACCAGTGCGGCGCAGCGGCGCGTATACTCCTCGTCCGCGTCGGTGCGCAGCGTGTACGTCTCTCCGGCGATCCGGACCCGGATGGCCTTGCGGGAACCCCCGCTCGACTCGCTCATCGACGGTCCTCCAGGAAGCGGATGCTGGCCAGGATGCTGTCCACGCCCTCTCGTCCCTGCTCGATCCGGGCCCGGAGATTCTCGTTTTCGGCCTCAAGCTCCGCAACGCGGTTCGCGAGTTCGCCGGGATCCTCCCGCCCGTCCACGAATTGGCGCAGCAGCTGCTCGCTGCGCTCCGCGCGCGCCTCCGCCTGTGCAGCGCGCTCCCGGACCGCACGGATCTCCTCGACCGCGCGTTCCACCGCCGCCTCCAGCGGGGCCAGGGCCGGCACGTGGGATGCGGCCGAAGGCTCACCTCCTCGGTTCGACACCGGTCTTCTCCTTTACTGTTCTGACCACCCGACGGCAGGTCTTGTCCACTTCCCTGTCCGTCAGGGTCCGTCCCCGGGCGCGGAAGCGCAAGCGCAGTGCGACGGAACGCGTCCCCGGAGGCAGGTCCTCTCCCTCGTAGACGTCGAAGACATCCGCGGTCTCCAGCAGGCGGCCCGCGGCCATTCTCGCGGCGTCGAGCACCTCACCGGCAGCCGTGCCCACGGGAACCAGAAACGCCAGATCCCGTTGGACCGCCGGCTGATCGGGCAGGTCCCGGGCGGTCACGTCTGGCTTGCGAGGCGGCACCGCGGGAAGCACGACCTCGGCACCCACCACCGCGCCCGCCCAGGGGGGAAGGTCCATCATCTCCGGCCGGACCTGACCGCCCCACCCCACAACCTCGCCGCCACCGGAGACAAGCTCGTAGCACCTCCCCGGCGCGAACAGGCGTTGGGCCTGTCCGCCCGCCGGTGCACTCGCCCGCCCGCCCGCCCGCCCGCCGGCACGCACGCCCGCCGGTACGACCGCGGCATCGGGGCAGGCTTCGCGAGCGATCAGTCCGAGCACGCCGGCGATGTCGTGGATGTCGAAGGGCTCGGCCCCGGAAGACCAGTGGGGGGGCGTGCGCCCGCCCGTGAGCGCCACCGCGACACGCGACGACTCGATGGGAGGGCCGTCGTCGGAGGGCGCGAAGGCGGTCCCGATTTCGAATAGGCGCACGTCGCGCACACCCCGGGACATGTTCCTTTCCACGTGCGTGAGCAACCCCGGAAGCCGATCCCGGCGCAGGTGGCCCTCGTCCTGTGACATCGGGTTGAGAAGGGCGACGTCACCATGCCGTTTCGGTCCAAGCGCGGGAGTCTGCGCCTCACTGATCCCGTTGGCGGCAAGCAGGTCCCGCAGCCGGTCTTCGAGTTGGAAGAGCGGGTGATCCGGAACCGTGCCGGACCGCGCCGCGGACATCACCTCCGGGAACGCGTCGTAGCCGTGCGTGCGGGCCACTTCCTCGATCAGGTCGACTTCACGCAGCGTGTCGTAGGTGCGATGCCCGGGAACCGTCACGTCGAGCCGATCCGCGCCCGCGACTTCGACCGCGTAGCCGAGCGGAACCAGAAGCTCCGCGATCGCCTCCGGCGCGAAATCCACGCCGAGCACGTGGCTGACTCGGGACGGCCGCAAACTCACGACCGCGGGCACCCAGGGCCGGGGATGTGCATCGATGATCTCCCCGTCGAGCGTTCCGCCCGCGGTCGCGAGAATCAGCGACACGGCCCTCAGCACCGCGGCCTCCATCGTGACCGGATCGACACCGCGTTCGAAGCGGTAGCTCGCGTCGGTCGACATGGCCAGCGCCCGCCGCGTCGCGCGCACCTTCCGCGGCTCGAATAGCGCGCATTCGAGCAGGATGTCCGAGGACCCTTCGGACACCTCGGAGTCCCGGCCGCCCATCACGCCGGCGATTGCGACGGGTTGGACGGCATCGCGAATCATCAGCATGTCCGGGGTGACCGCCCGCGTCTCGTCGTCGAGCGTCACCAGCGACTCGCCGGGGCGGGCCCGGCCGACCACGATGGTGGCATCGGCCAGCTTCTCCAGGTCGAAGGCATGCAGGGGCTGGCCCAGCTCCAGCATGACGTAGTTCGTCGCGTCGACGACGTTGTTGATGGGACGCGCCCCGGCCGCGCGCAGGCGGTCGGCCAGCCAGGCCGGTGACGGACCGACCGTCACGCCGCGTATGACGGCGCCCAGATACCGCGAGCACAGCTCCGGGTCCTCGATATGGATGCGGCAGCCAGCCGAAGCGGCCTCCGCCGCACCGCGCGCGAACGAAGCCGCCGGCTCGCCCCGACCGCCGGGAAACGGCGGCAACGCGATCCCGTCCTGCCCCGCCGGGTGAAGCTCCCTCGCGATTCCCACGTGCGACAGCAGGTCTCCCCGATTCGGGGTGACTTCCACGTCCATGCGGACGTCGTCGAGCCCGACCGATGCGGCGAAGGGCGCTCCCACCTCGTACTGCCCTTCGAGCAACATGATCCCCGCATGGTCCTCGCCCAGTTCGAGCTCGCGCTCGGAACAGAGCATCCCCTCGCTGTAGGACCCGCGAATCTTGCGCCTGCCGATCCGGAAGCCGCCGGGAAGGACCGCACCCACCGGAGCGAAGGGATAGTACGCGCCAACCCGCACCACCGGAGCGCCGCAGACCACGGGCACTTCGCCGTCCGGTCCGGCCACCCGGCACAGCGTCAGCCGGTCGGCGTTCGGGTGCGGGCCGGCTTCCAGGACACGGCCGATCACGATGTCCTTCAGCCCCGCCGCGAGGTCGACCACTTCCTCCACGGGTGCCCCCCGCAGCGCAAGCCGTTCCATCGCGCGGTCCGGGCCGAGTCCGATACCGGGAGCCACGTCGCGGACCCAGCGGAACGAGACGTTCACGGACCGGCCCCCCCGGCCGCAGGTCCGCCGCCGCTGCCACCAGGCCGCATCGACGCCGCGCTCATCTGAATTGTCCCAGAAAACGCATGTCGTTCTCGTAGAAGAGCCTGAGGTCCCGCACCCCGTGCCTCAGAAGCGCGACCCGGGCAGGACCCATCCCGAAGGCCCAGCCGGTGTAGCGCTCCGAGTCGTATCCCACGTTGTCGAGCACGGCGGGGTCGACCATGCCGGCGCCCATGATCTCGATCCAGTCGGTCTCCTCCTCGCGCCCGTCCTCGCGCACGATGATCCTCTTGACGTCCACCTCCGCGGAAGGCTCGGTGAAGGGGAAGAACGACGGGCGAAATCGCACGCGGGTGCCCGGTCCCCAGAAGCGCCGCGCGAACTCGGCCAGGGTGGCCTTGAAGTCCACGAACGTCACCCCTTCGTCCACCACCAGGCCCTCGATCTGGGCGAAGGCGGGCGTGTGGGTCGCATCGTAGGTGTCCCTGCGGTAGACCATGCCCGGCGCGACGATGCGGATCGGCGGCGAATGCTGCTCCATGGTGCGAATCTGCACCGGAGAGGTATGGCTCCTGAGCAGCAGGCCCGGCGACAGGTATAGCGTGTCCTGCTCGTCCGCGGCGGGATGATCCAGGGGCGTGTTGAGGGCGACGAAGTTGTACCACTCCGTATCGACCTCGGGGCCGCGGGCGCGTGTGAACCCCAGGCTGCGGAAGATCGACCAGATGTCGTCGATGACCCGGCTGACCGGATGAATGGTGCCCTGCCAGCCACTCCGCGCCGGCAGAGTCAGGTCCGGGCCGTCCTGGTCCGACGCGCCATCCAGCGACAGGGCTGCCCCTCTCTCCTGCAGCGCCTTGTCAACAGCCCCCTTCACCCGGTTCGCTTCGGCGCCGGCGGCCGGTCTCTCCTCGGCGCTCAACCCGCCCAGCCGCCTGAGGCACCGGGAAACCATGCCGTCCCTGCGGCCCAGATAGCGGACTCGAACCTCTTCCAGTTCACGCGGATCGCGGGCCGTACGGACTTCCCGAAGGGCGTCCGCCTCCAGCCTTTTCAGGTCCTCGATCACGAATCCGCGCGCAGCCGGAAGCACCCGCGGGATCCGTTTGCCCGCGGGTTCAGTCGCCGCTTCGCCCTACCGGTTGAGGGCCGACTTCGCCCGATCCGCGAGCGTGGCGAAGGCGTCAGGACTCCGAATCGCCAGATCGGCGAGCGCCTTGCGATCCAGCTCGACACCAGCCCGCCGCAACCCGTTCATGAACCGGGAATACGACAGGTCGTTCTGGCGGGCCGCGGCGTTGATCCGTGTGATCCACAGGCGACGGAAGTTCCGCTTCTTCTTCTTCCGGTCCCGGTAGGCATGCTCCCACCCCTTCTCGACGGCATCCTTGGCCGTCCGGTACAGGTTCTTGCGCCCCCCGAAGTAGCCCTTCGCAGTCCCGAGGATCTTCTTCTTCCGCTTATTCCGTGCGACGGCGCGAGTCGAACGCGGCATCGGTCCATTCTCCTGGCAGTGAAAACTGTGCTTCTACGTTCCGGGCAGCATCCGGCGGATCCGTCCGGCATCGGCCTTCGAGGCCGTGGTCCTGCTGCGAAGCCGGCGTTTGCGCTTCCGGTTCTTCTTCGTGAGGATGTGGGACTTGTAGGCTCGCATTCTTGCCAGCTTCCCCGACCCCGTCTTCCGGATCCGCTTCGCGGCACCCCGGTTTGATTTCATTTTCGGCATGGGTCTCTCCTGCTTCCTCGTCGTGGTTGGTTGAAGAAGGGCGATCTCGTACCGCCGGCGTCCCTACTTCACGGGGGTAAGGATCATCGACATCTGACGACCCTCGAAGTTCGGATACTGCTCGATCTTTCCGAACTCGCCGAGATCCTCCGTAAGGCGGAGCAATACCTGGCGCCCCAGCTCGGGATGCGTGATCTGTCTGCCTCGGAACATCATGGTCAGCTTGACCTTGTTCCCCTCCTCAAGAAAGCGCCGCGCGTGGCGGAGCTTGAATTCGTAGTCGTGGTCTTCGATCCCGGGCCGGAATTTCACTTCCTTGATCTGGGTCGTGTGCTGTTTTCGCCTGGCCTCCCGGGCGGCGCGCGCCGCTTTGTACTTGTATTTGCCGTAGTCCATCATGCGAACCACGGGCGGCCTCGAATCGGGGGCTACTTCGACCAGATCCAGGCCCCGCTCGGCGGCCCGGGCGCGCGCCTCGTCCAGCGAAACTATTCCGATCTGTCCTCCATTCTCTGCGATCAGTCGAATCGGGCTGATTCGGATCTGCTCGTTCACTCGGACACGTCTTTCCGCGATCTTGGAACTCTCCTTTTGTCAGGTGTGGCTACCAAAAAAGGCCCGGAAGACCGGGCCTCGTGACCTGGCGGTGGAACGCGCATGCGCCCGCCGCCGACCTGGTACCCGGAAGCCCGATAGCTACGAGGGTGAGAGGCTGTCAGTCCTCTGCTTCCTGATTGTCAGCACCGCCACCGCCGTGGTTGTCAACGACTCGCCGATGGTGGCAGGTATAGATTTTCACACTGGCAGATTGTGGGTCGGCTGTCAAGGCTGGTCGGCGGTGGGCAATGCCACGCGAGCACCGGGGGCGTGACGAGCCCGATCCCCCGCTTGCGCCGTTTCCGAATCCTCACGGATAATGAACCTCACAGCGCCCGACGCACCCGGCGTTCCCCGGCGTTCAGGCCCGTCATGCCTCGCACGAGCCGTGCAGGCCCGACTTCCGGGACAGGAGTGGCCCGTGAGAAAAACGATCCGGACAGCCGCGCGGCGGGAGTTGCCAACGCTCCTGCCACCCCGACTGCGGAGGCGGTTGTCGATCGCCCTCGCGCTGGCCGGTTTCATGGTCGCCGACACGTTCTATCTGGTTCTGGTCCGTCTGGCCGACCGCGTGGGGCTGGAACCCTTCGCCCTGGGCGCGTCGGATCTTCCGCGCTCCTACCAGGCGCTTCTCCTCGCCCACACGGGCGCCGGGCTCCTGCTGGCGGCGGTGATGGCGGCGTTCCTTGTGGCACACCTCCCCAAGGTGTGGCCGCGCTACCACGCGCGCGCCGTCTGGACCGGCGCGTCCTACGCGGTCTTCGGCCTGACGCTTGCCGCAAGCGGGCTTTTCATCACTTCGGCAGCCGCGAGCGAGGGCAACCGGTGGGCCTGGTGGCTGCACGCCGGAATGGCCGTGCTGGCGGTCACGGGTTATTGGGTGCATCGCCGCGTGAGCCACACCCCACCCGCCCCCGCTCGCCTCGCCCGGTTCCTGGCCGCCGCCGCCGCCGCGAGCCTGGCGCTCTTCCTGGTGCACGGTGCGGAGGCGGTTCACACCAGCCGATCTCGCGAAGCCCCGGGCACAGGCGCCACCGGGCCGGGTGGTGTCGGCCGCGACGCAGCCGCGCTGTTGCAGGGCGATTTCGGGCCATCGGGATGGGTGCCTGCGGGCGCCGTGCCCCCCGCGAGTCCATTCTTCCCTTCTCCCGCGACGACCACGACCGGAAGGCTGCTGCCATCCCGCTTTCTGGCTCCGGACGAACCGGGCGCGGCCCCGGGGGCCGTCCGAGCCGAGGCCGACGCCCGCGGCTTCGTGCTGGAGACGCGCATCGGAGCCGCGGGGTGTGGCCGGTGTCACCAGGACATCGTCAACCAGTGGGCGGCGTCGGCGCACCGCTTTGCATCGTTCAACAATCCCTTTTACGAAGCGACGATCAGGAGCATGCGCTCCGAGTCGACAGAGTCCAATCGCTGGATCGACCGTCACCTCGCGTCTACCGGAGGCGCCGGAGGCGACGTGCGGCGTGCCAAGAGCAAATGGTGCGCGGGTTGCCATGACCCCGTACTCCTGCTGGCCGGAGCAATGACAGGCGAGATCGACCGGGGTTCGGTGGAAGCGCAGGCGGGTCTCACATGCCTTGCATGTCACGCGATCGACCGAGTCCATGACGTGACCGGAAACGGCAACTACAATGTCGCGGACCAATCGGACGACCCCTACGTCTTCGCGTCGTCGCCCCAGGCCTCGCTGGGTCGATTCCTTCACGACGCCGCGCTCAAAGCCCGCCCCCGCGTGCACGCTGCGCGCATGCGCAAGCCGTTCTTTCGAGAAAGCGCGTACTGTGCCACCTGCCACAAGGTCAGCCTCACGGAGCCGGTCAACGGATACCGCTGGCTGCGGGGCCAGAACGAGTTCGACAGCTGGGATGACAGTGGCGTGTCTCTCAACGCTGCACGCACCTTCTACCTGCCTCCGGCACGCCGGGAATGCCAGGACTGCCACATGCCACTGGAGCCCGCAACGCTGGGGGACCTCGCCGCGGAAGACGGGATGGTGCGCTCCCACAGGTTCCTCGGGGCCAACACCGCGCTCCCCTTCATCAGGGGCGATGACGCAACCTTGCGGCGCATCGCGGACTATCTCAGGGCCGACAAGCTCCGGATCGACATCTTCGCGGTACGAACGCCGGGCGCGGACTCGGCCCGGCTGCTGGCGGACGAGGGATCCTCGGTGCCGGCCGGCGTACCGGTCACCTTCGACGTGGTGACGCGGAATCTAGGCGTAGGGCACACCTTCCCGGGCGGGACCAACGACTCCAACGAGGGATGGATCGAGTTCACCCTCAGCGACTCGCTCGGGGGGCGTCTATTCGCGAGCGGTCTTGTAGGGTCCGACGGGCATCTGGATCAAAACTCACACACCTTCAAGTCGGTGCTGGTCGACCGAAACGGCGACGTGATCGACCGGCGCAATGCCCAGGACATCCACACTGCGGTCTACGCCAACGTCATCGGACCCGGCACCGCCGATCTCGCGCACTACCGGCTCACACTGCCCCCGACGCTGGCTGGCTCGACGCTCACCGTCACCGCACGCCTGCTGTGGAGGAAATTCGAGCGTGCGTACACCGAATTCGCGTTCGAGTCGAACCCCGCGGGCTTCCGGGAATTCGATGCGCCGCCCGAGTTGCCAATCACGGAGATCGCGTCCGATTCGGTTCACATCCGCGTGACCGCGTCCGGCGCCCCTCCCGCGCCGCCGGTTGCGACGGAGCCGGACTGGACCCGGCACAACGACTACGGGATCGCTCTGCTGCTGGAAGGTGACCTGCGCGGTGCGGGCCAGGCTTTCGCCCGAGTGGAAGCGCTGGCTCCCGGCCGGATCGACGGGCCGCTCAACCTCGCCCGCACAGCCCTTGCCGAAGGAAGGCTCACCCTGGCCTACGCGGCCCTGGAACGCTCCGAGGCGATCGATTCCGGCAACCCGAGAGCCGCCTGGGTGTGGGGGCGTGTACTTCAGGAAGACGGCCGTTACGAAGACGCGGAGTCCGCCTACAGGCGAGTGCTGCGGGATTTTCCGGACGATCGCGCCGCCTGGCGGGCGCTGGGCCGGACGCTGTTCCTGGACGGGCGCTACCAGGATGCACTCGTCGCGCTTGACCGGGTGCTCGACATCGATCCCGAAGACCGGGTCGCCCACTACCACCGCATGCTGTCGTTGCGGGCGCTGGGTCGCAATGAGGCGGCGGCGCGTGCCGAGGCGGCGTACCTCTACTACGGAATCGACGAATCCGCGCAGGAGATCACACGGGCATACCGGGCCCGCCATCCAGGCCCCAACATCATGGCGCAACCGATCCGGATCCATCGGCTCGAGGTCATCCGATGAGGGCACGCGTGGTGCTGCTGGCGTACGCCGTGTTCGGCTGCGGCGATCCACCGGCCGACGACGCGCCGGCCTATGCGGATCGGGAGTACGCGACGAGGTCCGAGGGCGCCGTAACGACCCGCCTGCGATTCACCGAGATTGCCGCCGAGGCCGGAATCGACTTCGAACACGAGACCGGCGCGTTCGGTGAGAAGTGGATGCCGGAGACACTCGGCAGCGGGGCCGCGTTCCTGGACTACGACGGCGACGGCCTTCCCGACCTGCTGCTGGTGAACGGTGACTGGTGGCCCGGACATGAGGGATCCGGCAACCGTCCGACCCAACGTCTTTACCGCAACCGCGGTGATGGGCGGTTCGAGGACCGCACCGCGGCGACGGGTCTCGACCTCTCGCTCTACGGGATGGGAGCGGCCGTAGCAGACTACGACGGCGACGGCGACCCCGACATCTACCTGACCGCGGTAGGTCCGAATCGCCTGTTGCGCAACGACGGAGGCAGGTTCACCGATGTCACCGCGGCCGCAGGTGTGGAGGGCAACCCACCCGAGGGGCCTCCGGCGTGGTCGACGGCGGCGGCCTGGACCGATGTCGATCTCGATGGCTGGCTGGACCTCTACGTCTGCAACTATGTGAAATGGACGCCCGAGACCGACCTCTTTACGACGATCGACGGCACCACGAAGTCCTACGCGACACCCCAGCAATACGAGGGAGAGTCCTGCCGCCTGTACCGGAATCCGGGTCACGGGGGCAGGTTCGCCGATATCACCGTCGCCGCGGGCCTCTACAACCCGGCGGGCAAGTCACTTGGCGTGGCCGTAACGGACTTCAACACGGACGGCTGGCCGGATCTCGTGGTGGCCAACGACACGCAGCGCAACTTCCTCTACCGCAACGAAGGCGACGGCACCTTCGTGGACATCGCCGTCCGAGCCGGTGTGGCCTTCGACGAGGCCGGCCGGGCCAGGGCGGGCATGGGGATCGACGTCGCCGACCTGACCGGCGAGGGAGGCTGGTCGATCGCCATCGGCAACTTTGCGCACGAACCGCTCGCGCTCTTCACGAGGATCGGCACCGATCTCTTCCAGGACCGGGCCGGCGCCGCAGGACTCTCGCGCCCGACCCTCGTGCCGCTGACCTTCGGCGTCGCCTTCGCCGATTTCGACCTCGATGGCATCCTCGACATCGTGGCGGCCAACGGCCATATCGAGCCTGGCATCAACACCGTGAGACGAGAGCAGACCTTCGCGCAAAGCCCACAGCTCTTTCTGGGAAACCGCTCCGGCGGGTTCAACGACGCCAGTACCGAAGTCGGCGAGGATTTCGGGGAGCCGCTCGTCGGGCGTGGCAGTGCCTACGCCGACATCGATCTTGACGGCGACCTCGACCTGCTCGTGACGGTAAACGGCGGCACACCCAGGCTGTTTCGCAACGACCTCGCCGGGGCCTCGGGCATCGGCGTGCTCCTCGAGGGAGCGGCACCCAATCGGGACGCGCTTGGGGCACTCGTGACCGTCTACGCCGAGGGCCGCAGCCAGCGGCGTTTCGTGGCAACGGGATCGTCGTATCTTTCCCAGTCGTCCCTTCGGCCACTTCGGTTCGGTGTCGGGGAGGCATCCGCGGCAGACAGCCTGCAGGTACGATGGCCGGGGACCGGGACGGTCACCCGCATGGGACGCCGGCCGGCGGGTACGACGGTGACGGTACGGCAAGAACCCGGATAACTGGGAGGAGTCGGCATGACGCCGGTGAGGCTTATCATGGCCATCGCGCTCGCCGTCGCGGGAGTGACGGCGTGCAGGGATGTCGGTAGCGATCCCGCGACGCTGCTGACGATCCAGGCAATCGGGCTCGCACATCTCGAAGAGAACAGGCTCGACCAGGCCGCCGCCGAGTTCGAGCGGCTCGTGGAAATGGCCCCCGACGAGGCGGCCGGCTTCGCCAATCTGGGACTCGCATATCTGCGGATGGGGCGTTTGCGGGAAGCCGAGACTGCCGTTCGCCGGGCCCTCGACCTCGAGCCGAACGATCCGGACGCACGGCTGGTCATGGCGGACATCCTCCTCGCTGGCGAACGGGGGGACGAAGCCCGGGAGGAACTCGTGGCAGCGCTGGCAGTCGATCCGGGACACGCCCGGACGCTGTACGCGCTGGCGTCTCTCGATGCCGATTCGAGCAGCCGACAGGCCGTCTCCCGCCGGGCCTCCACGCTTGGGGACCTTGTGGCGCGTCAACCCGGCAACGTCGCCGCGCGAATCGAGCACATCGAGGCTCTCCTCACGGCGGACACCCCTGACCCGGCCGCGGCCGGCCTCGAAATGCTCCGTCAGATCGTGCCCGTGTTCCCGGTAGAAGGGCAGGATCTCTTCGATTCGGCTCTGCGGGCAGCGAGAGCGAGCGACGCTTCCGGTGCGCTGGGCGCCGTGCTGCCCTTTCATAACGTGATGCTCACCACCCCGGTCTACCAGCGGGGCCTGCGCGATCTCGCCGGACCGGGCGGCGTGCTGGCAGGCTTTCCGGTCGTCACCTTCAGCGGAGCCATGGGCGGGAGCGAGCGCGACGCGGAGTCGGTCCTGTCATCGCTGCGATTCACCGACGTGACCGGGAGCGCCGGGATCCCGGGCGGCGGCACCGAGGATGCCGGCGGCGCCCTTTCCGTCGTCGACTTCGACGGTGACGGTGACACCGACATCTACGCCGGCGGCCGGCTGCTGCGAAGCGATCCGGCAAGCTTCACCGACGTGACCGACGCCGCCGGGCTCAGCGGGCCGACGCCCACGGCGGCGGCTTTCGGCGACTTCGACAACGATGGCGCGCTCGACCTCTACGTGGCTCGCGAAGAGCGCGGAGCCCTCTTCCGGAACCTGGGCGACGGCTCCTTCGCCGACGTGACCTCGTCTCTCGGCGTCGCACTTCCATCCGGGGCTCCGCTCTTCATCGACTACGACCATGACGGGGACCTCGACCTGCTGCTGGCCGGTGCCGGCAGCACGGTCATGCTCCGCAACAACCTCGACGGCACCCTTACGGACGTCACCGCGATCGCGGGCATCGAGCAGGAAGCGGCGGGCGCCGGATCGGCGGCATTCGGCGACTTCGACGACGACGACGACCTCGACTTCGTCTTCGCCGATCCCGGAGGGCCCCTGCGCCTTTACGACAACGAACGCGGGGGACGTTTCATCGAACGCGCCGACGAGCGCGGCATTGCGGTGGCAGCGCATGGCGTCGCCTCGGTCGGAGACTACAACAACGATGGCATGCTGGACCTGCTCACGGCGCCGAGCAATGGCGCGGGGATCGCGCTGTGGTTGAACCAGGGCCGCGGATACTTCGCGCTGGACGAGCGGCCGGAAGCCCTCCTGGACGGCACGGCGGGCGTCACCGTCCAGGACGGAGTCTTCGTGGACTTTGACAACGACGGGTGGCTCGATATCGCTCTGGCCGTCGAGTCCATCCGTGGTGACGGTGCCATTGCCCTGTTCCGCAACGCTGCCGCCGGCCGATTCGACGACGTCTCGCAACTCGCGCCCCCCCTTCCCCCGGTGCGCCGGATCGCCGCCGCCGACTTCGGCGCGGACGGTGATCTCGACCTGTTCGCATCGACCGCCGACGGATCGGTGCGGCTGCTTCGCAACGACGGCGGCAACGGAAACCGCTTCCTGAGAATACGGCTGGTCGGGCTTTCCACCGGGAGCGGCAAGAACAACCACTTCGGGATCGGGGCGAAGGTCGAGGTCCGGGCGGGCGCCCTGTACCGAACCGTGGTCGTCGACAGGCCCGAAGTCCATGTGGGGCTCGGCCAGCGTCCGGGCGCCGACGTGATCAGGGTGCGATGGCCCAACGGTGTGCCCCAGAATATCCTTTACAGCGGCGCCAACCAGTCGATCGTCGAGGAACAGATTCTCAAGGGTTCGTGCCCCACTCTGTTCGCCTGGAACGGAGAACGCTTCGAATTCGTGACCGACATCCTGTGGAAGAGTGCGCTGGGAATGCCGACCGGGCTCATGGCGCGAGGAGACGCGCTCTACGCCCCGCCGCATGCGTCCCGGGAATACCTTCGCATTCCGGGCGACGTGCTGCGCGAACGGGACGGCAGCTACGAACTGCGGGTCACCGACGAGTTGTGGGAGATCTTCTATATCGATGAGATCGATCTGATCGCCGTGGATCACCCCGATTCCGTGGACGTCTTCGTCGACGAGCGCTTCGTGCCACCGGGACCCGAGGTTCGACTGGAACTCCACCAGGTCGCGGAGCGGCGACGACCACGGTCGGCCACCGACCACCTGGGGCGCGACGCTCTTGAGGCGCTTGCCGCGACGGACGACGTGTACGTCGGCGGCTTCGAGCCGCTGCGCTACCAGGGCATAAGCGAACTGCACGATCTCGTGCTCGACCTGGGGGACTTCCCCCCCGGCCAGCCGGTGCGGCTGCATCTGCGCGGATGGATCTATCCGACCGATGCGAGTATCAACGTCGCGCTTTCGCAGTCGCGGGCGCTCGGGACCGTCATGCCGCACCTGCAGGTGATCGGGGCGGGCGGACAATGGGAAACCGTGGTTCCCGCGCTCAGCTTCCCGTCCGGCAAGAACAAGATGATCGTGCAGGATCTCACAGGGCTGTTTCCGACCGCCGACCACCGCGTTCGCATCCGAACCAATATGAACATCTACTGGGACGAGGTCTTTCTGTCCGTGGGCGCGATCGAGGCCCCAACGCGGTTGACGGTGCTCGACCCCGCGTCGGCCGACTTGCGCTACCGCGGCTTCTCCCGGGAATACCGCAAGGGAGGGCGCTACGGTCCCCCCTGGTTCGACTACGGCTCGGTCTCCGGGAATGCCCGATGGCGCCCGCTTGCCGGCACCTTCACGCGGTTCGGCGATGTGCTGCCGCTGATGCTTGAAGCCGACGACCGCTATGCGATCATGGGGCCCGGCGATGAACTCGCACTCCGCTTCGATGCCGAGGGCCTCCCATCGCTACCCGAGGGGTGGACGCGCGACTTCCTGATCTACAGCGAGGGATGGCTGAAGGACTCGGACCTCAACACCGCAGCGGGATGGAAGGTCGATCCGCTGCCCTTCCACGCAATGACGCGCTACCCGTACACGTCCGATGAGGCATACCCGCTTCCGGAAGTCGTCGAGGCGTGGCACACACGCGTCCATCCGCCTGCCCGGAGGCCCGGCGAAGAAGGGCCGTCGGAGAGCTAGCGCTGCTCGCGGAAACGCCAGGCGCGGGGCCCACTTGCCCGCGAACGTGGCCAGCCCCATGGTAACCGGACCCCCGGCCGGACTTGCCGGCGGCTCCGAAGCGATTGGATGCATTCGCAGACCGCTACGACGCGACGACGTGCTCGGGCGAAGGAGCTGCGCATGCGACGAAACCGGTTGGCCGGGACGGTGCTGCCAGCGCTCCTGGTGCTCGCTCCGTTTCACCAGCAGATCCGGGCCCAGACCCTCTCGGGAGTTGATCGAGCCGCAGACCCGCTCGTCGTCCAGGAAACCCTCCTCTCCGGCCTTTCCTGGCGGGAGATCGGCCCCGCCATGTTCGCCGGGCGGGTCGCCGATGTCGCGGGGGTGGCGGGCAACCGGAACATCCTCTACGTGGCCGCCGCATCGTCGGGGTTGTTCAAGTCCACGAATGGCGGGATCACATTCGAGCCGGTCTTCGAGGACGGCGGAACGCTGTCCATCGGGGCGATCGCGGTGCACCCGGACGACCCGGACGTGGTCTACGTCGGCACCGGGGAGGGCGCGGTGCGCAACAGCATCTCGATCGGCGACGGCCTCTACCGGAGCACCGACGGCGGCGCGACCTGGACGCACCTCGGGCTGACCGACACCGAGCGCTTCTCGCGCATTGTCATCGATCCGGAGAACCCCGAGATCCTCTTCGCAGCGGCCATGGGCCACGCTTGGGGACCGAACGAGGAGCGGGGCCTCTTCCGCAGCAGCGACGGCGGCGACACCTGGGAACGCGTCCTCTACGTGAACGAGACCACGGGCGCGAGCGATGTCGCGATCGACCCGCTCAACCCCGACATCGTCTACGCCGGCATGTACGACTACCTGCGGCGGCCCTGGCACTTCCGCAGCGGCGGCCCGGGGAGCGGTCTTTTCCGCTCGGCAGACGGCGGCAACAGCTGGACGCGCCTCACCGACCCCGGGCTGGAGAACGGCCTGCCGGGCACGGGCGTCATCGGGCGCGTGGGGGTCAGCGTGCACGCGGCGGACCCGAACCGGGTCTACGCGCTCATCGAGTCCCGGGAGGAAGGCGAACTCTGGCGCTCCGACGACCGTGGGATCGCCTGGCAGATGGTCAGCGCCGAGCGCCGTCTCAACAACCGTCCCTTCTACTACACGCAGGTGCGCGCCGACCCGGTGGATCCGGACCGCGTCTACACGCTCGCGGGCCAGTTCAGCGTCTCGACGGACGGGGGGCTCACCTTCGGCGGGCATGGCGGGAGCATGTTCGGGGACCATCACGCCCTCTGGATAGACCCGACGGACCCGGCGCGGCTGCTGTCGGGGACCGACGGCGGTTTCTGGATCTCCAACGACTTCGGCGGGAACTGGGATTTTCTGAACAACATGCCGATGGCGCAGGCGTATCATCTCGGGCTCGACATGGCCGAGCCGTACAACGTCCTCGGGGGCTTCCAGGACCACGAGATCTGGCGCGGGCCGAACGAGAAGTGGAACCGGGTCGGCGTGCGCGAGGGCGACTGGGTGCGGCTGCGTTACATGGCCGACGGGATGTACACGGTCGCGGACCCGCGCGACCCCGAGATCATCTACTACAACGGCCACTTCGGCGATATCACCCGGATCGACATGCGCACCCGCGAGGAGCGCTACATCCAGCCGTATCCGCCCGGCCCGGCGGGCGGGGGCGCCGAGCTGGAGGAGTACCGCTTCAACTGGAATTCGCCGATTCACATGTCGCCGAGCGACCCCGACGTGATCTACTACGGCGGCAACGTCCTCTTCCGCACCCGCGACGGCGGGGAGAACTGGGACATCATCAGCCCGGATCTGACCACCGACGATCCCGGGAAGCAGCGGCTCTCCGGCGGGCCGATCTCGCCCGACAACACGCGCGCCGAGTACCACAGCACAATCCTGTCGATCTCCGAGAGCGCCCTCGACCCGGAGGTGATCTGGGTAGGGACCGATGACGGTAACGTGCAGATCACCCGGGACGGTGGGGGCACGTGGACGAACGTGGCCCCGAACATCGAAGAGACGGGCGCGCCGGCGAACTCGTGGGTCGCGAGCATCCAGGCGTCCCGCGCCGTGCCGGGGCGGGCGTATGTCGCGATCGACCAGCACCGGATGGACGACTTCGAATCCTACGTCTTCGTGACCGACGACTTCGGGTCCACCTGGCGGCGCATCAGCGACGGGCTGCGCAGCTACGTGCACGTGGTCGACGAGGATCTGCGTTCGCCAAATCTGCTGTATGCGGGCACCGAACTCGGGATCTTCGCCTCTTTCGACGGGGGAAACAGGTGGGTGGACCTGCGGCTGGGCCTGCCGCCGGTGGCGGTGCGCGACCTGGAAATGCACCCGCGCGACAACGACCTGGTGATCGCCACGCACTCGCGGGGGTTCTACATCCTGGACGACGTGACCGCGCTGCAGCGCCTGGCGGCTGGGGGTGCGCCGGAGGCGGGAGGCGAGTCGGCGGCGGAAGGCGTGCCGGAGGCGGAGGGCGGCGGACTCGGGCGCCTCGAGCTGTTCGATCCGATGCCGGCCGTGCGCTACACCCGCGCGGCCGACGTGAGCACGCTGGGGAACCGCGTCTGGGTGGCGCCGAACCAGCCGTACGGGGCGCTGCTGACGTACTGGGTGGACCCGGAGTGGAGGCCGGAAGGGCGGGTGCGCGTCGATGTCATGGACACGGACGACCGCCTGGTACGCTCGATGACGGGGCCGGCGGAGCCCGGCGTGAACCGCGTGGTGTGGAACCTGGACGAGCGGTCCGCGTGCGTTCCCGAGGGGGAGGACGCTACGCCAGCGGCGGTGGCGGGGGGCGGGGGACCCGGCGGGAGGAGACGGGGCGGCGGCACCTGGGTGCGCGCGGTTCCGGGGACGTATTCGGTGCGCCTCAGGCTGGATGGCGAGACGAGTGAGCGGCCGGTCGTGGTGCGCATGGACCCGAGGGTGGATGCGTCGGCGGCGGACATGGACGAGTGGTACCGCGCAGCGGCCATGATCGAGCGGGCGGAGTGCACGGTGCGGGACGCGCTGGCCAGGCTGCGGCCGCTGGACGCCCGCCTGCAGGAGGTGGAGCAGACTTCCGGCGACGCCTCGATCCGGGCGGAGGCCGCGGCCGTGCGCGACGCCCTGCGGCCGATCCTGCTAGGCTTCGCCGGTGATGTCCTGGATCCCGGACACGTGAACCTCGCGGGGCGCCTCAACTGGTTCACGATCCAGGTGGGCAACTACAGCGGGCGGCCAACGGCAGCCCAGTGGGAGTGGATCGAGCGCTACGCTCGTCAGGTCGCGGATTATTCGGCCATGCTGGAGCCCATTCTGGAGGGTCCGGTGGCCGAGCTGGAGCGGAAGCTCGGAAACGGAAGGGAGTAAATGGAGAGGCGCTCTTCGGCCCGGCGGCCGGATTCCGACGAGTTCGCCGCGGCGCCCGAGCGGCGGGGGGCCATGGACCGCCGGCTCTTTCTGCATATGGCGGCCGGCGCAGGACTGCTTCCCCTCCCTGCCGTGCTCCAGCGACTCGCGGGAGACCCCGGCAACCGTACCGGCCCGCTCGCCGAACTCGACGCCTCTCCGCTTTCTCCCGTTGCCGCCGACTATCCGCTCCGCCCGGTCCGTTCGGCCCAGGTGACGATCACCGACGAGTTCTGGCGTCCGCGGATGGACGCCAACCGCGCGGTCTCCCTGCCGTACTGCTTCGATCGGTTCGGGGACGGGGGATTCAGCCTTTCGAAGCTCATCGAAGCGGCGGCCCATATGCTTGAGGAACGCCCCGACCCCGAGCTGGAGGCGTATGCCGACGAGCGCATCGACGGGATGCTCGCGGAACTGGAACGGCGGATCGAGACGCCGCAGCAGTCGGTCCGGGTCTCGGGCCACGTGCTGGAGGCGGCGACCGCGTATGCGGCGGCGACCGGCAAGTCCGGGCTCCTGGACGCGGTGGTGCGCCTCGCCGACCAGATGGATTCCGTCTACGGGCCCGGGAAGGAGACGTACATCTCGGGGCACCAGGGGCTGAAGATCGGACTGGTCGCGCTGTACCGGGCCACGGGCGACGAGCGCTACCGGGAGCTGGCGAAGTTCTTCGCCGACGCACGGGGCCGGGACGATTACGAACGCACCGGCGAGTACGCCATCGACCGCACCTACGCTCAGGACCACAAGCCCGTCGTGGAGCAGACCGAGGCGGTCGGGCACGCGGTGCGGGCCACCTTCCTGTATATCGCGATGACCGACATCGCGGCGCTCTCCGGGGACGCCGGCTACATCGACGCGGTCCATCGCATCTGGGAGGACCAGACCTACCTGAAAACGTACCTCACCGGGGGCATCGGGTCGACGCGGTTCCACGAGAAGTACGGCGAGCCCCACGAGCTGCCCAATCTCAGCGCCTGGAACGAGACCTGTGCCGCTTACGGAAGCGCGGTCTGGTGCCACCGGCTGGCGCTCCTGGACCGCGACGCCCGCTACGTCGACGTGATGGAGCGTGTGCTGTACAACGCTCTGCTCGTCGGCGTGTCGCTCCGGGGGGACCGCTTCTTCTACCAGAACCCGCTCATGTCCTTCGGCGACTATGAGCGCTTCGACTGGATCAACGTTCCCTGCTGCCCGCCGAACGTGATCCGCATGCTCGCGTCGATCGGCAGCTACGTGTACGCGACCGATCCGTCGTCAGGGGGTCTGTATGTGAATCTTTTCACAAACTCCGACGCCCGCCTCGATGTCGGTGGGGTGCCGGTGCGGATCCGCCAGGAGACGCGCTATCCGTGGGAGGGACGCGTCCGCATCCGCATCGATCCGGAGCGCGAAGCCTCCTTCCCGCTTTTTGTCCGGATCCCGGGGTGGGCGCGCGGCGAGGTCATGCCGGGCGAGCTGTATCGGTACGCGGATGCGGATCCTGAGCCGCCGACGCTGCGGGTGGGACGCGGTGGGTCACGCGCCGCCCAGGCCGCGGGCCGGGAGGTGAACACCCGTCGGCTGGAACGCGGATACGCCCGGATCGAGCGCACATGGCAGCCCGGCGACGTCGTCGAACTCGACATGCCGATGCCGGTGCGGCGGGTGCTGGCCCACCAGGCGATTCAGGACGACCGCAGGCGCGTCGCCCTGCAGCGCGGGCCCCTGGTCTACTGCGCGGAGTGGCCGGACAACGGCGGGCGGGCGCTCGACATCGTCGTGCCGGACGGAGCCGCTTTCGAATCCGAGTTCCGGCCGGACCTGCTGGACGGGGTTCAGATCGTGCAGGGCGACGTGGAGGCGATCCGGAAAGACAGCCGCGGCGAGGATGCCCCGACCGTTCCGCACCGGCTCACCGCCATCCCCTACTACGCGTGGGCAAACCGGGGGATGGGCGAGATGGCCGTTTGGATGGCGCGGGAACCCGCCGCGGCCTGGCTGCCGCCGGCGCTCCCGGCCCCGGTCGCCGCCGTGCGCACCTCGGGTGGCGTCGAGAAGGGCTGGACCGGGTACAACGACCAGAACGACGACCTCGCGGCGATCCACGACGGGCGGGAGCCGATCAACTCGGCCGACCAGTCGCATCGCTTCTTCCGCATGCGGCCGCCGGTGGGCAAGCGCGCGTGGCTGGAATACGAGTTCGAGGCGCCTGTGCGTGTCTCCTCGTCACGAGTCTACTTCTTCGACGACAAGCGATTCTGCAACCTCCCCGAGTCGTGGCGGGTGCTCTGGCGGGACGGCGGGGAGTGGCGGCCGGTGGCGGCCCGCGGCCCCTTCACGGTCGAGCGGGACGCGTGGAGCACCGTCGAGTTCGAGCCGGTCGTGACCCGTGCCCTGCGCCTGGAGGTCGAGCCCCGCACGGTCTCGTACGAGGCCGGGCAGATCGGCCCGCCGGCGGCGATGTTCATCGACGAGGACATCGCGTGGCGGGAGTTCGGAGTCATCGAATGGCAGGCAGGCTGAGGGCATGGACATGAACAAGCGGATCCCTCGACGGCGCTTCCTGCGAACCGCCCCAGCCGTGGGCGCACTGGCGTACTCGGCTGCGGAGCGAACCCTGCTGCCCGCCACGCCCGGTCACTCGTCGATCGCCAGCCTGCCCGACATCGACCTCTGGAAGTCGGGGCGCGCGCCGGCTGCCGAATACCCCATTCGTGCCGCCCTCCATTCCGAGGTCGTCCTAGCCGACGACTTCTGGCAACCCCGCGTGCAGAGGAACGCCGAGGTCACCATTCCCCTCGAAGTCCGCAAGCTGGAAGCTTCGCCGAGGCGCACGCGCGGGGGTGTCCTCGAAGCCGCCATGCTGTCGCTCGTCACCCGTCCCGATCCGTGGCTTCAGGCATGGGTGGAAAGAAGGGTCGACGAGATGGCGGGCCAGGAGGCCCCAGCCAGCAACCGCGAGTTCGGGGTCGCGGCAACATGGTACCGGACGACGGGCCGACAGGATTTGATCGATCGGGCGGTTCGGTCGGCGGCGCTCCTCCACGACGATTTCCAGGCCAACAACCCTCCGTTCTCGGGCGGAGAGCGGGACTCTCTCAACTGCTCCCGGCTCTACCGGATCACCGGCGACCCACAGCACCTCGATCTGGCCCGGCACTACCTGGACATCAGGGGCCGCGACGACTCGGTCGGGCGGAGCCGCCACAACCAGTCCCACATGCACGTCCTGGAGCAGACCGAAGCGGTGGGCCACGCGGTGAATTGCCTGACCCTCGCGGTTTCCATGGCGGACGTGGGCATCCTCTCGGGACGGGAGGAGTACCTGCGGGTCGCTCAGAGCATGTGGCACGACGCCGTGAGCCGGAAGATGTACATCACGGGGGGCGTCGGAACGACCGGCAACGAGGGCTTCGGCGAGCCGTACTCGCTGCCGAACATCGACGCCTACTCGGAAACCTGCGCGGTTCTGATGCTGATCACCCTGAGCCACAACCTGTTCCTCGCCTCGGGTGACGCACGCTACATCGACGCGATGGAACGCGGCATGTACAACAATGCCGTGTGCGGAGTGTCGGTGTCGGGGGACCACTACTTCTACGTGAATCGGCTGGCTAGCGCCGGAGACGGCCGCGACCTGCGCTGGCAGCGCGCCTCGCTGGAGTGCTGCCCTCCGAACCTGGTGCGCTTCATGGCCCGCATGCCGGGGTACATCTACGCACAGGACCCGGACGGGGTGGTCTTCGTGAACCTGTACGTGTCCGGCGAAACGGGGTTCGAACTGGACGGCGGTACGTTGGGGCTCTCGGTGGAGAGCGAGATGCCGTGGGGCGGAAGGTCGTCGGTCACGGTGTCGGCGGAGCAGGCGCTGGAAGGGACCATCCGACTGCGCATACCGGGATGGGCCCGAGACCAGCCGGACCCGGAGGGTCTCTACGCATACACGGATCGGCTCGAGGCCCGAGCAACGGTGTCCGTGAACGGCCGGCAGGTGGACACGACGCCCGACCAGTTGGGCTACGTGACGCTCACGCGGCTCTGGCGGGATGGCGACACGATCGAGGTCGAGTTCCCGATGGAGGTCCGCAGGGTGGTCGCGGATGGGCGGGTTCGCGAGAACCGGGGCCGGTTCGCGGTCGAGCGCGGCCCTGTCGTGTACTGCTGCGAGTGGCCCGAAGTCGCGGACGACAAGGTCCTGGACCTGCTTTTCGACAACGACGGCGACCTGCGAACAGGCCTTGACGCGGACCTCTTCGGGGGCCACCCGGTCATCGAAACGGAAGCCCGGAGCCTGACCGATCCATCCGCGCCTGCGATGCCCGTGACCCTGATCCCCTATCACCTGTGGGCCAACCGCGGAGCCGGCGAGATGTCCGTCTGGCTGTCAAGCCGCGAACTGGCGCCGGGCGACACAGGTCCCGCCGGAGGGTTCATCTTTTACGTGAATCCGAACCATGCAAGTGACAGTTGGCGTTATCTTGAGGCCGCACCGTTCGACCAGAGTGGCGGGGCGAAGTGGGGGTGCTTCCGGCGGGAGGTCCAGGGTGCGCGCGGCACGGCGGTGGGGACCGGCAGACAGAACACGGCAGATATCCTGGCCGCCTGCGACGAGCCGGGCTCGGCCGCGTATCTGTGCGCGAATCTCGTGCTCAACGGGATCAGAGGCTGGTTCCTGCCTTCGACCGACGAGCTTGTGCTGATGTACGAGAACCTTCGCGCCACGGGGCTCGGCAACTTCAGGGACACGGGCCTGGTCGACAATTTCACGTATTGGGCCTCGTCCCAGGTCAGCGCCGACATGGCCGCCCACGTGGACTTCCCCGACCTCGGCCGGGTTCACGGCGATGACAAGGACTTCCCCCGCAGAGTGAGGGCGATCAGGGCCTTTTGAGGAGTGGATGATGATTGAGGGAATGGACCGCCGGGAGTTCATCCGCCGCGCCTCCGCCGGTTCGGCGGTGCTCGCGGGCTCTTCGGTGCTTGCCGGCACCTCGGTGTTCGGGGGTCTGACCGGCTGCACGGAGCCGTCCCGAGACGGAGCCCCCCACCCCAACGTGGTCCTGATCTTTTCTGACGATCTGGGCTATTCCGACATCGGCTGCTACGGCGGAGAGCTTCGGACCCCCAACATCGACGCCCTCGGAATGGGCGGGCTCCGCTTCACCAACTTCATCAACGCGGCCCGCTGCTGCCCTTCGAGGGCGTGCATCCTGACCGGGCTCTACCCCCACCAGGCCGGGGTGGGCGGCATGATGAACGATCGGGGCGTACCGGGATACAGGGGCGATCTGGGGCGCGACTGCGTCACATTGGCGGAAGTCCTGCGGGAAGCCGGCTACGGCACCTACGCCACAGGCAAGTGGCACGTCACCCGCTTCATCGAGGCGGACGGACCGAAGCACAACTGGCCGCTACAGCGCGGCTTCGATCGCTACTTCGGCACGATCACGGGCGCGGGCAGCTACTTCGAACCGCAGACACTGACCCTGGACAACGATCCTGTCGAGGAGCTCGGGGCGGGTTTCTACTACACCGACGCCATTGGTGACCGATCCGTGCAGTTCATCGAGGACCACCTGGACGGCACCCCCGCAGCGCCTTTCTTCCTCTACCAGTCCTTCACGGCGCCCCATTGGCCGCTCCACGCGACAGAGGAAGACATCGCCCTCGCGCGGGGGCGCTTCGACGCCGGCTGGGACCGTCTGCGCCTGGAACGCCATGAGCGGATGCTTGCCGCGGGCATCGTGGACCCGCGCTGGGTGCTCCCGGAGCGGGAATCCGAAGCCCCACCCTGGGACGAGGCGCAGAACAGTGACTGGCAGCTCCGCCGCATGGAGATCTACGCGGCCCAGGTCGAGTCGATGGACCGCGCGATCGGGCGTCTGGTCGAAATGTTGCGCCGGCGTGGCGTGCTGGACGACACGCTGATCCTCTTCCTCTCCGACAATGGCGGGTGCGCCGAGGAGATCAACACGCAGGGATGGTACGACTACATCCTCCGTGGCGGCGAGCGCGTGAGCCGCGAGTTCACGCTGGACGGCCGGCCCATCCAGGTGGGCAACGACCCCACCGTCATGCCCGGCCCCGACGACACCTACCAGAGCTACGGTCTGCCGTGGGCCAACGTCTCGAACACGCCCTTCCGGCTCTACAAGGCCCTGACGCACACCGGGGGTGTGGCGACGCCCCTCATCGCTCACTGGCCGGGGGGCATCTCCGCCGCAGGCGAACTTCGCGACCAGCCCGGCCACCTAATCGACATTATGCCGACCCTCGTGGAACTGGCCGGGGCTGCCTATCCCGCCGACTACGCCGGCGAAGCGATCCAGCCCATGGAGGGCGTGAGCCTGGTGCCGACGTTCGCCGCCGACCGCCGTATGGACCGGGAAGCGATCTATGTCGAGCACGAGGGGAGCCGAGCCGTGATGGAAGGGGACTGGAAGGCGGTGGCTCGGGGGGCCGCCGGCCCGTGGGAACTCTACGACACGGAACTCGACCGGACCGAGACGCTGAATCTGGCCGCGCGCCATCCGGATGAGCTGGCTCGGCTAGCGGCGATGTGGGACGGCTGGGCGAACAGGGTGCGGGTGTTTCCGCGGCCGGGGTAGGTTGGCTCGGATCAGAACGCCACCTCTACCCGCGACCCGGCGTACAGGACCGTGCGCGTCTCCCCACCCGGGAGCAGCTCCACCACGATCGTGCGCTCCGCGGGCAGCAGGTTGACGGCCCCCGGCGGCCCGCCCGGCTCGATCGTCAGTCGCGACGCGGCGTCGTCCCAGGTCATCCGCGTCCAGGTGCCGCGGCCCTGCAGGTAGTCGAGGCTGACTCCGTCGTCCTCGTACAGCGTGAACACGCCGTCGGAGCCCCGGAACACCTTGATCGTGGTGGGTTCGTCGACCTCCTCGTCCATGTACTGCCGCACAGGGTCGAAGGGGATGACGGCTCCGGCGCGCGCGTAAAGCGGCATGATCGACAGGTCCACCTCGCGTGTGACCGTTCGCCCGCCCGTGTGCCGCTCGCCCGTCCACCAGTCGTACCAGACGCCCGCTGGAAGGTAGACCTCGCGGCTCGCGGCGCCTTGTTTGAAGACCGGCGCGACGAGCAGATCGCGGCCCCACAGGTACTCGCTGCCGACTCCGCGGGCGCGCTCGTCCTCCGGGTAGTGGAGCCACAGGGCGCGCATCAGCGGCATACCGGTGTCCCGCGCCTCACGCGCGAGCGTATACGTGTACGGAATCAGCTGGTAGCGCAGCTCACCGTACCTGCGGGTGATCGTCTCGATCTCGGGGTTGTTCATCTCCGAAGCCGGCGGGAGCTCCGTCTGGCCCTCCGGGAAGCCCATGTTCGGGAGTCCCCACCCCCACGGCAGCCGCAGCCGCCAGATGCGCCCGTGCGCGCGGAACGACGGGGTGAATGCCGAGAACTGGAACCAGCGGGCGTAGAGTTCGCCGGTGAGCTCCGCGGTGGTGTAGAAGCCGCCGGTGTCGGATCCCCAGTAGGGGCTGAGGCTGAGCGAGTGGTTGATGCCCACGGAGACCTGGGCCTCCAGGGTCTTCCAGGTGGCCTGCGGGTCGCCCGACCACACCCAGCCGCCCCACTGCGCGATGCCGAGGTGCCCGTTGCGGTGCAGGCTCCAGGGACGGACGTCAGGGGTCGACCAGAGCGGGCCTTCGTAGTAGAGCTGATGGCGCTTGATGCGCTCGTAGAGGTCGAACCAGTCGCCTTCGTCGGGCCACCACGCGTTTACGCCGGCGCGCACCAGCGGGATGTGCTCCTGCCAGTAGGAGAAGACGTGCGACCGGTCGAGGATGTCGCCGGGAGCGGGCGGGATCGTGCCGTGCAGGGTGGGAAGGCGGTCGCGGCGCCAGGGCACGATGTGGGTGATGACCCTGACGTTGCGGGCATGCAGGTCGGCGAGGACCTCCGGCGGCTGGCGCTGGAAGACGCGGGGGTTGAAGTCGAAGGAGGGCTGGGGCGTGTTCCACCCGGTGGGGGTGAATCCCGTGCCCAGGTAGATGACCGCGTCGAGCGGCATCCGCTTCTCGCGGAAGGTGTCGACCACCCAGGTGAGGATCTCCTCCGCGTCGCGCTGGTCGTCGCGGAGCTCCCGGTGCGACTGCATGTACCCGAGCGCCCATATTGGAGGCATGACCGCGGGCCCGGAGATGTAGGCGACGTCCCGCATGAAGGCGACGGGATCGTGCGCGTCGAAGACGAAGGCGTCGAAGACGTCGGTGGGCTGGGAGGCGGGGGGTCGTCCCTGCACCTGGCGCTCGTAGGTGCGATCCGCGTCGTCGGCGCCGGGGTCGGGGGCGGCGGGGGGACCTGGGGTGGGAGGGGCGGCGCGCTGCCAGGGGATGAAGGCGCCGCGGTCCGGGTCGCTCAGGTCAACGTGCACCCAGGGCGTGGCGACATAGAGCCCCCACCCCTCGGTGCCGACGAGCAGCGCGACCGGGTTGCGCGAGCCGTAGGCGTTCGACTGCCAGCGGGGGCGCATCTCGTGGAAGCGGCCGCGGCGGTCGAACTCCACGGCGTGATCGGTGCGCCAGCCTTCGCCGGGTTCGGGGCCGCCTTCGCCCATGCCGAGCACGGGGTGGGGGCCGATGGGGAAGGTCACCGTGCCGTCGTGGCCGAAGCGCAGCGTCTGGACGGGGGTGCCGTCCGCGCGCCTCACCTCGACGGAAACGGGCGCCGGGCGAACCGTCACGTCGAGGTTCCCGACACGCCGCGTGACCGGCGCGGTGAGCTGGTCGAGGGAGATGACGGGCGCCGGGTAGGTCCGTCCGGCAGCGAGGGTCGGCGAGAAGGGCAGCTCGTCCGCGAAGCTCAGAGGCTTGAGCGTGACGCGCACGCTGTGCTCCCCCGCAACCCGAACCTCGAGCCGCCCAGGCTGGCCGCCGCGGGCCTCGACCTGCTGGGCAAGCGCAGAATGAGCGGCGGCGGCTTGAAGGCACAAGCCGATTGGCACAACTGTAAACCAAACCTTACATAAAGTATGGTAAAGTTTACAAGTAATCCGCCTGCGGTCCCAAGGCGTTCGTCCGGCGGCGGATTCCAGCATGGGTGACGCCCTGCTCACCACGCATGACCCTTGCCAGGTCTTGAGAAGATCCGTTCATACGGAAGGGCGTCGCGGTCCACCATGCGTCCGTCGCGGATGATCGTGCCGATCGCGCGGATGTTGGCGATGTCCTCGACAGGGTTCGCATCGAGGATCAGGAGGTCCGCGAACTTTCCGACCTCCAGCGTGCCCAGGTCGTCGAGCATCTTGCACGCGATCGCGCCGTTCCTCGTGACGGCCACGATCGCCTCCATCGGGGTCATGCCGAGTTCGACCAGCCCTTCCGTCGCGATGACGCTGCCCATCCCGAATGCCTGGTTCTCGGCCTTGGGCGACCGTCGGAACTCGGGAGCGCTGCCCAGGTAGTTGTCGGTCCCGATGGTGGTAATGCATCCGGCCTCGATGAGCCTCTCGGTGTTGCGGCGGCGGATCTCAATGCCCTCGCCGCGCGCGCGCCGCTCGGCCCGCAACTCGGCCGAGGTCTTCTTCCTCGCGTCCTCGTCCCGGCCTTCCGTCTCCGCTTCGGCCTTCTCCTCGGCCTCCCTCTCCGTCCGCTCGGCCTGCGCATCGAGGTGATCCTGCCAGGCCTTGCCCGTGACGGTGTTGGAGAGGAACGCGCACACAATGCCGCGTTCGACGATCATCTCGATCAGCTCGTCCGACATGTCCGAGGACAGCACCCCGGGATGCTGAATCAGATCGATCCCCGCTTCCACGGAGATGCGCAGACCCTCGGGGCTCGTGGAGTGCGTCTCGGCGGAGAGGCCGCGCTTGTGCGTCTCCTCGACCATCACGCGCTGGGCCCTGTGCGAGAACCCGATCATGATCGGATTCGAGAAGTGGCCCGTCCCCCCGAACTTGATGAAGTCCGGCCCCAGGTCGAGGTAGTCGTTGATCGCGACTCGGAGGTCTTCGGGTTCCATCTCCATGAGTTCCTCGCCGGAACCCTGGGTGATGTAGTCGTTGAACTGCTCCTGGAAGAGCGTGAGGTTCCGTTCGCGGATGAGCGAGAAACTGATCGAATACGGCCCGCCCCAACCCACGATGTTGCCCGCCACCAGCATGCGCGGGCCAACCGTGTCGCCGCGGGCAATGGCATCGCGAACCTCCATCAGGGCGAGAAGCGACCCGTAGCTGTCCCGCACGGTCGTGAAGCCGTGCTTGAGCTGCATCTGCGCGGCCTCGAGCGTCAGCGCCGCGTTGCGGTCGAAGTAGCGGACGATCGTCTCCCCCGCCCCGTACAGCGACAGGTGCACGTTGCTGTCGATGAAGCCGGGGGTGACGAACTTGCCCGCGCCGTCGATCACGGTGGCGCCCTCGGGCACGTCCACCTCGCCGCTCGGTCCAACAGCCGTGATCCGGTTGCCGGCCCAGACGATCGTGCCGTCCTCGAGGGGCGGACCGCCGTTGCCATCGATGAGCGTCGCCCCGACGATTGCGGTGGCGGTCTGGGCGGCTATGGCTCGGCCGGCCGGTGTGACGGGATCGCCGGCGAGGAGGAGCGCGGCGAGGACTCCGGGAACGGAAAGGCGGAGGAAGGGTGGACGCATCATGAACCTCTCTTCCTGCGAAGGTGGGCGTCCCGACCAGGGCAAACGTCGCCGGTTTCGATATAGCGCGCCACGCGTGGGCGGACAAGCGTTCTTGCCGCCTGCGAGCGTCCGCACCTATCCTGGCGCGCACAGACCGGGCGGAACCGACATGCGAAGAGCGCAAACCATCTGCCTGACCGCCTCCCTCGTGGCGTGCGGCGGGGAGAGCGGGAAGGGAGCGGCGGTGTCCCCGCCGAGCTTTGTGGGCGGCGATGTCTGCGCGTCCTGCCACCAGGCCCAGGCGGAACTCTGGCAGGGCTCGCACCACGACCTCGCGATGCAGGACGCGACCCCGGAGTCGGTCCTGGGCGACTTCCGCGGCGTGAGTTACGAGGGCGACGGCGCGGTATGGACGTTCGTGCGCAGGGACGGCGCGTTCTTCGCTCGCGAGGACGCACCGGAGGGTCCGCGCATGGCACTCGCAGGGCCGCGGAACGAACCGGTGGATCACCGCGTTGCGTACACCTTCGGGGTCTCTCCTCTCCAGCAGTACCTGGTCGAGCTCCCGGGCGGACGCTACCAGGTGCTGCCGATCGCGTGGGACTCGCGCCCGGCTGCCGCCGGGGGACAGCGGTGGTTCGATGTGCGGGCCGGGGAGGTCGGGGCGGACCGGCCAGAGGACCCTGCAGACGGGGATGCGGATCCGAGTGCCAGTGGCCGAGCGCAACACTGGACCGGACCCGACCTGACCTGGAACTCGATGTGCGCCGAGTGCCATTCGACGGGGCTGACGAAGAACTACTCGCCCGCTACGAATCGCTTCTCGACCGAGTGGGCCGAGCTGGATGTGGCGTGCGAAGCGTGCCACGGACCGGGTTCGGAGCATGTGGAGTGGGCGGAGGCCGTCGCTGACGGCTCTGCCCCATCGCCCGGGGCTGCAGGGGCGTCGAACCGCGGGCTGCTCGTCTACTTCGAACCCCACGATCCGGCTGCCTGGGCGCCGGACCCCGTGACGGGTACTCCACTGCCGCGCGGCGATCCCGGGCGCGACGGACAGCTGGACGCATGCAGCCGCTGCCACGCACGCCGCACGGCCATCACCGCGGGGTACGTGCACGGCGAAGCGCTGCTCGACACCCACCAGCCGGCGCTGCTGCAAGACGGCCTCTACTTCGCGGACGGCCAGATCCGGGAAGAGGTCTACGTCTGGGGCTCCTTCGTGCAAAGCGCCATGTACCGCGCCGGGGTCACCTGCAACGACTGTCACGACGCGCATTCGCTGGGCGTGCGCGGGGACGAGGGCAACGCCGTCTGCACCCGGTGCCACGCGCCCGCGCGATTCGACGCCTCCGCGCACCACTTTCACGAGGCGGGAACGGAGGCGGCAAGGTGCGTCTCCTGTCACATGCCGGCGCGCACCTACATGGGGATCGATGCGAGGCGGGACCACTCCTTCCGTGTGCCCGCACCGGAAGTCGCCGAAGCGGTGGGGGCGCCGGACCCGTGCACGTCGTGCCACTCCGGGATGACCGGCACGGAGGCAGCCACCGAAATCGCCAGGCGGGCGGACAGTGTCCCTATCCGGCGCACCGAGCACTACGCCGAGGCCATCGCGTCCGCCCGCCAGGGAGACCCGCTGAGCCGTTCGGGTCTGTACGCGTTGTTGCGGGACTCGAAGGCGCCATCGATCACGCGAGCGACCGCGCTGACGCTGCTGGGCGGGGATCCGAGCCCGGAGCGCGTCGCCGCGGTCCGGCGGGGCGTGCGCGATCCCGACCCACTCGTGCGGATGGGCGCGCTGAGGGGAATTCGCCTGGCGCCGACGCCCGAGCTCGCTACCATGGCCGCACCGCTTCTTGACGATCCGGTGCGTGCCGTGCGTCTGGCCGCCGTCGAGGCGGTGGCGCCGTCCGCGCTGCCGGCTGCGGCCCGGGCCGTCGCCGAATACCGCGAGGCCCAGCTCGCCGGTGCGGAACGCCCGGAGTCGCAGCTCAACCTGGCGTGGCTGGGAGCGGCCCTGGGCTCCCCGGCGGACGCGGAACGAGCCCTTGAAACGGCGATCTCCCTCGACTCCGCCTTCGTGCCGGCCTACATCAACCTCGCGGATCTCTACTTCCGCGCCGGCCGCGATCCGGAGGGAGAGCCGCTGCTGCGCTTCGCGATCGAGCTGTCCCCCGGGTCGGCGGATGCGCATCATGCGCTGGGGCTCCTCCTGGTCCGCAACGGCCGTGCGGGCGAAGCAATGCCTCTCTTGCAACGCGCCGCAGAGTTGGAGCGCCAAGGCACGCGCTTCGCCTACGTATACGCCATCGCCCTCCAGTCGGCCGGGGACACCGCCATGGCCCGGGCCGTCCTCGAGCGGACACTGGTGGAGCACCCGCGCGACCGCGACCTCCTGATTGCCCTCGCGACGCTGCACCGCGACGGAGCCCGCGCGGCCGAGGCACTGCGCTATGCCCGCGCCCTCGCCCAGGCCCACCCGTTCGACCCCGCAGGCCCGGCGCTGATCGCGGAACTGGAACGCTGACCGCGCGACCGCCGGCCTGGGGCCAGCGCGACCACGCGACCGCGGAACACCCGCCGTCAGTTGCCCCCCGTCCCCCTGGCCTCCTCCGCCTCCAGGATCGGCGCCAGCCACTGGGCCAGCGCGGCCACGGTATCCGCATACATCGGATCCGCCACCAGGTTCGTCCGCTCCTCCGGGTCACTGTCGTGGTCGTACAGTTCCCCGCTGCCGTCCCGGTACCGGATGTAGCGCCACCGGTCCGTCCGCACCGTGTGCTGGCCGCTGGCGAATGTCGAGATCGCCGGGCGGTCCCGAAGGCGCGCGGGATCGCGGAACCAGGGCATCAGACTGCCGCCTTCGAACTCGTGGCCGGGCGCCGGCACCCCGGTCAGCTCCACGAGCGTGGGATAGATGTCCAGCAGATCGACCGCGCGCCCCGACCTGGAGCCCGGCTCCACCTGACCGGGTGCAACAACGAAGAACGGCACTCGCGTGGATTCCTCCCAGAGGGTGAACTTCTCCCACGTCTCCCGCTCCCCCAGGTGGAAGCCGTGGTCGGACCAGAGCACGATGATCGTCTCATCCGCCCGCCCGCTCGCCTCCAGCGCATCGAGCAGCCGCCCGACCTGCGCGTCCGCGAAGCTGATCGACGCCAGATACCCCTGTACCGCCCGCGGCCACTCGCCGTTGGCCTCGATCCAGCGGTGCCAGACCCTGCGCTCCGCCCCCATCCGCTGCCCGGCCTCGGGCAGACCCTCGCGCCAATCCCCCGGCTCGGGCAGAAGCACGTCCTCCAGCGGGTACAGCTCGAAGAACGGCTCGGGCACGAACCACGGGATGTGCGGCCGGAAGATGCCCACGGCCAGGAAGAACGGCTGCCCCTGGTCGCGGCCCAGTTGGTCCACCGCCCAGTCGGTGACCTGCTCGTCCGGAAACGGTTCGCCCTCCGGGAAAGGGCCCCAGTCCATGTAGTAGGGCACGTCGATCTCGGAGAGTTCGCCCACGCCGGCCGCGACGCGCTCCCATTCATACAGCCAGAACCCCTGCTCGTCGACGGTCCGCACCGTCCCTTCGGGAAAGCGCGCGTCGGGCATCTGCTGGTCGAGCGAAGGATGGAACTCGTCCCATGCGTTCCGGTCGTTCTGGTCCACGCCGTAGTCGCCGTTCAGCCACGAAAGGGCGTGGAAGATCTTGCCCGTGCCCAGGGTCCGGTAGCCGTTCGCGCGGAAGTGCCCGGGCAGCGTAGCGACTCCCTGGAGCGCGGGCGCGTCGTACCAGAGCGTACGCAGGTCGTAGACGCCGGAGGTGGACGGGCGCAACCCGGTCAGCACCGCGATCCGGGACGGGTTGCAGGAGACCGCGGGCACGTGCGCGTTGGTGAAGGTCATGCCCTGCTGCGCGAGGCGCTCCAGGTTCGGTGTGTGAACCGTCCCGGGGTAGCCGCCCAGCGGGCCGATCCAGTCGTTCATGTCGTCGATGGCGATGAAGAGCACGTTGGGGCGGCCGGCGGCGTCCGCGGGTGGACGAGCATCGGGGACGGTGCAGGCGTGGATGCCCAGGGAGAGGGCTGGCGCCAGCGCGGCAGCGGCCAACAGTCGGCGGGGACGGGCCTGGCGCGTCATCATCCGCCCACCACCGAGAACGCCGGCGGCCACACCGGTGAAAAGTCCCGGATCCGCTCTGACAGCTCTTCGCGCACATCCGCGTAGTCCCCGTCCTCGAAGCGGTTGATCAGCTCGAACGGGTCGTCCTCCATGTCGTAGAGGTCGCCTTCCCCATCGTGGGGATAGAGCCCGAGCTTCCAGCGGTCCGTCACGATCGAGACATTGCCGCGGACCTCGATGAAGACCTCGTCCTGCACCGAAGCCTCGGCGTCCCTCAGGAGCGCGGTGAGGTCGCGGCCCTCCATCGCTTCGGGCAGCGGCGCGCCGGCCAGCGAGAGGAGCGTCGGCATGAGATCGACGTGGGCGCTGAAGCCGTCCCGCACGCCGGGCTCGATGCTCGCCGGATGGCGAACGACGAGCGGCACGCGCGCCGAGAGGTCGTAGTGCGTGCCCTTGTGGATCAGGTCGTGGTCGCCGAGGTGGGAGCCGTGATCGCTGGTCCACATGACGATGGCGTCGTCCAGCTCGCCGCGCCGCTCCAGCGCGCCGATAACGCGGCCCATCTGTTCGTCGATGAATGACAGGTTGCCGTAGTGGCCCGCGCGGATGGCGTGGATGATCTGGTCGCGGCGCCGGTAGTCCGAGTCGATCAGACGGGGTATGTCGCCGGTGTAGTTGAAGCGCAGCCGCGTGTGGTCGGTGGGCTTGGTGTCTAGTTCGCCGGGGAAGGTATGCCCCAGCGGCAGCTCCATCTCCCTGTAGGGAGCCGAGCAGCGGGCCGGCGGATCCCACGGATTGTGGGGACCGTTGAAGGAGATCCAGAAGAACCACGGCTCCCGCAGCTCGCCGCGCTCGACGATCTCCAGGGCGCGCGCGCCGACGTAGTGGTCGATGTGCCAGGACTCGTCCCATGGCCAGTCGTAGACGTGGGGCGTCGGCGCCTCGACCCCCATCCGCAGATAGTCGTCGCGCACGAGTCCCCGTTCCGCCAGGAAGGCGGCGTAGTCGTCCTGCTGGCCCGCGGCCCCGAAGTTGCCCTTGCGGTCGGCCGAGACCCAGCGGTCGAAGCCTCCAACGGGCTCGTCGTCGGGGAAGCCCAGGTGGAGCTTGCCCACCGCGGTGGTCTGATACCCGCGCGCGCCGAGTTCCGCCATGAGCACCGGACTCGTCTCCGGCACCCACCCACCGATGTTCTCCCACTTGCCGTGGGTGTGGGGGTACTGCCCGGTGATCCAGGTGTTGCGCGCCGGGATGCAGATTGGCCCGGTCGAATAGTGGCGGCGGAAGGTCGCCCCCTCCCGGGAGAGGCGGTCGAGCGTAGGCATGTCGAGGAAGCGGTGGCCGATCGCGGGGACGTCCATCCCGCTCTGGTAGTCGGTCGTGACCAGGAGAATATTGGGGCAGTCCGGAGCCTCGCCGGACGCGTTGGCTGCACCGCGTCGTGTGCCGTCTTCCGGACGATGGGGGGTGTCCGGCGTGCAACGCGCGAACGACAGCGCCAGGGCGCCGAGACCGGCCTCGCGCAGGAACCCCCGCCGGGAGGTGCACGCAACCGGCTTCGGGGGCGCCGGAGCGGCGTAGCCATCACGTGTCAATCGAAGTCCATCCATCGGCAGGTCCACACCTTCGGCCGACTTGACCACCGACAATCAGCGTATCGCCGCCGGCTGCCGGGCGACAGGGCGTATAGCGCCAGTGCCGACTCGCGCCGTAACGTGTACCGGTGTGGCAATCCCCAACCTCGGAGTCAGGAGGTTCCCCGATGACGGTCTCACGCCGCACCGCTCTCAAGATCGGCCTCGGAGCCGGCACGCTGCCCCTGCTGGGCTGCTCGCCAATCGGCACCGGATCGGGCGCTCGCACCGCTGCCCTGGCCGCCGCGGCAGGGCTCATCAACGCCCGTGCCCTCCCGCTCAGCGCAGTCCGCCTCACCGGCGGCCCTCTCAAGCACACCCAGGACCTCAACGGTCGCTATCTGCTCGACCTGGAACCCGACCGGATGCTCGCGTACTACCGCGACCGGGCCGGCCTCACGCCGAGGGGTGAGCCGTACGGCGGCTGGGACGGCGACGGACGCAACCTGACGGGCCACATCGCGGGTCACCACCTCACCGCAGTGAGCCTCATGTGGGCCGCCACAGGCGACGAGCGCTACAGGGACCGCGCGGACTACCTGGTCACCGAGCTCGAAGAGGTGCAGGATGCCCACGGCGACGGCTACCTCAGCGCGCTGGCGGGCCTGCGGCGGGCCTTCGGGGAACTCGCCCGCGGCGAGATCCGTTCGGCGTCCTTCGACCTGAACGGCGAGTGGGCGCCCTGGTACACGCTGCACAAGACCTTCGGCGGCCTCCGCGACGCCTATCGCTTCACCGGCAACGAGACCGCACTCGAGATGGAGATCGCCTTCGCGACGTGGGCGGAAGGGATCCTCTCGGGCCTCTCCGACGCCCAGCTCCAGCACATGATGAACACCGAGTTTGGCGGCATGAACGAGATCATGGTCGATCTCTTCGCCGACACCGGCGACGAGCGCTGGCTCGACCTCTCGTACAAGTTCGAGCACCGCGCCTTCATCGAACCCCTGCAACGGCACCAGGACATCCTTGCCGGCAAGCACGGGAACACCGCCGTGCCAAAGCTCATCGGCTCCGCGGACCGCTTTGCCTTGACGGGGAATCCCGCGGACCTGATCGGCGCGAGCTTCTTCTGGGACAGCGTGGTCCAGAACCACACCTTCTCGAGCGGCGGCCACGGCAAGGACGAGTACTTCGGCCCGCCCGGGCAGCTCAGCGATCGCATCGACGGGCGCACGGCCGAAACGTGCAACATCTACAACATGCTCAAGCTGACCCGGCAGCTCTTCTCGCTCCGGCCGGACCCGCACTACGCCGATTTCCACGAGCGTGCGCTCTTCAATCACATCCTGTCCTCGATCGACCCGGAGGACGGGCGTACCTGCTACATGGTGCCGGTGGGCCGCGGCGTGCAGCGCGAGTACCAGGACATGCAGCGCAGCTTCACCTGCTGCGTGGGGTCGGGGATGGAGAGCCATGCGCTCCACGGGGACGGGCTCTACTACGAGGACGGCGACAGGCTGTGGGTGAACCTCTACGCGCCTTCCACGGTGGATTGGGCCGACGCAGGAGTGCGGCTGGCCATGGAGACCGGGTTCCCGGAGGGCGAGACCGCGACGCTCCGCGTGGAGGCGCGGCAGCCGCGCGAGTTCACCCTGATGCTGCGGCAGCCTTTCTGGGCAGGCGACGGCTTCGCCGTGAGGGTCAACGGCGAGGTGGTGGCGCCCGCCGCACGCCCCGATGGCCTCGAATTCACCGGCCGCAGCCAGTACGGGCGGCTCCAGTACGATGCCAGCACGTTCAGGGAACTGAAGCGCACATGGCGAAGCGGCGACGTGGTGGAGGTCGACCTGCCCAAACCGCTCCGGCTGGAGGCGCTCCCGGACAACCCGCGCCGCGCGTCCATCATGTGGGGACCGATCGTGCTGGCCGGGGACCTGGGGCCGGAACGCGAACGCGGCGGCGAGGGTTCGGAGCGGCGTGAGCCGCCCAAGGTGCCGGTGATCGTTGCGGCCGAGGAGCCGGTGGCGTCGTGGGTGCGGGCGGTGGACGGAGCGGCGGGCCACTTCCGCACGGATGGCGTCGGCCGCGAGCCGGACGCCGCCGGACGGGCCACGGACGTCGACCTTCACCCGTTCTTCCGCCTGCACCGGCGAACATACTCGACGTACTGGGATCTGTTCACACCGGACGAATGGGAGGAGCAGAAGGTCGAATACGCCGCCGAAGCGGAGCGCCTGAGAAGGCTGGAGGGGGCCACCGTGGCGTACCTGGAGCCCGGCGAGCGCGTCTTCGAGGACGCGTTCAACTACCAGGGCAGCGAGGACGCAGTGACGCAGCGCATGCTGGGCCGGCCGGGACGCAGGGGCGGGGGCTGGTTCTCTTTCGACATCCCGGTGGCGCCGGACCGTCCCATGACGCTTATTGCGACGTACTATAGCGATGACCGCCGGGGCACACCGGCGTCGTTCGAGATCCTCGTGGACGGGACCAGGGTGGCCGAGCCCGAAATCGACCGCAGCGAGCCGCCGCGCTTCTACGACGTCGCGTATCCGCTGCCGGCCGGGGTGGCTGCGGGCAAGGAACAGGTGACCGTGCGTCTGCAGGCGAAGCCGGACAGCCAGATCGCGACCGTCTTCGGGCTCAGGATGGTGCGCGCGGACGAACTGCGGTGAAGGGCGCCAGGTACACAGCCGCGTGATCGACTACACGCCGCTCGAAGCCTGGTTCGTTACCGGCAGCCAGCACCTCTACGGGCCAGAGGCGCTGGAGCGCGTGCGGGCCAACTCGGAGGCGATCGTGGCGGGCCTCAACAGGTCCGGGACGCTGCCTGTGCGCGTCGTCTTCAAGGCGGTGGTGACGACGCCGGAGGAGGTCTCGGCGGCTCTGCGCGAGGCGGGCGCCGCGCCCAACTGCATCGGCGTCGTCGCGTGGATGCACACGTTCAGTCCGGGCAAGATGTGGATCGGCGGACTGAGCGGGCTCGCGAAGCCGCTCTGCCACCTGCACACCCAGATGGGTCGCGACATCCCCTGGTCCACCATCGACATGGACTTCATGAACCTGAACCAGTCGGCGCACGGGGGGCGCGAGTTCGGCTTCATCTGCACCAGGCTGGGCATCGAGCGGAAGGTGGTCGTCGGTCACTGGCAGGACGCAGCCGTGCAGGACGGGATGGCGACCTGGCTCCGGGCAGCGGCAGCGTGGCACGACAGCCAGGGCATGAGGATCGCGCGCATCGGCGACAACATGCGGCAGGTCGCGGTGACCGACGGCGACAAGGTGGAGGCCCAGCGCAGCTTCGGGTATGCGGTGGACGGGTACGGGCTCGGGGACCTCGTGGCGCACGTCGAGGCCGCGGGCGAGGCAGCCGTCGATGCGCTGTGCGGGGAATATGCCGACACCTACACGATGATGGAGTCGCTGCTGCCGGGCGGCGCGCGGCACCAGTCGTTGCGCGAGGCGGCGCGGATCGAACTGGGGCTGCGCTCCTTCCTGTCCGACGGCGGCTTCTACGCCTTCACCGACACCTTCGAGAACCTGCACGGCCTGCGCCAGCTCCCCGGCATCGCCGTCCAGCGCCTCATGGCCGACGGCTACGGGTTCGGCGCCGAGGGCGACTGGAAGCACGCCGCGCTGGTGCGGTCCATGAAGGTGATGGCACACGGCCTCCCGGGCGGCACCAGCTTCATGGAGGACTACACCTACCACCTCGACCCGGAAGGCCAGGCCGTACTGGGCGCCCACATGCTGGAGATCTGCCCGTCGATCGCCGCGGGGACGCCGTCGTGCGAGGTCCACCCGCTCGGGATCGGGGGCCGGGAGGACCCCGTACGGCTCGTGTTCGATGCGGCCGCCGGGCCGGCCGTGAACGTGACGGTGGTGGACCTGGGCGACCGCTTCCGGATGGTGGTCAGCGAGGTGGAGGTGATCGAGCCGGTCGCACCGCTACCGAGGCTCCCGGTAGCGCGCGCGTTGTGGAAGCCGCGTCCGGATCTGGAAACCGCGGTCGCCACGTGGATCCACGCGGGCGGCGCGCATCACACGGGATTCTCGCGGGCGCTGATCGCGGAGCACTTGGAGGACTTCGCCGCGATGGCGGGACTGGAGTGCCTGTTCATCGATGGGGAGACGGAACTGAGGAGGTTCAGGCGGGAGCTGCGGCGAGTGAATTAAGGACGTGGAAACCGACCTCGGTTCGCTCCGTTACGTCGCTTCAACGCTGCCGCGATGGCGCACCATTGGCCATCCCGGGGGTCACCTCTCCTCGATCCACACCACCGACGTCACCGGGAACGGCTCGCCACGGCTCCCGTCCGCACGGGGCTCCGGTCGCCGGGGCCCGTAAGTACCGTCCACCCGGTTCTCCCGCGCGTAATTCGGAATCGCCAGCAGGGGCGAGCCGTCGGCGAAGGTACCGGTGATCACGGTCACGCCCCCCAGGAAATCCTCGCGCCATTCGGGCGTCAGACCGGCGTCCGGTGGCAGCGGCTGGCGAATGTCCTGATCCACCGCCTCGATGTTGTCACGAGGGGGCCGTACCTGAGCGCCACGCGCCCTCGGTTCGCCTCGATCCGCTCGTCGGCGTACACGCGCTGCACCTGCAGGGGGAGGACCAGGTCGATCCGGTCTCCGGCCTCCCAGGTGCGGTCGATCACCGCGTAGCCGTTTTCGACGAACGGATCGATGGGCGTCCCGTTGAGCCTGATGGAGGTGATGCCGTCCGCGTCGGGCGTGGCCCTGTACAGGTCGCTTACCATCCGGCCCGGCACCCGCACGCGCACGCTGAACCGCCTGCGTTCGGCGGGATTGACGATGATCGCCACCTTTTCGTCCGAAGGGTACTCGGTCTCCTGCACCACCTCCACATCGGCACCGGCCACGTCCTCCAGGGTCACGGTGCTGCCGATGAACAGGTTCACGTAGAGTCCCCGCGCGTCCTTCGCGTACATCCAGGTCGGCAGCATCAGGAGCGTCCGCGGGATGTTGCCCACACAGCAGGGGCAGGGGTGCCAGGCGTAGCGGGCGATCCGGTTGTCGAGCGGGTTGTCGTAGTAGTAGTGCCGGCCCTCAAGGTCGGTGGACCCCAGCAGGGCGTTGTACATCGTCTCCTCGATGAGGTCGGCGTACTGCGCGTCCCCGTAGAGACGGTTCATCTTCGACTGGAAGAAGAGCTCGCCGCAGCTGGCGCAGGACTCGCAGTAGGACATGTTCCGCAACGAGTAGTCGGGTCCGAAGCCCTCCGACGTCTCCCCGCTCCCCACCCCGCCCGTCACGTAGTACTTCCTGTGGACGATGCTGTCCCACAGCGAGCGGACCGCGCTCAGGTAGTCCACGTCACCCGTTTCGAGCGCCACGTCGGCCATGGCCGAATAGCCGTACACCGCGCGTACCGCGTGTCCGACGGCCTCGTACTGCTCCACCACGGGAAGGTGGCTCTGATCGTATTCCCCGCCCCCGCGGCGGCAGTCCAGGAGAAACTTCGCCAACTCCGAGTACCGGTCTCCACGCCCGTCCCCCTCGACCTCGTTGACGAAACGGCCGAAGCGTACCAGCGCCTGCTCCATCTCCTGGTGTCCGTCGAACCACTCCTGCTTCGGCGGGGGTCCGATTTGCTCGTACCACGTGTCGGCGAGTTGCACGGCCGCGTCATATAGTCGCGTGTCGCGTCCTTCGGTCATGACGTAGTGGTTGATGGCGGACTCGATGAAGTATCCGGCCACGTACCCTTCGTGATGACGCCTGCCTTCGGGTGTCCAGCGCTCGGCCCAACGATCGCGGTCGCGCAGGGTGAACGCGGTGTGCAGGTAGCCGTCGGGCTCCCGCGCCGCGAGGATCTTCGGGATCCAGTCCTCCAGCGTCGCCCTCATCTTGTCGTGGGCCGCGATGACTTCGGGATCGTCCCGGGGGTCGACCATGAGCGCAATACACATCGCCTCGACGGTCTGGTGCACCCAGGCGTTGGAGAAGACGTACCCCTTGTGGCTGCCGTGGGGCTCTCCCGCCAAGGCCCTGGCCGCCTCGATGAAGTTGTCGATCCCACCCGGGCCGAGTTCCAGGTCCGACCGGTTGATCTGGTCGATGCACCACGGGATCCAGTTGACCATGAGCGCTCTGGCCTTCCGGCCCCACAGCCGGTCCGTGATGCGGTATCGCTTCGTGTGAACCGCCTCCAGCGGCAACCGCGATGGCGCCGCTTCGACCGTAACGTGGAATGACGACGTGACTTCTTCCTCGCCGTCCTTCGCAGTCAGCCTGAGCACATAGGCACCGGGCGCCGAAAAGGAGGCCGTGGTCACGACGGACGCGGGGTCGGCGAAGGCGACATCACCCGGGCCCGACTCCTTCGACCAGTTCACGGCCACCTCTTGCTCCGGCTCGGGAGACGGCGGCTCGGGATCGCCCCAGCGCCGGCGCCGCCGCACCGGTGGCTCGCCATGCCCCGCCCATCCGTTGACGTAGGTCGCGCCAGGGAGCACGGTCACGCGATCGGGTCCGGCTGCCGCCATGAGGGGCTCGGGCGGCGAAACGGGCTCAGCCGGGAGGTTGTAGGGTGCTGCCGACGTTCCACGGACCGACGGCGGCAGCACAACGGTCGCGACTGCCGCCTTGCTCACGGTTTCCAGCACATCGCGGCGAGTCATTTTATGGAGGCCCGTGCGGGGCCGGCTCATGTCCGGCCGGGTCTTGTCCGGCCGGGTCGCGTCGTGCCTTCCTGAGCCGTCGCTCATGGGATCCTCCGGTGACCGCACGGAGTGGTAGCTTCCGCCAGGGGGAGCCTCTACTATGTCCCGGAGCATATTGAGGGCGGCAGAAACTGCCAGCAAGAGTGGCTCCTCGGAACCCTCGGAAAAGAGCGCTTCTCATGGCCCTTGCAAGATCCGCGTCGACCAGACCGGCCGCGATCGCACTTACCGCCATCCTGCCCATCCTCGCCACCTGCGCACCCGACGACTCCCTCATGCCGCGAAGCATCGCCACCGTCCCGTTCGGCACGACCGCGACGGGCGAAGTCGTCGACCTCTTCACGATGACCAACGCCAACGGCATCGAGGTGAGGGCCATCACCTACGGGGGGATCATCCTCTCGATCAAGACGCCGGACCGGGACGGACGCTGGGACGACATCGTCCTGGGCTTCGACTCCCTGGAACCCTACGAGGCGCGATCGCCCTACTTCGGCTCGATCATCGGGCGCTACGGCAACCGCATCGCCGGGGGACAGTTCACACTGGACGGCGAGACCTTTGCGCTGGCGACCAACAACGGGCCGAATCACCTGCACGGCGGCGACGTCGGCTTCGACAAGGTGGTGTGGGCGGGCGAGGCCTTCGAACGCGAGGACGCGGTCGGGGTCGTCTTCACCTACACCAGCGCGGACGGCGAGGAGGGGTATCCGGGGACGCTGGACGTGCGCGTCACCTACACGCTCACGGACGCCGACGAACTGATCTTCGACTACCACGCGACCACCGACCGCGCGACGCCGGTCAACCTCACCCAGCACAGCTACTTCAACCTCGCCGGGGGCGCCAGCGACGACATCCTCGGGCACGAACTCACCCTCGACGCCAGTCGCTTCACCCCCGTCGACACGACGCTGATCCCCACCGGCGAGCTCGCGCCCGTCGGGGGCACGCCCTTCGACTTCCGCACCGCCACCGCCATCGGCGCGCGCATCAACGACGACCACCCGCAGCTCGCGGCCGGACTGGGCTACGACCACAACTTCGTGCTGGACGCGGACGACCCTGACGTAACGTCAGGGTTAACGGAAAACAACCGCGGGGGCCTGCATCGCGCGGCGTTCGTGCTGGAGCCGCTCACCGGTCGCACCCTGGAGATCCACACCGCGGAACCGGGGGTCCAGTTCTACTCGGGGAACTTCCTCGACGGCACGATCACCGGCAAAGCCGGCCGCGTCTACGGTCACCGGAGCGGGTTCTGCCTGGAGACGCAGCACTTTCCGGACTCTCCCAACCAACCGGCCTTCCCCTCCACCATTCTCCGTCCCGGCGAGGCGTACAGCACGCGCACCGTTCTGACCTTCGGGGTGGCGGGCTGACCCCATGGCGACCCTCGACTGGCTGATCATCCTCGCCTATCTCGGGGTCGTGGGCGGGCTCGCCGCGTGGGTCTTCCAGAGGCGCAAGGACACGCCGGACGACTACTTCCTCGCCAACCGCAACCTCGGCTGGTTCATCGTCGGGGCGTCGATCTTCGCGTCGAACATCGGTTCCGAGCACCTCGTGGGCCTGGCCGGCTCGGGGGCCACAGACGGCGTGGCCCTGGCCCACTACGAGCTGCACGCGTGGTGCCTGCTGGTGCTGGCCTGGGTGTTCGTCCCGTTCTTCATGCGCTCGCGGGTCTACACCATGCCCGAGTTCCTCGAGCGGCGGTTCTCGCCGGCCGCGCGCTGGGTGCTCTCGCTGATCTCCCTGGTGAGCTACGTGCTGACCAAGATCGCGGTGGGGATCTTCGCCGGCGGTGTGGTCTTCGCGACGCTCCTGCCCGACGTGCAGCTGCAACTCGGGGCATGGGTGCTGAACAGCTTCTGGGTGGGTTCGCTGGTCGTGATCGTGCTCACCGGTGTGTACACGGTTGCCGGGGGGATGCGCGCGGTCGCCTACACCGAGGCGCTGCAGACGCTGGTGCTGGTGCTGGGGTCGGGGCTGCTCACCTGGTTCGGGCTGTCCGCGCTCGGGGGATGGGGGGGACTGAGGGAGGCCCTCGACCCGGACATGTTCAACCTGTGGAAGCCGATCATCCCGGAGGGGATGGACGGGACGTGGGCGCCGGTCCTGGAGCCGAACCGGATCGCATGGTACTTCAACGGGAACTTCCCGTGGCCGGGGATGCTTCTGTGCGCGCCGATCATCGGGCTCTGGTACTGGTGCACCGACCAATACATCGTGCAGCGCGCGCTGGGCGCCCGGAACGAGACCGAGGCGCGCCGCGGCAGCATCTTCGCGGGGATGCTCAAGCTGCTTCCGGTGTTCATCTTCATCATTCCGGGGATGATCGCGCTGGCGCTGGCCCGCACCGGGGAATACGGAGCGCTGAGCCAGATGGTCGACACGGACGGGAACGTGATCCCCGGCACCGCGCAGGCCGCCTTCCCGCTCCTGGTGACGAGCATCCTGCCGGTCGGCGTGCGGGGACTGGTGGTGGCGGGGCTGCTCGCAGCGCTGATGAGCTCGCTGGCCGGCGTGTTCAACGCTTCATCCACGCTCTTCACGATGGACCTGTACCAGAAGTGGCGACCGGGAGCGTCGAAGCAGCGGCTGGTGTGGGTGGGCCGGGTTGCCACCACGACGATGGTCGTCGTCGGGCTGCTCTGGATCCCGGTGATTCAGGGGTCGCGCGGCCTCTACCAGTACCTGCAGGGCGTACAGGGATATCTCGCGCCGCCAATCTTCACGGTCTTCTTCCTGGGCGTCTTCATGAAGCGGCTGAACGCGAAGGGATGCCTGGCCGCGCTCGTCGTCGGCTTCGTGCTGGGCGCTTTCCGGCTGGCGGTCGACACCCCGGTGTCGATGGGGATGGCGGGCTTCGAGGCCGGTTACGATCCCGGCTCCTTCCTGTGGATCGTCAACAACATCTACTTCCAGTACTACAGCCTCTTCATCTTCACGGTATCGGTGGTGGTGATGGTCGTCGTGAGCTACCTCACCGAGCCGCCGTCGTACAAGCGAATATCGGGGCTGACCTACGCCACGGTGACGGACGAGGACCGCTCGGCGTCGCGGAGAAGCTGGAACCGCCGGGACGTGGTCGGATCCGCGGTCGTACTGATCATGATTCTCCTGGCCTACCTCTACTTCCGCGGCTGAGGTGCGGGTGATGGCCGAGCGGGACGGCGGGCACGACCCCTCCGCGGACACATACGCCATCGGTCTCGACTACGGCACGAACTCGGTCCGGGCGGTGGTGGTCTCCTGCACGGACGGCCGCACCATCGGTACGCATGTCTTCGACTACCCGTCGGGGGAGCGCGGCGTGATCGTGGACGCGAGCGATCCGCATCTCGCCCGGCAGAACCCGGCGGATTACGTCGCCGGGCTTCGCGAGGCAACGCTGGGTGCGCTCGCGGAAGCCGAAGGAACTGCCGGCTTCTCGCGGGACCGGGTCATTGGCATCGGTACAGACACGACCGGATCCACGCCAATTCCCGTGGACGCAGCGTGCCGCCCGCTTGCCCTGGACCCGAAATGGCGCAGCAACCCGGCAGCGCACGCCTGGCTGTGGAAGGACCACACCTCGGCCGGGGAGGCCGCCAACATCACCGAGGCCGCGTACGCGCACGCGCCCGAATACCTGGCGCCCATCGGCGGCACATACTCGTCCGAGTGGTTCTGGTCGAAGGTCTGGCACTGCCTGAACGTGGCGCCCGATGTCTTTGCGGCGGCCGCCAGCTGGGTGGAACTCGCCGACTTCGTGCCGGCAGTGCTCGCGGGCGCCTCCGACCCGCGCATCATTTTTCGTTGCGTGTGCGCCGCGGGGCACAAGGCGATGTACTCGCGGTCCTGGGGCGGCCTGCCTTCCGCGGAATTCCTCGGACGGCTCGATCCGCGGCTCGCGGGATTGCGCGACCGCCTCTACGACGTGGCGCATCCCCCCCACCGCCCGGCCGGCAGGCTCTCGGTGAAATGGGCCGAACAACTCGGTCTCCGCGCCGGGATCCCGATCGCGATGGGAGGTTTCGACGCCCATTACGGAGCGGTGGGAGCGGGGGTGGCGCCCGGCACCCTGGTCAAGATCATCGGGACATCGACCTGCGACATCACGATTGCGCCCAACAACGCGCCGCTCGGCGACGTTGCCGGCATATGCGGGATCGTCGACGGCTCCGTCATGAACGGCTACTACGGCATCGAGGCCGGCCAGTCCGCCGTCGGCGATCTGCTTCACTGGTGGATCGATTCCGTCTGCGAAGGAGACGACACCCTGCACGCCACCCTGTCCGACGAGGCGGCGAAGCTCCGCCCGGGCGAGTCCGGCCTCCTCGCCCTCGACTGGAACAACGGGAATCGCACGGTACTGGTCGACCCGCGCCTGACGGGCCTCGTCCTGGGACAGACGCTGGGAACCACGCGGGCCGAGATGTACCGCGCGCTCATCGAGTCGACCGCCTTCGGCGCGCGGGTGATCGTGGAGCGGCTCACGGACTGCGGCATTCCCATCGACCGGATCGTGTGCTGCGGAGGGATCGCGGCGAAGAACGACCTCTTCATGCAGATCTATGCCGACGTGCTGGGGCGGCCGATGCTCCTCGCGGGTTCCCGGCAGACGCCGGCGCTTGGCGCGGCCATCTCCGCAGCCGTCGCGGCTGGCCCGGACAACGGGGGATACGCAAGCTTCGAGGACGCCCAGGCACGGATGACGTCGCTCGGCGACGAGCGCTTCGACCCGGAGCCCGGCGCGCGCGCCATCTACGACGAGCTCTACGCCATGTACCGTGAACTGCACGACTCGTTCGGCGGAGTCGACGCGGCCGCAGCCGATCTTGCCACCCTGATGAAACGGCTGCTGGGGCTGCGCGACCGCGTCGCGGTGGCCGGCGCGAGGGCAGGCACGCCATGAGTCGCGCCCCATGCCCCGCAAGCATCGCCGCCGTCGCACTCTCCGGCCGCTCCGGGAGCTGCTCGTGAGCCTGCGTGCGCGAGCGCTCCGGGAGTCCGCCTGGGCCGCCAACCTCGCACTCGCCGGCGGCGGCCTCGTCACCGGCACTTTCGGCAACGTGTCCGCGGCCGACCGCCGGGCCGGCCTCTTCGCGATCAAGCCCAGCGGGGTCCCCTATGCCGATCTGACCCCGGACCACATGGTGCTCGTCTCCCTGGACACCGGAGAGGTGGTCGAGGGCGATTTGCGCCCGTCGTCGGACACGCCCACGCACCTCGAACTCTACCGTGCGTTTCCCTGCGGCGGCGTGGCCCATACACACTCCGAGTTCGCGACCGCGCTGGCCCAGGCCAGACTCCCCGTGCGCTGCATGGGCACGACGCACGCGGACTTTTTCCGCGGCGATGTCCCGGTGACGAGAGAGCTGACCCGGGAGGAAGTCGCGGGCGAGTACGAGCGCAACACCGGGCTCGTCATCGTCGAGGCGTTCGCGGACGCCGGCATCTCGCCCGAAGAAGTGGCGGCCGTCCTGGTCGCGAATCACGGACCGTTCACGTGGGGCGCGGATGGCCATGAGGCCGTGACGCGCTCGGAGATGCTGGAAGTGCTCGCCCGCATGGAGTGCACGATCCTCGCGATCGCGCCCGACGCCCCGCGCCCCGCTCGCCACCTCGTCGACCGGCACTTTCTGCGAAAGCACGGCAGCGACGCGTATTATGGGCAGGGCTGAGGGCGTGTAGGCGGCGCCGGCCCGACGCAATGACCGCGCGTGCTGGTGGACGTGGATACCACGCCCCATGTTGTGGCGGGAGGACCTGACGGAGACTGGCCCATGGCAGAGATTGGCGCGGCTCTCGATCGACGATCCGGCCCGCTTGGAGGGCGTCCGCGGCCCCGTGGCGGGTTGGCCCGCGTCCGGCTGCTCGCGATGGCCGCAATCGCGACTCTGCAATTCGCCTGCGCTCAGGAGCGCGGCGCCGTGGACCCCGTCCCCACCCTCGGGCTCGAACAGGGATTGCAGGACCTCAAGGCGGGCCCGCTGCGCCTTGCCCTCGTACGCGCCTCACAGACACTGGCCGCTCTACGGCCCGAAGGTCACGGCGGGTTCGATTTCACTCCGTCCGACTGGCTGGAGCGCCGCGCGGGTAACGAGTACTTCCACCTCGGCGACCTGACGCTGCGTCTGCGCTGGGAAGCGTCGGACGGCTGGAGGCACTACTCGACCGCCGAGGCGCGTCGCCCCGTCGCGAAGCTTCCCGCCCGGGAACCGGTCCTCGCCGCCGCCGACCTGGCCCCCACCCTCCCCACCGACATCCCGCTGCGCGTCCGTCGCCACTGGGAGTCTCGAGACGGCGGTCTCGCACTCCGCTTCGAACTGCACAACCCGGGCGCGGTTCCCGTGGAGATCGGGGCACTGGGCATCCCCATGGTCTTCAACAACATCCTGTCGGATCGGTCGCTCGACGAAGCGCACGCGGTGTCCTCGTTCTCCGACCCCTACATCGGACGGGACGCCGGGTACCTGCAGGTCACGCGTCTGAGCGGTCACGGGCCCGCCCTGCTCGTCGTGCCTCTAGGCGACACCCCGTTCGAAGCGTACAATCCGCTGCTGAGCGACCCGACCCCCCGCGGCGTCACCTTCGAGGGGTTCCACGAGTGGATGACACACAGCCTCGCCCACGCCGAGGACGAGTGGAGCGCTGCCGATCCGTGGAATCCGCCGACCTCGGCCACGCTGGCCCCGGGCGAAAGCCGTTCGTACGGCGTCGAGTTCCTCCTGGCCGAGGAGATCCGCGCAATCGAGTCCACCCTGCTTGCGAGCCACCGGCCTGTCGCCGTGGGCATCCCCGGCTACGTGGTGCCGATGGACATCGAGGCCCGGCTGTTCCTCAGGCACACCGCCGGCGTGCAGTCGCTCGAGGTGGAGCCGCCCGGAGCGCTCACGATCACGCCCGCCGCAGAGGCGGTGGGGACGCGCGCAACGATCACCGCGGACCCGGCCGCGTCCGGCTGGCTCGCCTACGACGTGCGCGGACGCTCGTGGGGACGATCACGCCTCACCGTGACCTGGGAGGATGGTGTCACGCAGACCATCCACTACAAGGTCATCAAGCCGGCCGCCGAGGTAGTCGCCGACCTGGGTCGCTTTCTGACCACCGAGCAGTGGTTCGAGACGCCCGACGATCCGTTCGGACGAAGCCCATCGGTCATCAGCTACGACTACGACGAGCGCCGCCACGTGACCGAGGACAACAGAGCCTGGATCGCCGGCCTCGGGGACGAGGGCGGATCGGGCTCCTGGCTGGCCGCGATCATGAAGCAGCTCGTCCGGCCCGACTCCGCCGAGCTTGCCAAGATGCAGCGCTTCGTGGACGAGGTGGTGTGGGGCGGGCTGCAGTACGACGAGGGGGAACTCGCCTACGGCGTTCGCAAGAGCATGTTCTACTATGAGCCGGACGACATGCCCGAGGGCACCTACAGCGACGAGGTCCGCTACGGCGGCTGGTCGAGCTGGGACCGCGAGCACGCCATGACCGTCGTCCGCTCCTACAACTATCCCCACGTCGCCGCGCTGCACTGGGTCCTGTACCGGCTGGCCCGCAACCGGGAGGGTCTGGTCACCAGTCATCCCTGGGACTGGTACCTCGATCGCGCGTGGCGGACCGGTGTGGCGATGGCCGAGCACGCCCCGCGCTACGCCCAGTTCGGCCAGATGGACGGCACGGTCTTCCTCCTCATCCTGCTCGATCTGCAACGTGAGGGCTGGGCGGAGCAGGCCGCGGCGCTCGAAGAGACGATGCGCGCGCGCGCCGAAGTGTGGCGCTCTCTGGGCTATCCCTTCGGCAGCGAGATGCCGTGGGACTCGACCGGGCAGGAAGAGGTCTACGCGTGGTGCAGGTACTTCGGCTTCGACGAGAAGGCGCTCGTGACGCTGAACGCGATCCTCGGCTACATGCCGACGGTGCCGCACTGGGGATACAACGGGAGCGCGCGCAGATACTGGGACTTCATGTACGCGGGGAAGCTGCGCGGGGTCGAACGGCAACTCCACCACTACGGCTCGGCATTGAACGCGATTCCGGTGCTGTCGGAGTACCGAAGCCACCCCGACGACCTCCACCTGCTGCGCGTCGGACACGCCGGCATGATGGGCGCCATCGCCAACGTCACGCAGGACGGGTTCGGCCCCAGCGCCTTTCACGCCCATCCTTCGGCGCTCCGGATCGACGGGTACTCGGGCGACTACGGGCCCGGGTTCTTCGGGCACGCGGTGGGCACGGGCACCTATGTCGTGAACGACCCGGAGTTCGGCTGGCTGGCGTTCGGGGGGAATCTGAGGATGGCAGCGGGTGGCGCGGGCGTGGCCGCGGGCTTGGTTCACGTAACTCCCCTCGACGCCGCTCGTTCGCGGGTGTACCTGGCGCCGCTGGGTCTTTGGCTCACCCTCGACGCGGGCACCTTCGAGGCCGTCGAGATGTCTGGAGCGGTGATCCGGGTGACGCTCTCGCCAGCCACTGCCGCCGTTCGCAGCGCGCGCTTGCGCATTGAGCAGCCCGCCCCCGTCGAGGGGGTGGGCAGCATCGCGCCGATCGAGTCGTTTCAGATGGAGCGGGGCGCCTACGTGGTGCCGCTGGGCGAGGAGCCGGCCGTGGTCGTGCTGGGCACCCAACGATGAACGTCGTAGCGGCGCTCACGCTTTCGCTCGCGGTCCAGGACTCCGGGTGCGTCCAGCCGCTCAGGACCCGCGCGCAGCTTGATTCCGCGGCCGCCGAGACCGAGCGCCTGGTCGAGGACCGGCCCGCGTCGCGGGAACTCCGTTGCCGAATGGCAGCGCTGCGAATGCAGGCGGGCCGCTACGAAGAGGCCGATTCGATCCTTGGGCAGCTGCTCGCCGACGATCCGCACCAACTCGAACCCCTGCTCGCGCGGACGAGCCTCCGCCGCCGGCAGTACCGTTTCGGTGATGCGGCCCGGACCCTGGCACAGGCTGCCACGCTGGCCCCCGGAAGTTCCCGGGTCGTCGTGCTCGAGGGGCGGCTGGCCCTCGACAGGATGGATCTCATCGCCGCGGACACGATTTTCACGGGGCTGCTCGAGAGGGATCCGGATTCGCCCGGAGCGATTCTGGGTTTGGCCGAGATCGCATTCTGGACCGACCGGCACGCGGACGCGCGGGAACTCCTGCAGCGGACGCTGACCCTGGATCCATCCCTCGCCTCTGCCCACCTGCTGGCCGCGCGGATCCATCGCGAGGCCCAGGCCAACGCCGAGTGGAGAGCGTCGGTGCTTCAGGCAGTCGCCGTCGATTCGCTGTCCGCCAACGCACACGCCGCGCTGGCCTCCGTCCTCAGAAGCGACGGAGCACTCGAAAGCGCGTATCGGCACGCTCAACTGGCCATCGACCTCGATCCGTTCTCACAAGGCGCCCACTCCTACCTCGGCAACGGCGGATCGCTCCTCGGCTACGACTCGGTGCCGGCGGATCCCGGCGAGTTCGACGGCCGGGTCGGCGAGCTCCTGGCCCTCGGCGACGAACTCCTCCTGGCCCGGCGGTATCGGGAGGCGTTGGCACCCTTCCACGAGGTCCTGGCCACCGATCCCGGGAACACGGTCGCCCTCGTGGGCATCGGCACGACGCACTATCACCTGGGAGATTTCGAAACCGCGCTGGGCTGGTTCGAGAGAATTCTCGCCGATCATCCCGGATACGGGCTCGCCCACTACGGCATCAGCTATGCGCTTCGCCGGATGCGGGACCGCGTGATCGTGGGGCTGGACGAGATGCGCGCGGTCTTCGAGCAGCGCGATGCGCCGGAGCCGCCCGGTCTGCGGGAGGTCTTCCCGGACTACGAGCGTCTCGACGACGAACTCCGGAAGATCGTGCGCCTGTCCGTGGAGCCTTTCAGCAACTACCTGCCGGCGCTGGCGGTCGGCGGCGCCACCTTCCATCTGCTCCCGTTTCACAAGCTGCTCTGGCAGTCGCCCCACAAGGAGCGCACCAGGGGGACGCGGACCTTCGATCTGCGGCTGTGGGACGACGTCAAGGGGCAGGGCGGCTTTCACGCCGTCGGCGGGGAGGAATGGGTGCGTGACGTGCGCTACCAGCGCTGGAACGTCGTCACGCACGAGTTCACGCACCAGGTGCACGGCATGTTTCCCGACAGTCTCCGGGCCGAGGTCGCGCGGCTCTTCCAGACCGCGAAGGCGGAGCGGCGCACGCTCGACTACTACGCGGACTTCAACGAGATGGAGTACTTCGCGCAGGCGGCCGAGGCCGTGATCTCGGAGGTCAAGTTCAAGGATCAGAGGGGGACGTCGAAACACACGCGGGATCACCTGCGCGTAAGGGATCCCGCGCTCTTCGAATTCCTCGGCCGCATCAACCGACGCGACAGCTACCGGGATGTCGAGGTGCGCGCGGCCCGGCAGAAGGGAAACACACTGATCCGGGCCGGCGACCTGACCGGGACAGCCAGGGCGGCCAGGGAGGCGCTGAGCCGCTACGGCGACCACCCCGGTCTCCTGGACCTGCTCGCACGCGCGCACCGGCTCCGGGGCAACTACGCCGAGGCGCGAAGTCTGCACCAGATGTCCGTCGAAGCCTTCCCGCAGGCCATTGCCGGCTACGCGGGACTGGCGGAGGACGTGGTTCTGGAGACGCGCGACCACCAGCGGGCCATCGGACTTCTCCGCGCCGTCGCCGAGCTTCATCCGGGCTCCGCCGAGCCGCTGCTGAGGCTCGCCGATGTCTACCATTTCGCCGGCAGGCTCGACAGCCTGGACCTGGCCCTCGACTCGGCGCTGGACATCGAGGAGTCGCCCAACCCGTACGGCGGCATCGCGAACCCCTGGATTCTGAGAGCAGGCGGCAGAATGCTGAGGGAAGACTACGAGGGAGCCGAGCAGGCGCTCCGGCACACTCTGGAGAACATCAATCGCCGGGACCCATCGGCCTGGGCGGAGCTGGCGGTGGCGCAACTGCGAACGGGAAGGCCCGGCCCCGGACGCGAAGACCTCGCTACCGCGCAGCTAGTGGACGCGGACGACCCTCGCGTTTTGGAAGTACAATCGGAGTTCGCGGCGCACGATGGGGCCGCGGCGGACGCGCGGCGCCTGCTCGAACGGGTGCTCGACCTCGACGGTTCCCGGCTGAGCGCCATCGTGATGCTCAGCGAGTTGCTCGACGGCGTGGACGAAGACGCATCGCGCGCGCTCCTCGAGCGGGGGCTGAGAATGGTCCGGGAGCCGGCTCCGGTCGAGTTCGTCTTCCGAGGCGGCGAATTCGCGCCGATCGGCGCCTTCGGCGAGCCCACGGCGTCCCGGGTGCACACCCGTGCTGCCGTGCTTGCCGAACACGACGGCGACCTTGCCGGCGCGGTCGAGCATCACGAACTGGCGGTGGCGCGTTTCCGGTTCAACTTCCCGTCGCTTCTGGCCCTGGTCCGGCTTCACGCACGGGAGGGGCGTGTCGCGGACGCCCGCCGCCACTTCCGCGGACTGGAGACGGCCGGAGCCCCGGACCGCTACCTGTCGGAAGCGCGCGGCTTCCTGGACCTCGACAGATCACCGCGATGAGCCGGAGAGCCGGGGCAGCGGGGCCGGCCGAAGCCGGAGTCGGGTGGCACCCATGCGCGTGACCGAAGTCATCCAGGCGGTGGACCTGCACGCGGACGGGGAGCCAGGACGGGTCATCGTCGGCGGCGTGCTCGACGTGCCCGGCGCTACCATGTTCGAGAAGATGCAGTACCTGCAGGCCCACATGGACCATTTGCGCAAGCGCATGCTTCGCGAGCCGCGGGGATACCCGGCGGCCAACTGCAACCTGATCCTGCCGCCGACGCGCCCCGAAGCGGATGCCGGTTTCGTCATCATGGAGCAGACCGAGTATCCCCCGATGTCGGGCACGAACACGATCTGCGTGGCGACCGCACTCATCGAGACGGGCATGGTGAGGGTGGAGGAACCGCAGACCTCGCTCGTCCTGGAGGCGCCCGCCGGGCTGATCCGGGTGGAGGCCGATGTCGCGGCGGGCAAGGTCAGGCGCGTCACCTTCGAGAACGTGCCTGCCTTCGCTGTCCACACCGACGCGACCATCGAGGTGCCGAACCTCGGTCCGGTGACCGTCGATGTCGCATGGGGCGGCATGTTCTACGTGATCGCGGACGCGGAGCCGCTGGGTCTGGAGCTCGTGCCGGAGCGCGCCGGAGAGATTACTCGCGTCGGCGAGATGATCAAGGCGGCGGCGCGCGAGCAGCTGCCCGCCGTGCACCCGGAGAATCCGGAGGTCGCCGGGGTCACCATCGGGGTCATCTCGGGGCCACCCACTCGCGCGGACGCCACGCTGAAGAACGCCGCGGTCGTGTCGACGGGGACATTGGACTGGGATCGGCCCGAATCCTGGACAGGTGCTCTGGATCGCTCGCCATGCGGAACCGGGACGTGCGCCAAGATGGCCGCGCTGCACGCGAAGGGCCGACTCGCACTGGGCGAGGACTTCCATCACGAAGGCATCCTCGGAACCGTGTTTACCGGGCGCCTGGTGCGCGAGACACGGGTGGGTCCCTACCCCGCCGTCGTCCCGACCTTGAGCGGCCACGCCTGGATCACGGGACTGGCGCAGTACGTGGTCGATCCGGAGGACCCCTTTCCGGAAGGCTTCACCGTCGGCGACATCTGGGGCGCCGGGGAGCCGACCTCATGAGTCGCGCAGACGCCACCGGCCCGGGCCGCCGCGAGCCCGCGGGCCAACACGGCACTCGCTCGAGCCGCCGCGAATCCTCCGGCCGAGTCACGACCGGCCCGACGCGCCGCCAGTTCCTGCAGGCAGCCGGCCTCGCAACCCTGGGCGCGGCCACGGACGCCCCGGCGATCGCACGCACCCGCTCACGACGCGCCGACACACCCCGACCCGCTCAGGCTTCCCGGTTCGCGGTGACCTTCGAGGACGGGGCGATTGCCGGCCTGCGCTGCGTCGACGACACGGTCACCACCGAGTACGTGGCGCCCGGTTCGCGTCTCGGGGACGCCATCCTCCGCTATCGTCAGCGGGGGAACGGGGGCTGGGAGGAGCTCGACACCAGCGGCGAAGAGGCGCGCCGAACCGTGAGCACGGGAGCGGGCGGTACGGAACGGCGGACCCGGGTGGCTGCGGCCTCCGGATCGGCGGCACCGCAAGTCGACATCCGTTTCACCGTGGCCGAGGGCTCGATCCTCTGGACGATCGGCGTCCACAATCCAACCGGGCAGCCGCTGGAAATCGGGGACCTGGCGATTCCCCTTCCCATCAACCGCAACCGCCCGACGCGAGGGGAGCAGAATCCGTCCCCGCCAGTGCTGAAGCACGGCCTTGTCGCGGGACACGGTTCGTATCTCGTGTGGAACCGCGGCAACAGCGTGGGACCCTACCTCATGCTCACGCCCGACGCGCATACCGGGCTCGAATACTGGGAGGCGCAGCACGGCTACCGCGTCTTCATCCACTCCGCGGCGGCAGGAGCGGTCGCGGCCGAACGCGGCTGCAAGTGGCGGCAACCAAACACGGCGCTGACGCTCGAACCGGGCGCGGAGCGGTCCTACTCCTTCACCATGCGCTGGGCGGAAGACTACGACCACGCGCGCGACATCCTCGTCGAACAGGGTCTCGTGGACGTGCAGGTGGTGCCCGGCATGACCGTGCCGGCGGACCTTCATGCCCGCATCGCGCTGCGGACGCGGGAGGAGATTCACGGAGTGGACACCGAGCACCCCGCGGCAACCGATCTGCGCCGCGTGGGCCGGACCGGCGATTCCGTCATCTACGAAGTCGCCTTCTCACGGCTCGGCGAGAACCGTCTCACCATCCGGTTCGGCAACGACCGCCACATGCACCTCGAGTTCTTCGCCACCGAGCCGCTCGAGACGCTCATCGCCAAGCGCGCCGCCTTTGTCGCCGCTCATCAGCACCGCGACCCGTCACTCTGGTACGATGGGCTCCTGGCCGAATGGGCCATGGACACGCACGTGATGCTCGGTCCCGACAACTACGACCGGATCGTCGGGTGGCGGATCTACGAGGTGACCTGCGACGACCCAGGGCTGAGCAAGCCGGCATTCCTCGCCTCCAAGAACGCCGAATATCCGGTGCAGCAGCAGGTCGAGGCCCTCGACTACTACATCGAGAACTTCGTATGGGGCGGGCTGCAGCGGACCACGGGGGAGACTTTCTCCTACGGCATCTACGGCATACCCGACTGGAAGACCAACCGCGAGAGCGATGATCCGGGCCGCGCGGGCAGACAGCATCTGTGGCGGATCTACGATTATCCGCACATCACGCTCATGTACCTGAGCATGTACCGCGTCGCAAGAAATCACCCCCATATCCGCACGGCGATGACCGCGCATCAGTATTTGATGCGCGCGTACGGCACCGCCCTCGCCCTGTTCACCATCCCGTGGGAGATCGAACGCTGGTCGGCGTACGAGACCGGACTGATGAACGGGCTGGTCGTCCAGGACGTCGTCGGTGCGCTATTCGCGGAGGGGATGCGCGACGAGGCCGAGCGCCTGCTCCCGCACTGGGAACGCAAGGTGCGAACCTTCGTGACCGACCGGCCCGACCTCTTCCGCTCGGAGTACCCGTTCGACACCACAGGCTTCGAGGAGACGCACGCGCTGGCGAAGTACGCCCTGGCGGTGGCCGACGCCGGCGGCCCGGAGGAGCCCCGCGAAGTCCGCGTGGGGTGGGTCGACTACCCGCCGTCGACGCGTATTCCGCTGGAGGCCGCACAGGAGTTCATGGAGGCGCAGATGGCGGCGAACGTATTCTGCCGCGGCTGGCTGGAGAACGCATACTACCTTCTCGGCTCCGACATACGGGGCTCCGGCGGGAACTCGTACACGCTCAGCTACATGTCGCAGATGGGGGGCTGGAGCGTGCTCGACTACGGGCTTCACCACGCGGAGGACCCGTGGCCGTACCTTCGCCTCGGCTACGCGTCCTTTCTGAGCGCCTGGGCGCTGATGAACACCGGCACCCCGGAGTCCGACTACGGCTACTGGTATCCGGGCGCGGAGAACGACGGCGGCGCGGGCGGCGGGTTCGAACCCGCGCCGTACGGGGAGACCTGGCTCGACCAGCCGCACTCGCGCGGTTCGTGGTACTACTCGTGCGAAATCGACCTGGGCTTTTGCGGCGGCCTCCGTGGCGCGCGCACTGTCCTGGCCGACGACCCGGTCTTCGGACGGTTCTGCTTCGGGGGCACCTGGCAGGAAGCCGCAGGCCGGGCCGGCCGAATCGAAGTCGTGCCGCGGGACGGCGTGCGGCGGCGCTTCCACGCGATCCTGGCGGAGCGGCGCCTCCATGTCGAAACCGAGGTCGACCGCTTCGCGGCGGGCAGGCCCATAGCGTTCACGGAGGACCTCGGCGAACTCCGCTTCGAACTCGAAAGCGGCAACCCGGCGGCGCACCTCAACGCGGTGCGCGTGGCCGGCCTGCCCGCGGGAACCTACAGGGTGAGGCGCAGGGAAGTGGCGCGTGAGGACGTGCCGGGCGTGCCGCGCGACGACCTGCCACGTGACGACCAGACCATCGCGTCCTTCGAAATGGACGAGGGAGCCACCGTCAGCTTCGACGTTCCCGTGGACGGGACCGCGGGCTCGGGCGTGGTCACTGTCCAGACGGCCGGTGAGGCTCCGGGCGGGCCATGAAACCCGTGTCGCGCGACACACACCGGCACCACCGCCTCGGCGCCACGTTCCTCGTGCTCACGATCGCCGCCGGCTGCTCCGGGAACGGTGGCCGGAGCGACCGCGCCACCCTGCTCCTCGATCCGTCCAACCCGGAGTGGACCCGTCCCTCGCCACCCGTCTGGCATGCCCGTTTCGAGACGAACAAGGGTGACTTCGTGTTGGAACTGGTCCGGGACCAGGCACCCATCGGCGCGGACCGGTTCTACAACCTCGTGCGGCTGGGATACTACGACGACACCCGGTTTCACCGCGTCAGCGACGGGTACATCGCACAGTTCGGGCTCCACGGCGATCCGCGGGTGAACGCCGCGTGGCTGAACCGGCAGATCCCCGACGACCCGGCCCACGGCAGCAACGTTCGCGGGACGCTGGCCTTCGCGATGTCGCCAGAGCCGAACACCCGCAATACCCAGATCTACATCAACCTCGGCGACAACACGCGCAACGACGTGGAGCCGTTTGCGATCTTCGGGCGGGTCGTCGAGGGAATGGAGGTGCTGGACCGCCTCTATTCGGGTTACGGAGAGGAATCGGGAAGCGGTGTGCGGCAGGGCCGCCAGGGCCCCATCGTGGAAGGCGGCAACGAATACCTCGACCGGAACTTCCCGCTCCTCGACCGGATCATCCGCGCCACCCTGGCCGCGCCCGAGCCAGCTCAGCCCTGGGCGACCGGCCCCTGACGGAGACGCCGCGGCGCGCGGTCAACCAGGCGGGCACCCTGGCAGCACGAGACGGCGCACCGGACGGCCCCTACACGCCGCCGGGCTGCTCCGGGCAGGTCACCGGCCGGATCCGCTTCCCGTGGAAGATGTCCATCGGGATGTGGTGCGTGTTGAAGACGCGCCCGAGAAGCTCGCCGAGCACGGGATCGTAGGCCACGAACTCATCCGGCGACTCCACGGTCACATCCCCGGTGAAACACTCTCCATAGTTGGAGAAGAACCACCACTGGACGCCCTCGGCCCAGTACTCGTTCGGATTCGTGGTCGCGTAGTGCCTGCGGCCGTCCGCGTGCTCGTACTTGCCCGCGGCCATCGCGGCGTCGTAGGCGGCGACGATCTCCTGTGCCATTCCCGGGTCGACGTCGCGGATCGCGCTGTGGATGGCGTGGGCGAACTCGTGTACGAAGATATGCTCACCGAAGTACCGCGTGTCCGGATAGCCGAGAATGTTCTCCTCGGCCCCGGTCGTGGGGTTGCCGCCCAGTCCCCGTGACCGGTTGGCATGATAGTCCCGGTCCGCCTGCATGATCGGCTCGTCCTCGGGGGCGCCCGGCCGCTTGCGCATGCCGTACTCCGGAATGTCCATCGTCATTTCGACCTCTGCGATCACGCCCGTGCGCCAGTTCCGCGCGATCATCGACGCGCGCAGGTCCGGCCGCGCCACCAGCATGGTGTTGATGATGTCGCGCACGACCAGCAGCGCGATATCGGGCACCTTGGTCGAGGAAAGCACCGGGATTCCGTCCGCGTCCACGTATTTCCGGTAGAACCCATCGACCCCGAGCTCCTCGGGCACGGGACCGACCGTGGCCCGTACGTAGTCGTGAACAAGCGCGACCGGCCGGCCGGTCTCGGCCTCCAGCCTCGCGCGTTCCGCCCGGTTGCGCTCGGCAGCCGCGCGGGCCTCCGCCTCGGTGCGCGGCCGGCGCTCCTGTGCCAGAGCCGAATCTGCGACGCTGCCGACGAGCAAAACACCCGCCACGGGGACAAGCATCAATCTGCACACGGGTATACCCTCCTCCCGGAGTGCCGCACACGCGGCTGACGCCACGGCCGCCTGCCCGCGGAGATCGCCGGATTCGCCGCAGCCGGATAGTCATGTACAATACGTGGCGTAACCGCTCCCCGCACCGACCAGTCCATGAGCCCCACGCCCCGGCCGCGTCATCCAACCCTGCTCCCGCTGCTGCTGGCTGTCGCTGCGGCCGGCTGCGACCCCCGGGGACCGGACGAACCGGGCGGGCCGCACCAACAGGACGAACCGGCGCGCCCATCCACACCGCTCTTCACGCTGATGCCATCCTCCGCCACCGGTGTCACCTTCGTGAACCGATTGCCGGAGACCGCGGCGAGAAACGGGCTGGCCTACCAGTACTACTACAACGGCGCGGGCGTGGCGGCAGGAGACGTAAACGGCGACGACCTGCCCGACCTCTACTTCACGGCAAACATCGGCCCGAACCGCCTGTATCTGAACCGCGGCGGGATGCGGTTCGAGGACGTGACGGACAGAGCCGGCGTCGGTGGCCCCACCGACGGATGGGCCACCGGGGTGACGCTGGTCGACATCAACGCCGACGGCCGCCTCGACATCCACGTCAGCCAGTCGGGACCGTTCGGAGAAGACGATCTGCGGCGCAACGTGCTGTTCGTCAACCGCGGGGACGAAGGCGGGGTTCCCGTCTTTGCCGAAGAAGCCGCCGTGTACGGCCTCGACGATCCCGCGTACTCGACGCAGGCGGCGTTCTTCGACAGCGACCGCGACGGCGACCTGGACATGTACCTCCTCAACCACGGCATCCCCGCCTACCGGACGCTGCTGCAACTGGAAACCGGGCGCTCGCCCCTCGAGGTGGACAGGCTGTACCGCAACGATGGCGACCGCTTCGTCGACATCTCGTCCGAGGCGGGGCTGATCGATTCCAACCTGGGCTTCGGTCTGGGCGTGAGCGTGGGCGACCTGAACAACGACGGCCTCCCGGACATCTACGTCGCCAACGACTACTCCGGCCCCGACTACCTCTACCTGGGCCAGGCGGACGGAGCCTTTCGAAACGTGATCGATCGAGCCATGGGGCACATCCCGCTCTCGTCGATGGGCTCGGACATCGGTGACCTGGACGGAGACGGATGGCTGGATCTGGCCGTGCTCGAGATGGAGCTGCCGACGCACTACGATCGCAGGACGCGCGAGACGGGCCGGGAACAGGAGCGGTTCTCTCTCCTGGCCCGCGAGGGGCTGCACCGCCAGTACATGGCCAACTCGCTCCAGTGGAACCGGGGGACCCCGGACGGCCGCACCCCGGTCTTCTCCGATGTCGCGTACCTTGCCGGTGTCGCCCGGACCGACTGGAGCTGGGCCGCCCTCGTCGCGGATCTGGACAACGACGGCCGCCAGGACCTGCTCGTCACCAACGGCATGGCGGGCGTGAGCATCAACCCCGACTTCGACGCGTACATGGAGCGGCGCATCGCCGAGGTTCAGACCGCGGAGGGGCGCGTCACGGAAACGCTCATTCTGGAGCTCATCGGGAACATGCCCCGCCGCAGGACAGCCAACTTCGTCTTCCGCAACCACGGGGACCTGACCTTCACCGACATGGCCGACGCGTGGGGCCTGGGCCAGCCGGCGTACTCCACCGGCGCGGCCTACGCCGACCTCGACCGGGACGGCGACCTGGACCTGGTCGTGAGCAACGTGCAGGAGGAAGCCTTCGTCTACAGGAACAACGCCCGCGAGACCGGGAACGAAGCACGCGCGACGGAGGGAGCCCACTTCCTCCGGGTCGGGCTGCACGGCCCCCCGGGGAATCCATTCGGCATCGGAGCCCGCGTACGGCTCACGACCGGCGATACCAAGCAGCTGCAGGAAATGCAGCTCACCCGCGGATACCAGTCGTCCGTGGAGCCGGTCCTGCACTTCGGCCTCGGCGAGCGTTCGACGGTGGACACCGTGGAGGTTCGCTGGGCGGACGGATCCGTGGAAACGCGCACCGGGGTTGCGGGGGACGTCACGCTCACGCTTGACCACTCGGATGCGCGGCCGCCCGCGCCACCGCCGCCCGGCCCCACACCCCTCTTTGCCGACGCCACGTCCCGGTTGCACCCCCCACCGCGTCACACGGCGAGCCTGTCCGTGACGGACGCATCCCTGGAACCGTATCCCTCGAGGCGGGAACGGGTCGCCCTGGCGGTGGGAGACCTGGACGGCGACGCGCTGGACGACTTCGTCTTCGGCGGCAGCGACAATCAGCCGACTCTCGTGTACTTCCAGGGCGAGGACGGAACATTCACGGCCCTGGCGGAACTTCCCGCTGCCGCGGCCATGTCGGAGACCACCGCCGCGGTGATCTTCGACGCGGACGGCGACGGCCTCAACGACATCTGGACGGTTTCCGGCCACGCCGCCGCCCTGAACAGGCCCGGGCACCACCATCGCCTGTTCCTGAACGCAGGGAGCAGGGGTTTCCGCGAATCCCCGGCGATGCCGGCTGGAGCGGCCGGGCAGCGGCCGACCCTCGCCCCGGGCGACTACGACGGCGACGGCCTGATGGACCTCTTCGTCGGAAGCTACAGCATGCCGGGCAGCGCCCCGGCGACGGGCAGCCGCCTCCTGCGCAACAGCGGCGGATCGTTCACGGACGTAACCGCCGAGGTGGCACCGGCACTCACGGACTTGCGAACCGTGACGGATGCCCTGTGGGCGGACCTCGACGGAAACGGCACGCTCGACCTGCTGGTGGCGGGGGAATGGATGCCTCCCACCCTGCTTCTGAGCGACGGAGGGCGCCTCCGCGATGCGACCGGGCGGGCCGGCCTTGGAGGTCTCGCCGGGTGGTGGCAGACCCTGGCTGCAGCCGATTTCGATGGTGATGGAGATCTCGACATCGTCGCCGGCAACGTCGGCCTCAACTATCCCTACGCTCCTTCGGCCGAGCAGCCCTTCGAGCTATACGTTGGGGACTTCGACGGTGACGGGCGGAACGAACGCGTGCCCGCCTATCACGAAACCGGCCGTCTGTACCCGTGGTTCGGACGGGACCGCATGGCCTCCATGCTCCCCTGGGTCCCGCGGATCTACCCCACGCTCGACGCGTACGCGCGCGCCGCACTCCCTGATATCCTCGGCCCGGAAAGGATGACGGCGGCGGACCGGCTTGAGGTTCGCACGCTGGCCACCATATACCTGGAAAACGACGGAGACGGCCGCTTCGGCCCTCGCGCGCTGCCGCGCACGGCCCAGATCTCGGCCGTGACCGGGGCCGTTCCCGCCGACTTCGACGGTGACGGCGCCATCGACCTGCTTCTGGCGGGCAATCTCCATGCGTTCGAACACAGCGTGCCCGGGCTGGACGCCGGCGTCGGGCTGTTCCTCCGCGGCGACGGAGCGGGCGGTTTCGGCGCGGAACCGCCGAGCAGCAGCGGGCTCTGGCTGGAGGGACGGGTAGGCCGACTCGAACTCCTTCGCGTAGGCCGGGAGGGTGAACCCGCGCTCGTGGCCGGAGTAGCCGGCGGCGAGGCGGTCCACATCCGTCCGAACGGACCCCCGGGGTCCTGACGGGGAGCGGGCTGGCCCGGCTACCGTGGAATGACTTCGATCACGCCCCGGGGATTCCCCATGCCGAACCGCGCGCCGGCCTCGCCCGCCGGCCAATAGCGGAGTTCGGCCACGTCGACCACGTACACCTGCCTGAGGTAGTCGAGATCACCGACGCGGGTCCCGTACATGTAGACATTGGCGCGCGCCTCGGCCGCATTGGTTGCGGACACGGCTCCCCGTCCGGTCAGCCATTCGGGCCGCGTCAGCTGCAGCGCCTCGTACACGGTCTGGCTGTTTGTGGCAGCGAGTTCGCCCCCGCTGATCGTGTTCCTCTGGGCCCCGCCGCCGGAACCGACGCCCGTGGCGCACGCCGCGACCGCAACGAGTGCGGCCAGCCCCAACCCGGCAGCAGCGGGAAGTCTGGTTTTCATTTTGCTATCCTTTCGGCCATCCCAAGGGGATGCGAAAAAGCGTCATGCCGGCCGGCGGCGGATTCTCGTCGTCGACCTCGGGGGGACGGTTCGGGTCTTCCTGAAGGAATATCTGATCCACGAGAAGCGCGAACACGGCTGCCGCGCCGGCCAGGGCGGCCACCGTGCGCTTGACGGACAGCCTCCTGAGGTGGAGATCGCGCACCTCATCATGGGGCAGGACGATCGTCTCGCGCACGTTTTCGAATTGGGTGCCCGGGTAGTGCTTTCCGAGCCACACGATGACGGCAACGGAGTCCGGTGGTTGCGGACTCACGGCGGCGTCGAGCTCGGTCCTGATCCGCCCCAGGTGCCGTGAAGCGCGCACGGCCCCGTCGTCGGTAAACCGAACCCGCACCTCCTCTCCGGGCGGTACGAGGTGCAGATCGACCGGTGTATACGTCACACACGCCGTCGACGAGAAGAACCCGGCAATCAGCAGGGCCGAGCCACTCGCCCACCGAAGGATTCCGCCGTGCTCGTCAACCACGTCGCCTCCATGAATCCAGTGTGCCCATCGGACCCCAGGTCCGCGACAGCGTTGCCTCGACTGACCGTGCGCGCAACTCACTCCGCCGCACCGGCCCGGACCGACGGCGCCCATCGGCACCGTCGGCCCGGCCCGGGCGGCAGTGCGGTCTGCTAGTTGCCTCCCGTAAGATTCGCGGGCGGCGACCCGCCCCACCATACCGAGGGTCCGGAGAACAACATCCCCTGCAGGCCTGGGTCCACGCCACTGGCCGTGACGTTCTCGGAGTTGCTCGCCAGCTCCGACTCGGGCGTGCGGATCCGTACCGGGATGGCCGGAAGGAATGCATTCGGCACGGGTTCGATCGAGGGGAAGCCCGTGCGCCGCCAGTCGTTCCACGGCTCGATGGTCAGGTAGTTGGCAATCCACTTCTCCCGGATGATCTCCTCGAGCGGGTTGGGCAGCGACGCCAGCATCGGCCGTGCGGCCACGTAGGCATCGATGTCCGCCGCGTCCACGCCCCACTTCTCCATGATGGCACGGATGCCTTCCCGGTAAGGGGCGTCGGCCGCACCGGGACCGCTCAGGATGAGCCGCGCTTCCGCCTCCGTGAATTTCGCGTCGGCGAAGCTGGCCACGTTCAGGGGCGCGTCCTCGGCCGTGAAGAAGTGCCCGACCTCGGATATGGTCGAATCCGGCGCGGGCTCGTCCGCGTTGTAGTGGCCGCGGTACACGACTTGCCCGCCCTCCATGTCCTTGACCGCCGGCTCCACCATGATCGGCAGCCTGGGATCGTTGCGCTCCTTGAGCATGTCGACCGTCAGGCCGGACGCGGTGAAGAGGAGGTTCCGGTCGATGTATCGCCAAAGCGGATTGCGTGCCCCGGCTCCTCCCGGGTATTCGAAGACGACATCGTCGGCGGTGCTGGTCAGACCCTCGCCGAGCGCGCTGAGCGCCGCCTGTGCACGCTCCTGCGCGTTCTCGCCCGGCGCGTAGGCCAGCCGGAGCTGATGCCGGGCCTGAACCGTGCGCGCAAGCTTCGCCCAGCGGGACATGTCACCGCCGAAGAGCAGGTCGTTGGCGCCCGGCATCCGCCGGCTCGTCTGTCTCATGGAGGCGACCGCCTCGTCCATCATCGCGAGCGCCTGCCCGTAGATGGTCGGAAGCTGGTCGTCGTACGCCGGCGTCGGAACGGCCGGATCGAGCGCCTCCGTGAACGGCACGGGGCCCCACAGGTCCGTCGTGTGGAGCCAGACCCACGCCGAAAGGAACTTGGCGAGGCCGTAGTACGCTGCATCCGCGTCCGGGTCGACCTCCTCCATCATGAGCTTGAGTTCGTTGAGCATCGTGGCGTAGTGGTAGCTCCACGCCCCGTTTGCGGAGTTGTCCTGAACCTCGTAGAGCTGGAGCTCGTCGTAACCGCGCGAGTCCCTGTTGTACGAAGTCTGCTGCATCCACTCGACGGTCCACTGCCCCGGGTCGCCGTAGTAGACGGTGTGGACCATGCCCGTCACGACCGCCGGCAGACGGACATCGACACGGGCGTTTACGGGGGCGTTGGGGTCGGTATTGACGTCGAGGAAGTTCTCGCAGCCACCCGCGAACACGGCGAGGAGCGCGACCGACACCGTCCGAGCCATCGGGATTTTTTTCATGTCAAACATGGCGCTTCTCCTTTCTCTTGATCCCAATGGGTCAGAAGCTCGTCCGGACGCCGAAGGTGTAACCTCTCGTCTGGGGAGCCGGGAAGTGCCGGTAGTACTGCCAGGCGCTGTTGAAGCCACCGGAGATGTCGGCTTCCGGATCACCCATGGAGAAGTCCGACCACACGCCCAGGTTCCGACCGGTCGCGTATACCGTTGCGCGGTCGACACCGATGCGGCCCAGCATGGTCCGCGGGATGTCGTACGAAAGCGTGACCTGTCGCAGCTTGATGAAGCCGCCGGGTTCGATCTGGCCCTCGTGCTTGTCGTAGCCGTACATGAGTTCGTAGAACGTCGGGTCCTTCACGACCGACTTCGTGTTCGGCTGGCCGGTCGTCTGGTTGACCCCTTCCAGGGTGACGACGGAGTACCGGTCGTTGGTGAGGATATGACGCCCATTGCGGCCCGTCGTGTACTGGATCTCGAAGTTGAGAATCTGACTGCCCTTGCGGATGTCCCAGAGGCTCGACAGCCCGAAACCCTTGTAGCGGATGACGCTGCTGATGTTGGCGAGCCAGTCCGGCAGCGCCGTGCCCAGAGGCAGTTGGCGCTGGGTCCGGATCGGGAGACCGTGACAGTCTCCGGCGCGGTTGTACCGGACGCTCGCGCAGTTCTCGTCACCAAGAATGAGCGCACCGGTCGGCTGGTCCGGGAAGCAATAGTTGCCCGTCTCCGGCATACAGTTCCGCTGGTAGCCGTATCCCCAGATCACACCATAGGGCAGGCCCGCCATGATGCGGATGCTCGGCCAGGAATACCCCGCCAGATGGAGGTTGTCGATGCCCGGTGCCAGTTCGATGACCGAGTTCCGGTTGCGCGTCCAGTTGGCGCTCAGATCGAAGGTGAAATCCTGCATCTGGATCGGCCGCCCGCGGACCGAGATCTCCCAGCCCTTGTTGCGGAGGTCACCGGCGTTCCGGGTGATCCTTGTGTACCCGCTCGACGCCGAGGCCGGCACCGAGAAGATCTGGTCATAGCTCTTCTTGTCGTAATACGAGACATCCAGGCTGGCACGGTTGTTCAGCCCGCGCAGCTCCAGACCCACCTCGACCTCCGATGTCGACTCGGGTCTGATGTCCGGATTCCCGAGCTGCGTTCCCTGCAGGAACCCGACCTGCCCCCGGAACGGGAAGGTGATCGTCGTCGGGTCGAACTGGTAGCTCCCCTGGTGTACGCCCGGCGCGCTCGCGGCGTAGTACCGCGAGGACAGGCTGTACGGCGGTGCGTCGGCCCCCACCCTTGCGTACGAGAGACGCACCTTGCCGTACTGCAGCCATGAGGGACGCCAGTCGATGGCGTCCGTGAAGATGACGCCCACGCTCGCGGAGGGATAGAAGTAGTTGTTCGCTTCCTTGGGAAGCGTCGAACTCCAGTCGTTCCGCCCGGTCAGCGTGAAGTACGACCAGCCCTTGTAGTCCACCGTCGCCTGTGCATACGCCCCGAGCAGACGTCTCTCCTCGGGCAGGGCGGCGTAGACGTCCTGGCGTTGGAAGTTCTCCACGTTGTAGTAGTCCGGGATGACGATGTCGAAGCCCTGGCCGGTGATACGGCTGTTGTCCGTCATCCAGATGTTGCCGCCAACCAGCCCGCTGACGGTCAGGTCCTCGCCGAACTGCAGCTGGTCCACGCTGAGCACCAGATCGTTGTTCATCTGCGTACGGCTCAGCTTCTCCTGCCGCGTCCCGCCGGAATTGAGCCCATCGGCGGTACGCCAGGGCCGCTCGTTCTGGTATGTGCGCCGTTCGTCGAGGTACGTGTCCAGGCCCCAGGTGTTCGAGAGCCTCACGCCCGGCACGATCTCCGCCGCGAAGCGCTGCGAGACGATCCAGCGGTTCACGTTGCTGTCCCGGTACTCGTTTTCCATCACCCACTGGTAGTGTGGGCTGTTCGTGCCCCACATGACCGGCGTGCCGTCGTCGTTCACCGCCGTCCGGATGTCGACGTTGGGCGGGATGTGGAGCAGGTTATGGTGGACGCTGACCCAGGAATCGGCCGGCCACGGGTTTTGAGTGTTGACACGCTGGACGCTCGTGGTGGACATCAGCCTGTCGGACATCTGCAGGTTGACGTTCGCGCTCAGGTTGAGCCGCTCCAGTTTCCCGGTCGGAGTGATGTCGCCCTGGTCGAGGTACGAGACACCGAACGTGTACGACCCGGCGTCTCCCAGGCTGCCTGTGGCGCGCAGCGAGTTCTCCAGCGTCCGGGCCTGCTGATAGAACTGCGAGCGAGTATCCTCGAAAATGACATCGCCCAATGCCGCGGTCACCTCCGGCGGAATGCTGTCCTTGTGCGGACCCCAGCCCGGGTAGCCCGAACTCGTGATTGTGCGCGTTTCGAAACCGGTCGCGGTGGGGTATCCGGGCTGGCAGTAGCCACCCGCCGACTGGAGCCTGCCGTCGCACAGGAAGCGGTCCCGTCCCGCGGCCCAGTCGGTCACGTAGCCCGCAATGATCGGGTCGTCCAGGCGCGCCGAACTGGAGTACTCGAAGCGGACCGGCATGCCCGGCCGCCCCTGTTTCGTCTTGATCACCACTGCGCCGGCCGCGGCCCTGGATCCATAGAGCGCCGTGGCGGCGGCTCCGCGCAGCACCGAGATCTCCTCGACGTTGGACATGTCGAAGTCCATGCCCCGGTTGCCGGCCTGGCCGCGCCCGTAGATGCTCCCTCCCCGTTCCGGATCCAGGTCGATGCTCACCGGGACGCCATCAATGATGAAGAGCGGTTGGCTCGACCCCGTGAATGTCGACTGTCCACGGATCTGGATGAACGAAGATGCCCCTGGCCGGCCGCTCGACTGTACGACCTGTACGCCGGCGGACTGGGCCTGCAGCGCCTGCACGAGGTTGACTTCGGGAGTCCGTTCGAGGGCCTCCGCGCTCACGGTCTGGACCGAATACGTAAGGGCTCGTTCCTCGCGCTCGATGCCGAGCGCGGTGACTACCACTCCCTCGACCTCGATCGCCTGCTGGGTGAGTTCGAAGCTCACGGTCGCGGTACCGCCCGCGGTCACCGTTGCGGTCTGTTCAGCTGCACCGTAGCCCAGGAGCTCGACGCGGATCGTGTACGTGCCCGCGGGGACGTTCAGCATGACGAAACGCCCCTCTCCGGTACTCAGCGCGCCACGGTTGGTGCCCTCGATGCTGACCTGCGCACCCGCCAACGGCTGCATGGACATCGCGTCCGTGACGGTACCGGTTACCGTACCGGTCTGTTGGCCCGCGAGGGCCGCCGGCACAATCAGTGCCAGGACCCCCAGGCCAAGCGTTCGTACCAAACTTCGCTTCATGGCACACCTCCTTCCATGGGAGTCCCGGATTCACGGAGACCGGGATTGGTAGAGAGCCCGGAGCCGACGCTTCGGGCACCGCGGATACACGAAGCACCCCGAAAGGTCCTTCGTGTCGTTGGACTTGAATCAGCCCCGTTTGGGAACCACCGAAAATCGCCGCGCGGGCGCAGACCGGGGCGAGGCCCGGGAGGGCCGAAAATGGGCGGACGCGACCGCCCCGCCGCGGAATGTCCTGCCTGCAACACAACTGCCCGCCAAATAATGGGTCGGTGGCATCACCAACCGGCTGCTCGGTGGCATCACCAACCAACAGCATAGTACTACTCGTGCAGAGTACTACTCGATCCGCCTGCATGCAAGGATGTATTCAAAGCGGGCCGGCGCGGATGCATCGCCGCTCGAATGCCGGGGGGGTTGTCTACGGACTGCTAACCCAGCGTCCGGCTCTCGACCTCGCTCTTCAGCCGCTGCACGAACTCGCCCCGCTCCATCGTCACCTGCTTCTTCTTCGCGCCCCGCTTGCGGACCGAAACGGTGCCCGCTTCCGCCTCGCGCTCGCCCACGATGCCCATGTACGGGACCTTCATCGTCTCTGCATGCCGGATCCGGTAGCCCAGCGTGTCACGTTCGTCGATTTCCGCCCGGAGCCCCGCTTCCGTCAGCAGCCCGGCCAGTTCCCGCGCCGAATCGACCCACTGCTCCGACACCGGGAGGACGCGGACCTGCTCGGGAGCCAGCCAAAGCGGGAATGCGCCGCCGTAGTGCTCGATCAGGCCGCCGATGAAGCGCTCCATCGACCCCAGCAGCGTGCGGTGGATGACCACCGCCTGATGACGCCGGTTGTCGGAGCCCACATACTCGAGCCCGAAACGCTCCGGCATCAGGAAGTCCAGCTGGAAGGTGCCACCCTGCCACTCGCGCCCCAGCGCATCGGTGACCAGGACGTCGACCTTGGGTCCGTAGAACGCGCCGCCCCCTTCGTCCAACTCGTAGTCCAGCCCGCGGTTCCGCAGGACGTCCGCCAGCCGATCCGCCGCCGCGTCGTAGACGGCCGGATTGCCGATGGCCTTCTCGGGACGGGTGGAGAGCGCCGTCCGGTATTCGTAGCCGAAAACCCCGAGCAGGTAGTCCCCCAGGTCGAGCAGACGGTCGTACTCCTCCTCGATCTGGTCCTCGCGGATGAAGATGTGCGCATCGTCCTGCGTGAACGAACGCACGCGCAGCATTCCATGGAGCGCGCCGGAACGCTCGTAGCGGTAGCAGGTGCCCAACTCCGCGAAGCGCAGGGGCAGGTCGCGATAGGACCGGATCTGCGACCGGTAGATCATGAAGTGATGGGGACAGTTCATCGGCTTCATCCGAAACCGCTCCCCGTCGTCGTCCATGGCGGGGAACATGTCGTCGGCGAAGACGTCCAGGTGGCCCGATATCCGGTACAGCTCCTCGCTGGCCACATGGGGCGTGAAGACGATTTCGTAGCCGTGCTCGACCAGGGTCTCCCTGAGGAAGCTCTCGATGGTGTTGCGAACGCGCCCCCCTGCGGGATGCCACAACACGAAGCCCGGGCCCACCTCCTCCTGGATGGAGAAGAGGTCCAGGCGCTTCCCCAGCACCCTGTGGTCGCGCTTGCGCGCCTCTTCGAGCCGGTGCAGATGGGTGCGGAGGTCCTTCGCGGCGAAGAACGCCGTCCCGTAGATGCGCTGTAGCATTTGGCGCCGCTCGTCGCCGCGCCAGTACGCGCCGGCTGCGCTCAGGAGCTTGAAGTGCCTGAGGCGGCCGGTGCTGGGAACGTGCGGCCCCCGGCAGAGGTCGAGGAAAGGACCGTCCTGGTAGACGGTGATGACTTCGTCTTCGGCAAACTCCTCCAGCCGTTCGAGCTTGAGGGGGTCGTCGGCGAAGAGCTCCCGCGCCTCCTCGCGCGAGACGGCGCGGCGCTCGAAGGGGTGATCCGCCTCCACGACCTTGTCCATCCGCTGCTGAATCGCTTCGAGCTGCTCGGGCGTGAAGGGTTCGGGGACGTCGAAGTCGTAGTAGAAGCCGTCGTCGATCGCGGGACCGAACCCGATCCCCGCGCCCGGGATCATCTCCCGCACCGCGGTGGCCAGGACGTGAGCGGCGGAATGGCGCAACACGCCCAGCGCTTCCGGGTCGCGTTCGGTGAGGAGGCGCACGGACGCGCCATCGGCGAGCGGCCGGTCCAGATCGACGATTTCGCCATCGACAACAGCCGCGAGCGCCGCCCGCGCGAGACCGGGTCCGATCTCCGCCGCAAGCGTGCCCGCGGTGGCGCCGTCGGGCAGCGCGACCGAAGTGCCGTCGGGGAGGGTTACATGGATGGATGGGGCATTCATGGCGCGAAAACTAACACGCTTGAAAGCGGTTGTGATCTCAATCGCGGGGGTCGCAGTCCGTGCGGTCCGATGCAGTCCCGCGTCCCCCTGTTCCGCGTCGCCTATCCCGACGGAGGCCAGGGCGTCCCGGTGACCCGCTGCAACCGCGTTTGGTCCCGGGTGGGACGATAGGCCTCGCGCGCCGCCATGTCGTACTGGTCTCCCGGCGCGAGAAAGTAGAACAGTCCCCCGCTGTCGAGCGTCGCGTTGGCGTCGTAGATGACCGCATAGCTCTGGCCTACGACCTCGAAGCGGTCACCCCGCACCACGATGGCCGTATTCTCGTCGATCCCGATGCCAAGCAGCTCCGGTTTGGCGCGGATGACCTCGATCAGGTCGAACTGGCGGTTCCGGCGGAGCAGATGCTGGTCAATGCCCACGCCCTTCAGGAAGCCGAGTCCCACCTCGTGGTCCCCCATCATGATCGTGTTGGTGCGCGTGTCGCCCCGGACCAGATAGGACCCCTGAATGGACGCGCCGGCCGAGGACCCGCCAATGACGCCGCCGCGGTCGAGAACCCCCCAGAGCGCGTCGTGCGTCTTCGTGTCGAGGTAGGAGTCGGCCAGCCGCCACTGGCGTCCCCCGGTGAACCAGACACCGCGTGCTTCGAGCAGCGGGGCCACGAACGCGTCGGTATCGGCGACTTCGGGGTCGTAGGTGTGAAGGACCGTGATATGGCGGGCGCCCGCCTCCTCGAACCGCCGCCTTCCCCCGAAGTACTGGTCGTAGCTGTCGCCGCCGCCGGCTGTCGGAATGATGACGATCGGCGCCGAGGGCCCGCCCGCGAGTTCGACGAACTGACGAAACACGGCCGGGTCGGTCAGCGCGCCCCCCGCGACGATCAGGGTGCCGTTTTCGGGGCCGACCTCCTGGGCGGCGGCGGGAACGGCGGCAAGGGCGGCTGCCAGAATGACGACAAGCAGTCCATGGGCTACTCGGCCGAGGAAGGCGAGGCGTGTCGGTTTCACGGTTTTGTCCTCCAGTTGGGGCCACTCACGCTCGATAAAGGCTTGCGCGCTGCTCAAGGTGGGCCCGGAAAGCCGTGATTGGAAGTGCTCTGGCCCTGTTGCCCGCCCTCTCGCGGGGTCCTCAGATTGACAACCAACGCAAGAAAGGATCCCCGCCGATGACTCGAATTGTTCTGGCCGCAGCAACGCCCGTTCTCCTCGCGGCGGCATGCGCCAGTGAGCGGACCCCGTCCGGCCCCCCCACCACAGGTCCGGAACTCGTCGAAGCCGCCATCGCCTATCACGACCCCGAGAGCGACTGGCCACGGCTGAGGCACACCCTGGTGATCGATCAGTCGCGGCCCGATGGCAGCGAACGCCGGGCAACCATCCACATGAATGTCGCCCGCAGCGAATACAGTTACCAGGAAAACACGGTTGACGGGCCCCTGATCAAGGGAACGGCCGGCGGGGACTGCTTTGCCTCGATCGGCGGAGAGGCTCCGACCGAAGACCAGGTGGCGGCGCATCGCCTCGATTGCCCGGGGATCGAACGAATGCGCGACTACTACCTGTATCTATGGGGCCTGCCGATGAAGCTCCGTGATCCGGGCACCCATATCGATCCGGTCATCGGCGACGAGGAATTCGACGGACAACCGAGCAGGGTGGTGAAGGTGACCTACGACCCCGGCGTCGGTTCCGACACCTGGTACTTCCATTTCGAGCCCGGCACGTACCGAATGATCGGCTATCGCTTCTACCACGACGAGACGGCGGGGGACGGCGAGTACATCCTGCTGAGCGGAGAGCGACAGGTCCGGGGCATGAGGATCCCGGTCGAACGCCGATGGTTCACCAACGCGGACGACCGCTATCTGGGAACCGACATCCTGGTCGACGACTTCACGGGGCAGCCGGGGAACTAGGGTACAAAAAAGCGGGGCCCGGCCGCTCACGCGCCCGGACCCCGCTTCCCGCCCATTCGCGGCAAGACCGCCGCGGCAACCCCGGCACCGCGCCTCCCCGGCGCCGGTACCGGTGCTCCCGCGCCGGCCTGGTTCCTGGTGCGACCCTAGTACATGCCGCCCATGTCGCCGCCACCGCCCGGCATGGGCGGCTTCTCGTCCTCGGGGCGCTCCACCACCACAGCCTCGGTGGTGAGCAGGAGGCTCGCGATGGACGCGGCGTTCTGCAGCGCGCTGCGCACGACCTTGGTCGGGTCGATCACGCCGGCCTTCACCAGGTTCTCGTACTCGTCGGTCTGGGCGTTGTAGCCGAAGCCGCCCTCACCGTCGCGCACCTTGGCCACCACGATGGATCCCTCGGCGCCCGAGTTCATGGCGATCTGCCGGATGGGCGCCTCGAGGGCACGGCGCAGGATGTTCACGCCGACCTGCTCGTCCTCGCGGTCCAGGCTCAGTTCGTCGAGAGCCGTCTGCGCGCGGAGCAGGGCCACGCCACCGCCGGGCACGATGCCCTCCTCCACGGCCGCGCGCGTCGCGTGCAGCGCGTCCTCCACGAGCGCCTTCTTCTCCTTCATCTCGGTCTCGGTCGCCGCGCCGACGTTGATCACCGCCACGCCGCCGGCCAGCTTGGCGAGCCGCTCCTGCAGCTTCTCGCGGTCGTAGTCCGACGTCGACTTGTCGATCGCCACCTTGATCTCCTCGATCCGGCCGTGGATCTTGTCCTCCGCGCCGGCCCCGTCGATGATCGTGGTGTTGTCCTTGTCGATCACGACCCGCTTGGCGGTCCCGAGATCGCTCACCACCGCGTTCTCCAGCTTGAATCCCACCTCTTCCGAGATGACCTGGCCGCCGGTGAGGACCGCGATGTCCTGGAGCATGGCCTTGCGCCGGTCACCGAAGCCGGGCGCCTTCACGGACGCCACCTTGAGCGTGCCGCGCAGCTTGTTGACGACGAGCGTCGCGAGCGCCTCGCCCTCGACGTCCTCGGCGATGATCAGGAGCGGCTTGCCCATCTGCGCGACCTTCTCGAGGATCGGCAGAAGGTCCTTCATCGACGAAACCTTCTTGTCGTGGATGAGGATCATGGGCTCGTCGAGCTCGGCCTCCATCCGCTCCGGATCGGTCACGAAGTACGGAGAGAGGTAGCCGCGGTCGAACTGCATCCCCTCGACCGTGTCCAGCTCGGTCTCCAGGCCGCGCGCCTCCTCGACGGTGATGACGCCGTCCTTGCCGACCTTCTCCATCGCCTCGGAGATCAGCTCGCCGATCTCCATGTTGTTGTTGGCCGAGATCGCCCCGACCTGCGCGATCTCGCGCTTGCCCTTGGTTTCGGTCGAGGTGGATGCGAGCGCATGCACCACCACGTCCACGCCCTTGTCGATCCCGCGTCGGATGCCCATCGGGTTGGTCCCGGCGGTCACGTTCTTCAGCCCCTCGCTGTAGATCGCGTCCGCGAGCACGGTCGCGGTCGTCGTGCCGTCGCCGGCCACGTCCGACGTCTTGGTGGCCACTTCCTTGACCATCTGGGCACCCATGTTCTCGACCGGGTCCTCCAGCTCGATCTCCTTGGCCACGGACACGCCGTCCTTGGTCACCGTCGGGGAGCCGAACTTGCGGTCGATGACCACGTTGCGGCCCTTGGGCCCGAGCGTGACACGAACCGCCCGGCTGAGCTGGTCCACACCTGCCTTGAGGCGGGAGCGTGCCTCGATGTCGAAGTCCAGTTCCTTCGCTGCCATTTTCGATTTTCTCCTGGTTGTGTTTCCGGAGAGCGCCTGCGGGCGCCTCCGGCCGGGTTAGTGGTTGACGATGGCCAGAATGTCCGATTCCCGGAGAATCAGGTACTGATCCCCGTCGACCGTGACCTCGGTGCCGCTGTACTTCCCGTACAGCACTCTGTCGCCCGAAGCGACCTCCATCGGGATCCGGTTTCCTTCGTCCGACAGCTTGCCCGGTCCCACGGCGACGATCTCGCCTTCCTGCGGCTTCTCCTTGGCGGTGTCCGGGATGTACAGGCCACCCCGCATCTGCTCGGCTTCTTCGAGTGCCATCACCACCACCCGATCCGCCAGGGGCTGGATCTTGTTCGCGGCCGACATGCGCGCTCCTCCTTGGAATGGGGTTGGTTTGGAATCGCGGGCGATCTGCCCGCCGTTAGCACTCGATGTAGATGAGTGCTAACAAGAGCAATGGAGTCTCGCGGATCACTGCCGAATGGTCAAGGGCCCGGTGCCGGCTGCGCCTTTCTTCGGCGCCCCCGCCCTCCTCGTACGCCCCGCCGCCGGCTTCCGTCCGGCGATCACGCCCGCCTCAGCGATCCAGGTGCGCCCCAGCGATCCCCAGTCCCTCCAGCGTCAGGAACGGTTCGATCCGGTCCACTGTGGCCGCGTGGGGTCCGACGACCGGGGCAAAGCCGCCCGTCGCAACGACCAAGAGGTCCTCCGACCCCCAGCTGGCCCTGATTCGGCGCACCATCCCGTCTATCGCATCCACGACGGAGTAGAAGACGCCGCTCTGGATACAGGTCTCCGTGCGGCGTCCCACCACCTCGGCGGGCGGAACCAGTTCGACCGTGGGGAGCTTCGCGGTGCTGCGCGCCAGCCAGTCGAGACCCGCGCTCAGGCCCGGAGCGATCACCCCGCCGCGGAAGACGCCGTCGGCGGTGATGCAGTCGAAGGTCGTGGCCGTGCCGAGGTCGACGGCGATCGTGTCGCGCCCGAAGCGGACCTTGGCCGCCAGGGTGTTGACGATCCGGTCCGCGCCCACCGTGAGCGGCTCCTCCACGTCCAGCCGGATCGGCAGGTCGGAGCGGGCGCTCACGTTGAACACGGCGCCATCGACCAGCGCCGACATCACGCGCCGCAGCGTACGGTCCCCGGACGGCACCACCGAGCCGATCACGCCCCGCCGGATTGGAGCGCGCGGCCCCGAGCCCGTGGACAACAGCGCCCTCAGCAGGACTCCGTATTCCGCTTCGGTCCTGGGGACCCGGGTGCTGACCCGCCAGTGCCGCAGCACCTCCCGGCCGTCGAGATCCAGGAGGCCGAATACGGTTTCCGTGTTCCCCACGTCAGCGACCAGCTGGCAAGCCATGCTCAACTCCCGGGTTTCAACGTGGACTGCAGTGAAACGGATCCTGCGATCAGCGACAGGCGCCGACCGTCCCTGTCCATCAGCCCGAGCGAGCCGTCCGGGTGCAGACCGGTCGACATCGCGACGAGTCCGTGGACGGTTCGCGGACGTCCGGAAGAATGGTGCACGGCGCCGTCAACCGACAACCTTCGGCCACTAAGGGCCGAACGCGCCTGCAGCGCCGCCAACTCCGCCGGCGGGATCAGTCGGCCGGGACGGGCCCATACCCGCTCCAGAGATTTCATCACCGCTTCGAGAACCCGTCCCCGCGACAGCGTGCGTCCGGATTCCGCCAGTACCGAGGTCGGTGCCGGCCTCAGCCCCAGCGGGAGATCCCGCATTGGCTGGTTGACGTTGATGCCGATCCCGACGAGCACCGCACCACCCGCGCGCTCGCACAGAATGCCACCCAGCTTGCGGCCGGAGACGAGGAGGTCGTTGGGCCACTTCAACTCGATGCGAAGTCCCCGGACCACCGATTCGATACCGAGCGCCGCCGCAAGTCCCACACGGAGCGACAGCGGCCCGAGGTCTCCGCCGGTCCAGCTCCGCGCCACCGTGCACCAAAGGCCCAGGGGCGTGTCGGACATCCAGCGCCGACCCCGACGGCCGCGTCCCGCACTCTGCCGGTCGGCCACGACCAGCGCGGGCAACGGCGATCCCCGGCCGACCAGGTCGCGTGCAAGGTCGTTGGTCGAGCCGATGCGGGAGTGGAGTTCGACCGCTTGGACCGGGAGCCGGCGCATCCATTCATTGGCGGAGCGACCCTCCCACAGGGCCGGCCCGTCCGGCGCGGCATCCGCGGGGCGCGCGGCGCTCACCCGGCTCACGCGCGCCCGGTGAACACGAGGAAGGCCGCACCCGCCACCCACAGGTACGGGGCAAAGAAGTGAAAGGCGCGGCGTTCGAGCATCATGCGAAACGCGCGAATCGCCAGCACCCCCGTCACGCACGCAACAATCGCCGCCACGGCGAGGGCGCCGGCGAGCGTCCCGTCCCCGCCTCCTCCCCATCCTGCCGCGGGCAGCTTGAGCAGCGCCGCGCCGCCGATGGCCGGCACCGACATCAGGAAGGAGAATGCGGCCGCCTCGGATGGGCTCACACCTCGCCAGAGCCCGGCAACCACCGTGGCGCCCGATCGCGATATCCCCGGCACAATGGCGGCTGCCTGGGCAAGACCCATAGCGATCGCCACGCCGGCCCCGGGGCGTCCGGACGGTTCGCGCGCCAGCGCCCCGCGGGCCGTCCAGATCACGCACCCGGTCACGAGCAGCGCGGCGCCCGCAACGGCCGGCGTGTCGAACAGGGACTCGAAGAACCCGCCGAAGCCGATCCCCGCGACCGCCGCTGGAACGGAAGCGAGGAGCAGGAGCCCGGCGTAGCGCATCTGCTCGGGATCAAGGCGCGCCACGCCGGCCAGCAGTCTGCCAACGCGGCCCCGGTACACGATCAGAACCGACAGCAGGGTCGCGAAGTGAACCGCGACCTCGAAGGTCACCCCGGGCAGCTCGATCCCCAGCAGCGCCTGGCCCATGACCAGGTGCCCCGAGCTCGACACGGGCAGGAACTCCGTCGCTCCCTGGAGCAGCCCAAGCAAGGCGCCCTCGTACCATGTCATCAGCCGGCTCCCTCCGCCGCCCCACCAAGCACCTCCGCGTAGTACGCCTCGTAGCGCGGCAGCACGCGCTGGACCCCGTACCGCTCGACCGCCACCGACCGGGCGGCCTCGCTGAACCGCCGCCACCGCGCATCGTCACCGAGCAGGCCGACCGCAGCCTCCGTCGCATCCTCAACGGCGCCTACGGGCACGAGGAAACCGGCCTCGCCATCAGGCACCACTTCGGGCAACCCCCCCGCCCGGTAGCCCACGACGGGGACCCCGCACGAGAGCGCCTCCAGAGCGGCCAGGCCGAACGACTCGCGGTCGCTCATCATGAGGAACAGGTCCGCGCACGACAGCAATTCCTCTACGGCCGCGTGCTTGCCCAGGAAGACCACGTCCCCGTCCACGCCGAGCTCCCGCGCCCTGGCAGCCGCCCGGGGCCGCTCCGGACCGTCGCCGGCCATGACCAGACGGGCGGGGACCGCCGCGCGGAGGCCAGCGAAGACCTCGATCACGTCGACGACCCGCTTGACGGGGCGGAAGTTGGAGACGTGCATGACGATCTTCTCGCCGCGGGGTGCGAAGACCTCCCGGTGACAGGGATCGCGTCCCCGCTGGAACACGTCGGTATCGACAAAGTTCGGAATCACCCGGATTCGCTCCTCGGGCACCGAGAAGTCCCGCACGGTGACCGCCTTCAGGAAGCGCGACACCGCCGTGACCCCCTGCGAACGCATGATCGAGAAGCGCGTGATGGGGTGGAACGAGGGGTGGCGTCCGACCAGGGTGACGTCCGTGCCGTGCAGGGTGGTGACCAGGGGCGGTCCGCCGTTCTCTTCGAGCATCTCCTGCGCGATCCAGGCCGACGTGGCGTGCGGGATCGCGTAGTGGACGTGTATCAGATCCAGCCGTTCGCGGCGCGCCGTGTCGTGGATCGCGGCGGCCAGCGCCAGCGTATAGTGCGGCCGCTCGAAGAGAGGGTATTGCTCCATCTCCACTTCGTGGAAGTACACGCGTTCGCGGAAGCCGGAGAGACGGAAGGGCTGGGCGTAGGAGATGAAGTGCACCTCATGCCCGCGCGCGGCCAATCCGATTCCGAGCTCGGTGGCCACGGCGCCCGAACCGCCGTAGGTCGGATAGCAGGTGATCCCGACCTTCATGCCACTACGCCGCCCATGCGTCGATCACCGCGGACGCCTGCGCCTCGAGCGGCGCCGTGCCGTCGACCGACACGGTCCCGGGTCCCAGCTGGTGGCGAAACCACGTGGCCTGCCGCCGGGCGTAGCGCCGGGTAGCCACCCGGATCCGCTCCTCCGCTTCGCGCAGGGTCATCCTTCCGGCCAGGTGTTCGGCCACCTCCCGGTAGCCGACGGCGTTCATCCCGGGGTCGCCAGGCCGGTAGCCGTCCCCGATCAGGCGAGCCACCTCGTCCACGAGTCCGCCTTCCACCATCTCGCCGATGCGCCGGCGGATGCGCTCGTCCAGCACCTCGCGCGGGACCTCCACAATACAGATCACGCCGGCGAGGGCCTCACCCTCGGTGGGATGCCGGACATGCCACCAGGATAGACTATGTCCCGTCAGAATGGTGATTGACAGTACTCTGAGCATGCGCTGGTATCCCCCGGAGATCGCGACGTCGGCGCGCTCGGGATCGAATCTGCGCACCCAGCGCTCCAGTTCGGCGCGCGGGAGCCTGGCCAAAACGTCCTCCAGCGCGCATCTCTCGACTGGGTCCATGGGCGGTTCCCGGAAGATCGGTTCGGTCAGCACGCGGAGGAAAAACCCGGTGCCGCCCACCAGTACCGGCACGCGTCCCCGCCGCTCGATCGTGCCGATCCAGCGGCGGGCGTCACGGCCGAACTCCCCCGCGCTGTAGCGCTGGTCCGGGTTGCGCAGGTCGAGGCCGTGATGCCGCACGAGGGCTCGTTCCGCCGGAGTGACCTTGGCCGTGCCGATGTCCATGCCGCGATAGATCTGTCGCGAATCCAGCGAGATGATCTCGCCACCGAGCTTCCGAGCGACCAGGAGGGAGAGCGCGGTCTTCCCGGCTCCCGTGGGCCCGACGACGGCCAGAAAGCGGGGGGCACGCGCAGGCGAGACATCCCGCGACCCGGCCACGGCCGATGCCGGCTTCGTTGACTTTGCACTCCCCGTCGCCAGCGTCATGTTCGCCCGAACTTCTTCCTGAGTTCGCCCAGGCCGAGGCGCACGATGGTCGGGCGGCCGTGTATGTCGTGGTACGGCAATTCGGTCGCGAAGAGCTGGTCGAAGAGTTCCTGCATCTCATCGTGCGAGAGATCATGCCCCGCCCTGATCGCCGCCTTGCAGGCGAAGCTCATGGCCACGCGCTCGTTCTGGTTGCGCGCCGAGTTCATCAGGTCGGAACCGTGTGTGAGCTCGTGCAGCATCTCGCGCACGCACCGCTCGGCGTCGAAGTACCGGTGGGGACTGGGCACCGCCTGGACGAGGATCGCGTCGGTCCCGAAGGGCGAGATCTCGAACCCGAGACCGGCCAGCGGCTCGAGAATCGACTCGATGATCTCCACTTCCGGCTTCGTCAGGCGAATCGCGATCGGGAAGAGCAGCCGCTGTCCCTCCGCGCCCCCGCGCTCGAAGGACGCGACGATCCGCTCGTAGAGCACCCTTTCGTGCGCGGCATGCTGGTCGACGATGATCAGCCCGTCCCGGGTCTCCGCCAGGATGAAGCTGTTGTGGACCTGGAGCAGCTCGGGACGCGGGGCCTTCGGGGCGATGCCCTCTTCGGACTCCGCGGGACCGTCTCCCTCGGAAGCCCCGCGCCGGAAGAGGTGCATCTGCGCGATGTCGTCCGCACCGTCGCCCGAACTGTCGAGCGATAGGTCACCGGCAACGCCACCCGCAAACTCACCCGGGCCTTCGCCCGTTCCCTCGCGCACGACCTGCACGGGGCGCGGTCTGCCCATTGTCGCCGCCGACTCGACTCCCTCGAGCGCCTGGCGCACGGAGGCCTCCACGAACTGCTCGATCCGGTTGCGGTCGCGGAAACGAACCTCGGCCTTCCCGGGGTGCACGTTCACATCCACCTCGCCGCCCGGGACAGTAAGGAACAGGAAGACCCAGGGCCGCTTGTCCTGCGACACGGTGGTGCGGTATCCGCGGTCCGCCGCGCGCATGACCTGGCCGTCGCGGAACGGACGCCCGTTGATGAAGAGCCCCGCGCGACGGAACCCGGGGCGCGCCAGGTCGGGCCGCTGCACCACACCGGCCAGGCGCAGACCATTACGCTGCGTGGAGAGCGGAATGAGCCCCGCGTCGTCCGCGTCCTTCCAGATCGCGCCGATCCGCGCCGCGAGAGAGCGGCCGGCCGGCAGGTCGAAGACGACCGCCCCGTTCACCTCGAAGACGAAACGCGTTCCCAGGTCGGCGAGGGCAAGCGCGTGCAGCACTTCGGAGACGGCCCGCGTCTCCACCCGTGCGCTGCGCAGGAAGCGGGCGCGTACCGGCGTGTTCAGAAAGAGGTTGCGAACGTCCACCGTCGTCCCGGGACGGCGGGCCGCGTCGTCGATTCCCTGGATCCTGCCGGCCAGAGCCCGCAGCCGGGTGCCCGTCTCCTCGCCGTCCACCGCGGTCTCGATGACCATGCGCGACACCGCAGCGATCGACGGCAGCGCTTCGCCGCGGAACCCGAGTGTATGGATCTCCTGCAGGTCCTCGGCGTGCCGGATCTTGCTCGTGGCGTGCCGGTCCAGACAGAGCAGGACGTCCTCGCGCACCATGCCGCTGCCGTCGTCGGCAACGAGAATCCGTCCCTTCCCTCCCCGCTCGATCGACACCCGCACCACGCCCGCCCCCGCGTCCAGGGCATTCTCGACGAGCTCCTTCACAACCGAGGCCGGCCGCTCGACGACCTCGCCCGCGGCGATCTGGTTCGCCACATGGTCCGGCAGAACCCGGATGCGCTTCACGACGGCTCGTCCGGGAGATGGAAGAACGACGCTGTGTTCGCCCAGGTGTCCCCGGCCACCCTCTCCGCCGTTTCGCCGCGGAGCCGGGCCACGGCCGCGGCCACGTGCGCGACGAAGGCGGGCTCGTTGCGGCGTCCGCGTTTCGGCACGGGCGCGAGGTAGGGTGCGTCGGTCTCGATCATGTAGCGGTCGGCCGGGACGCTCTGCACCAGGCCGGCATCGAAGTTCTTGAACGTGGCGATCCCGGTGAACGATACGAACCACCCCGCCGCCATCGCCTCGGCCAGCAGTTCCCGCGACCCGGTGAAACAGTGCAACACCCCCGTCACCCGGCCCGCCGACTCGCGCACCACCGCGGCCGTGTCGGCCTCGGCCTCGCGCGAGTGCACCACGACGGGCAGGTCCAGTTCGGCGGCGAGTTCCACGTGCCGCGCGAAGCTCCGACGCTGCGCGTCCCGGGGTGCGTTGTCGTAGAAGTAGTCGAGCCCGGTCTCGCCGATCGCGACGCACCGCGGGTGGGCGGCCACGTCGCGCACAGCGTCCATCGTCGGCGCGGCGCCCGGCGTCGACGCGGCGCCCGAACCGTTGACCGCGTGCGGATGGATTCCCGCCGTGCACCACACGTCGTCGTTGGCGCGGGCGAGTTCCAGTGCGGCGAGCGAGTCCTCGGCGTCCGAAGCGATGGTCACCACGCGCCCGACGCCGGCTTCGCGCGCCCGTGCCAGGACGGCTGCACGATCCGCCCCGAAAGCGCGGTCGGTGAGGTGGCAGTGGGAGTCCGCGAACCTCACCCCGTTAGCAGTCCGTGGACAGGGCCGCCCGAGCACCGAGAGCGGCGAGGCGCCGGGCCGGCAAGGCGCGACG
>JAPPGZ010000039.1 GCA_028874905.1 Gemmatimonadota bacterium
CGGACGCGATCAAGGAGATCCCGGTGCTGCGGACGGTGGCGGGGGGACGGGTGACGTGGGAGGGGTGAGGTTGGCACACCCGAGCGACCACTCTACCTACTCACCAGACTGTGCGACTCAAGGCAATTCCGGACGGGGCTGGATTAGATCCTCCCACCGGCTACCCGATGATCGAGCGAGGTCAGTCCTCACGGACACGCTCCATCCATCGCAACACGTGTCATTGGACTGACAGACCTGTCGCTGTTCCTCCAGATGTCGCATATCCTCTCCAAGTCCCGTTGGTTCTGTACCGTAACCCCATGAGAAGCAGCGTAGGCAAATATGGCACGCGCTCTGTGGATTGGCAGTCTTGGCAGGAGCGCTCTGAGACGGCGCAGGTCAAGATCTTGGACCCGCCGAATGCTATCCTGCTGACGCCGCCGTTCCTCAGCGATGCGCCGCTGCTCTTCAGCGATGCGCCGCTGCTCTGCGGCTTCGGCCCGCTGCGCTTCTGCGCGTCGGACTGCTTCGGCCCGTTGCGCCTCTTGACGTCTTGCGGCTTGGGCAACGCTTTCGTTCTCGAGTGCCTCCAAGCTGTCCGTTACGGCGAAGAATCGTCCCCGCGCTTCGTTCCACTCGTGATGAGACTGGGGAATCGGGCACCAGAACCGGACTGAATCGGCCGCGGCGTCTAGGCCCTCCATCGGGAACTTCAGGACACCCTTCAGCTCGATGCCGAGCGTGTCTCTCCCTAGATAATGTGATGTTACATAGTCGTGTGCCGGCGACCACCGCTCGCGCGCATCTTGGACGATGTCCTGGACGCCTTGGTGCGCGCTTGGCCTGTAGTCCAAGATGTAGATTTGGGACAGCCGATCGTACAGGTCGCCAATGCTCGCGAGCAATTCGTTGCGCTCTCCCACCGTGTCGAACTCACCATCTGGCACGAACCCCATCGCGCCATCTAGGAACCAGCCGCCCAGCGTCGACGTCGGCTCGTACTGCCACGCATACAGACGCCCGTCAACTGCCACACGGGCGACATCCAGCAACCCAAGTTGGCCGCTCAACTCTTCGAACGCCTCGTAGTCGTCCGACAAGAGCGTGGTATCCGGCATGGCGATTCTGAAGAATAAGCCGTCGGTTGCCACGAGAGGTTCGGGGCCATCATCCAACTCACAGTAGTAGCCGACGGTCACCGGTATGGTGTCTCGGCCCGCGGTGAGCAGTCGGGTCGGCCCATACGTCCGAAACAAGCCTGTTCGCGCTCCAGTGAGATCATCCACTTCTGCTTCCACCGTGCCTGGCCATGCCCGTTCCGCAGTACTCATTGCGTCGTCGCCACACGCCATCAGGAGCGCAAAGAGGGTAGCCGCTACCGGCACCGCTCTCTGCCAACACCTGCGAGACACGAGGGTTGAAGCTCGATGACCACGAGAGCCAATGCGCTCACCGCGCGATTGCCTCCACCGTTCTTCTCTCATGTTGTCGGCGCCTTCATTGTTAGTCTACCTGACCTGCTGGCTATCAACCCCGAGCACTGATCAGGTTCGCACCACCTCCAGACTGGCCATTGGCAGGTACCCATCGTCGCTTCCTTTGGTACAGTAGCACTTTGCCGCGAAGCAAGGCGTGCAGACGAAGATTACGGCGACGCGTGCGGCCGCCGCCAGTTGCCCAAGCCAAGCGGCGGGATACCCTAGCGGCACTCCACTGCTTCCCGGGACCGGAGGGCATGGACTTGCCGGGCTGTTGGCTGCACGCACTCGCGAGACGGCATGAGAGCCACCACACGGAGTCGGTCTCGGCCAACTGATGCGTGACCTTCGGTTCAAATCGGCACGGCGGTTGATGCGCGGTATGTGGTCTATCACTGAGGAGATGCTGATCATGGTTATTCACGACCCGCAGCACCTTAGGGGCTTCGTGGGGCGGAGGGCCTCGAACCGCTTGGATTGACCGTTGCTCGGGCGGCCGAGGGGTTGGGTGTCACCCGTCAGGCGTTGGCCGAGGTGCAGAAGGGCACACGGGGATCTCGGTCGAGATGGCCATCCGGTTTTGGAAGGACTTGGGATCGACACCGAAGACTTGGCTGGGGATGCAGTTGGCATCTGTGGCAGGCCGTGAGCACGTTGGGAGAATTGCGGAACGAGCGCTCGTGGGTTATCTGTTCAAGTGACTGATATGCGCATCGTAGCTATCTTGGAATAATGAAGACCACTGTTGATATTCCCGATCAGGAGCTGGCGGATGCTATCCGCTTCACCAACGCGAAGACCAAGCGCGAAGCCATCGTGGGTGCCATCATGTACTTCAACCGACGCATGCGGATGGCGGAACTGACCCGTTTCGGCGGGACGTGCTCCAATCTGGTCGCGCCGGAAGAGATCCGGGCCGCCCGGCGGCGGAGTTGAGGCATTGCTTCTCGTCGATACTTCGTCCTGGATCCACTTCCTTCGGCCGGATGGCGATCCAGGAGTTCATGCGCGGGTAGAGGCAGCGCTTGAGAGCGGGGACGCCTGCTGGTGCCCGCTGGTGCAGCTCGAACTCTGGACCGGCGCCTGGGGAGCGCACGAACGGAGCGTCCTGCGGGAGTTCGCTCGCGTCCTCCCCGAGCTGGCGATCGACAGTGAGGTCTGGAGCAAAGCTTGCGAACTGGCGACGCAAGCACGCGCCCGAGGAGTAACCGCCCCGGCAACCGATGTCCTGATTGCCGCCTGCGCCCTCCACCACGGCGCGGGTCTGGAGTCGGCCGACTCGGACTTCGACCACTTGACGGCTGTGGCAGGTTTGACCCGGTTGGCGCAGGTGCGAGAAGTGGACTAAGTTGATTGGACTAAACTAATCCTGACGTGGGGGCCGCCTATGCGCACCTACAACATGCACGAAGCCAAGACCCACCTCTCACGGCTGGTCCGCGAGGCCGTGGCTGGCGATCCCTTCGTTATTGCGCGCTCGGGGAAGCCGCTGGTGAAGGTGGTATCGGTCGAGGCGCCCGAGCCGGAGGCGGTACAGCGCACGGGATTCATGCGCGGCCAGATCTTGGTACCGGACGACTTCGACACGATGGGAGCCGAGGAAATCCTGGCGACCTTCGAGGGTGGAGAGTGACCGCTCTCCTTGACACGCGACTCCTGCTTTGGGCGGCCGGGCTTCCCGACCGGCTGCCTCCCGAGTTGCGCGAGTTCCTGAACGATCCTGCGTCAGAGCCGGCCTATAGCGCTGCGTCCCTCTGGGAAATCGCCATCAAGAGCGGGGTAGGGCGCGCCGATTTCGTGGTGGACCCCCTGCTGCTACGTCGCGGATTGCTCGAAAACGGCTACTCGGAGTTGCCGGTGACCGGGGCTCACGCGGTTGCCGTGGACCTGCTTCCCGCGGTCCACAGGGACCCGTTCGACCGAATGCTCGTCGCGCAGGCGCAGGTGGAGGGGGTCACGCTGTGGACGATGGATGAGTTGGTTGGTCGGTATCCGGGACCGATTCAGTTGATCAGTTGATGATGATCCAATGGCTACGCTGACGACACCAGCCTTACCTTATGATGCGATGTCCGAGCACCCCCATCTCGCCAGAGCGCCGATTCGCGAAGCGCTGATCGACCTTCGGGTGAGGCTTGCGCCAGAGTTCTCGCAAGACACTCTGCGGACTCTTGCCGATGAGCTGGCGGCTCACTACCCCAATGTCGGACCGATCAGCCAGTACCAAGGGCAAATCCAAATTGGTGACGAAGGCCCGGTGACTGTCCAGAAGGGCCCACTGTTGCTCGGCTATCGGCTTGAGAGCGAGGACGGGAGGCATGTAGCGCAGATAAGAGTCGATGGATTCACATTCAGTCGGCTTGCCCCTTACGAGTCGTGGGATCGGATGATCGATCACGCGTGGGTCGTTTGGGAACGCTACACGGATGCAACGAACCCGATGGGGATCGAGCGGATCGCGACCAGGTTCATCAACCGAATCCCGCTCGCGGCCTCCGGACAACTTGGAGAAGTGTTCAGTATGCCACCGCGAGTTCCCGACGGAACGATCGACGCTCTCCTCTTTCGATACCAGTTGGCACCTCGCGAGGGCGTGACGGGCATCGTTACGCTTGCAACCGAGGACTCAGCTGAACCGTCTATGGTATTGGATATTGATTGTTTCGTCCGCAGATCGCTCCCGAGCGACGAAGAGACGCTAAGGCGCCACCTTCCCCAGTTGCGGGACGCGAAGAACCGAATCTTCTTTGGCAGCCTCACACCAGCTGCGTTGGAGGGGTTCAAGTGAGATCTGGAGCAACCAGCATGGCGGTGCCCTTCCCCAGATTCCTTCAGTGGGGCACCGACCGCGCGGTCACGAACGAGGCGCGTACCGTCCGACGCGGAATTCAGGCGGCCGAACGCAGTGCTTGGAGCACAGAGCAAAGCCGTGTCCGGCGGGCACGCGAAATGGCCTTGGAAGAGGCCTATCGTGAGTGTTCCGTGCCTGATTGGGATGGCTATGGGGCCACCCCTGCCGATGAGATGTCGATGTACTGGGCAAGGCAAGTGCTATTGGCGCTTCCCACTCGCCTTGGTGTTCCGGAATCAGTCTTCGAGCCCGACGGATCTGCGGGCCTGGAATGGTGGGGAGGGCCAGACAGGGTCCTGTCGGTCAGCGTTGGACGAAATGGCGAAGTTCGCTATGCCGCACGGCTGAACGGGGCCAGGGTCATCGGAACCGAGATGTTCGCCGACGGGCTGCCAAAACGCCTGGTTGAGGCGGCCTTCGAGCTAGTTGAGTAGTCGGCGCGGATCCGCACTAGCGGACTCAATACCGATTTCGCGCTTCGCCTTTTCGAAGCGGTGGACATCAAGAGCTTCCGGTCGGTTCAGGCTCAGGACCGTCGCCTTCATGCCGCGCGCAGCACGTGGTCGTCCGCTAGAACTTTCGGTTTTCGACGTCGATGGCCTGAGTGAGGCCGAGATATGGGAACACGTGCGCCGCCATGCGCTGCCGCCTAGCAGGAATATCCATGGCAGGGCGGATATGACGAGTGGTTCAGTCGCATCTGCCGGTCCTCTACGAGCGGAGCTTGATGAACCTCCGCCCAGACATATGAATGTCGTCGGGTGGCCGACTGAGCGCGACGAACAACTTGCACTCGCCCAGAAACTGGCGAGTGCCGCGACATCTTTGCCCCCGCCGGAGCGATAGGGACTATCAGGATCCCCCGCCGCCACTCGGCCACGGCGTACCCTGGTGTTCGGCGGACACCGGCCCCATGCCCATGTACACGAACTTCTGGATGCGTTTGCCCTCGTACGTCTCGGTCGTGTAGACGTTGCCGCGTGAGTCGGTGGCGATGCTGTGCACGCCGATGAACTGGCCCGCCTGCCGGCCCCCGTCGCCGAACGTCGTCAGAACCTCGAGGGACGTGCGGTCCATCACGTGGACCCGGTGATTGCTGCCGTCGGCGACATACATGTAGCGCTGCCCGGCATCGCGCGAGAAGGCAAGGTCCCAGGTCGAGCCGCCGCCCAGCGTGCGCGGCGCGATCATCACCTCGTCCACGAAGGTTCCGTCGGTTCGGAAGACCTGGATCCGGTTGTTCGGACGGTCGCAGACGTACACCAGGCCGTCCAGCGAGGGCTCGGCGCAGTGGACCGGTGTGCGGAACTGCTGCAGCGGCGGCGCGTCGGGATCGTACGGCGGCGTGGGCGTGTCGTCCGGGGCGTTGCCGTAGGCGCCCCAATAGCGCTTGAACGCGCCGGTCGACGCATCGAGCACCGCCACGCGGCGCCCGCCGTACCCGTCCGCGACGTAGGCTTCGTTGGCTTCGGCGTCGAACGCAACCTCGGCTACCCGGTTGAAGCGCGTCTCGCTGTGGCTGTCGGGTTCCTGTCCCAGCTCCGGTTGCCCGAAGGAGGCCAGAAACCGGCCGTCGCGCGAGAACTTGAGGATGTGCGAGTCGGTTGCCCCGTTGCCGCCGATCCACACGTTGTCCATGTGGTCGACCGTAATTCCGTGGTTCGACTCGGGCCACACGTACTCGTCGGAGGGGCCGCCCCATGAGTTGACCAGGTTCCCTTCCGTGTCGAATTCGAGGACTTCGGGCGCGGCGCGGCAGCATTCGGCGGTCGGCGGATCGGCTTCCGCCCCCAACTCCGTGCGCGCGTCGATCGAGGCGCGGCGATGGATGATGAAGACGTGGTCGCGGGAGTCCACGCCCACCCCGATCGTGGAGCCGAGCAGCCAGTGCTCCGGCAGCGGCTTCGGCCAGAACGGATCGACCTCGAACCTGGGCGCTTCGGCGCCGGCCCCGGCTCCGGTGGAGGCTGCTTCATCGATCGCCTCCTGTGCGCACGCCAGCGCGATGGCGAGGCCGGCGACCGCACCGCCGATGAGGTGTCGTCGCTTCGTGTTCATGGCCGTCTCTCTTTCTCTGTGGCCCGCGTCCAATTGCCGCGGCCGTATCGCTACCACACCAGGTGGAAGCGGTCCTGCCGCCGGAACACCCAGTGCCGTTCGCCCTCGGTGTCAAGGTAGGCCTCTTCCTCCTGTCGGCAGCTGGCCGGCTTGTCGCCCCACTCCGGGATCGGCGTCGTCGCCTGCAGCTCGATCGAATGCCAGGTCGACGGGAGCAGAATCGCGTCGCCCCTAACCGGCACGCCCTCCTGACCGTCCCACCGGCCGATCAGTGGCCCCGCGCCGTGCCCGTGATCCCCGATCGGGTGTGTGTAGACCGTACCGTTGATCCCCTCGGCCCGCATCTGCGCCAGCGTGTTGGCCAGGATCGTGTTGCCGCTGAGCCCCGGCTCCATGTGCTCCATGAGTATGTCCTGCAGTCGGTTCGAATTGGCAAGGCACTGCCAAAGCCCGGCCGGAGCACCGGTCTCCCCCTCCTTTAGCACATAGCCCAGATGCTGCGTGTCGGTGTGCAGATTCAGCGCCACCACACCGAAGTCGGTCCAGAGCAGGTCGCCGCGCTCGATCACCGTGGGGCCGGACGAAGGCACCTCGCCCGCGCGCTGCACATCCACGTTGGCCTGGAACCAGACCGTGTAGCCCAGGTCGCGCACGCGCTGGCGCATCCACCACTCCACGTCCTCGATGGTCGTCTCGCCCGGCGTGATCACCGCATTCGAGAACGCCTGCGAGATCACCGCGTGGACGGTCTCCTGGATCTTTCGGTAGCGCGGCATCATCTCGGGGAGGCGCAGCGCGATGTAGTTCATGGCCAGGCGGGGCTCGCGCTTCACCCTGCTGATCAGCTCCGGACCCAGCGCCTCCTCCAGCGCCTCGCGCTCACCCGCGTGCAGGCCGTCCGAAAACGCCCACACGGGATCGATATTGAGGACGATGTTCTCGGGATCGCGTTCCTCGACCAGTTCGCGCAGGAGCCGCCACTGCTCGTTGCCGACGAGTTCTGCGGTCGGCTGAGTGGGCGCGGGCCGGGTGGAGCGGTACGCCTCGAAGACGCCGCCCTGGCTCGTGCCGCCCAGCGCGAGCCTCTCGACCGTCCCGTCGTCCTGGCGCGTGAAGACGTAGATGGAGCGGCGGCGCGCAGCGAAGGTCGTCGGCGAGATGATGGACCAGAAGACGGGATCTTCCGCGTATTCACGCATCGACAGGATCCACATGCGCACGTCGTATTCCGCCATCAGCTTCGGCAGTACCCTACCGATCCGCAGTTCCAGCCACGCCTGCTGCTCGACCGCCTGTTCCCGCAGCGTTGGCAGCGGCTGGATCCGCGCCGGTACGTCCGCGGGGATGTTCACGGGCTTCTGGGCCGCTAGGTCGCCGACGGTCGCGGACAACACGGCGAGAACGAAGGGGACCGTGCCGAGGCAACGCCCCCGGTGGAGAACCTGTGTCATTCGCCTACTCCTTTCAGCTGCACCACGATCACTTCAACGGGCTCGGGCCCCTCGTTGACGTCGCCGTGGAGTTCACCGGGCGGGTCGGCTTCGAGCCAGTAGGCGTTTCCGGTCTCCCAGGTCATGTCGTGGCGCTCGCCGGAGTCGTTCACGACCGTCAGCGTGCCGCCCTTGAGCGCGATGATGGCGCGGGGGTTGTCATGGCGGTGCATCTCGAGGGGCTGGTTCGGGACGATCACGCTTTTCCAGACCGTAACGTGCTCGTTCTCGAACTGCGGCGTGCGGCCGGTGGTGAGTGCGGGCTCGTCCGTCGCGCCGGCCTGGGCGTCGGTGGCCTCGGCGGGTTGCTCGCCGGCGTGGTCGGCGGGTGGGCCGCAGGCCGCGAGGCAGAAGGCCAGCAGGGGTGCGATCGGTCGGGTGGTCTTCATTCGGGATGGCTCCTTGGCCATGGGGAATCCGGTGATCGTGTTTCCTGGTTCACTGTCGCGTCCCGGGCAACATCGTGCACAACATCGGTCGGGCGCTACCTTGTGGGCGTTTCCCGCGCATCCCTCCGACCCGGTTCGCCATGCCAGCCATTCGTGATTTGCCCACCGCGCTCGCCGCCTTCGTCCTCCTCGCAAGCGCCCCGTCTGCCGCAACCACGCAGGTCGCGCCGAACGCGTTGCCCGCAACGGCCCACGCCGCCCTCTCATCCACCACCATCACCCTGCCGGGCCTCAATGCCCCCGTCGAGATCATTCGCGACCGCTGGGGGATCAACCACATCTATGCCGAGACCGAGTACGACCTGTTCTTTGCGCAGGGGTATGCGGCCGCGCGCGACCGGCTCTTCCAGTTCGAGGTGTGGCGGGCGCAGGCGACGGGCACGGTGGCGGAGATGCTCGGCGAGAGCGAGCTGGAGCGCGACATCGGCTTCCGGCTGTTCAGGTACCGGGGCGACATGACCGTCGAGATGAACCACTACCACGACCGCGGCGACCTGATCATCCCGGCGTACGTGGACGGCGTGAACGCCTACATCGCGGAGACGGAGGCGGATCCGTCGCTGCTGCCGGTCGAGTTCGAGCTGCTGGGGATCCGCCCGAAGCGGTGGACGCCGGAAGTGGTGATCTCGCGGCATCAGGGGCTGCTGGGGAACATCGGGGCCGAGCTGAACTACGGGCGGGCGGTGGCGGCCGTGGGCGATGCAATGGTCAAGCGGGTCGCGAACTTCCACCCCGGGGACCCCGACATCGCGCTCGATCCGGCGATCGACGGGGCGCTGCTCAGCCAGGACATCCTGGGGTTGTACAACGCCTTTCGCGGCGCGATCCGCTTCCGGCCCGAGCACCTGGTACCGGAGTATCGGGGGGACGAGGAGGCGCTTGCGACGCTGGAGGCGGCCACCGGTTGGGAGGACCCCCTCGCCTGGCCGGACTACGAGAGCCTCGGCTCCAACAACTGGGTCGTGAGCGGGCGTCTGAGCGAGAGCGGCTTCCCCCTGATGGCCAACGATCCGCACCGCGCCCAGTCCGCCCCGTCACTGCGCTACTGGGTGCACCTGGTGGGGCCGGGGTGGAATGTGATCGGTGGTGGCGAGCCCGAAATCCCGGGCGTCAGCATCGGGCACAATGAATACGGCGCCTGGGGGCTGACCGTCTTCCGCACCGATGGCGAGGACCTGTACGTCTACGAAACCGACCCCGCGGATCCCGGCCGCTACCGCTACCGCGACGGCTGGGAGACGATGACGGTGATCACCGAGGATATCCCGGTGAGGGGGCAAGCCGCGCACACGGCGGAGTTCAAGTACACCCGGCACGGGCCGGTCGTGTTCGAGGATCCGGCCAATCGCGTGGCCTACGCGGTGCGCGCGGCATGGCTGGAGCCTGGCGGCGCCCCCTACCTGGCGAGCCTGCGCATGGACCAGGCACGCACATGGGAAGAATTCGTCGAGGCCTGCAACTACTCCAACATCCCGGGCGAGAACATGGTCTGGGCGGACCGGGACGGGAACATCGGATGGCAGGCCGTGGGCATCGCGCCCATCCGCCGCAACTGGTCCGGCCTGGTGCCGGTCCCCGGCGACGGCCGCTACGAGTGGGACGGCTACCTCCCCATCACGGCCAAGCCGAGCGTCTACAACCCCGACGCGGGATACTTCGCCACTGCCAACAACCACCTCACCCCCGCCGACTACCCGCACATGGATGCGATCGGGTTCGAGTGGTCCGATCCCTATCGCTGGGCGCGTGCGGCGGAGGTCCTCGGCTCGGGACGTCTCCATTCCATGGCCGACATGATGGCGCTGCAGACCGACTACCTCTCGGTCCCGGCGCGGACGATCGTCCCGATGCTGCGGCACGTCACTCCCGCCGACGCGGATACCGAGCAGGCGCGCAGCCGGCTCCTGGCCTGGGACTTCATGCTGGATCCCGAATCGGTCGCCGCGGGGATCTACAACGCTTTCGAGCGACGGCTGCGCACCAACGTCCACGCCGTAATCGTGCCTCAGTCCGCGCGGCCGCACGTGCGCGGGATGGCGATGGTGAAGGTGATCGGCCACCTGACCGCGCCCGGCGGGGAGTTCGGCGACGATCCGGTCGCCGGACGGGACGCGGTGCTGCTGCGCAGCCTGGAAGAAGCGGTGGCCGACCTGCGCGGCCGGCTGGGCGGGGACATGGACCGCTGGCAATACGGCCAGCCGGACTACAAGCACGCCACCATCTTCCACCCGCTGTCGCGCGCGGCCCCGGCGGATCTGGCCACCCGCTTCACCGTCGGACCCCTGCCGCGGGGCGGCAACAGCTACACGCTCAACAACACGGGCGGCGGCGACAACCAGACGTCGGGCGCCTCGTTCCGGATTATCGTGGACACGGGTGACTGGGACCTTGCCGTCGGGAGCAATACGCCGGGCCAGTCCGGAGACCCCGATTCGCCCTTCTACGACAATCTCTTCGAGCTCTGGGCCAACGACCGGTTCTTCCCTGTCTTCTATTCGCGCGAGCGGGTGGAATCGGTTGCGGCCGAGCGCACGATGCTGATGCCGGGCGGTTGATGACGGATCCCCGCTCGCCCGGCGCCAGCGCCGACGATCCCCGCTTCTTCCCCACCCCGGCCGACCTGAGGCGCTGGTTCGAACGGCATCACGACCAGGCGACCGAACTGTGGGTCGGCTACTACAAGAAAGCCACAGGACTGCCCAGCATCACCTGGCCCGAGTCCGTGGACGAAGCGCTATGCTTCGGCTGGATCGACGGGATTCGCAAGGCACACGACGAAGAGAGCTACAAGATTCGCTTCACGCCGCGCCGCAAGCGGAGTCACTGGAGCGCCCGCAACCTCGGCCGCATGGAACACCTGATGGCGGAGGGGCTCGTGGCCGAAGCGGGGCTGGCAGCGTTCCGGGCGCGCGATCCGGAGAAGCAGAAGCGTGCATCGTACGAGCAACCGGAAGCCGCGGTCCTGCCCCCCGAGTACGAGCAGCGGCTCAGGGACGAGCCGGATGCGTGGGACTACTTCCGGAACGCACGGCCTTCGTACCGCAAGCAGGTGACCTGGTGGGTCGTGAGCGCGAAGCGCGAGGAGACGCGCCTCCGCCGGCTGGAGATCCTCATGGAGTCGAGTGCCCGGGGCGAAGTGATTCCGCCGCTCCGGTGGGCGGTCAGGAAGAAGCGCTGACGGCGGCGGGGTGCGTCGCCCGGGACGTGCCAGTGGGACACAACACTAGCCTCTGGCAAGCCACTTGCCCGGCGCCACCGCCCGGCGCCGTTCTTCCGGCCGCTTGTTGAACCACGCCACCGTCATGAGCACCTCGGCCGCCGCGTCGGCCTCCATGCTGGTCTCGCGGTCGGCCGGCGCGGGCCGGAAGGCTCCCTCTACGACCTCGTCGGCGCGGCGGCGGGCTGCGTCGCTCTTCGGCCAGGGCATCTCGCCGTGCAGACGGCCGCGCCGGATGAGGTACACCCGGTCTTCGCCGCGGAAACCCGAAACCGGGTAGACCAGGTTGAAGTTCTCGATCCGACCGCGGAATCCGGAAAGGTGGCTCCATAACTTCTCCAGCGTCTCCATGCGGTGGTGGAGACGCGCGGCGTACTCGAAGTCGAGGCGCTCGCTCGCCCTCTTCAGCAGACCCCCAAGCTCCTTCAGCGGTGCGCGGCTGCGGGTCTCGAGGAAGGCGCGGGCGATGTTCAGCCGGCGGTTGTACTCGGCGGCGGTGCAGCGACCGGCGCAGGGCCCGGGGCAGGTTCCCGTTTCCACGCGAATGCAGCGTGGCACCCTTCCTCCGCCGAACATCTCGAACTGGTCGCCGAAGTGGATCGGCGTGTCGCCGGGACAATCCCGCAGTCCGGTTGCCAGCGAAAGGTCGTGGACGGCCCGCGCGAGCCAGGCGGTCCGGCCGAACGGGCCGTAGTAGCGGGCGCCGTCGCCGTGCACCCTCGACACCGGAATCAGTCGCGGCGCGGGCTCGCGGGTCACCTTGACGAAACCGTACCGGCGGTCGCGCTTGTGCTGCACGTTGTATTCGGGTTGCCAGACCCGAATCAACCGCATCTCGCGGAAGAGGGCGGCGAACTCGTTGGGCGTGTAGTCCCAGCTCAACGCCTCGGCCTCGGCCACCATGCGCGCCGTCTTGCCTGTGTCCTCGCGAAAGTACGACAGGAGGCGCGACCGCACGCGGACCGACTTGCCGACGTAGAGGATCCGGCCGCCCCTGCCGAGCCAGCGGTAGACGCCGGGCCGATCTTCGGCACTCGAGCGCACCGTTTCGCGGAGTCCGGAGGTCGTCATGGCCATCCAACTTCGCCATTTATTCGGTCATGGTCAACGCGCTCGGCCGCCGATCCGCGCGCCGGCCGGCAGACATGGAAGTCCCGTACGGGCATTGCAAGCGCCCGTCCAACACGCTAATGTCGCCTTCCATGTTCAGGCATGGGCGTTCCCGCATCATTCGCGACCCGATCTGGAACACGATCCGGCTCGACCCGGTCGCCGGCGCAATCATCGACACGGCGGCCTTCCAGCGGCTCCGCTACATACGCCAACTGGGCCTCGCGCATCTTGTGTACCCCGGCGCAACCCATACGCGCTTCGACCACGCGCTGGGCGTCTATCACCTCGCCGTGCGGGCGCTCCGCATACTGCGTGCCGGCGCCGAGGTCCCTGCAGACGTCTGGCGGGGGGCCCACCTCATCCCTTACGCCGCCCTTCTTCACGACATAGGGCACTACGCCTTCTCTCACGCCCTCGAAGAACTCGAGCCCGAACGCATCGTGGGGGACCACGAGGAGATGAGCGCCCGCTTCTTCGAATCGGCCGAGCTCCAGACCGCGATGGCACCGCTGGGCCCGGGTGCCGCGGACGAGATCTTCCGGATCATAAAGGGCGAGGGCGGCAATGCGCTGCGGGGCCTGGTGAGCGGCAGCCTCGACCTGGACAAGATGGAGTACCTGCGCCGCGATGCCCGCTTCTGCGGCGTACCCTACGGCGAGGTGGACGTGGAGCGGCTGCTGCAGGGGCTCATGCTGCTGCGCGATCCGGCGACGGGAGACTGGGAGGTGGGCGTCGGGATGAAATCGCTCAGCACTCTCGAGTCGCTCCTCTTCTCGAAGTACCAGATGTTCCGCACGGTGTACTGGCACCACGCGGTCCGGGCGGGCACCAGTCTATACAAGCGCATCGTCGAGACGGCGGTGGAGGCGGGACTCCTTTCCCCGGAGGAGCTGATCGGCCCCACGGACGAGGAACTGTTGTACGACCTGCGGCGGAGGGCAGTCGCCAGTCGGGACCCGGTGGCCTCGCGTCTGGCCGGCAGGTGGCTGCCTGCCTTGCGCGAACGGCGCTTGCCCAAGCGGGCAACGGAAATCCCCGCCTGGCAACTCGAAGGAAGTGCGGTTCCCGAGTGGGTCAGCGGCGACACGGCCGAGAAACGGCGCTGGGAAGACGGGATTGCGGCCGAGCTGGGGTTGGAGCCAGGCGAAGTGATCCTCGATTTTCCGGTCAAGAAGGCCATGTTCCAGCTGGATGTTCTGGTGGACCGGCCGGATGGCGTGGTGCGTCTGGGAAGGGAGGGAATCACCGGTCTGATGGATCTGCCGAAACTTGGACGGCAACTCTACCGTACCGCACGGGTGCTTCGTCTGTTCACCTTCGAACGGCGCGAGGTGGACCCGGGCTGGCTGCTGGAAAGGCTGACGATGACTCCGGCGGAAACGGGGAACGCAAGCGCATGAGCAAGGTAGGATACAGTGCGGGGCGCGACTGCAGGGCGTGCTGCCGGCGCACATTTGGCAGTGATTGACATGGAAACACAACAGCCGTACGATTAAAGGCTGTACATGCCGTGCGAACGCCGGACTCGGCAATCCGGCTCGCTACGGAGGAAACGAGAAGAAGCGATGGCTACGAAAACTCGGCGGAGGAAGGGGCGGGTCAATCCTCTTACAGGGTTCGACGCGAGCCTGGACGAACAGACCGCGCTCGATCAGTACCTGCGGGACGTGAGCCGCCACGAGCTGATCACGCCAGAGATGGAAAAGATACTGGGTGCACGCGCTCAGAAGGGCGACGAAGAGGCGATCCAGGCGCTGGCCAAGGCGAATCTTCGCTTCGTGATCAGTGTCGCCAAGAAGTACCAGAACCGCGGCGTCTCCCTTACGGATCTGATCCAGGAGGGGAATGTCGGGCTGGTGACGGCGGCACGGAAGTTCGATCCCGAGCAGGGTGTGAAGTTCATCTCGTACGCGGTGTGGTGGATCCGACAGGCCATTCTGGCATCGCTGGCCAACCACGGCCGTCCGGTCCGGGTGCCGCTCAACCGGGCATCGGATCTTGCGCGGATCTTTCGCGAGAAGGAGCGGCTCAAGCAGGAGCTGGGACGTGATCCGACCAGCGAGGAGCTGGGCAAGGCGACGTTCCTGACTCCGCAGCTCGTCGAGTCGCTGCAGACGCTCAACGCGGCGGAGATTCGGCTGGACGCCCCGATTGGCGACAGCGAGGACTCCCAGCTGGTGGAGCGCTTCATCACCGAAGAGGCGGCGGAGCCGGAGCTCGAGGTGGAGAACCGGCTCTTGACCGAGGCGGTCACCAACGCGCTGGGGACGCTCGAGCCGCGAGACGCCCGGGTGCTCAGGCTGTACTTTGGCCTGGAGGGCGAGCGGGAGCACACGCTTGAAGAGATCGGGAACCTCCTGGGCGTGACCCGGGAGCGGATCCGGCAGCTTCGGGACAGGGCGCTGCGGCGTCTTCGCGAAGGCGACAAGGGCAAGGCCCTGAAGTCCTTCGCGGCCTGACCGCGACGCATGCCCCGGGAGGGACCGGGGGGTGTGGGTGGCAAGAACGCCCGGCGGGCGACGGCCCAGGGCGCGACGGCGGGTCAGGTGATCGAGGCAGTCGGCGGCGTGTACCGCGTGCGGACCGATGACGGCATCGTCGAGGCATCGCTCAGGGGGCGCCTCAAATGGACAGGGCCGGTTCCCGGCAAGGTAGTGATCGGGGATCATGTGGAGGTCGTGGCCGGGGCGGGAGGCGCCTTCGTGATCGAGTCCGTGCGCGAGCGGAGGACGTTCCTGTCGCGGTGGACGTCGGCGGGCAGGACGGCAAAGGTGGTGGCGGCCAACCTGGACAGGCTCCTGGTGGTGGCGTCGGTTGCGGATCCCCGCCCCAGCCGGGAGGTGATCGACCGCATGCTGGTGATGGGGGAATCCGGGGACATGGACGTGCGCCTGGTTCTCAACAAGGTGGACCTGGCGGAAGGCCGTGCGGTGCAGGCCGAGTTGGAGCGTGCGTATCGCGCGGCCGGGTACGCCGTGCTGGCCACGTCGGCGGTGACGGGCGAGGGCATCCAGGCGTTCGGCGCGTTGATCCACGCGGGGTCGTCGGCGCTGGCGGGGCCGTCGGGGGTGGGGAAGTCGTCTCTGCTCAACGCGGTGGAGCCCTCGCTCGACCTCCGGACCCGCCGGGTCGGTCGACGATCCAGGATCGGCAAGCACACCACGGTATCCAGCCGGCTGATCGCCCTGGCCGACGGTGGCCATGTCGCCGACACTCCGGGGTTTTCCGATGTCGGACTGGGTGGTGTTGCACCGACCGAGCTGGATGGATGCTTCGCGGACTTCCGTCCGTTCCTTGGAACATGTCATTTCAAGGACTGCACGCATGTGCATGAACCCGGCTGTTCCGTGTTGGCAGCGGTGGCGGATGGACACATTCAGCCGGAACGACACCGGAGCTATCGGACGATACTCGCTGAGCTGTAAGGAAGAGGACCATGAGTCGCGAACCTTCGATTCCAGCCACGGGCGACGCGGTGTCCGGGCGGGAACGATCGTCGCCGGCGGTCATGGAGCCGGCCCGGTTCCGCAGGATCATGGGGCATTACCCCACGGGTGTGACGATAGTCACGGCGGTGGACCGCGATGGTACGCCCGTGGGCCTGACGGCGAACTCGGTTACCTCGGTCTCGCTCGATCCCCCGCTGGTGTTGGTCTGCGTATCGGAGAAGTCGTCCTCTCTGGGCGCGATCCTCGCGAACGGTGCATTCGCAGTGAACATCCTCGGTGTCGGCGCTGCGTTGACGGCGGTCCGGTTTGCCGAGGGAAGGCGCAAGGACCGTTTCGAGGACGTCGCCTTTGCCGTCAAGGAGGGGGGTGGTCCCGTACTCGAAGGCGCAGTGGCCTGGATGACCTGCGGTCTTTACCGCACCTTCGAGGCCGGGGACCATGTGATTCTCGTCGGCCAAGTGAATGACGGAGAGGCCGCGGGGGGCGATCCGCTCGTCTTCGTTCGCGGTCGGTACGAGAACCTGACGACCGGCGGAGACCCGTTCGGTTCACGGCATGGCGACGGAGTCCCGCAACGTGCGGAGGGGCGATGACCAGGGCCAGGCGCATGCTCTGGGTTCCGGCGTTGTTCGTGGGAACCTCTCTGGCGATCGCGATCGCGACGGGTGCGGCCGTCCTTCTTTACGATGCCCAGTGGCTGGTCCGGGGCATCGACGCGGTCGCGGTCGATCCCTTTGCCACCGGTCCGGGGGGCGTGCTCGACGGCACACAGGGCCTGTTGCGGGCTCTGGCGGTGCTGCTCGGAGTCGCAACGGTCTCCCTGATTGCCGGGCTATGGGTGGGCAACGGCAGGCAAAGCGAGGAAACGGTCCCGGCGGCGGCGCGCGGTTGGGTGGGGTTTCTGGTGGCCCTGCTACTTGGCGCCGGGTTCACCGCGGTGTGGGAGGCGATGGCCGGATTCGAAGGCGTGGCGCTGGCGCAGGGGGCCGGACTCGCCTTTACGGCCGCGCTTCCCGCGTACTTCGCCGGCGGGGTACTTGGGCGGCTCGGCGGTTTCGCCGCGGTACTCGAAACGAGCGGCAGAAGGCAGGTCAGGCTCGGCGGTCTCCTGGGTGCAGTGGTCGGATCCGTACTGGCCGGGACCTATCTGGGCCGTCCGGTCCTGGCCGTTACTGCGTTCCTCGGAGCCACGGTACTGGCCGCGGCGGGGGCGCGCTTCCAGGGCTGGATCTTTGACCGGGTGCCGCGGCGGCGCCTTGTGCTGCACAGCCCGGACCGTCCCGAACTCCGCTTCGAGGCGTGGCACACCCTGATTCCGGAAAAAACGATTCACTTGCTGCTCGAAGGAGAGCGTGACCTAGCGGTAGATCGCCCGCCCGCGGGGGATTGGCGACTGGCGGTCGAGAGCACGCTGACCGGAGACGATGCTGTCTTCTTCGTGGGTGCTGCAAGTTGGTCGGTCCAGCCGGACCGACGGCCCTGGACGATGTACGAGCCGGACGCCGCCGTCCGGGCTCTGGCGCACAGGGGCTTTGGGTGGGACGATGATCGGATGGCGTCTTCTCTGGTCCCCGAGCAGGGCGGTCTCACGGTCGTGGCCGAGTGGGAAGCCCTGCGCGAGTCCCTGGCTCATTCGCGACCGCTGGGGGAACTCCTTTGCTCGCTGCGCGATGCGGAGATCAAACGCGCCTGGATTCGCGGTTCGCACGGGCGTCTGCCCGACTCGCTTGCGGATGCTGGGCTCGCGGCGGGGATGGAGGTCTTCCGCTACGTGGGGACCATGGAAGGTTCCCGGGGGCCGCCCCACCTGGCACCGCGGAGGGACGAACTCTGGTGTTTCAGCAGGGCACCCGATCCGCCGGGACCGTTGCCGGGCATGAAGTCGTTGTCGTTGCCGGCGCAGATGGGGGACGGCGGGCAGGAGGGTCCGGCGTGAAGCTGGCTCACATCTCGGATTTGCATTTGGGGTATGGCGGTGCCGGAGCGGGCCGGGCCCGGGACGTTCTGCGGATCTTCGAGACGGCGCTGGCACGAATCGCGGAGATCGGCGTGGAGCTGGTGGTCGTGTCTGGTGATGTCTTCGACCATCCCGACGTAACCGCCACTCCCATCGCGACCTTCGGACGCGCGGTGAGCACGCTGCGCGAGAGACTCCCCGGCGTCGTTGTGGCAGTGGCGGCAGGGGCGCGGGACACACCGCTGGATGCGGACCGGGACGGACCGCTCACGGTGGTCGGCTCCATGGAGGCGGTCGAGGTGGCGTCCAATACCGTCCGCAGGCTCAGCCTGCGCGACGGCGAAGTCAGTGTCACCCTGGTACCACACCGCGTAGTGATGGGGTCTCGCGCCCTCGATCTCTCACCGGACCCGGATGCCCAATGGAACGTGCTCGTCATGCACGCTGCGCTGGCGTCGGGACGGTCCCACGCCGTGCGGATTCCGCTGGACGGTTGGGACTACGTCGCACTGGGATCCAACCACACCCACACTGCGGTCACCGAGCGCGCCTGCTACGCCGGTTCTCTCGAACGGGTGGGTGCCGATCCATGGGCCGAGGCCGCGACAGCCAAGGGATTCATCACCGCTCGGCTCGGGATGGACAGGACGCGATCCGTTCGCGGTCGAGGATCGGGCCACGAGGTGACTTTCTGGCCCGTGGAGGCACGGGCCGCGGTGAGCCTGGCGCCCGTGGAGGCGACGGGTGGCGGGACTGCGACCGTGACGCGGCGCCTGAGCGAGGCACTGGGCGGCGTCCCGGGGGGAATAGACGGGAAGCTGCTGCGGATTCCGGTCAGGGGCCTTTCGGCCGATGATCTCGCCGTGCTCGACCACGAGGTCCTGGCGCGGGTTCGGAGACGAGTGGCCGAACTGCGGATCGACGCACTGCCTGGACAGGGAACCTCGCACGGGAGGGGTGGCAAGGCCGCACGTCGCGGTCACGGCGCGTCCGGCGCCGGAGTGCCCGGGCTGGTCGCTTCCGCGCCGGGTGCGGTTCCGCTGGGAGGGAGGGTGCAGGCATGAAGATCGACGTGTTGCAGGCGGGCCTGCGCGGTCCGGTGCTTGATCTCCAGGACGCGCGTGGCCTGGTCGCCTTCGTTGCCGATGGGGGTCCGCTCTGGGGCGAGTTCATGTCCTCGCTGCGCGAGGGCTTCACCAGGCCGGGTCGACCTGGTGGCCCCCGGGTCGTGGTGCGCGCGGGCGACGGCACGATGGGGGTGGGCGGTCGCGCCTTCGAGGAGGTCCTGGCGCCGATACTGACCGCGCACGCACTCTCGCGGGAGGAATACGCCGCCGTGTGGTTTGGCGGCGGCCCCGTGACGACGTGGCTGTCCGCGGCGGGCACGCTTTCACAGGGCCCCGAGACGACGCGCAAGGTGCGTGAGTTGGGGCGCCTGCTCGCACCGGAAGGGGACGGTGGCTCCGCAGGCGAGGGGTCGCTGGACCGGTTCGTGCGTCGCATGATCCGGGAGGCCAGAGAGGACGTCGCGCGCCTGAGCAGGTCCGGCGAAGGCGTGGAAGCGCCGGATGCGCAGTTGCGGGAGGTGCGTGGGGAAGCTGCTGAGGTGCATGGGGACGTGGAGGCGGGGATGATGGCGTGGGTGCGCGAACGCCAGGACGCCGAGACGCGACTGTTGCTGTACCGGGATCGCGAACGCGAGCTGCGGGACCGCCTCAAGCGCCTCGACGAGGAGGGTGACGAGGCCGCTTGCCGCAGCTGTGGGCAGTCGCTGCAGGACCGCGCCGAGGCCGTGCGGAATGCCCGCCGGGAGGAATGGGAGGCCGTTGTGCAGGACGGGCGCTGGTGGCGGAGGCGCAGGGATCAGCTTGAACGCAAACCCGACGATCTCAAGGCGATCGAAACCAGAGCGATGGAGCTGGACAACGCCGTCAACGAACTGTCCGAGGAACTGGAGCGCCGGAGGATCCGGGGACTGGAGCTGGAGGCCGCGATCGGTCGTCTGGACGAGTTGTTGGCCCTGGAAGCCCGGCTGGGGGGACGGCGTGGGAGCGCCGAAATGGAAGAAGCGCGTGCCGGACTCGTGCGCGCCACACGTGAACGCGTCCGCGCGCGCATTCACGCCAGGGTCCTGTCATTGACCGGAGGGCGCCTGGCGGGTGTCTTCCCGGCGCTTTTCGCCGACTGGGCCGACGGAGGACGCCGGGGAGGCAAGGAATTCGCGGTTTTGGAGCTGGCGGTCAGGATTGTATTGGCGGAGCTTGCTGTGGAGGCTGGCGTATCGCTGCAATCGGTGGTGCTGCCCGCCGGTCTCAACCGCCTCGGGCGCGAGGATGTCCACAGAGCGCTGGTTGAACTGGTACGCCTGTCGCGGCGAATCCCCTTGCTCCTGGTCAGGACCACGCACGGCGTTGCTTCAGCGTTCCCGGAGTGCTTCGATCTGCTCTACCGGGTCGAGAACGTTCCCGAGGGACGCCGCCTGCGCCGCGCCCGGTCGGGCCTGGGCACGATTTGGCTGCAGGTTGATTAGCGGCCCGTAGCCAACCCGCCCGGCATTCGCCCGGCGACCCATCCGGACGGGGTTGCTAGGGCGGTCCCTCCCCGGTCGGAACCGGTATGGCGCCGAGCCGGGTCCACGCCTCCACGCGGTCCTGCAGTACCGCCATGTCACCCACGTCGCTGCGGGCGACGGCGTCCTGGCGGAGCGCGCGGTACACCCAGGCGTAGTAGTTGGGGATTCCCCGCGTCGAACGGTCCGGCCAGTAGTCCCACTCGTCGGGAATCCCGGATCGGTGAACGAACACGCGGTCGGCCAGCAACCGGGTGCGCGGAATGTCCACCCAGGGCCCGATCACGCCCGCATACGGCGAGGTGCCCAAGCTGGCCATGACCCCCCGCGATGACAGTTCCAGGGGGTCTCCGGGCCACAGGCGGAAGGCCAGGCCCTGCCGGATGACCTGCGGGCGCAGACCGAACGTCTGGGCGGCGCTGCCGCTTGAAGCGAAGTAGATGGGCCGGTCCCCGAGGGAGTTCGCGATTGCGGCAAGCGCGAACTGGTGCCAGGGGTAGAGGTACTGTCCCGCCGCCATCCTTGCGGTAACTGCACCCAGGTTCACGTCGCGGGGCTCGTCGATCGGAACGTAGCTGCGTACCACCTGATCGATGGTGGCGTCGTCCAGATCGTCACGAAAGATCGGGCGTGTCGGTGCTCGTATCGGCTCGTCCATGAGAATGGGCACTTTGCCGGCGGCCTCGGCCTCGGCCGGATCGGGCGTGTACATGGCACCGGTGTTTTCCGCCGTGTACGGGCGCTGGCACAAGATGCGGGTGGGGTCCGCGTCGGGATCCTGTTCGGGAGTGCACGGGCGGGTCAGGTCGCGCAACTGCTTGACGTACCAGTCGGTGTTCAGGTAGGAGGTGACCGCCACGGTGACGTCGCGTCTGATGCCCTCAACCTCTTGCAGATACCAGAGCGGAAAGGTGTCGTTGTCGCCGTTCGTGAAGAGGAGCGCGTAGGGCTCGACGCTCATGAGGAGGTTGTAGGCCCAGTCACGGGCGGCGTAGTCTCCGTCGCGGCTTGCCCAGCCGAAGTTCAGCACCAGGGGGATTGCCGCCAGCCCGAGCACCGGCGCCGTGTATCCCGCGGGCCGGCCTGACTTGCGCGTCAGCCGGTCCCACAGGGCCGCGATGCCGATGCCTGCGATAAGACCCCACACGGAGAAGCCGACGACGAAGAAATAGTCCCGCTCGCGCACCTCCTTCACCTGATCCGGTGTGAGGGCGCCGATTCGATCCATCGCCCGCTGGAGGTCGTCGCCCTCCAGATTCGGCATTGAGTACCCGTACTTGAAGTTCAAATAGAAGACGAGTCCGGCCGAGAGCACGCCAAAGAGCGAGACCAGGTATAGCCAGCTGGCGCGGTCGCGCCGGTAGTGCTCGGCCAGACCGAACACCCCCAGTCCGATGAACAGTGCCGTCAGCGCAAGCCTGCTGTTGCCGAAGAGCACGTCGTTGGGGGAAAGACCACGGGCCCACTGCCAGTCGAAGTACTGAAGCCAGTTCTGTATCTGGGATGTGAGATGCGCCTGGCGGGGAAGCAGGGGAGGCTTGTCGTACTGCTCCCGCTGGAGCGCCTCGGAGAGGTCCTCGCACCCGGCGACCCCGTAGGTGACGATGCTTCCCAGTGCCTCGCCGACGCCCTCGCAGGTCGGCTCCGCCTCGTTGATCACAGGGCCGAGTCCCGAACGCACGGGAAGGAACAGGTGGATGCTGAGGCCGGCGACGACCGCCGCGATCCCGACCGGATACAGCCATGCATTGCCGAAAACGCGCGGGCGGACCGCGAGAACGAAGATCACGAGCGCAGGGGCCGCCAGAAACGCCATCAGGTGATTGCCGACCGAGAGCGCAAGGAGGAACACGATCAGCACGAGGATGTTGTCGTTTCCGCGTTGGCCGATGCGTTCTCTCCAGCGGAACACAAGCCAGGACAGGAGCGCGATCGTGAACAGCGAGACCGTGTAGACTTTCTCGTTGACGTTGGACTGGTTCCACACGGTGAAGGCCGTCGCGCTCACCAGGATTGCTGCTGCGGCCCCGACGAGCCGGAAGCGGTGGCTGTCCGAGAAATGGCGGAGCACGTGGTGCACGACCAGGAACCACAATCCGTGGGAAAGCGCGCCCATCAGCGCGGAGAAGAGGTTGATGCTCACGGCCGTGGAAAGCCCCAGGGGGCTGAGAATGATCTCCCAGGTCCGGGCGAGGACGACGAACAGCGGATTTCCGGGGGGATGGGGTATTCCGAGAATGTGAGCGGTTGCGATGTACTCGCTGGTATCCCAGAACGCCGTGGTGGGGGCCAGGGTCAGAGCGTATAGCAGTCCCACACTCGTGGCCGCCGCCGCGGCCCAAAGGTACGGAGGGTGGCTTGGGGTGGCCGCCCCGGCAGTTGTATCCGTCAGACCCATCACGCTGTCTCCTTCGCTTACATTCCTTGAAGATAGTCAAACGTCTGCGGTCCGAATCATCCCAGCGCGGTCCTGCGATCATTGAACGTCGAACCCTCCTTCGAATCCTTCCGCGCGCTGGCCGCGCCCGGCTGCCGCATTCCCGTCTGGTCCGAATTCCTCTTCGACTCCGACACGACCGTTACCGCCTATCACAAGCTGCGGGATGGGGGGTTCGGCTTCCTGCTGGAATCTGTCGTGGGGGGCGAGCAGTGGGCGCGCTACAGCTTTCTGGGCAGTCGCCCCCAACTGGTGTGGATGTTGGAGGGTGACCAGGTCTCGGTCTGGGATGCTGCTTCGGGCTGGGTTCGGCACGACGCGGACGATCCTTTCGAAGACCTGCATGCCCGCCTGGCAGCGGCCCGGACGTGTCCGGATCCAATGTTGCCGCGCTTCTGGGGCGGCGCGGTCGGCTATTTCGGCTACGACCTGGTGCGGCGCATCGAGCGCCTGGGTCCTGCCCCGCCGGACGACCAGGGGCTGCCGACGGCCGTAGTGATGTTCTCGGACGTGGTCGTTGCGGTGGACAACCTGTACGGCCGCGCCAAGGTGATCACCACCGTCGAGACCCGGGACCAGGAGGATCCTGACGCACTTGAGGGGCTGTACGGGGCAGCGGTCACTCGCATCGAAGAAACGATCCGGCGATTGCGCACGGGCAGCGATCCCCCGCCTCTCGACCTGGCGCTGGCGGGAGGTAGCGAACAAGCGGCCTTCACGAGCAATTTCGAGCGATCAGCGTTCATGGACGGGGTACGCCGGATCAAGGATTACATAGTTGCGGGCGACGCATTCCAGGTCGTACTCAGCCAACGGCTCTCAACGCGGTTCGAACGCTCGCCCTTCGAACTCTACCGCGCACTGCGCACCGTCAACCCTTCACCCTACCTGTACTTTCTCGATCTCGACGGCTTCAGCATCGTGGGCTCGTCGCCCGAGGTTCTGGTGCGCCTGGAAGACGGGGTTGTGACCGTGCGGCCCATCGCCGGGACCCGCAGGCGGGGACGGACGCCCGCCGAAGATCGTTCGCTGGCGCGAGAACTGGCCGCGGACGAGAAGGAGCTTGCCGAGCACAGGATGCTGGTGGATCTGGGCAGAAACGATGTGGGACGCGTGTCGGAGTACGGCACCGTGACCGTCCCGGAACTCATGGAGGTGGAGCGGTACTCCCATGTCATGCACCTCTGCAGCCAGGTCGAGGGACGTGCCCGATCCGGCCTGACCGCCTTGGACGTCCTGAGCGCATGTTTCCCCGCGGGGACGGTGTCCGGGGCGCCGAAGATCCGGGCCATGGAAATCATCGATGAGTTGGAGCCCACGGCGCGGGGCCTTTACGCTGGCGCGGTAGGGCACATCGGGTGGGGAGGCGCGCAGATGGACACCGCCATCACAATTCGTACCATGCTGGTGCGAGATGGCGAAGCGACCGTGCAGGTCGGGGCGGGGGTCGTAGCCGACTCCGATCCGGCGTCCGAGTTCGAAGAGACGCTCAACAAGGCGCGGGCGCTGCTGCGTGCGGCCGCGATGGTTTCGGAGTCTTGATTCGCCAGCAGCCCGGATGCATCGCCCCTCGAATGCCGTGGGGACTTTGTCCGCGGACTCCTACACCTGCGCCAGCTCGTCGTAGAGGTGGATCAGCGTGTCGATCCCCTTTTCGAAGCAGTCGGTCGCGAACCACTCGTTGGGAGCGTGCATGTTCGCCCCTGGGAGCGCAAATCCGAGGAGCAGGGAGTTGGCGCCGAGGATTTCCTCGAGTTCCACGACGATGGGTATGCTGCCGCCTTCGCCCGTGAGCACGGGACGGGTGCCGAAGGAGCGCTCCAGCGCCTTGGCCGCCGCGGTGAACAGCGGCCCCTCCAGCCGGGCCAGCCACGGCCGCCCGCCGTGCAGCTCAACGACCGTAAGATCCACGCCGGGGGGTGCTACGCGCGCCAGGTGTTCCTCCAGAAGCACCTTGACCCGACCGGGGGACTGATCCGGGACAAGCCGGAAGCTGATCTTCGCGGATGCTCTTGCCGGCAAAACCGTCTTCGCACCTTCGCCCGTGTATCCCGACCACATGCCGTTGACGTCGCAGGACGGCCGGATCCAAAGACGTTCGAGCGGCGAATAGGCGTGCTCCCCGCCGGCGGGTATCGTACCGACCTCGCGGGCGTAGCCGTCGGCGTCGAACGGGAGGCCGCGGATGCCGTCCAGGGTCTCCTGCGGCGGGGTAAGCACGTCGTCATAGAACCCCGGGATGGTGATCCGTCCGGTCTCGTCGTGCAACTCGCCGATGATCCGCGCCAGCGCATTGGCGGGGTTGACCACCGCTCCGCCGTAGGCGCCCGAGTGCAGGTCAGAGGCGGGTCCGATTGCGTGGATCTCGAAGTAGGCCAGGCCGCGGAGAGAGAAGAGCAGAGAAGGAATCCCGGGGGCGAACATGGCCGAATCGGAGATGACGACGGTGTCGGCCGCGAGACGGTCGCGGTGCTCCTTGACGAACGGGACGAGGTTGGGCGAGCCCACCTCTTCCTCCCCTTCGGCCAATACGACGACGTTTACCGGCAACCGGCCGCGAGTGGCGAGGTGTGCCTCCAGTGCCTTGATATGCAGGAAAAGCTGTCCCTTGTCGTCCGCGGATCCTCGAGCGTAGATGCGCCCGTTGCGGATGTCGGGTTCGAAGGGAGGCGTGTCCCACAACTCCAATGGCTCCGCCGGTTGCACATCGTAGTGGCCGTAGATGAGGACCGTAGGGGCCTGTACCCCGGCTCCGCGCCACTCTCCGACGACCACCGGGTGACCCCGAGTCTCGACAACCTCGGCATTGAGCCCCGCGCGTACGAGCCGCTCCCGCACCCAGTCCGCAGCATGGGCCGTGTCGGCGTCGTGCTCCGACTTCGCCGAAACGGACGGAATGCGCAGGAAATCGTCGAGTTCCCGGTAGAACCTTGCGCGCTGCCGCGTCGCAAAGTCGATGGGGTCGGTAATCGCGCTGGCCAAGGGTTGCCTTCCGCTCTTCAGGTGAGGCCCCTGATCCCCCATCGGTAGACCCAGGTCATGAGCGCGGCGAAGCCGACCGCGCCCGCCATTCCGCCTATGCTGAGCGCGACCGGGTCGTCGAATTCGAGGATGCCCACGCCCAACATGCCCCCGATGACGGCGGCGAAGGAGCCGAGCAGACAGAGGAGGCGGGTGTGTCCCGGGGTCGTATCGGGACGCTTTACCACCAGTTTCATGGCGAGACCGACAGCCGCGCCCATCACGATCCAGATGCCTACACCGATCCAGTTTTCCATGGCCCCAATCTACTCTCTTCCCATGCGGCGCTTCAACTCGTCAAGACGCGAGTCGATCGCTTCCTCCCTGCGCGACCGCTCGAGTTCCTGATCAAATTCCCGCGTATCGTCGAAGAGCGAGCCACCGGCCTCGGCGCCGGCCTCGGTGTCGCTGATCTTGTCCGCCATGCGGTCAAGTTCCCCGAAGAGGTCGTCCGCACCTCGAACCGAGTCGCGCGCCTTCGTCCTGCCCGCTTGCGCCGCCATGGCGCTCCGGTTGGCCCGTGCCTTCTTGATCTGGGCCAGCATCTCGGCGTACTCGGCCTCGTAAAGGCGGATCTCGGCCTCGATGGCCTTTGCCTTGTCGCTCAGTACGCGTTGGCGCGCGGCGTGCTTTTCCGCAAATTCCGCCGCGACTTCCGCCGTGCCGGTGTCACCGATCTTGCGGGCGAGTTCTTCGCGCCGCCGGCACACCTTGACCTCGCGGGCCTCCGCTTCGGCCCGCTTGCGCGCCCTCGCCAGCTGTTCCTTGAGTCCTTCGAGCCCCGCCTTGGTTGCGACGGCCTCCTTTTGCATTCCCCGGATGAGCCCGTCCACGGCCTCGGGGACGGCGTCGCGTTCCAACTCGCGGTTGAAATTATCGACGGCCTCCCTGAAGGCCCGGCGGAGATTCTCGAACATGGTTCAAATGTAGCATTCAGCCAGACACGTCGCCGACCCCGATGTCCCCCGGGATACACCAGCCATTCAGTCCAGCCTGTCCGCGAGTCCGTGCAATACGCCGCCCTGCGACACACCCTCGAAGAGCGCGTGTCGCGGTTCCGACAACTGTGTGCGCGACCTGAGCGCCCGCTCTGCAGCGGCTTCGACGGCCGCGGTTGCACTTGCCTCGACCTCGGCGAGGACCTCGACCGGCACCCCCTCTTCGATCAGGTGCGCCTCGTACAGTCCCACGGGATCGCGACGACCCCAGTGCTCGAAGAGCTCGGCCGGGAAGGTCTCCCTTGCCTCGCGCTCGTCGTGGGTCGCGTGGCCGCCCATGCGGAATGTCTCGGCGATGAGAACGACGGGTCCCTCGCCGTCGAGGCACATTCCACGTGCGATCGCGGTGGCGGCGTACACGTCCAGCACGTTGTTCCCGTCACAATTGAGCGCGGGAATTCCGTGTGCGCGCGGAATGTGCTCCAGGCGACCGGCGCCGTGCTGCTCCAGGCGGGTTCCCAGGGCCACCTGGTTGTTCTGGATTACCAGGATCGCGGGCACGTTCAAGCGGACGGCCACGACCAGCCCCTCGTGACATGCGGCGGTACGCGTCGCGCCGTCTCCCGTCCATGTGAGGGCCACCCGCGGCTCGCGCCGATTTCTGAAGGCGAGCGCGGCGCCGGTCGTGACGGGCACGCTGGTACCCATGTGGCTGACGGGCTGGATGACGCCCCTGTCGATGTCGCCGTAGTGAAAATCCCTGCCGCCACTGGGGCTGTCTGCCGTAGCCAGGTAGCTCGTAAAGCCGTGGTGGAGCGGCAGCCCCATCATGTGCCCGGCGCCCGCGTTGCGGATCATCGGTATGACTACATCCCGGTCGCGGTCCAGCGCGGCCACGCACCCGACCGTGACGGCCTCCTCGCCCACGCCCAGCCAGGCCTTGCTGATCACACCCTGCCGAACCCACCGTTTGAGCGCGATGTCCTGCAGTCGTGTAACGAGGAGGTCGCGATACAACTCCAGAAGCGCCGAGGTCGCCAGGTCCTCGACCGCTGCGGCTCTCTCGGGATCCCGTTCGATGCGACGTCGGTATTCGCGCGTCAGTGCGGCATCCGGGGCCCAGTCCCGGTATTCAGGGGGGTCGAAGGCGGGGTATCGCTTCAAGGGTCGTCCACCTGTTGCGTCGCTGATCGATTCGGCGCGGAAACTAGGAGAATGGCCTCCCGCACGGCAATCCTGATGGTTTGCCAGTGCCTCGCCATGTAACGAGATTCGACGATGAGCCCAAGCGGCGCCGCCTCTTCTTGCACGCAACAGGACCGAAACCGTTTGACAAAAGCCGAAAAGCCGTCGATAGCCGCGAAAGTGGCTCTTTCGCTGCTCGAAGCAATCCGTTCGGTGGACCGTCCCTCGGAGTGGATGGACGACGAGGTGTTATCTCGCACCATGCCCCGCAGGCTTGGCCTGAGCACGGTCATCGAACGGCAGATACGGCTTCACGAGGAATACGTTCGGGAGGGCAGGAAACTGACCCTCGATGAGTTCGGTGAATTCCTGCGTCTGGTCAACAAGCGATCCGATGCCGGCAAGGTGTTCCTGGAGATGGGAAGTCATCTTGCTGATTCGGCCGGGACAACGCGCGGCCGGCTTCTTCCGCGGCGGGTGCGGCTGTTCCGTGTCAAGCGCTCGGTGGCCCGCGCATTCCCCAAGCTCTTTGGCCGCCGTTTCGGTGGTTTCGTATCCGGCCCGTTCACGTTCGAAGTGTCGGCCTCGCCGCTGGTGCAGCTCGATTCCAGCGGTACCGCCTGTCAGATACTGACCGGATTCTGTCAGCGCGCCCTCGACCGGGGCGTGGGAGACGATCTGGAGGTCACCAAGAGCAGTTGCGAGACCCGGGGTGACCGGTGCTGCCGATGGACGCTGACACAGTAGCTCCACGCGCTGGACATTGCGGATTGCCGGCGGCGTGGCGGATTGCCGCTACACGTATGCGTGGTAGAGCATGAAGTACACGAACAGGCCGGTTACCGAGGTATAGAGCCACGCCGGGTAGGTCCACCGGGCCAGGCGCCGGTGTGCCTTGAACCTGTAGTGCCGAGCCAGGTAGAGAAGGCGGATGACCAGGGGAACGACTACCACAGCCAGAATCATGTGGCTGATCAGGATGACGAGATAGACGCGGCGTACCGAATCGGGGCCGGGGAAGGCGTGGGTACCCGTTAGGGCGGCGCGGAGGAGGTAGAAGACGAGGAAGAGGGCCGACGACACGACCGCTCCCAGCATGCAGCGTCGGTGCATGCGGATTTCCTTGCGGCGAATGTAGATCAGACCCGTGACGAGCAGCACCGCGCTGGTCAGGTTGAGACCGGCGTTGAAGTGGGCCAGTCCGTCCCCGATCGCCTGGCTGTTCATCCCGCCGCCCGCTCCCAGCCATGCGCTGCCATCGCCGTGCCCAGGGTCATGAGGGACGCGGCCAGCACGCTGTGGGCCGAAACCCAGGGTACGCCGAGTCGGAATGCCACCGAGGCAAAGCCCAACAACACCTGTCCGACGACTCCGATGGCGGCGGCCGCCACCAGTCGTCTCGAAAACGCATCCCGGCTGCGCATCAGGATCGTGCGCGTGAACATCACCACCGCGATCGCCAGCCCCACCCCCAGGATCCGGTGCGCGAAATGCAGCTGCACGGCCGGATACTGCAGCGGCGGGATTACCCTTCCCAGGCACAGCGGAACGTCGGGACAGGCCATCCCGGCGTCGGTGTGGCGAACCACTGCTCCCACCAGCGACTGCACGAACACGAGGCCCGTGATCCAGCACCCGAGCCGCCACGCCAGGCGTCGTTCGGAACGCGTGACCGCACCGCGCTCCGCGACCCGCGGGGCAGTTCGCACCAGCATCACCGTCACGAGCGCCAGGAAGATGAGCGCCATCGCGAGATGGGACGTGGAAATCGCGTCGGGCAGCCGATAGATGACCGTAAGCCCACCCAGAACGGCTTGAAAGACAAGGAGCGCGATGCCTGCAAGGCCCAGGCGGAAGAGTGCCTTGCGCTCGGGATGGGAGCGCCGTGTGAGCACCACGGCAACAGGGAACAGCACCAGCAGGGCGCCGGCCCAGAGACGGTGCAGGTGCTCCCAGAACACGCCACCCGTCATTTCGGGCATCATCGTTCCGAAGCAGGTGGGCCAGTCGGGGCACGCGAGACTCGATTCCGTCGCGTGTACGATGCTTCCAAGCAGGACCAGTGCGAGGGTCCAGAGGAGCACCAGCAGCAGGAACGGTCGGGCCATCAGGCCGGCACGGCGCTCTTCGGCTGGGGACGGGTCGTCTCGTGGGAGACTCCTTCGGCGTCCGGTGATGGTCCGTCCAGGCCGGCTGGCGGTGTCAGGATCACACCGGCTTCCAGCCACTCGTAGCGATCCGCCATCGCTCCGCGCGCCACCTTGTAGATGGTGGTGTCGTCGTTCCGGAAGACGGCCTTGAATCGGCCGTCGATCCGCCGGCGGGCAAGCTTGCACGCGGCGTCGGCCAGCTCGAATGGCGTCCGATCGGCAGGGTTCTCCTTCACTAGCTTCATGGCGCGTACACAGCAGGCAATCATGGCCAGCAGGTCGCCGCCGTTGTCCACGAGGCGCCCGAGTACGGCCTGCCGCCGTTCCAGTCCGGGACCATGCCGTATGATCGCGTGAAAGAGTGTGCGCGCGAGCTTCCGGGATTTGCGGTCGACGTAGCGCATATGCCCGGCCAGGCTTCCGAAGGCGCCGTAGCGTGGCCAACGGCCCCATCCCAGCCAGCGCCCCGGGTACCATACGGCGTAGTGCGCCGCGGCCTTCAGGAACGCGGCGGCGCGTTTGCCGGTTGATACCCGCGGGTCGATCACGGCACCCGCTATGGACAGATGGTGGTCCACGGCCTCGCGAGCGATGAAGAGACGCATGATCTCGCTCGACCCCTCGAAGATGAGGTTGATCCGGGCATCACGCATGGCGCGCTCGACGGGTATGGGGGCCTCTCCGCGTTGCCGCAGGGAATCGGCCGACTCGTAGCCGCGGCCGCCGCGAATCTGGAGGGCGTCGTCGATGAGGTCCCACGCCTTCTCGCTGTGCCACAGCTTGGCCATCGCCGCTTCGAGCCGCATGTCCAGCGTTCCGAGGCCGGACATGGCCGCCGCGAGTTCGACGACGGCCTCCATGGCGTAGGTCTCCGCGGCGATCCTGCCCAGCTTCTGGGCGACGGCATCGTGCTTCCCGATGGGCGCACCCCACTGCACCCGTTCCACCGCCCACTTCCGGCACGCGGCCAGGACGGACTTGCCCGCGGCAGTGCAGAACGCCGGCAACGCCAGCCTGCCCGTGTTCAGCGTGATCAGCGCAAGCTTCAGCCCAAGGCCCTCGCCCCAAAGCAGGTTCTCCCGGGGAACCTTGACGTTCCGGAAACGGAGCACCCCGTTGGAGATCCCCTTCAGCCCCATGAAGCGGCAGATCGGACCGACTTCCACCCCGCGCCACGCGGTCTCCACGATGAACGCGCTGATCGGGCGTTTCCCCTTGACACCCGGCCGGGGCGGCGTGCGTGCCATGACGACGAGCAGATCGGCGCGGGGGCCGTTGGTCGTCCAGAGTTTCTCGCCGTTGAGGATGTAGTGCGAGCCGTCTTCGGAGGGTTCCGCGAACGTGGACATGTTGGCCGGGTCGGAACCGACCATGGCCTCGGTCAGCGCGAAGGCCGAGAGTTCGCCGCCCGCCGCCCTGGGCAGGTATTTCCGCTTCTGCTGCTCGGTGCCGAAGAGCACCAGAGGTGTGGGGACGCCGATGGACTGATGCGCCGACAGGAACGCGGCGGTGGAGGCGCAGCGGCTGGACACGATGGCCAGGGCCCGGTTGTAGGAGGTCTGGGACAGTCCGAGACCCCCGTATTCGCGGGGGACCTTGATCCCGAAAGCGCCCAGGTCGGCCAGACCCTTGAGCACCGCGTCCGGGACCCAGCCCTTGCGGTCGAAGGCGTCGCCGTCCACGTGTTCCTCCGTGAAGCGCCGTATCCGTTCCAGAAACGGCGCCGCCCGCTCGGCCTCCTCGGGGTCCTGGGCGGGGTGCGGATGGACAAGGTCCAGCGAGAGCCGGCCTCCGAAGAGCTCCCGCATGAAGCTTCGCTTCTCCCATCCGGTTTCGCGAGCGCTCTCGGCAACATCGCGGGACTCCTGTGCGTTGCTGAACTCCCGAGTGCCTTCCTTACCGGTTGTCATGATGCACCTCGCGGCCGGGTTCCAGCAGGGCCACCAGTTCGGCCTCGCGCGCCGCGGCATCGGCCTCCCCGACCCGTATCAGTTCGGCCAGGTAGTCCGGCTGGAACATGATCAGACTAAGGAAGTCTGGGGCTTCCGTGTTCCTGGTACCAAGTCCCCGCGTCAGGAAACGGAATGCGCGGGGCAGCTGCGGTTCGTACTTGTTGGCCAGCTTCCCCAGGTCCACCGAGGGCCGGATCGTCACCCGCCGGACGATTCGCATGCCCATCCGCGACTCCGGTTGGAGCCGGCTCAAAAGCTGGTTGAAGCGGTCCATCCGCAGGCCGTCTTCGTCGAGGAGGTCCAGGAAGACGGAGTTCATGAGCGTTCCCGCGACCTGGACCGGAGGTGGATAGCCGCTGACGGTCGGCTGGTCCGCTTCGTGGAAAGTGCGTGCGCGCCGCGTGCTGATGGCGAGGATCCGTTTTGCACCCAGATGCAGAGCCGGAGAAAGCGGCGCGGCAAGGCGGATCCCGCCGTCTCCGAACCAGTGCTGGCCGATCCGAACCGCCGGGAACACGATGGGGAGTGCCGACGACGCCATCACGTGATCCACTGTCAGCGTGGTGATCCGGGAACGGCGGTTGGGCCGCTCCCACTCCCGCACCCCCTCACCCTGAACCCACAGAATGGACTGGCCGGTGGAGTAGTTGGTGGTGCTGAGTGCTGCCGCCTTCAATCGGCCCGTCTTCAGGTTGTAGCGGATGCCCGTCAGTTCGCCGTCGATCGCGTGCATCGTGTCGGTCAGGTACTCCCGCAGCGGCTGCGTGTCCAGGAGACCCCGTACCCGGGGCTCGCCTCCGACACCACCGGACAGAAGCTGGCGCCCCCAGCGCATTACGTGGTTGCGCAGGGACCCGAGGTCCGTTCTGAAGACCTTGTCCACCCCCAGGTTCGACCAGAGATGCGTGAGTTCTTCGGCGCACTGGGCAAACGTGCCGTGGTGAGCCGCCAGATGGGCCGCATTGATGGCTCCGGCGCTGACTCCGGTCATGATCGGCACCCGGAGTTCGGGAAAGCGCAGGGACAGGTACTTGACGACACCGGCCTGGTAGGCGGCTCTGGCGCCGCCGCCGCCCATGACGAAGGCCAGGTCGCCAGGGTTCTCGTTGCTGGAATCGGGTGTCATGGGTCGTGTGCCGTTGAAACGGGCGCCTTGGTCACGTATAACGATTGGCGGAGGGGATTTTCGCCGATCCGATCCGGCAACGTCAACTGGAGAGGTCCGGAGCCATGAACACGGCCACGCTTGGCGCGGCGGGATTGATCCTGGCGACCGGGACAATGCCTCAGACACCTCCTGGCATTGCGGGTTCCGAGGCCTGCCGGACGTGTCACCAGGCGCAATACGACGCATGGGCGCAGTCCACGCACGGAACGGCCGGCGGACCGGCCGGGCCGGCCACCGTCATCGCCCCCTTCGACGGACCGCCGATTCGCTTTGCCGATGCCGTCGTGTCCCCGGTGGTGCGCGACGACGGTCGGTACGTCTTTGTCGTGGAGCGCAACGGGCGGCCACCGATGGAACTCGAGGTAACGGGGGTGGTCGGGCGTGGACACATGGTTGGAGGCGGGACGCAGGGCTTCGCTTCCCTGTTTCCTGACGGCACCGAGCGGTTTCTGCCCTTCGACTACTCGGAGGACGGCGACGCGTGGTTCTGCAACACCGCGTTCGTCGGTGGATTCTGGGTCCCGGGCGCGGATCGGGCGCGGCTGCGGGCCGATGCCGGGTGGCTTCCCATAACCGAAGCGATGCGCCTCACCGAGTGCGGCGATTGGCCGCCGGTGCGAATCCTGGGGACCAACCGCCGGTTCGCGAACTGCCAGAACTGTCACGGCAGCCAGGTCGAGGTTCGGTACAGGGCCGATCTGGCTCGCTACGAAACGCGCGCGACATCGCTCAGGATCAACTGCGAGGCCTGTCACGGGCCGGCGCTCGCGCATGTGGAGGAGGCTCGTGCGGCGGCCGAAACCGGCCCGGGCCTCGCCTCGCTTGCAACGCTGGATGTGGACGCGTCCCTGCGGGTGTGCTTCGATTGCCACGCCCTCAAGCGCGCGCTCGGCGACGATTCGGGGGAAGACCCAGGCGACGGTCCGCTGGAGTACAGCCTGGGCCTCCCGCTTATCGGGGACTCGCCGTACCTGCCCGACGGCCGGATCGCCACCTTCGGCTACCAGCAGACCCACCGGTCCAGCGCGTGCTACCTCTTCGGCTCGATGACCTGCGTCGACTGTCACGACCCGCACGATCAGGGCTACCGCGATGTCTTCGGCAACGCGCTGGAGGGCAGGTTCGACGATCGCCAGTGCACGGCCTGCCACGCCAGCAAGGCCGCGGATCCCGAGGCGCACACCTTTCATCCCGCCGGATCTCCTGGGGCGGCCTGCACGTCGTGCCACATGCCTTACGTCCAGCATCCTGAACTTTCACTCGCTGTACCGTATGCAAGAGCGGACCACACGATTTCGATACCGCGCCCGGGTTTCGACGAGGAGGCCGGCCTGCAGTCGGCCTGCGCGGGATGTCACAGCGACCGATCACCCGCCGAGCTGGCCACTCAGGCTGCCGTGTGGTGGGGCGAAATCGCGCCGCACCGCCCGGAGGTGGCGGCCTTGGTTGCGGCGACGGCTCCCACCGCCTCACCCGGTGACCTTGACCGCGCCGTGGCCGCGGCCGCTACGCGGGGATCGCGGCATGGCATCGCCAAGCTGATGGCCTTGGACATGTGGGTGCGGGGCGGGAACGCGCAGGACGACCGCAGCGCCGGCGGGCTCGATGACGTCCCTGGGCGCGCCCTGGCCACCTTGGCTCGCGACGGCGACGAGGACGTACGCGCCGTGGCCGCGGCCGCCCTGCACGCCACCCGGGGCGACGATCCCGCGGTGCGCGCGCTCCTGGACGCCGTGACGCGCGGGGCCCCTGACGAGGAGGGGTTCCGGGTGCGGTGGGCGGCGGCGCTGATGCAGTGGGCTGCTGCGGTGGACAGGGTGGAGGGCCCCGCGGCGGCACTGCCGTTTCTGCGGCGCGCGCAGGAGGTGCGGCCCAGGGTGCCCGAGGTGCTGATCGTGCTTGGAGCGGGGCTCGCGGCGGCGGGGGATATGGCGCAGGCCGTGCAGGCATACCTGGAAGCGCTGCGTCACGGACCCGGCGACCCCGTCGCGCTAGTGAACGCGGGGCTGGCCCTTGAGACGCTCGGCCGGGGGGACGATGCGGCGGCCCTGTACGAGGAGGCCGTCCGGGTCCGGCCCACCGAGGCCCTGGCGCACCTCAACCTGGGCAACACGCGGTTCCGGCGCGGCGACTTCGACGGCGCGATCACCGCCTATCGCGCCGCGGTCCGCAATGACGCCGGACTCTCCCGCGCCCATTTCTATCTGGGCGTGTCCCTGGTCAACACCGGCCGCGTGGCGGAGGCGCTTCCGTCGCTCTACAACGCGCTCGAGTTCGCGCCCGATGACACCGAAATCCAGGACGTGATCCGCCAGGTGGAGACCGTGTTACGTTATTAACCGTCATGATCGGGAACCAGGACCAGGCTTCTTTCGGCGTAGCCGCGCCTCACCGCCTCACCGGGGCGGTTGCGGCCCTGCTGGCAGCGCTCCTGGCCGGCGCCTGCCACACGTATGCCCCGGCTACGCTGGCCAACGTCACCGCGGGCGACCGCGTGCGCACGCTGCTGACGCAAGCCCAATACGTGGAGTTCGACGAGTACTTGCTCGGCGGCGACCGGGTCATGGAGGGAACCGTCGTTGAGGCGGATGCCGGCGCCCTGTTGCTGGAGGTTCCCCTCGTCACGGTCGCGGAGGGCATTCGGGTCGACTCGTATAGCCAGCGTTTGCGGATCCCCGCGCAGGGCCTCGCGGACGTGGAGATCCGCTCGCTGTCGCGCGGCAGAACCTACGCGCTCGCCGGGATTCTCGGTGCTGCGGTAGGCGCGATCGCATGGGACCAGTTCCGGGGCTCGCGCCGGGGTGAGGCCCGCCCGCCCACACCGCCCGAAGAAGACATCGCGGTGGTCATCCGCATTTCCTTCTAGCGATCATGGCACGAAAGCCCATGCGCCTGCCTGCCCTCGCGGCGTGCCTGTTGGCCCTCGTGGCTGGCTGTATCACCGACGACGAGATCGGGACTCCCCTTTCGGTGGAGCTGATCGGACCCGAAACGGGACTGGTCGGCGACCGGCTTTCCGTCATCTACAACGTCAGCGGCCGCAGCCTGAACGGCATCATCTTCACGTGGGGCGATGGCGCCACCGACTCGCTGGCCACCGTCGGCGCCCAGACCGCGTCCGGATCGATGCAGCACGTTTATGAGATGCCGGGGCTGTTCACGGTCAGAGCAGTCGTGGAAGACGCCGTCGAGGGGGTGGCGAGCGCGGAAGTTTCCATCAATGTTCAGGGCCGCTGATTGCGTCCGCGGCCCGTGCCTCCGGCCAATCGGCGACCTGCCATTGGCGTGGCGCAAATCGACAGTAGTATGTTCATCGCCAGTCGGATCGTTCCGCGGGTGTGGTCTGCGGGACGGGCGGGCCGGGAGCGTCCCGGTGCCGGGCCGGCTGCAAACCAGGTTTGGCAAGGAGTGGAAGCATGACAAACCGTTTGTTCGACAGACTCCGTTCGTTCGCGGGCGGATCGGGCGCGGTGGGGGTCGTCCTCATCGCGGCCGCACTTACCGTCCCGGGTACCGCCCAGGCGCAGGACGGGGCGGTTACAGGCACGGTCACCGACGAGACGAGCGGTCGGCCGGTGGGGTCCGTCCAGGTGTACCTGGATGGCACCGGACTGGGAACGCTCTCCCGTGACAACGGCCGCTTCGTCATCCTCAACGTGCGGGCGGGCGAATACACGATCCGGGCCGAGCGCATCGGGTTCGCGTCGGCGGAGGCGACGATCACGGTCAACGCGGGCGCGACGACGCAGCACGATTTCGCCATCGCGTCGCAGGCGCTGGGCCTAGACGAAATCGTCGTCACCGGGACCGCAGGGGCCGCGCGGCGCAGAGAGGTCGGGAACTCGATCTCACAGCTCGACGTGGCGCAGGAGGTCGTCGGACCCCCGGTCAACGTCGACGCGCTGCTTCAGGCGCGCGTCCCGGGCATGTCGATCACGCAGAGCTCGGCAAGTTCCGGTGGCGGCGCCATGATCCGGCTGCGGGGCAACGTTTCGATGACCCAGTCCAACCAGCCCCTCATCTACATCGACGGGGTGCGGGTCCGAAGCGAAGGCTTCGCCAAGAACGTGCCGCCGATCGGATACTCCGGTCGCAGCAACAATGACGTCTCCAGCCCGCTCAACAGCATCAACCCGCAGGACATCGAGCGGGTGGAGGTGATCAAGGGCGCGGCCGCCACGACGCTCTACGGCACCGAGGCCTCGGCGGGGGTGATCCAGATCTTCACCAAGCGCGGATCCGTCGGCGATGCCACCTGGACCGGCCAGTTGGAACAGGGCCTGTCACGCAACCTGACTTTCGGCCCCGATCCGTCGCTGCGGCCGCCTTCCGAGAACCCGACCTCGCTCTCGGGCGGCCGGTCGGACTTCCTCTTCATCAACCCCTGGCTGCGCGGCCACAAGCCGATGTGCGACGACCCGATCGTCGTGCAGGACCAGCCCTGCGACAACGGGCTCTTCAGCGACATGGGCGCGCACCAGCAGAAGTACGCGCTCAACGTGGGCGGAGGCGCCGAGACCGTCAGGTACTTCGTGTCGGCGTCCTACGAGAACGACGACGGCGTCCTGCCCAACGACAACGAGAAAAAGGTCATCCTCCGGGGCAACTTCACGTTCAATCCGCTGGAATCCCTGCAGCTCCAGTGGAACACGTCGTACACCAACGACCAGTTGGCACACACGGCGGGCGGGAACAACGCGCACGGAATGACGCTGAACACCTTCCGGCGCGACCGGAACTACCTCAACGACGAGTCCTTCAATGCAATCAATCCCTTCCTGAATCAGGAAATCACCACCCAGATCGATCACCTGATCACGGGGTTGACGGCGACGTACTCGCCACTGGCGAACTTCACCAATCGCTTCAGCGTCGGATACGACCTGGCCCAGCAGGACAACCGCAACCTGCGGCCCTTCGGCTTTATCCGGGCCCCCACGGGGATCCTCGCCACGTCGCGCTTCGAGTTCAATACACTCACGGCGGACTACGTGGGCTCCCTGGATTTCAGCCTTCCCATGGGAATCCGTTCGGCGCTCTCCTTCGGCGGGCAGAGCGTGACCACGCGCAGTGAGCGCACGACCGCCTATGGGGACAACTTCCCCGGCCCAGGCGACCCGGACGTGGACAACGCCGGGAACACCCTCGGCTTCGAGGACCGCACGCGGATCGTGAACGCGGGCCTGTTCGTGCAGAACGTCTTCGACTTCTCCAACAAGTACTTCGTCACGGTCGGTCTGCGCGTTGACGGCAACTCGGCGTTTGGCGCCGACTTCGGACTCCAGGCCTACCCGAAGATCTCGGGTTCCTACGTCATCTCCGACGAGGACTTCTGGAGCGACGGTTGGGGCAGCATGAAGCTGCGCGCCGCCTGGGGTCAGGCGGGGCGGGCGCCCGGCGCCTTCGACGCGGTCCGGACCTTCGCCGCCGCCGGTTGGGGCGGGGTGCCGGCCTTCCTGCCCAGCAATGTGGGCAACGCGACGATCGGTCCCGAGACGACCTCCGAGCTCGAGCTTGGTTTCGAGGGTTCATTCGTCGACGACAGGCTCGGCCTCGACTTCACCTACTTCGCCCAGACGACCCAGGACGCGCTCTTCAGCGTGCGCCAGGTTCCGTCGCTGGGCTTTACGAGTTCCCAGCTCTCCAACGTCGGCGAACTCGTCAACAACGGCTTCGAGCTCGGTGCGAACTACAGCATCGTCCGGAATGACACCTGGAGCTGGGACATCAACGGCACCCTTTCCGTGACCGACTCCGAGATCATTTCGCTGGGTGGATCTCCGGAGTTCTCGATCGGCGGCTTCGGCTGGGTGACGGAAGGCTATCCGGCCCCGGTCATCCGGTCCGACTGCGTGATCAATCCGGACGACCGCGCCGACCCGATCATCCTGGACCGCACCGATGAGCAGTGCGTCCACGGACCCAACCAGGCGACGACCATCGCCGGCTTCGGCACGACCTTCGGGCTTCCCGCGGGAATCCTCGTGACCGCGCGCGCTGAGTATCAGGGCGGGGCGTTCATGTACAACGGGCCGCAGGCCGCCGCGACCCGCCGGTCCGTGCGGTGGGCGGGATGCTTTGAGGCGTACAACATCTGGGAGACGCAGGGATACGCGGCCCTGACCGCCGAGGAGCGGGCGCGTTGCGACCTGAAATTCTATCAGTCGGACTTCGCCGTGCAGCCCGCGGACTTCTTCAAGATCCGCGAGGTCAGCGCGCAGGCGCCTCTGCCGGACGCGTGGGCGAACATGGTCGGCGCGTCGCGCGCCACCGTCACGCTGTCGGGCCGGAACTTCTTCCGGTGGGTGGATCCGCTCATGCGGACGCTGGATCCCGAGGTCGGCGGCAACGTCGGCTACAACACCCGGGTCCGCAGCATGACCGAGCACGTTCCGCCGCCGGCGTTCTATACGTTCTCCATGCAGCTCGTCTTCTAGGGAGGGGAGAGACGAATGAAATACACTTCGATGAATACGTCATGCGGCATGCGGCGGGGTGCCCTCCTCTCCGCCGCGTTGCTCGGGCTGCTGGCGGCCTGTGATACCACGGTCGTCAACCCGGGCCGCGTTCAGGAGGTCTTCCTTTTCGAGACCGAAGCCCAGGAAGCGATTGTCAGCGGGATCGGCCGCGCTGCCGCGGAGGCTCAGAACTATGTCGGCTACACCGGGGCGGCGGTCACGCGGGAGATCCATCCGTCGGGTTCGACGGGAAGCTTCGGGATCACGGTCGAGTGGCAGAACGGCGAACTCGACTACGAGACGATAGGTACCCACTGGAACCTCTCCCAGCGCGCCCGCTGGTGGGGCGACGACGGGATCGCGAAGATCATGGAGACCGGCGCCGAGGACCAGGCGAACCTGGCCGAGGCGTACCTGTGGACCGGGTACGCGTACCGCCTCCTCGGTGAGAACTTCTGTGTCTCGGTGATCGACGGCGGGAGCGCCGGCGCGCGCAGCGTCTACTACGACCGCGCGATCGCCCGCTTCGACCAGGCGGCCTCGCTGGGGTCGGGCGACATGGCCATGGCGGCGGTTGCGGCACGCGCTTCCGTCAAGGCGTTCATGGGCGACTGGTCCGGGGCGATGTCGGACGCGGCCGGCGTGCCCGACAACTTCGTTTTCCACATGCCGTACTTCGCCACCGAGGGTAACGCGACCCGCAACCGGATCCAGTTTGCCAGCCAGGCGGAGCCGTACAAGGCGCATACCCAGCGGTACACGAAGTACGAAGACTACGCCATGAGCGAGAACAATCCGGACGGCGACCCACGCGTCCCGTACCGGGTGACCGACGAGACCGGCGACGCGGCGGTCCAGTGCTGTGGCCAGGTTCCATGGTGGCCGCAGACGAAGTATGCGGACTCGGGGTCGGACATCCCGCTCTCCAAGGGCACCGAGATGCGCTTGATCGAGGCCGAGGCCATGCTGGTGGCGGGTGACTGGCAGGGCGCGATGGGCAAGATCAACGCCCTGCGCATGGCCGCAGGTGTAGAGCCGGCGATGGCGACCAACACGGCCGAAGCGTGGACGGCGCTCAAGTTCGAGCGCGGCGTGGTCCTGTGGCTGGAAGGACGCCGCCTGGGCGACTTCTTCCGCTGGAACCGCGATAACACGCCCGGCGCGCTGCACGCACTGGAACAGCCGTCGGGGAGCCAGAACGAGGGCTCGCACCTCGTCCAGCAGGACTTGTGTTTCCCGATCGCCCGCGGGGAGGTCGACACGAACCCGAACATCAACGGGCCTACGGGCTGAAGCCGACGCCGACGCTGGAGGCCGGAGGGGCACGGGTCCCTCCGGCCCCGGCGGGCGCGGGCGAGGGCAGCGCCACCGCTCTCGCCGCCGGATGGAGAGGGCTCCTCCTTCGCGGGGGGGCCCTCTTCTACATCGTGCTCTGAAGCACGCCCCGCCCGATCGCCATGGTCCCGGCCGCCACGAGAGCCAGTGCCACGAGTCCCCCGACCAGGTGGGGTCCATAGCTTCTCTGCTCGGGCGGGCGGCGCTTCGTCACGCTGGTGGTAAACTGCGCCACCGCCGCGGCGAGGAGCATCAGGAAGAAGTGGCCGATCATCTGCGTGTAGAACGGTCGTGAAAGGAGCGTGGCCACACCCGTCAGCACCTGCAGGTGCATCAGCCCGGTGAAGACCGTGGCCAATCTGGCCATCGCGGTCGAGTACTCGCGTTTTCCGAAGAACCCGACGAGCGCGTAGAGTACGACGAAGAGGCCGGCCACCAGCACGAGGTAGCGCAGGCCCGAGTGAGCTGCGAAGAGCATTGGGGGGGGCTCCGGAATCCTGGTTCGGGTTCGCCTGGGACACCGCCAACAGTGCCCGCCGGGGTCCATGAGAGTCTGACGCTTCCCGGCGGCCGAAGCAACGCCGCACTTTCTCAAGCGGGTCACCTTCTTCTACCTTGGGGACCTGTTCCGTCAACGGTTACGGGGACTGCGGGTGTCAACTTGGAGAAACGGATTCGGCCGGTCCGCAATCGCCGACCCGCCAAGGGAGAAGAGACGAGGTGCATCATGCTGACGCGAGCCCATACACCCCTGCTTATGGTAGCGGTGCTCCTTTGGACAGGGTGTGCATCGTCGGGAGAATCGGGTCCTCGCCGGTCCAGAGACGTGATTACCTCGGAAGAGTTGATGGAGGTTCCGCACAGTACCTTGTTCGATGCGGTCAGGGTGTTGCGTCCGCGATGGCTCCAGCCTCGCAACATGGGATCGCTCCGCAGCCAGGGGCAGCAAACCCCCAGGGTGTACGTGGACGGCCAGCTCCGCGGAGACCTCGTCGAGCTGACCCGGTTTGCGCCGAACGAGGTGGAGGAGGTGCGCTTCATGAACGCGTCGGACGCCACGACCCGTTTTGGCACCAACCATGTGGCTGGTGCGATCGTCGTCACGACCCGGCGCCGCTGATGCCGTTATGGCCTGATCGGCTTCCAGCGTGCTGAATCGGATTGAGGCGCCGCGTCTCGTGCGCGGTTCGGCGGCTTCATGCGTGTTGATCGCTCCTTTTCTTGCCCTGGCCCTGCCGGCGATGCCCGTCGCCGGGCAGGTGGAAGCCGGGGAAGACGGCGAATGGATCAGCGTCTTTCTGGACTGCGCGAGCCGCAACTGCAACCAGAACTACTTTCGGACCGAACTGCCGTGGGTTAACTGGGTGCGGCTTCCGGACGACTCGGATGTCCATGTCATCATGACGAGCCAGACCACGGGAGCGGGGGGGCGCGAATACCGGCTGGATTTCATCGGCTCGGGAGATTTCGGGTATGAGCGTCAACTGTCCTATCAGGCGCCGCCCACCAACACCGACCGGGAGACACTGGACGAAGTCGCCCGCACGATCGGGGTGGGGCTGCTTCACTTCGCCACGGTAAACGGATTCTTCGACGACATCTCGGCCTTCCAGGAGGTCAGCACCGTGCTGCTGAACGGACAGGGGCCCGATCCGGGCGAGCGCGTCGTCGCGCAGGAGGAGGTCGACGATCCCTGGGACTTCTGGGTCTTCCGGCTGGGCGGACGCACCGAACTCAACGGCGAGCAGACGCGGCGGACGCAACGGATCGACGGCAGCTTCAGCGCCTCACGGGTGACACCCACATGGAAGATGAACTTCCGCGGGAATGTGAACTACAACCAGCGGGAAATCGACCTTGCCGACGAGTCGACGTTCACCGATTCCAGGACCGATTGGGGATTCAGCCATCTCATCGCGTATTCGCTTGCCGACCACTGGTCGATCGGGGTCCAGGGCGAGATGCGACGCATCGTGCGCTTCAACCAGGCGTTCCGCGCCGAGATGACCCCGGCGCTCGAATACAGCTTCTTCCCCTACGAAGAGGCGACCCGGCGGGCGCTGACGGTCTTCTACCAGATCGGGCCGGCCTACCGGCGCTACATCGAGCAGACGCAATTCCTGCAGACGGCGGAGACCCGCTGGGAGCAGTCGCTCGAATTCGAACTGTCGCAGCGGCAGCAGTGGGGCGACGCTTCCATCAGCATGACCGGATCTCACTTCCTCCACGACATAGATCTCTACAACGTGAGACTGGGGGGCGACATCGATTTCCGCATCGCACGGGGAGTCAGCATCAACGCCGAGGGCAACATCTCCTGGGTCAACGACCAGATCTATCTGTCGGCCGAAGGCGCGACCGACGCCGAAGCGCTCCTGAACCTCCAGCAGCGCTCCCAGGACTTCAACTACTCCCTCCAACTCGGCTTTTCGTTCCAGTTCGGCTCGATCTACAACAACGTCGTCAACAACCGCTTCAGCGGAGGTGGTGGCGGGTGGTGGTGGTTCCGCTGATCGGTCGTGGAACGGCTGCGCATCCACCGCGCAGCCGCTTTTGACAACGACTTCGCGATCTACAGGTAGGGGGCCGGGAGATCGCGCGCCTTCAAGGTGATCCGGTAGGGGTGCGCATCACGCGCCGGTACAGCAGCCCGTTCGCCACCGCGACCGTCGCAAACGCGATCACGGCGTCCAGGATGTTCCAGAGGTAGAAGTCCCGCGGGTGGCTGTAGTGGTTCATATAGATGGCGCTGACCGCGGCGAACATCAGCCACATGAGCCCGAACGACTTGAGGCTGGCCACGACGTCTCCGCCCTTCAGGATCGGTCTGAGCAGGTGGAAGACCCACGCCGCGACACCCCACATGACGAAGTTGTAGAGGTAGGAGGTGACCCAGTCCCACGTCGCGAATTCGGTCCTGAAGTATTCCGGGCTCTCCGCCATGGCTCCGAAGAGATGCGGCAGGACGAGCGCCTGCTCAACAACGCCCGCCACGAGGTAGCGGACGACGTTGAGCGTGACGACGAGGACGAGAAAGCGGAGGAGCATCATCCGTCGGCCACCAGCCCCTGCCGCCGCAGCGCGCCCTTGATGCGCTCCAGTTGCTCGCGCTGAGTGGCCGTGGGCGGGTGCAGTGTACCCTGGCGCACGCCGCCGCCGTTGATGGCGCCGTACAGCTGCATGAGATCGCGGCGGTGGTCGGAAGCGGCGTCCCCAGCGTCTTCAAGTTGCTCGCTCAGCTCCAGGATCTCCAGCAGGAAGGCTTCGCGCTCGCGGTAGTCCTCTACCGTGAGGGGCAGATCGGGGTCGCCGCCGACGGACACGTTGCCCGAACGCACCTCAAGGCGCGCGGCAATTTCCACCGTGTAGACGCCCGGTGAGACGAACGGGCCGCGCTGGCCGAGCGGGCGCGGCACCACGGAGGGATCGTGGGCGGACCACTCCGCGTCTTCCCCTTCACCCGGCAGGCCGTGGCGCAGGTCCCAGTCGACGCGGTGCAGGGCCGGCCCGGACGGGACGGCCATGCTGCGGACCACCTCGCCGGCCGCGTTGCGCACGGTGAGACGGGCGGGGTCCGAACCCGGTCCGAGACGGTACGTGATCACCGTGCCGTCCACGGGGTTCTCGCCCATGAAGACCGACTGCGCCCGGTACGAGGTGTCCTTCCAGTAGTTCATGATCCTGCCGGGGCCCGTGGCGTACAGGGCGACGGCATCCGCGGCGGTGGCCGCGTACCGGGCGAGCGGACCCACATCGTCGATGATGATGATCGAGCGGCCGTGCGTGCCGAGCACCAGGTCCTTCTCGCGCGGGTGCACGACCATGTCGTCGTAGGCGGTGGTTGGGAGCGTCGGGAACCTGGCCCAGGACGCGCCGCGATCCGTGCTGGCGAAGACGTGGTGCTCGGTGCCGATGAAGAGCACGTCGGCGTTGTCCGGATGCTCGACGATCACGTTGATCGAGCCCGCCGGGAAGTCGTCGTCCTCGGAGGGCAGCCCGCCGTGCAGCGGGGTCCAGGTGGCGCCGTAGTCCTCCGTGCGGTAGACGAACGGGCGGAAGTCGCCGTCGCGGTGGGCGTCGAAGGTGGCGTACGCGGTGCCGGGGGCCTGCCCCGAAGCGAGCACGCGGCTGACGTAGGTGCCGTCCGGGAGGCCCGGTGCGTTGCCGGAGACCTCGTTCCACGTGCGGGCGCCGTCCACGGAGACCTGCACGTTGCCATCGTCGGTGCCGACCCAGAGCACCGCCGGGTCGTGGGGTGACTCGGAGATCGTGATGATCTCGCCGTACGACGAGGTGCCGTCGTTGCGGGAGAGCGTGATGTCGGCGCCGCGTACGCCCATGATCTCCAGCTCGTCGCGGTCCTCGCCCCGCGTGAGGTCCTCGGTGCGGGTGAAGCTGTCGCCCCGGTCCCGCGAGATGAACAGCCGGTTGCCGCCAAGGTAGACCGTGTTGGGATCGTGCCGGGATATCAGACTGGGGCTTACCCAGTCCCAGCGATACGGATCCTCGCCTTCGGGCGCGGTCAGGCGTAGGCTCATCATGTCGCCGGTCCTGTTGTCAAAACGGGTCCAGCCCCCGTTTTGCGTGTTGATGTAGATCGTCCGTCCGTCCGGGTCGGCCTGCTGGTACATACCGTCGCCGAAGCCGCTTTGGCGCCACTCGTCGTCCACGATTCCCTCCCACGAGCGAGTCGCGGACGGGCCCATCCAGGAGTGGTTGTCCTGCATGCCCCCGTAGATCCAGTACGGGTCCCGGTTGTCCACGGTGATCCCGTAGAACTGCCCGATGGGGAGGTTGTTGATGCGCCGGAAGGTCACGCCCATGTCGTAGGTCTCGTGGAGTCCGGCGTCGCCCGCGAGATAGAAATGATTGGGGTTGGCCGGATTGATCCACATCGTGTGGTGGTCGGCGTGCACACCAACGTCGTAGGTCGGGCGCTCCGCGATCTCGACGAAGGTGCGTCCGCCGTCTTCGCTGCGATGCGAAGAGGTGGCCAGCGTGTAGACGCGGTCTTCGCTGGTCGGGTCGATGATCACGTGGGAGTAGTACATCGGCCGGATGTTCTGGTCGCTCACCTTCTCCCAGCTCTCGCCGCCGTCCTCGCTGCGGTAGCCTCCCGACTCGGTGGAATGCTCAACAAGAATGTTGAGTATTCGGGGATTGGTGGGCGCGACCGCGATCCCCATGCGGCCCTTGTCGCCGTCGGGCAGTCCGTTGGTGAGTTCGCGCCAGCTGTCGCCGCCATCGGTCGTCTTGTACAGGCCGCTGCCGGGACCGCCGCCGTTGAAGCCCCAGGTGCGGCGCTGCCGCTGGTACATCGCCGCGTAGAGCACGTCGGGGTCGGACAGGTCCATCGCCAGGTCGATGGCGCCGGTGTGCTCGTCGACGTGCAACACCCTGTCCCACGTGCCACCGCCGTCGCGCGAGCGGTACACGCCCCGGCCGGGGGTGGAGCGCCACAGGTTCCCGAGCGCAGCGACGTATACGACGTCGGGATCGGTGGGGTGCACCTGCACGCGGCCTGTGTGGTGTGTCCCTTCGAGGCCCAGGTGACGCCAGGTGGCGCCCGCGTCGTCGGAGCGGTAGACGCCGTTGCCCCAGGACGTGCTCTGGCGGTTCTGCTGCTCGCCCGTCCCCGCGTAAAGGATGTCCGGGTTGGAGGGCGCGATGGCCAGGTCACCGAAGGTGCTGACCGGCATGTGCTCCCACAGGTTGGTCCAGGTGATCCCCCGGTTGGTGCTTTTCCACAGCCCGCCCGACGCGGTTGCGACGTAGATGGTCGAGGGGTCGTGCGGAAGCGCCTCGACATCGTGAATGCGCCCGCCGGTCACCGCCGGCCCGACGTGGCGTGGCTGGAAGGCTGCCAGCTCGGCCTCGGTGATGGCCTGCTGGGCGGCCAGGTGGGGTGTCAGGTGCCCCGCCATGGCCAACCCGGCGAGAACAGGCACGACCAGGGTATGGCGGCGGGTTGGCGGTTTCAGCGTGATCATTGTTGGGCCTGCTCCTGGCGAAGGGGGGTCGATGGTGGGGCTGCGGCCATCACGGCGTGGCGATCCTCGCGAGCGCCTGTCCGACCACCTCCAATACCTCGGCGGGCATTTCGTCGGCGCCCATCATCCACTCCAGGTAGTCGGGGGCCGATTGGGCGACTTCGGCGAGAAGCACGCCCTTGTGCTTGCCCCGGTTGAACCTCAGTCCGTCCGGGGAGTCGGAGAACCAGCGGTCGAACTCGGTGACAAAGGGCGCCATCTCGTCGCAGTAGGCGTGCAGCCCGTCCATGTTGCGGGGGAGGTGGCCGTATCTCTGCAGCTGCGCCGTCAGCACGGCCGCGGTCGTGCGGATGTCGCCCAGCGCGGTGTGGGCGTCCTCGTGGTCGCGCGCCAGGTAGAAGCGCGCGGCCGCCGACAGGTCGCGCGGCTCCTCGCGGTGGAAGATGATCTTCATGTCGATCAGGCGCCGGTCCCTGACCTCGAAGATCACCCCTGCCCGGCGAAACTCGGCGAGGAGGATCGGCAGGTCGAAGCGCCGGATGTTGAAGCCCGCGAGATCGCACGGTTCCAGCAGCCGGGCAAGAGACTTCGCCGTCGCGCGGAAGGGGTGCTCGTCGGCCACGATGTCGTCGGTGATTCCATGCACCGCGGCGGCCTCGGCGGGGATCGGCATCCCGGGGTTGTAGCGGCGCACCTTCTCGAAGACATCACCCTGCGGGGACACCCTGATGATCGCCAGTTCGACGATTCGGTCGTGGGAAAGGCTCAGGCCGGTGGTCTCGAGGTCGAAGAACGTGACCGGGCGGTCAAGGTCGAAGGGAAGTTTCATGGCCGACTATTCTAACCGCTCGGAGGCGGGCGCACACGCGTTTACATTACCCGCCATGCGTGCCGTGGTAATCCCCGAATTCGGCGCACCGGACGTCCTGCGCCTCGAATCCGTGCCGGACCCCGAGCCGTCGAGCCGCGAGGTGCTGGTCAGGGTTGGCGCGTCGGGCGTGAACCGGGCGGATCTGCTTCAGCGCCGTGGGCTGTATCCGCCGCCGCCGGGGGCGTCGGAGGTGCCGGGGCTCGAGTTCGCGGGGGTGGTGGAAGCGGTGGGTGCTGCCGTGACGCGCTGGAGGCCCGGCGACCGAGTGATGGGCATCGTTGCGGGCGGGGGATACGCCGAGCGCGTCGTGGTGGACGAGCGGGTGACCGTCGGCGTGCCGGCCGGGATGGACATGGCCGTGGCGGGGGCGATTCCCGAAGTCTACATGACCGCCTGGGACGCGGTCTTTCGGCAGGCCGGGCTGAAGCGGGGGGAGACCCTGCTGGTCCACGCGGTTGGAAGCGGTGTCGGGACCGCGGCGGTGCAGCTGGCGCGGCGAGCGGGCGCAAAGACGATCGGAACGTCGCGCACGCCGTCCAAGCTGGAACGGGCCGCCGAGCTGGGTCTCGGGCTGGGCCTGGACGGCCGAGAAGCGTGGGACGAGGCCGTGATGGCCGCGACGGCCGGCCGGGGGGCGGACGTGATCCTGGATCTCGTGGGGGCGCCCTATCTGGCGGGGAACCAGGCCGCGATTGCGGTCGGAGGGCGGCATGTGGTGGTGGGCGTGCCGGGGGGCAGCCGCTCGGAGATCGACCTCAGGTCCCTGATGGCGCGGCGCGCGCGCCTCTTCGGGACGGTGCTGCGGGCAAGGGGGGTGGGGGAGAAGGCCGACCTGGCCCGCGACTTCACCGCATCGGTGCTCCCCGGCTTTGCGGACGGCACACTTGCGCCTGCGATAGACCAGGTCCTTCCTGCGTCCCGAGTGGCGGACGCGCATCGCCGCATGGAGGCCAACGAGAACTTTGGCAAGATCGTGATCGTGTGGGGTGCCGAAGTTTGGGACGAGGGCTAGCTTGGACCGATTCCACGCGGTCCCTGCATCCATCTCCAAACCGGGAGGCTGAACAGAATGGACCTCCGAACGAGCCTGGGCTCCTTTGTTTGGATCGGCCTGGCGGCGATCCTGGCGACGCCTGCTCCGGCCGCTCTGACAGCGCAGGTGCCCCCTCAGGTCGACCCGCGCATTTACGACATCGTGGAGGCGGCGTCCGCCGAACGCGTCGAGGCGGACATCCGCATCCTCGCGGGCTTCGGCACCCGCAACACATTCTCCGACACGCTGTCCGCGACGCGCGGGATCGGTGCGGCCCGCCGCTGGATCAAGGCCGAGTTCGAGCGCATCTCGGAGGCGTGCGGCGGGTGCTACGATGTGGTGTATCAGCGCAACCTGGTCACCGCCGACTTCAGCCCCCGCATACCCGGCGACACCTGGATCGTGAATGTCCTGGCAATCAAGCGCGGGACCGTCAACCCGAACCACTATGTCATCATGTCGGGCGACATCGATTCGCGCGCATCGCGCGGCAACGACGCCGAAACCGACGCCCCCGGGGCCAACGACAACGCATCAGGAATGGCGGGTGCGATCGAAGCGGCGCGGCTGCTCGCGGACTACGAGTTCGGCAACTCGGTGATCCTGGCCGGGCTGTCCGGCGAGGAGCAGGGGCTCTGGGGCGGGCGTCACATGGCGCGGGTCGCGCGTGACGAGGGCTGGGAGATCATCGGCGTCCTGAACAACGACATGATCGGCAACATCGAGGGTGTCGACGGGGTGATCGAGAACAACACCTTCCGGGTCTTTTCGGAGCCCACGCCGGTCACCGACACCGAGCAGGACAGGGCCAGGTACCGGGTCTTCGGCGGCGAGGTCGATGGACCGTCGCGTCAGCTTGCCCGGTATGTGGCCGCGACCGCCGACGCCTATATCCCGAACCTGCACCCCATCATGATCTACCGCCTCGATCGCTTCGGGCGCGGCGGCCACCACCGGCCCTTCAACGACCAGGGATTCGCGGCCGTGCGAATCATGGAAACGCACGAGAACTACACGAGGCAGCACCAGGACATCCGCACCGAGAACGGCATCGAGTACGGCGACGTGATCGAGGGCGTCGACTTCGACTACGCCGCGCGCATGACCGCGGTCAACGCGGCGGTACTGGCGCGTCTGGCGTGGGCGCCTCCTGCTCCCGGCGAGGTGAGGATCGGTGGCGCCGTCCGGCCTTCCACCACCCTGGAATGGGATGCAGTGGACGATCCGAGACTGGCGGGATACAAGGTGTACTGGCGCGACACCACGGCGCCCCAGTGGCAGCATTCCCGCTGGGTCGGCGATGTGACCAGCCACACGCTCGAGGGACTGGTGATCGACAACTACCTGTTCGGGGTCGCGGCCGTCGGGCGGGACGGAAACGAAAGCGTTATCTCCTTCCCAACAGGCCAGATTCGGCGGCGATAGGAGGCGTACATCTCCACTCCGGCTGGTCAGCGTCGGTAAGGCGACTCGTTGATCGGGGTGCGGTGCATGGCTTACGTTCCTGTAACGTGGGCGCCCTGCTGCGCCTGTAACCAGCTGCGAGACGAGCTTGTTCCCAGGAAAGAGAGGACTCTGAGGTGACGACTCGCATTGGCGGCGGCGGAGAGGGCGAGGCGCGACAAGAACGGCCGGGCACAATGACCCGCAGGTCACTTGTGCGCTCGGGGCTCGGGGCGCTGGTGGCGGCTCCGTGGGCTGGCAAGCTCGGGGCGGCGGGCGCCCATTCGTATCCGGGGCGGCGTGGGCATGCGGCTGCGACCGTTCAGGACGACGAGATCGTCCTTGGCGTGTCCGCCGCGTTTTCCGGACCCTCCCGCGGGCTCGGCACGGAACTCTACCGCGGCTCCATGGCGTACTTCAACCACGTCAACGAGAACGGCGGGGTCAACGGCCGGCGGATCGTGATGAAGCTCCTCGACGACGGATACCAGCCCGACCCCTGCGTCGCCAACACGATCGAGCTCATCCAGGACGAGTCCGTGTTCCTGCTCTTCAACTACGTGGGCACGCCGACGGTCACCAGGGCGCTCCCGGTACTGAAGAAGTTCCGGGACCAGCAGGTCTACCTCTTCTTCCCCTTCACCGGGGCGGAGCCGCAGCGCGAACCCCCGTATGGCGAGTTCGCGTTCAACCTTCGCGCCTCCTACCGCCAGGAGACGGCCGGTCTGGTCGACAACTTCCTGAGCATCGGGCGCCGGCGGGTCGCGGTCTTCTACCAGAACGACGCCTACGGGCGCAGCGGCTGGGCCGGGGTGCGGGAGGCGCTCGCACGGCACGGCGAGACCATGGCCGGCGAGGCGACGTACATGCGCGGCACGCAGTTCGGGGCGAGCATGCGGGGGCAGGTGGAGATCCTGCAGGCGCGGTCTCCGGATGCCGTGATCTGCATTGGCGCCTATCAGGCCTGCGCGGCCTTCGCCCGGGACGCCGAGGATCTGGGGCTCCACATACCGGTTGCCAACGTGTCGTTCGTGGGCAGCGAGAACCTGCTCGCGTTGATGCGCGAGGGACGCGCGGATGCCGACGCGCACACGCGCTTCCTGGTCAACTCGCAGGTGGTTCCGAGCTACGAGGACACCTCGCTTCCTGCCGTCCGCGAATACCACGAACTCATGGCCCGCTACGATCCGCCTCCTCCGGACAATGTGGAGCGGATCACTCCGGGCGAACCATACGAAACGTTCCCGCAGAGCTTCGTGAGCCTGGAGGGGTTCGTGAACGCGAAGCTGATCACCGAGATCATTCGGCGCATGGGTGACAACCCGCAGCGATCCGGGATCGAGGAGGCCGTCTTCGCGGTGCGCGACTATGACCTCGGGGTCGGTGAGCGGGTGCGCTACGGGCCGGACCGACGCCAGGGGCTGCAAATGATCTACTACACAGTCCCCGAGGGCGAGCGCTTCGTTCCGCTCGAGGACTGGGGGGGCAGGTTCCCCATCTCATGACAGCCATGATCCAGAAGGGTGAGGAAGTCCTCAGGGTTCGAAAACTCTTCCGCAAGACGCGTTTCGGTTTCTTCGCCCTCTTCGGGATCGTGGTGCTGTCGATCTCGATCCTGTCGATCTCGACGGTTTCCCGCGAGTTGCGGGACGAATACGTGAGCAACAGCGAGAGCATCGCGAAGAACATCGCGGACTCCAGCGTGGACATACTGCTCAATCGGAACCTTGCCACCCTCCAGTCGCTGATCGACCAGTTCGTCCAGATCGAGAGCATCCGCTACATCTACATCACCAGCGATACCGGGGAGTTCCTGGCCCACACCTTCATTCCGGGCATTCCCGAGGAGATTCTGGCCAGCGATCCATCGGCCACCGAGGCGGTTGAGCGCAGCCTGCCGGGCCTGGGCGATTTCGTCGAGGTGGGGAGTCCGATTCTGTCGGGGGTGGCGGGCACCGTTCACGTGGGAATGGACCTGGAACTTCTGGGCCTCAAGATCCAGCGCGCGGTGGGCCAGCAGATCTACCTCCTCTGCATCATCCTCGTCACCGGGGTCCTGGCGTCGATCTGGCTGGTGAACCTCGCGTCCAGGCCATTGACGGAACTGCTGGAGTACGTGGTCACGTTGGCCCGTGAAAAGGAAAGCGACGGGAGTACGCACGGCGACGTCCTGGTCCGGGACGACGAAATCGGTGACATGGCCCGCATGATGCAGTATGTCGCCGACGACCTCGCCTTTGCGAAGGACGAGGGGACAGGGCCTGGAGGCGGCGACTAGCGTGTCCGCCCCAGCCACGCGGGTGCCCAGGGGCGTCATCGCCGTCTTCTGCACGCTGTTGCAGGTCTGCCTGGGGACCGTATACGCCTGGAGCTTCTTCCAGACCATGCTCGTTCGGGATGTGGGCTGGACCTTCAGCCAGACGGCCGCGGCATTCAGCATCACCATCTTCACGCTGGGCGTGTCGGCGGCGCTGGCGGGGCAGGCACTGCCGAAGGTCGGACCCCGGTTCCTCGCCGTAACCGGCAGCTGCCTTTTTTCGGCCGGCTATCTGATCGCGAGCCTGGCCTTGTCCCTCGACTCGATCTGGATTTTCTACCTCGGCTACGGCGTGATCGGTGGGGCGGGGATCGGGATGGGGTACGTTACGCCGGTGGCGACGGTGGCCAAGTGGTACCCCGACCGGAAGGGACTGGTCACCGGCATCGTGGTGATGGGATTCGGCGTGGGGGCGTTCCTGCTCAGCAAGGGGCTCGCTCCGTTGCTGGTCGTTCAGGCGCAGGGGGACCTGCAGGTCGTCTTCCTTTGGCTCGGAATCGTCTTCGCATGCATCCTGATTCCGAGCAGCCTGGTCTTGAGCGATCCGCCGGAGCCCGTCGCCGAGCGCCGGCCGACATCCCCCCGAGCACCGGCACCGAAGGCGGAGGCCGCGGCGCCGTACCTGCGCACCAGCCAGTTCGCGATCATGTGGACGGTGTTCTTCTTCAACATCGCCGCGGGCATTTCCGTCATCAGCTTCCAGTCCGAACTGCTGCAGGAGGTGTGGGGGCTGGCCGATCCATCGATCGATCCGGCGACCCTTGCCGAATACGGAGCCACGCTTATTGCGGTGAGCTCCCTGTGCAACGGAGTGGGTCGGATCTTCTGGGGACTGCTGTCCGACCGCCTCGGCCGCGTCGCGGTGTTCAGGATCCTGCTCTCCAGCCAGATGGTGGTGTTCGGTATCCTGATGACCAATTCCAACCCCTGGATCTTCTCGGTCCTCGTCTGCTACGTGCTGCTCTGCTTCGGAGGTGGTTTCGCGACGATGCCGTCGTTCATCGTCGACGTCTTCGGCTCCAGGAACATGTCGAAGATCTACGGAACGGTGCTCACAGCGTGGTCCGCGGCGGGGATCATCGGACCCATGTACGTGGGATACCTGAAGGACACCTACCCCGACCGGGCCGTCATGTACTGCTTCCTGATCGGAATCCTGATGCTTGGTGCCGGCTATGTCTTCTCGTTCCTGCTCGATGACAGCCGAGTGCGCCTCGGCCGGCCGACACTGAGGGCGACGCTGCTGCAATACGGGATTGCGGTGCCCGAAAAAGGCTGACGGCGAAAGACCGCCTTTGAAGCCTGGGCGTCTACTTGCGAGCCCGGACCCTGGCGACGGTCGTCAGGCCAGCGCCTCTACCACGATGCGCTTCTGTTCGGCCTGGTGGTCGCCGGCGTCTCCCTCGGCCGGACTGGCCCTCTCGGGCCGGGAGACGTGCCTGATCTCGACCGAACCGGGCATCGCGTCGCTCAGACGAGGCAGCATGTAGGTCAGGGCACCCATGTTCATGGGCTCCTCCTGGACCCAGACCACTTCCTCGATGTTGGGGTAGCGGGCGTCCAGGGCGCGGATTTCGTCGTCCGGGAACGGATAGAGCGCCTCGATCCGCGCAATGGCGGTGGTGTCGGCCGCGGCGCGCGCACCGGACCCGGCCAGATCGTAGTAAACCTTGCCGCTGCACAGGATGAGGCGGCGGATCCGCTCGGCGTCCTCCCAGTCCTGGAGCGCGGGGTCGTCGATCACGCGTTCGAAGCCGCCTTCCACCAGTTCGTTGACCGGCGACGTCGCCATCGGATGGCGCAGGAGGCTCTTCGGCGACATCACGATGAGCGGCCGCTCCGGTTCGCTGAACGCCTGCACGCGGAGCAGGTGGAAGTACTGGGCGGGCGTAGTCGGGTAGACGACGCGCATGTTGTCCTCGGCGCAGAGCTGGAGGAATCGCTCCAGCCGGGCGCTCGAATGCTCGGGTCCCTGGCCCTCGTATCCGTGCGGCAGCAGGAGGGTCAGGCGTGAACGCTGTCCCCACTTGGACCATCCCGCCGAGAGGAACTGGTCGATCATGACCTGGGCCACGTTGACGAAGTCGCCGAACTGGGCTTCCCACAGCACCAGATCGCGGTCGGCCGCGACGGCGACGCCGTACTCGAACCCGATCACCGCCGCCTCGGTGAGCGGCGAGTTGTAGACCTCGAGCCGGGTATCGGCGACCTGGGCCAGGGGGGTGTGCTTTGCACCCGTTACCGCATCGTTGAGGACGAGATGCCGATGGCTGAACGTGCCGCGCTCGCAGTCCTGGCCCGAAAGTCGCACCGGAATCCCGTCCTGCAGGAGCGAACCGATGGCCAGTGCCTCCGCGTGCGCCCAATCGAGCGCAAAGTCGGGACCGAATCCCTTCCCGCGCCGATCGAGCTGCCGCTTGAGCTTGGGATGGACATGGAAGCCCTCGGGGACCGCCAGGAGCGCCTCGTTGATCGTTTCGAGCTGCTCGAACGGCACCTGCGTATAGGGATCGAAGTCCTGCATCACGGCCCCGAAGTCCGGATGCGTCCAGGGGAGCATCACCTCTTCGTCCGGGGCCTGGCGGCGAAGGTCCTGGGCCTGGCGCAACTCGTCGGACAGCGCTCGGGCTCCCTGCGCCACCTCGTCGCCGGTCGCGAGTCCTCTGTCGATCAGGGACTGCGCCCAGCGCGTGCGCGGCGTCGGGTGTTCGGAGATCGTGGTGTACAGCGTCGGCTGGGTGTAGCCCGGCTCGTCGGCTTCGTTGTGACCGTGGCGGCGGTACCCGACGAGGTCGATCAGGGCGTCGTCGTGGAACGTCTTGCGGTACGCCATGGCCAGCCGGACGGCGGCGAGACACTCCTCGGGCGCGTCCCCGTTCGCGTGAATGACCGGGATATCGTAGCCCTTGGCCAGGTCGCTGGCGTATCGGGTGGAGCGCCCGTCGCTCGGATTGGTGGTGAAGCCGACCTGGTTGTTGGCGATGATGTGGACGCTCCCGCCCACCTCGTAGCCGCGCAGGCGGGCCAGATTCAGGGTCTCGGCCACGACGCCCTCGGCGGCGAAGGCTGCGTCGCCGTGGATGAGGACCGGAACGACCCGGGACGTGTCACGGTCCGTGACGCCGTTGTCATCAGGGTACTGCTGCGTGCGTGCCATCCCGAGAATGACCGGGTTGACGTATTCGAGATGGCTGGGATTGGGCGCAAGCGTGATCCGGATCGAGCCCCCGGAGCGGAGCCGGTAATCGGCCGTGGCACCGTGATGATACTTGACGTCGCCGGTACCGGGATCGGGGACCCACAGCGCACTCCCCGGGGTGGCGCGGCCTTCGAACTCGCCCAGGATCTCATCGTACGAAACGCCGAGGATGTGGCTGAGGACGTTGAGACGGCCACGGTGGGCCATGCCGATCACGACCTCGGCCGCCCCATCGGCAGCCGCGATCTCGATCGCCTCGTCGAGCATGGGCACGATCATGTCGGTGCCCTCGATCGAGAAGCGTTTCTGCCCGAGATAGGCGCGGTGGAGGAACTGCTCCAGTCCCTCCACCCGGGTGAGCCGGTCAAGCGTGTGCAGGCGATCCTCGTCCGTGTAGCCGGCAAAGTGCGTTCCGCGTTCCACCTGCTCCCACAGCCAGGCGACCTTGCCGGGATCCTCGAGGTGCTCGAACTCGTAGCCGAGTGCACCGCTGTAGGTAGCCTTGAGGCGGTCCAGGGTGGAGGCGAGGGGCGTTTCGTCGCCGTCGTGAAAGAGCACCGAGGTGGGGATTTCGGCCAATTCCTCCATGGTGGTGCCGAAGTAGGCCGGATCGAGCTGCGGGTGGCCGGGGGGCTCGCTCCCGAGGGGGTCGATACGCGCCGCCTGGTGGCCGTGCTCGCGAAACGCCTGCAGCAGATTCGCGGCCCGCGCGACCAGGGACAGAAGGTGCGTGTCGGGCCTGGCCGGGGTCAGCGCTTCGGCAGCGGCGACGGGCGCGGCTCGATCCGCGCGTGCGGCGGGCGTCGGGGCTCGGGCCGTGGTCGCCGGAGACCCGTTGGATTCGTCTTCTGCCGCGAGGAGCCCGGCATCCAGGAGCGTCCTGTGACCGCGCTCGAAGAACTTCCGCCACTCCGGATGCACCGCTTCGGGGTTCCGGGTGAAGTCTTCGTAGAGCGCCTGAACGTAGGCCGCGTTCTGGGCGTCAAAATGGGTGCTGCTCATGATTGCCACTAAGCTAGTTATTTTTGCGATGCGAGTAAGGGCGCAATCTACGGAATCCGGAAGGTGATGGAGACACGATCATTGCGGACGACCCCCGTAGCCGCGTGGAAGTCCAGGTTTCCGTGGCTGCGCGCCGGGACGACCCGACGGGCGCGCTCCGTCGCCTCGGCGGCGGCAGCGGCCAGGGGCTCGGCGCCGACGGAGAAGCCCGACAACGTGGACCGGGCCCTGGCCACGGGCTGGCGCTCGGTCGTGAGGAGTCGTCAGGTCCATGGCCGGTCGATCCACGTACATCGTCGGCTCCCGCGCGGGGTGTGCTTGACCGGCGAGGGTGATGGCCATGCGACCGGTGTTTCCGGGGTGCTCCTGACCGTCACCCTGGCCGACTGCGTGCCGGTGTTCATTGTGGATCCTGGCCGGCGGACCGTGGCTCTCCTGCATGCAGGCTGGCGGGGAACTGCGGCAGGAGTGGTCGAAGCGGGGTTGGATACCCTGTCCGAATCCTTCGGGAGCGACCCGAAGGAACTCCTCATGCACCTTGGCCCGGCCATCTGCGGCAGCTGCTACGAGGTCGGCCCGGAGGTTTTCCGTGCCCTGGGCGAGTTGGCGCCCCGTGCTCCCACCGCCATCGATCTGAGGTCGGTGATCAGGCGGCGGAGCAGCGCCGCCGGGATGCGGGGCAGGAACGTTACGGTGAGCGGCGAATGCACGCTCTGCGGGGATGGCCGGTACTATTCGCATCGGCGCGGCGACCGTGGCAGGCATCGGGGCTACATCGGCATCCGGGAATCCGATGACCTCCCAACCGGCTGACTCGGGCCGCGTCGGTCTCTGCCTCCGATGCACCTGGATGCGCCGGGTAGTGTCACGGCGAGGATCGCACTTCTACCTCTGTGGCCGCCACCGCCACGACCCTACCTTCCGCAAGTACCCCCCGCTCCCGGTACTACAATGCCGGGGCTTCGACCCGAGTCCTTCGCCCACGCCTGAATGATCGATCTGCTCAGTGTAGTTGCGGTGTCGCTGTACGCGGGAGTCCTGGCTCTTCTTCTCCCTTTCGCCGCGCATCGCATGGTGCTGCTGATCCAGTCGCGAAAAAGGGGTGGGGAGGACGCGGTCGGTGTGAATGGTATGTATTTTATGCAAAATACGCATTCCCCTGCAGCACCGGCCCCCGTATCGACGGCCCGCGTCACCGTCCAGTTGCCCGTCTTCAACGAGAGACATGTCGTGGAGCGGCTGATCGACGCGGCCTGTCGCCTGCGGCATCCGGCCGGGCTTCTGCAGATCCAGGTACTGGACGACTCCACGGACGAGACCACGGCCCTGGCGGAGCGATGTGCCCGGAAGTGGCGTCGCCGGGGCGTGGATGTCAGCGTCCTCCACCGTTCCGTGCGGACGGGCTACAAGGCCGGTGCGCTGGCGGCGGGCCTCGACGAGGCCACCGGGGATTTCATCCTCATCCTGGACGCCGATTTCGTGCCCACTCCGTGTCTGCTGGAGTCGCTGCTTCCCGTCATGCGGGATCCGGGCGTCGGCCTCGTGCAGGCGCGCTGGGACCACATCAACGAGCGCGACTCGTGGCTCACCCGCGCCCAGGCTCTGCTCCTGGACGGCCACTTCCTGGTGGAGCAGAGGGGACGCTACCTCGGCGGCCGCTTCTTCAACTTCAACGGCACCGCGGGACTGTGGCGCAGGCAGGCGCTGCTGGACGCGGGCGGCTGGGAGCACGACACGCTCACCGAGGACCTGGACATCAGCTACCGGGCGCAAATGGCGGGATGGCGGTTCGTGCTGCGTGACGACATCGGCGTGCCGGCTGAGCTCCCCGGCACTCCGGCGTCGCTTCTGGTGCAACAGCGGCGCTGGGCTCAGGGCGGAATCCAGACGGCGCGCAAGGTGCTCCCGGGGCTGTTGCGGGGCCGGTTTCGCCCCGCTGTAAAACTCGAGGCATTCCTGCACCTGAGCGGCCACCTGGCGCACCCGCTCACCTTCGTCCTCGCTCTGCTCATCGTCCCCTCGGCGATCGCCCGGAGCGCGTTGGGAGTCGACCGCTTCTGGTGGGTCGACCTGGCGGTGTTCGCCAGTGCCACGGGCCCGTTCGTGCTCTTCTACCTCACCGCCGCACGTAAGCGCGGCCGTCGCTGGGGCCACGCGATCAGGGCCGCGGCAGGCACGCTCACGCTCGGTGCCGGCATGTCCGTGCTTCTCAGCCGGGCGGTACTGCGCGGCCTTGGCCGGTTCCGCGATCCGTTCGAGCGTACCCCGAAGGCGGGAGGCGCGGGCCGCTCCAGCTACGAGCGGTCCCGGGGCGCCTTCAGGGGCCAGACACTGGCGGTAGCCGCCGGGTCGTTCATGGTGCTGTCGGGCACCGTGGCGATCGCCCAGGGGTACTGGGCATCACTGCCCTTCGTGGCGCTCTTCGCTTCGGGGTACCTGGCAGTGGGTCTGAACGCCGGACAGACGCGGCATTCGTGAGTCTCGCGAACCCCTGGCGCCGACGAGGCTCCCGGCCGACACCAGCAACAGGATCCACACCGGCAGCCACATGACCACGCGGGTCCAAGCAGGCTCGGGCCAGACCCCGGTCAGCTGGTACGCGGCGAGCCCCCAGTAGCCGAGAAACGCGAGGCCGCTCAGCAGCAGGAACGGCGCATTGCCGCGCAGCGCAGCCATCGGGAGCACCCAGAGCGCGTACCAGGGGTGTAACGTGGGCGAGAGCAGCAGCCCGGCCCCGATGATCCACAGCAGGGCCCGCTCGACGCGGAAGCGCCGCCACGTCGCATACACGACAACCGTCAGCACGGGAACGGCGGCCGCGGTACGGGCCTGCACGGGATCGGGGAACAGGCGCGCGATCAGCGTGAAGGCGCCCTGGTTGGCCGTCCAGTGTTCGGCATAGGTGCGCAGTCCCTCGGTGAGCGCCCCGAGACCGACGCCGGCGAACGGCAGGTAGAGGGCGGTGCACACGGCGACAAAGGCGAGGGCCGCGGCGGCTCCGTGGCGGCGCACAAGCGGCGGCAGGGCGGCGGCGGGAGCGAACTTGGTCAGGGCGGCAAGGCCGAGCAGAGAACCGAGCGCGGCGGCCCGGCCGTGACGCGTGCGCCGGCGGCTCGGGCGGTGCCCGCGACTCGTGCCACCCGGGCGATTCTTGCGACCGGAGGCGACCCAGATGAGACCCGCCAGGAAGAACAGCCCCACCGCATCGAAGTGCGCGCTCCAGGCCGTCTCCACGATCAGCAGCGGCGACCACAGGTACCAGACCAGGACGGCGCCCGGATTGCGGCCCGTGCCGCAGGCGATCCGGTACAGCAGCAGCCCGCAGCCGAGATCGAAGCACAGCCACACCAGCTTGGCGACCGGGATCGTTCCGCCGAGCGCCCCAACCAGCCCGAACAGAAGCTGCGCCAGCGGCGGATAGATGGTCGGGACCTCGGGGTGGTTGACACGATCGTGCCACGGCGTGCGGATCGACTCGTACGCATCGTCCGCGGGCGCGTGTCCGTAGGGGTTGAGGCCCTCTCCGAGCACGTGGCCGTCCCAGAGGTAGCGGTAGATGTCGTCGGACAGCTCCGGCGCCAGGGGCAGAAGAGCCAGCCGGGCAAGTATCCCGATACCCCAGATGAGGGGGATGGAGAGCGGCCGTTTCATCGCGGCGATCCCGGCCGCGCCGTAACAGAGAAAGGCGGCCGCGGGAAGGAGGAGGCGGGGCAGGGGCAGCGCGGCCCCGGCCAGCCATCCGAAGGCAGCCAGTGCCGCCACTTCCAGGACGCCGAGAACCAGCAGCACGCGCATGGGCGATTCCATGCGGCACCATACCCCGCCGCGCCCGGCCGCGCCAACCGGTCGGGGCCAAGTCGCGGCGACCCGGCTCGCCGCGCCACGCGCTGGTCCGGCGCGGCACGCCGCGTTCTATTCCTGCGGTGACTTCAATACCGGACGAGCGACTCTCGCGCACGGCGGTGCTGATTCCGGCGCTCAACGAGGAGGATGCGCTCCCCGCGGTCCTGCGCGCGCTGCCAATCGGTCGCCTGCAGCACGTGGTCGTGGCCGACAACGGCTCCACGGACGGCACGGCCAGGGTCGCGCGCGCCGCCGGCGCGGTGGTCGTGCGGGAGGACGAGCGCGGCTACGGCGCGGCGTGCCTGAAGGGAATCGCCTGCCTGTCGGCGCTTCCGAGTCGGCCCGAGGTGCTCGTGTTCCTTGACGCGGACCACCCCGAAAACGGCGAGCAGCTCACGCTCGTGCTGGATCCGGTGGCGCACGGTGCCGATCTGGCGCTCGGGGTACGGGTCGGGCGGGACGGTGGCACGGGCAACCTCCACGCGCACGCCCGCCTGGGGAATCGCATCGTGCTGGCCGCCGTGCGGCTGCTCTTCGGCCGCCGTTTCCTGGATCTCCCGCCATTCAGGGCGATCCGCTTCGACGCGCTGGAGCGTCTGGCGATGGACGACCGCAACTGGGGCTGGACGCTGCAGATGCAGGTGAGGGCGGTGCGCAAGGGCCTCGCCATCGTGGAGGTGGAGGCGCCGCACCTGCCGCGCGTCCGGGGCCGCTCCAAGATCTCGGGCCGCCTGGGGATGTCGCTGCGCGTCGGCGCGAAGATGTTCTTCACGCTGGCGCGGGAGCGGCTCCGACAAACTGTCTGAGCGTTGACGCGTGGTTGGAGAGAAGGCAGTCTGAGTTTCACGGAGCCCCTGCGCTGCACCAGTCCGAAAGGAGAACGGTCGCCGATGAACTGCCACGCACAACAGGCCGTCGGGGCGCGCCACTGGCATCTTCCTCGCACCGCCCTGATCGCATTCGTCACCGGGGTGTCGCTGGCTACGCCGACCTCCACGAGGGGTCTCGAGGCGCAGGAATCCTCGCCGCAAGGGGAAACGATCCGCCTGACAGCGGAAATACGCGACTCTCGGGACAACGCGGCGTTGCTTGGGGCCTAATCGAGTTCACCGGCCTGGTCGGCCGGAACGTGATCGGGGTGGACGGCCGCACCGTGATGGATCTCCCACGGGGCCGGTACTGGATCAATGTCCGGAGGTGGGGATATGAGCGACTGGCCGGATATGTCGAGGTAATCCGTGCAGGAGAACTCAGGATGGAGATGCGCCATGTGGTCACCCGACCCATGCTTGATCAACTTGCGGCCGGCAAGCTGACTGACGCGTTCAAGACGGTGCCGGGCATCCGGGTCGAAGGTCGAATATCGGAGCCCCCCGTTCTGGTCTGTGCGCAATGCCCCCTGAGCCTTTATGTAGACGGGACTCGGCGGTACACCGATCGGCGGACTCGGCGCTTCGTCATCGACGACCTTGCGCCGGAGTCCGTGGAGTTGATCGAGATTTGGGCGCCCCGGCGAGACTCAAGCTGTGGGGGTTCGGTCCTCATCTGGACCCGCTGAGTTGGAGCACCGGCCGGTAACTTTTGCATGGAGCAATCAAACCGGTCCACGGGCTGCTACCGCTCCCCCAGCGCCACGATCCGGCCGCCGCGGTCTTCCAGCTCGGCGGCCATGGCGGGATGGCACGTGAAGACGAACACCTGGCGCTTCTCGGCGACGCGCTCCAGCAGCCCGAAGGCCCGGTCGCGGCGCCAGGCGTCCCAGTTGACCAGGGTCTCGTCCATGAAGAGCGGGAGGCGCTCCTCGCCAGCGTCGAGGTGATCGATGATCGCCAGCCGCAGCGCCAGGTACACCTGCTCGCGCGTCCCCTGGGAGAGCGCCTGTCCCACCTTCCTCGGCGTGGTCGCGGCGGGGCCGCTCAGGTAGAAGGCCTCGTCGCCCGTGTCGCCCATTTCGATGTGCTCGTATCGGCCGGCCGTGATGTGCCGGAGGTGATCCGCGGCGCGGCGAAGCAGGTCCGGCTGGTGCTCGTCGCGGAAGCGGCGATCGGCTTCGCGGACGATCCTCGCGAGCAGAAACGACCGGTCCCGCGCCTCCTTCGCGTCGCGGATGCGCTCCTTGACCGCCTGGATGCGCCCCTCGACCCGGTCGGGAGTGTCCCCCTCCTGCAGGTGGCGGATCTCGGTGTCGAGTCTCGTGATCGTGCTGCTCAGCTCCTCGCCCTCCTCGGCGAGCGCATCGTGCCGCCCGGACGCGTCACGGAGCGCTTCGGCGAGCGACGCCCAGTCCGTGCCGACCGCGTCCGCTTCGCGGATTTCGGCCTCGACCCGGTCCAGCTCGGGCCATTCCCGCTCCAGTTCGCCCCGCATCTGATCGGCCCTTTGCGCCGCTTCCGTCCGAGCAGCCGCCCGGCGGGCGCCGCGCTCGGCGTCGCCGTCGCCGAGTTCGGCCAGCGTTGCCTCCAGATCGCGGAGGCGATTGGTCGCGGCATCCTGGTTCCGCCGGGCGGCGGCCAGATCGTCCTCTGCACGCTCCAGGTCGCGGCGCGTGGCGGTGGCGCGCTCGTCCCGCGTGGCCAACAGCTCCAGCATGCGCTCGATCCGGGCCGGAAGCTCCATGTCCGGGGCCTCCAGAAGGTTGTCGCGGATGGGCAGAGCGGCGACGAGGCTCACGGCCTCGCGGCGTGCCGCCGCCTCGGCCTCGCGGAGCTGCGCCACTTGCCCGGACCGGCGTCCGCGAGCGTCGGCGGTGGCCTTGCCGTACCGCCGCGCCCGTCGATCGGCATCCCACCACAGAATCGTCAGGAGGAACCCCCCGATCACGGCGACGGCGCCCACGCGGAGCGCGAAGGCATTGCCCAGCGGAAGCTCCACACCGACCTGCGGCAGCGTGAGAGCCGCGATGGCAACCCCCACCAGCAGCAGGACGACTCCCGCCACCAACCGGCTCCTGGCGGGCTTGAGCGCCACCGGCAGATCGTCCGCGCCGCGCAGGAGACCCTCCTCGGCCACGCGGCGGTCCTCGCGCGCGGCCTCGAACGCCCGCACCCGGCCGCGGAGTTCCTCCGTGGAAACCGCGGCGAGGGCCTCACGGGCACCATCGCCCGGCAGCTCCGAGAACAGTGACCCGGCGTGCTCCTCCCAACGTGCGCGAAGGCGCTCGCCTTCAGTCCCCGCCGCGACCGTTTCCTGCCGCCTTCCTTCGAGAAGGGCGACCCGCTCCACTGCGGCGCGCGCTTCCTCGCGCAGTTCGCTCAGTCGTTCGGCCGGCCTGTTCGGCAGCGCATCCAGGTCGCTCGCGGCTCCCGCCTCGGCGCGAAGCTCGTCGATGCGCGCCATTGCCCGCCGCACGGGGAGCAGACGGTTCAATTGGTGGTCGATCACGCCGTGACGCTCCCGCTCGCGGGACCTCTCCTCGCGCAGCGCCTGGAGCCTGGTCTCGGCGCCCGCCCGCTCCGCCACCTTCTCCCGCACTGCGCGGTCCCGGTAGAGAGCATCGCGCTTGCGTTCGTTCAGGGTGGCCAGCTCGGACGCGAGCACGCGCACACGGGGGCGGCCGCGCCGGTCGGGGCGCCACAGCCGCTTCGCCTCGTCCTCCAGGCCGGCCACGACGGTGCGTGCCGAGTGAAGATCCGGCGCGGCCATCGCCCCCACCAGCCGATCCTGCACGAGGTCCCAGCTCTCGCCCTCGAGGCCTGCGAGTTCGGCGAGGGTCAGCGCGTATACCTGGCGGAACACGACGCGGGTGACGTGACCGGCGGTGGGGAGGGGATGGTTGCGGATGTCGTCCACACGCTCCCCAACGTGCAGCCTGCCCCACGCCCGCGACCGCAGGCGCCGGTGGACCTCGATCACGGGAGCATCGGGACTCTGGTCGAGACGGATCCGCGCGCGGCCCTCGGGATCTCCGCCCGCCCAGGGCGTGAATGGGTGCCTGGCGCGGCTGGCTGGGCGAAATCCGTAAACTAAAGTTGACATTAAGTCAAATAAAGTTGACTTTCCGCTCTCGTTGGGGCCGAGCACGACCACGATGTTCGGGAGCGGGTCTTCGCCTGTCGAGAGGTTGGTCAGGCAGCCGTAGCGCACGACCTCGATCGACTCGAACCTCATGGCGAGCCCGTCTCGGTGGTCGCGCCGGTGAGCATCCTCGCCATGATCTCGGCGTCAGCGCCGCCGAGCAGACGCCGAAGGTACGCCTCGAGGGACCCGTGGCGTTCGGGGTCGAACCCGGCGAAATCCGCCTCTTCAAGACCCAGGCGGTCGTCGCCCGCCGCGACGCGCCTGCACAGGCGGAGCGACGCGCCCAGCGCGTCCTGGCGGTCGACGTGGTCCGCCAGCCTGACCACCGCATGCGTGCCGTCCGCCCGGATCCGGACCGACAGCGCGCCGAGGCAGTCCGCGCACTCCTGTTCCAGCGCGTCCAGCTCCTCCCGTTCGCGCAGCTTGCGCCACGCCGGGGACGGGCCCGACAGGTCCACGGTCACCACCCACTCCGTCGCGTCGCTCCCCGGGTCGGACGACCGGGCCTGGTCCCAGGCATCGACGACCCGTTCCACCAGCCCCTCCATCGTGCGCGCGTTCTCGAGGCCCGCCAGGGCGAGCCTCTCCCACCGCACCGGAGTGAACTCCCGGAATTCGACCACCGGATGCGCGGCGTCGTGAAGGTCGACGAGCAGACCGCCCTTGGGGCCTGTCTCGCGAGGTTTCCGCCCCTGAATGTTGCCGGGGTAGTGTACGGGCGGGTCGGTCGAGAGCACCTGACGCTGATGAACGTGTCCCAGTGCCCAGTAGTCGAAGCCCGCTGCGCGCATGACCTCCAGGCTGGAGGGTGCGTAGGCCTGGTGAAGTTCGGTGCCGCTGGCGGACGTGACCTGGGTGTGCAGCAGGGCGACGCATGGCAGGCGGGTCGCGGCGGGGGGGCGGAGGCGGCTGGCGAGGTCTGCGGTCTCGCGGGCGGTGGCGTGCCCCGCGCCGGTGACGGTTCCGACCGGATCGCCGTGTCGGTTCACGATGGTCACCGTGACCGGATCGCCGCCCGCCACGACTGTGACGTTGTCAGGCCATCCGAGCTCCTGCACGCTCGGTCCGCTTCCCGGGTCGTGGTTCCCGGTCGCGTAGACCACCTGGATGCCCGCCTCGGCCAGAACCGCGAGCTGCCTCAACAGGAGGCCCTCGCTGCCGAACGACAGGCGCGGCCCGTCGAACAGGTCGCCGGCGATCAGAACCGCGTGGACCTTTTCGGACACCGCGGTATCGACACATCGCGCGAACGCTTCGCGAGCGGACTCGCGCAGCCGGCTTCGCACTTCTTCCGACCGGCCCGCGAAGGCGGTGTCGAGGTGAACATCGGCGATGTGGATGAAACGCAATGCGCCGCCTCGGGGTACGGGCTGCTCCAGGGGTACGGGTAGCCGACCGTTCAAAGGTAACGTCTGGCGGCACCGCTCGGGTTTTCCGAGATTGCCATGAATCCCGCCACTCTCCACGCCGACCGAATCCCGACAAATGATCCAGACAGGCGATCCCTCCGGGTCACCGGCCAGCGCCCAGGCAATCGCAGCGGTGCTCGAACTCCTGAAGGACTCGGTGGACGACGACCGCTATCGCCTCCTCGGGAGGTTCGTGCCGTTCTTCCTCGGCAAGGCCACGATGGAGCTCTTCGAGGAACGCAAGCCGGAGGATCTGGCCCGGATGTGCGTGGAGTCGCTCGACTTCCTCAACCGCAGCCGTCCGGACCGGGTCGATGTGGAGGTCCTGAACCCCGACCCCGAAGAGGCCGGCGGGCGGGCGCCGGTCACGATCATCCAGACCAACGTCTCCGAGCGGCCGTTCATTGTGGACACGATCCGCGAGTTCCTGTCGGCGCAGGATCTCCAGATCGCGCACTTCGTGTACCCGCTGATGACCGTGGAGAGGGACGGGGACGGGTGGATCACGGACCTGAACCCGCCGGGCGATGCCGCCGGCACCGAATCGGTCGTGTACGTCGAACTGGCCCGCGTCGCCGACGAGGAGGTTCGCGAATCTCTCCGCGCCGAGACGGCCCGCCGTCTGGAAGACGTGGTCAAGGCCACGGACGACTTCGGTCTCATGGTGGACAAGATCGCCGATGTGGTCTCCGAGCTGGGGTTCCGGATGCGCGACGTGCGGGACCGCCGGGACGAGTTCCGCGAGATCCAGGCGTTCCTGAGGTGGCTGCGCGACGGGGGCTTCGTCTTCCTCGGCTACCGGTCCTATACCTTCGGTCCGCATGAACCGGGTGGCGAGGACGCCGTGATGGTCGACGCGGGGTCGGGATTGGGGATTCTGCAGGAAGAGCAGGCGTCGGCATTCGCCCGTCCCGTGCCCATGAGCGCGCTGTCCGATCAGATGCGCGAGCGGGCGCTGTCCGGGCCGCTCCTTATCATCAGCAAGACCAACGCCGAGTCGACCGTTCACCGTCGCGCGCGGATGGACTACATCGGCGTCAAGAAGCTGCGGGCCGATGGGTCGGTAGCCGGGGAACACCGTTTCCTGGGGCTTTTCACCTCGCAGGCGTACTCGGAACCCGCGCAGGACATTCCGATCCTGCGGCAGAAGCTCGCGCAGGTGCTGGAACTGGCGGGGGTGTACGAGGGACAGCACGACTACAAGGAGATCATCACGATCTTCGGTTCGCTGCCCAAGGAGGAACTCTTCCTCGCGTCCGCGGAGGAGGTCGCCAAGGACATCCGCACGATCCTGACCCGGTACAACACCGCGGAGATCTTCGTGTCGGTGCGTCACGACGCGCTGGGGAGGGGCGTGTCGATCATGGTCGTCATGCCACGCACCCGCTTCTCGGGGGCCTTCCGGCGCGAGTTCGAAGCGTCCCTGGCGAAGCGCTACAAGGTCGAGATCCTCAACTACCACCTGGCGCTGAGCGCCGGCGACCAGGCACGCCTGCACTTCTACCTGGGCGGTCCGGCGAAGCGGCTGGCGGAGATCGACTGGCGTGACCTGAAAGCGACCGTCACGAGCCTGACACGGTCGTGGCTGGACGAGGTGGGGGACCTGTTGAGCGAGGAGCGTCCGCCGGACGAGGCGCGTCGGATGGCGCGTCACTATGCCGGTTCGTTTGCGCCGGAGTACCGTGCCGCGACCGAGCCGTCGGCGGCCGTGAGAGACATTGCCGAACTCGAGTCCATGAAGGTGGACGGACGCATGGAGTCGGTCCGCTTCTTCGAGAATGCGGAGGTCGATGGCTGCGAACTCAAGATCTACATCCGGGAGCACCAGATCATCCTGTCTGATTTCATGCCGGTTCTGGAGAACTGCGGGCTCCGCATCATCAACGTTTCGCTGTTCGAGCTGCGGGAGGGGGGCGGTCACGCCGACTCGTCGATCTACAGCTTCGACGTGCAGACCGCGGACGGAGCCGGAATCGACATCGAGGCCCGGGGGCCCGTTCTGTCCGAGGCGATCCTGGCGATCCGGAACGGCGACGCCACGAACGACGGGTTCAACCGCCTGATCCGGCCCACGGGAATGGCCTGGCGCGAGGTCGAGGTGCTGCGGGCGTACGCGCACTACGCGTTCCAGATCGGGGCGGTCCCCAGCCGGCAGGTGCTGCGCGCGGCGCTCGACAGCCATCCGGCGATCGGATTGCTCCTGTTCCGGCTCTTCGAGGCGAGGTTCGACCCACGCGGCGTCGGGGCCGGCGACCCGGACGGCCGCGGGGCTCGGGAGGTCCGCCATCCCCGGGCCCCCGACCTCGCCGGCCGCATCGCCGACGAACTGGTCGGGGTGAGCTCGCTCGCCCATGACCGCGCGCTGAGGGCCTTCCAGAAGGTGATCGAGGCCACCGTGCGGACCAACTACTATCGGACCGGCGGCCGGACGCCGACGGTGCGGTCGGGGGGAGTCCCGTACATCTCGCTCAAGTTCGACTCCGGGCTCCTGGAGAGCGTGGTCAGGAGCCGTCTCAAATACGAGGTGTGGGTAAGGTCTTCGAGGATGGAGGGCATTCACCTGCGCGGCGCGTCAGTTGCCCGGGGCGGCATACGGCACTCGGACCGGCCGGATGATTTCCGCACCGAGGTGCTGGGGCTGGTGCTGACGCAGATGGTCAAGAACGCGGTGATCGTCCCCAGCGGGTCGAAGGGCGGCTTCGTGTGCCTGCGGTCGTTGCCCGACGGCGAAGCCATGGCGCACGAGGCGCGCGAGCAGTACTGCACCCTGATGCGCGGACTGCTGGACATCACGGACAACCTTAACGGCGAGTCCGCGCCACCCGAGGGCGTGGTCCGGCACGACGGCTTCGACCCCTACCTCGTGGTCGCGGCGGACAAGGGCACGGCGCCGTTTTCGGACACCGCGAACGGGGTTGCGGCGGACTACGGGTTCTGGCTGGACGATGCATTCGCCTCGGGCGGCTCGAACGGGTACGACCATAAGAAGGTGGGCATCACGGCCGGCGGTGCCTGGGAGTCGGTGAAGCGGCACTTCCGGGAGATGGGAAGGAACATCCAGACGGACCACTTCACGGTGGCGGGCATCGGCGACATGAGCGGGGACGTGTTCGGCAACGGCATGCTGCTGTCGCGGGCCATTCGCCTCGTGGCGGCGTTCGACCATCGGCACGTCTTCCTGGATCCGAACCCGGACCCGGAGGCGTCCTTCGAGGAACGCGAGCGGCTCTTCCGGCTGGGCCGCTCTTCATGGGACGACTATGACCGCGGGAAACTCTCGCCGGGCGGGATGATCGTTTCGCGCGGGGTGAAATCGGTCGATCTGAACGACGACGTCCGCGCTGCGCTGGGCCTGGATCCGGAGGTGACGACGCTGGACGGCGAGAGTCTGATCCGGGCGGTGCTGTCCGCTCCCGTCGACCTGCTGTGGAACGGCGGGATCGGCACCTACGTGAAGGCAACCGCCGAGAGCCACGCCGACGCCGGGGATGCGTCGAACGACGCGGTGCGCATCGACGTGGGCGATCTCCGGGCGAAGGTGGTGGGCGAGGGCGGAAACCTTGGGTTCACGCAGGCCGCCCGGGTCGAGTACGCGCTCGGCGGCGGACGGATCAACACCGATGCACTCGACAACTCGGGTGGGGTCAACCTGTCGGACCGCGAGGTCAACCTGAAGATCCTCCTGAACGAGGCCCTGGGTGCCGGACTGGTGACGCGGGAGCAGCGTAACGACCTGTTGCACCGCCTCACGGACACCGTCGCCTCGCTGGTGCTCGCGGACAACGAGTCCGGCTGTCAGGCGGTGTCGCTGGACGAATACCGCGCCCGCCGCGGCATGGACCACTACTGGGCGCTGATGGGGCGCCTGGCCCGCACCGGCCTCCTCGACCGCGACGCGGAGGGACTGCCGTCCTGGGACGAGCTCACGGCGCGCCAGGAGGCGAATCAGTCGCTCACGCGGCCGGAGCTGTCCGTTCTGCTGGCCTACGCCAAGCTGGACCTCAAGTCGGCGCTGCTCGCCTCCGACCTCCCGGACGACCCGTCGGCTTCGGACTATTTCCACGGGTACTTCCCAGCCGAAGCCTTGGAACTGGTCGGCCTGGAGCGGGCTGCCAACCACCGTCTGCGTCGCGAGATCGTGGCGTGCCAGCTGACCAACGACCTCGTGGACCTAATGGGGTCGGTGTTCATCGACCGCCTGATGCGGGAAACCGGCCACGGCGCAGCGGAGATCGCGCGGGCGTGGCTGGTGGCCGCTAGACTGACCCGGCACGATTCGTTGCTTGCCGACATCGGGTCGCGCGAGGGACACGTGTCCGCGGCGGTCACCTACCGCTGGACGATGGGTCTGGCCCGCGTGCTCGAACGGACGACGCGCTGGGTGTTGACCAATTGCGACCCGGAAGAGTCGACCACCGCGCTCATCGAGGGAAGCCTGAACGGACTCGAAGCCCTGCGTGGACAGTTCCACGAGATCGTGGCGGGAGAAGACCGGGAGAACTTCGAAGCGCGGGTGGCGGCGCTGATGCCCCAGGCGGGGGACGAGGCCTTTGTGCGGAATCTCGTCGCCCTGCGCTTTTTGGACCATCTGCTCGAGATCCTCCACCTGGCTCGTACTACCGGAACCAATCCCGTGAGCGCGGCGCGGGTCTACTACTGGGTCACCGAGGAACTTCGGATTCCGTGGCTTACCGGCTGTATCGAGCGGGTGAGCGGCGACGGCAAGTGGCAGCAGCGCTGGGCGCTGGGGCTGATCAACGACCTGGGCGCGATTCGGCGGAACCTCACCCAGAACGCGCTTGCAGGAAAGGACGACCTCGCGGGAGCACTCGGCTTCGAGGAAGACGAGTCACAGCTGACGCGGTTCCACGAGATCCTGGACGAGGTCGAGGCCGAGGAGCCGGTCAGCCTGGCGGGCCTGTCGGTGGCGATCCAGCAGATCCGCTACCTGGCATCGGGACGGTAGGTCGCGCAGCAGGCGCGCTGAACCCCGTCCGCGCCGGGGAGTGGACGGTTGCGTGCCGGGCCGGATCCGCCGCTACATCGAGGAGTACCCCCTCCTTCACACCCACGCTCGGCACCACGATCTGGTCTGCGCGGGCGATGTCGGCGAAGTGCCGATAGACCAGTGCCGCCGGCAGGATGACGTCGGCGCGGTCGGGACGCAAACGGAGTTCGTGGATCGTCTCGGGGACGGTCATCGCCGTCAGGAGATGGATGACTGCGTCGAGGCGGTTGATCGGCAGCAGGGCGAGGTTCAGCGGATCGACGTAGCTGAGCGCGAGTTCGGCGATCGCTTCGATATTGCCTCCGGTCGCCGCGAATGCAGTAGGACCCGGATAGCCCTCCGGGGGCGGAATCGTGAGTGCCTGGAGCTGGCGGCCGACCCACGCGCGCAGGGAGTCGTGGCAGCCTTCCGCCTCGGCCAGGGTCTCCAGGAGGCGCACCGTGCCGACTCGGTAGGACTCGCTCCACAGAATGCCCGTGTCGTCAACCAGCGAGACTTCGACGCTACCGCCCCCCAGATCCACGAGGATCCAGCGCCCCTGTGAGAGGTCGACGCGGCTGCGCACGGCCAGGTGGACCAGGCGCGCCTCCTCCGCTCCGCTGATCGGCTCGAGAACTATGCCGGATTCTTCACGGATTCTGTCCAGGAAAACGCCGCGATTGGCCGCCTCGCGGGTCGCGCTGGTCGCCACCGCGCGGAATCGGTCGACGCCCAGGGCGTCGATCTCGCGCCGGAAGCGGCGGAAGGCGGCCACCGCCCATTCCATGGTTTCCTCGTCCAGTTCCGCGTGCGTGAAGACACGGTGGCCCAGGCGGATCGGCTGGCGGATCTTGTGGACGACGTCGTACCGATCCGGACCGGGGAAGTCGGCTACTACGAAGCGAATGGCGTTCGAGCCGGCGTCGATCGCGGCCACGCGCGCCGGAAACCGTGCCGATTCGATCACCCCGATCCTTCCGCGTCCTGTTCGTCGTTTTCCGCGCCGCCGCCCAGATAGGGAATCACCGCATCGCCTGCCGGCCAGAAACGCCACAGGTACCAGATCAACACCGGCAGCGTGACGAAGACGAGGAGAAATCCGAGCCAGCCGTCGCCATCCGCAATCGCGGTCGTGTCCGCACCGCCGGGCAGATACATGCCGACGGTTGCGAGCGCGTTGTTCGTGGCGTGAAAGACGATTGGGACGATCAGGGTGCGGGTCTGGAAGTACAGAACGGCCGCGACCAGCCCGACCATGCCGATTCCGACGACGTTCGCGTGCAGGAGCCCAAACGCGACGGCCGAGGTCACGATCCCGGCCCTCACACCCCACTTGACTCCCCAGCGACTGAACAGGACGCCCCGGAAGAGCAGCTCCTCGACGACCGGAGCCGCCCCGACCAGGATGAGGACCATGAAGATGTGATGCCCCGGGTTCCCGGCCGGCCTCTCCGGCAGCATCTGCACCAGCCAGGTCAGAAGATCCGGTGCCACCCGGGACAGCCACCAGGCGACGAGCTCCCACGACCCGTACGAAAACGCGATGGTCACGGCCAGCAAGGCGCCCGTGATCGCCCAGTCGTGTCCGGCCGGCACGCGCCCGATCAGGCGTCCCAGTTCGACGCCCGCACGGCGGCAGGCCCAGAGCAGCCACGCGACCAGCCCGCCGTACGCCGCAAGCATGGACAGGATCTGTGGGGTCGCGACGTCGTCGGCGAATGCACCTCCCGTAGCGAGCCTGATGATTCCCGTCGCCAGGACCAGCACCATGAAGATGGCCGGGACCCACAGGAGGATGAGCCAGCGGGTCCGCAGCCGCTCGAACGGGTTGTCGGGCGGGTCCTCGCGTGGCGGGTCCGCGGCGGGAACGGAAGGGGCTTCGGTCTCGCTCACCTCAGCTCACGGGCCGCCGCTTCGCCGCCCCGTAGTGAATCCCGTTGAAAAGAAGCGGGAAGGTGCCGTGGGGCTGCGACCGGAAGGTGATCTTGGGGCCGAAGAGGAAGAGCTTGCCCGCGCCGACGTCTGCTTCGATCATGCTGGTGCCACCCTCCAGGTGCTCCTGTCCCCAGGCCCAGCCGCTCACGAGCGGCGCGGCGGTGTCATACCACGCCAGACGCCGCACGTTCGCGGCGCCGTCGCCGATCTGGAAAACCGGGCTGTGGCTGTGCAGCACGTGCACGCGCTCGCCCAGCCCGTGTGTGATTGGGCTGCCGTGCTCCACCCGGATGTCGTGGATGGAACCGGGTGTGAAGTAGTCGTCACGGCTCAGCGGACTTCCGTCGTCGTCGACCAGGAAGTTGGCGAGCGGGAGCCCAAGCCGGCTTCCCAGGGCGGTAGACGACCCGATTGCAACCACCGCCCCGCCGTTCTCCACGAACTCGCGGAGCGCGGGCAGGCTCGTGTCGTCGCTCAGAGATCCGACGCGTGCACGCAACGAATCCGGCAGGGTCGCCAGGAAGTCTTCGCCGGGTCCGCCCCCGAAGCGGAAGCCGCGCCCGCCGCCCAGGGCGCCGTCGGGCAGGACGATCACGTCGAAACGCTCGTTAAGGTTGCCCGCGTCGATGTCGGGCGGGTAGACGACCTCGAAGTTGAATTCGAAGTCCTCCAGCACGTAGCGGGTCCACCCCGACGGCATCGAGCCGCCGTAGCGGTCCCAGAGGCCGACTCGCGCGTGCGTCAGCTCGAACGTGGCCTCGGGGGCCGCCGTGACCCCGTGGAAGGAGATTCCCAGTTGGGCGGCCCACTCTTCCAGCTGGGACCGGGTGGTGGCCCCAGCCGGGATATAGAAGGCGCCGGGCGCGAACGAGATGCCCGCCGCGTCGAACGTCCCTTCGATCCAATGCACCTCGCCACCGGCTGCGAGCACGCGGTTGACGGCCGTGAAGGCCTCGTTGACGTGATCGACCACGTAGCCGGTGGGGGAATCGGAGCCCGACACCGTCCCGGGGGGTGCGTCCGCAAGCCACGCGATCGGCTCGAAGGGTCCGCTGAAGCCATCGAGGACGCGGTCGAACTCGACGCCCATCTGGAGCGCGAGCGTCCACCCGGCGTTGTCGTACGGTGCGATCGGCGGACCTCCGGGGTACTGGAAGTCGTTGGGGTGGTTCTGCGGCTCGAACATGTCGATCACATGCGGCCGGAAGGCCTGGGCCGTGACGACCACGTAGGATCCCTCAGGGTAGTCCTTGCCCGCGACCGTGAAGTCGGCGGTCGCCCGGTGCACGGTTACGCCGCCCTTGAGCAGTGCGTTGACGAAGCGTGTGGCGGTTTGGAAGCCGCGCTGGTCCGAGGGCAGGATGTACCCCCGGGCGTCGCGCTTCGCGGGATCGCGCAGGTGGGCCTCGTAGTCCTCCAGCGATCCACGCGGGCCGACGTCCTCGGCGACCTGGTCGATCCACTTCGGCAGAACGGTCCACGAATCGCGGCCGCCCCGCTCGATCGAGTTCATCCCCATGCGCCAGATGTTGAACAGGAGGTGTTCGCGGTTGCGCGACGCGTAGTCGAGCACGGCTCGGTTGGCCGTCTGCGAGTAGTCGACCGACTGGCGGAAGTGCCAGCGCCCCGGGGTGACGGGGAGCGGCAGGTCGCCGTGGGCGATCTGGCGATTCGGGAGGAAGGGGATCTCGATGGGAGTGGGGTGGCCGATGGTCTCGGTGAGGAGACCGATCATGTTCTTGAAGTAGGGCGTCGTGCGCAGGCCGCCGTTCCACCACGTCGAGTAGCTGGCGCCGCTACGCATCGTGGTGCCGCCCTTGCCCTCGACGACGAAGCGGTGGTGCATGGCCGACCCGACCTGGTCGAGACTGGTGATGATGAGCGGATCGAGGTTGTGGTTCGGTGGATCCCGGAATGGGGGCGCAAACATGACCGTGCCCTGCGGCCCGGTCTGGTGATGGTTGTAGACGATCTGGGGGAACCACTCGCGGTAGACCACCCGGTTCATGTTCTCGGTTTCGGCCAGCGAGGCCATGTAGAAGTCACGGTTGTTGTCGTGCCCCGCGTACTTGTTGTAGAGGACCGGCACGCCCTGCGAGGAGCGCTCGAGCGGATCGTCGTGGCGCATGTACCAGTTGGCGACCAGAGCGTGGCCGTCGGGGTTGGCGTGGGTGGCCAGAAGGATGACTTCGTCGAGGAACCGCATGGTTTCGGCGTCGTCTCGGCTGACCATCTGCCACACGAGCTCCATGAGCTGCTGGATGCCCAGCACTTCGGTGGCGTGCAGGCCCCCGTCGATCCAGACGACGGCCTTGCCCTCGGCGGCCAGCGCGCGGGCTTCCTCCTCGGTGACGCCCTCGGCTTGAGCCAGACGGCGCGCGATTTCCCTGTAGCGTTCGAGATTGGGCCGGTTGGCGGGAGAGGTGATCGTAGCCATCCACTGCTCGCGGCCTTCCTCGGAGAGCCCGATCGATTCCAGCGTCATGCGGTCCGACTGTTCCGCGAGAAGATGCCAGTATTCGGTCAGGCCCTGGTAGTTGACGAGCTGGTAGTCGGTGCCGAGGCGGTACCCGAACTGCTCCTCCGGTGTGGTGAGCTGAGCGGCGGCTGGCGAAGCGGTAGCGGCCAGCGCGGCGAGGACGGAAAGCTTGGCGACCGCTACCGCGCGGGGTGCCGCGGCTGCCACGTGTCGGACGATGGCTGCCGGGTGTGCGGGTCTGGGGATTACGATGCGGCCATGCATGTCGGGTTCCTCGGTTCTGGGCGTTCCGGATATACCAGCTGGACGCCAACAGTAGCGTCCCCCGGACGGCCGGAAAAGGGTGGCGGCGCCCCCTGGACTCGGAGTCGACGAGCCCGTGGGTGTCGTTGGCCGCGCACGGGTCCCACCGGATTCCGTCAGCGCGACTCGTCCTCGATTGGCGATGATCCGACGCGCGGGCGAAACCGGACGATCAGGGACGGCGTCTACCATGGTGTAAGACCCGCTGGTCGAGCCGTTGGCCCGTCGGCTCGGGATCGGGGGGGCCGGGCGGTGGTGGCGGCGGACACGGGCTCACGAGGTCTGACGGATAACCATGACGCGAAACCGGACTCAACCGCACATGAACTCGGCGATGTGGTCGTTGGTCTTGGCGGCTGCGTTCTTCGGGTGCGCGCCGTCGGCAGACCCGCCGGCCGAGTTGGGGGACCCGCGGCCTGATCCGGGGACGTTGGAGGGCGAGTGGGAGGGCTTCGTTGAAACGACGCGGCAGACCGTGTTCCTGGCTCTCCGCTTTGACGAAGCCACGGTACAGCTCTTCGGGAATCGTCTGCCGCTGGACGATCTGGAGCGTTCCGGCGACTCGGTGAGCTTTCTCGTCGATCTCGGTCCGCAGCAATTGGCGTTCAGCGGGACCAGTCAGGCCACACGGGCGAGCGGGGGCAGCGGGGCAGCGGAACCGGCCAGGCGAATTGCCGGTCGGGTGCTCGCAAGCCTGCCTGGTGGCGGCGAACCGCCGACCGAGTTCGAATTCGAGTTGTTTCGACTGCCGGACGTGGATCGCTCATCGACACGGCTTGAGCAGTGGGAGCAGGACATCGCACACGTCCGATCGCGGTTTCTCCGCTACGACCGAAGCTACACGCCGTCCGCCCGCACCCGAGCGATGGAGATGCTCGCCCAACTGGAGCAGGACCTCCCCAGGCTCGACGACTTCGAGATCGTCGCTGCCGTCTCGCGCATTGCGGCGGCCGCCGACAACGCCCACACGCGACTTTATCTCCTCAGGAACCGCACGGTAATGGGGCGCGTCCCACTGCGCCTCTGGTGGTTCGCGGACGGTCTGTTCGTAATCCGGGCGCGTGAGCGCGATGCCGATGTCGTCGGCTGTAGAGTGGACGGCATTGCAGGCCAGCCCACCGCCAGGGTGCGGGAGGCGGTATCGCAACTCTTCGCCGGCAACGAGAGTTGGTCCGACTACAAGAGCGCGTACTTCCTGACGGCACCGGGCGCGCTCCGCGGTGCAGGCGTGTCGCAGGACTCGACTTCGATTCGCTTCGACCTCCGGTGCGCGGGCCGATCCCGGATCCTGGTCCTGGAATCCGAGCGATTGAGACGCCTTGACCGACCTACCGAGAACTGGAAGAACCTCTCGCCGGCGTACGAAGGGGAAGTCGAGCTTCTCCGGGCCGCGGGAAGCCGGTGGAGCAGGCCGCTACGTGGCGTCAGGACACCGGCCTACCTCATGCATCCCGGCAGGAACTACTGGCTGGAAACGCTTGCAGGCCACGGCGCGGTGTACGTCCACTACGCCCGTTCGCAGACCGACGATGATGGCGTGAGCTTCGACGATTTCGGCGACCGGGTGCTGGAGGTGCTCGATCGTCCCGACATCGATGCCGTCATCGTGGACCTCCGGTTCAACACCGGTGGCAATCTCGGAACGGGTGAAGGGTTCTTCCGGCGACTGACGGAGCACCGGGACTTGACCGGGAGCGGTCGTCTACTGGTTCTGACGGACCAGGCCACGTTCTCCGCGGGGCTGTTTCACGCCGCGCAACTGCGAGCAGCGGGCGGCACGCTGATCGGTCGGGCGCCGGGGGATCGCATGGACTTTTGGGCCGAAGGCGGCAACGTCGTGCTCCCGCATAGCGGCTACACGCTGCACTTCTCCAACGGATACCACTCGTACTCGGGCAACCCGGACCCCGGTGTCGAAAAGTTGTTTCGGTCGTTGAGCGTTCCGTCCCTGGTGCCCGACATCCGGGTGCTCGCGACATCGGCACAGTATTTCGGCGGCGAAGACCCGCTGTTGGACGCGGCGCTCCAACTGCTGAGATCATCGCCGCCCGACCGGCGCTAGTCCGCGCAGCACCCCTGAAGCGCCTCTTCCAGCGCCTCGAACGGCAACAGCGCGCATCTGACCCGGCTGGGGAAGCGCCGGACGCCCGCCAGCGCCCGCAGGTCTCCCACCTTCTTCGGCAAAGCGGGGCCATCCGGTGCCAGCCCCTGCGTGAGAGCGTGCCGCAGCTCGGCGACCTCGTCCACCGCCTTGCCCCTGACGAGCGCGGTGATCATCGACGCCGCGGCCAGAGAGATCGAACAACCACGGCCATCGAAGCTCACTTCGGCAATGCGCCCACCCTCGATCCGCGCCCACATCTTCACGGTGTCTCCGCAGAACCGGTTGTGGGCGTGGCCACTGGCGGCTGGGGGATCGAGCGGACCGCGATTGCGGGGCCGCCGGAAGTGATCCCGGATCAGAGCCTGGTGGAGTTCGTCGCTCAGGGTCGCCGCCAATTGTTGCGCACTTCGCCGCGAGGTTTAACTTCGGGTCCCATGGACCAGCCGAACACAAGGAACTCGAACGCCGATCCTGTCCTGGCGCAAGCGGCGGAGTGGCTGAACGAGGGCCGACGGGTCGCGCTCGCCACGGTGACGCGCACTTGGGGATCGGCGCCGCGGCGCGCCGGAAGCCACATGGCGATTGCCGCGAATGGCGACTTCTCGGGATCGGTATCGGGTGGGTGCATCGAGGGCGCAGTTATCGAGACGGCGCTCGATGTCATCGAGTCGGGCGAGCCCCGCACGATGGAATTCGGGGTTACGAACGAAATGGCGTGGGAGGTGGGACTGGCCTGCGGGGGCAGGGTGCATCTCTTCGTCGAGCCGGTCGCAGGGTAGCCGGCCGTATGCGGCGAGGGGCGGGCGAGGAGGCCGCCGGGTGAGGGCGGCGATACTACGGCGCCTGGTTGAAGCGCAGAAGGCGGGGCGCGACGTGTTGTTGGCGACCCGCCTGACCGACGGGGTGCAGGAACTGATCGAGGCACGGAACGCGCCCCGGCGGTTGTCGCTCGACGCCGCACAGGTCGGCGACGCGCTCCGCACAGGTGAATCGGGGATGGTGGAAACACCGGAAGGGGCGGTCTTTCTGCGTCCCTACATCCGCGCACCGCGGATCATCGTGGTGGGCGCGGTCCACATCGCCCAGGCACTTGTCGCGATCGCCCCGACGGCAGGCTTTCGCGTGACGGTGCTGGATCCGCGGGAAGGCTTCGCCACGGCGGAACGGTTCCCCGGAGCGGTGCTGCTTCGGCAGTGGCCCGACGAGGCGATGGCCACGCTTCAGCTGGACGCACGCACGGCCGTCGTCGCGCTCACCCACGACCCCAAGATCGACGACCCGGCGCTGGTGGCCGCGCTGCAGAGCGACGCGTTCTACGTGGGCGCGCTGGGGAGCCGCAAGACGCAGGGCGCCAGGCGCGAGCGGCTTGGCGCTCTCGGCTTCACGGCCACCGACCTCGACCGCGTCCACGGCCCCATCGGGCTGCCGATCGGTGCGCGCACACCCGAGGAGATCGCGGTGGCGGTACTGGCGGAGGTGATCGTCGCGCTGCGCTTGTAGTGTCGTGTGCCGGAGCCGTCAGGGACTCAGACGGAGGTGGTGAGGCGGGGCGGTGCACCCAGCCGCTCATCCGCCGTTCCGAGCACGGATTCGACCGCGCAGGCCCGCTCCAGAAGGGCGTGATCGCCGCCCGACGGGCCGATGAGTTGCAGGCCCGCGGGAATGCCGTGTTCGTCCAGGCCGGCCGGCAGGCTCACGGCGCACATGTCCAGCATGCTCGCCGGACCGGTGCCGGACAGCATGTCGCGGTTGACCGCGCGGTAGACGTCCAGCCGGGACAGGGCGGAGAGGGGAGGCGGGGTGATGGGGAGGGTGGGAGTGGCGAGCAGATCGATGTGGCCGGCCTCGACCCTGGCGTGAATGCTCTCGGAGAGCCGACGGCGCGCGCGCAACACGGCCACATAGTCCACGGCGCTCACGTCCCGGGCGGATTCCAGCCGCTTGCCCACCGTGGGATCCAGAATCGGAGTCCATCCGGGCAGGTCCCGTTCCAGCGACTCAAAGCGCTCCGGCTGAACAAGTTCGCCCGCCAGGTACCGTTCGCCGGCCTCGTCCAGCTCCGGGGCATCGACTTCGAACACGCGCGCGCCCGCGGCCTCCAGATCCCCGAGTGCGCGGCGGACGACAGCGGCGATGTCGGGTACGGTGCGGCTCCACAGGCCGGAGCGGGGGAGGCCGATCCGGAGGCCGGCGACGGTCGTGGCCGAGTGACCGCGGTGACCCTGGTCGATGCCCTGCCCCGTTGCGTGCCCGGCAGCGGGACCTGGCCCGGGTGCGTTGCCTGCCAGCACGTCGATCAGGCCGAAGGCGTAGCGCGAATCGGCTGCCGTGCGTGTGAGGAGCCCCACCGTGTCGAGGGTCGTGCTCAGGGGGACGACACCGCTGGTCGGCCACCGGCCCGTGGTGTGGCGGTGCCCCACTACCCCCGTCGCCGATGCCGGTATCCTGACCGATCCTCCCGTGTCGCTCCCCAGTGCGATCATGGCCGATCCTTCGCACAGACTCACACCCGCGCCCGCCGAAGAGCCTCCCGGTGCGCGATGTTCGCCGGCGTCCCAGGGGTTCACGGGGGTTCCCGTGTTCGGGTTGAGGCCGACCCCGCCGAACGCCAGCTCCACCGTGTGCGTCTTTCCTACGATCACGGCCCCGAGGCGACGCATGGCACGGACCAGGAATCCCTCGCGACGCCAATGCGCTGGCAGCTCCCGCTTCGTCCCTGCACGGATTGGCAGGCCCGTGACGCCGTAAAGGTCCTTGACCGAGACGGTGACTCCGGCCAGTGGTCCGGGATCCTCTCCGTGCGCCACTGCGGCGTCGATGGTGCGGGCCTGGGCGCGGGCACCGTCCGCGTCAAAAACGATGTACGCACCGAGATCGCTTGTCTCATGGCGACGGATGGCCTCCTCGACAATGCTTAGCGCCGTGGTGTCACCGCGCCTGACGAGGGCGGCGGTCCGCCGTAGGGAGTGTGGATTCATGGGCTGGCGGGACAGGAGGCGTCGTTGGCACCGGGGGCGGGGAGGGGCGCCCCGTCACGCCGAACCTGCCGGAGCGCACCGCGAATATCGGGCATATTCAAGCGTGTCGCCACGGAGATCGTCAGCGCGTCCACGTCTCGAAGAAGCCGTCGCCCGTCTCGTGGATTGCCGAACCGCGCAATCGGCCGGACAGCACCGCCGTTCCGCGCATCTGAAAGAACAGGGGATCCGGGGTGCCTGCGGCGACCGGTACCTGCGTGGAGCGCGCGTGCTCGATCGTGACCGAAAGCGTCAGGGAATCGGCGCCGTTCGTCGCCAGGATCGCAATGGATTCGGGTGCGGTCCGCGTGTCGCCGCCCGGACGCTCGACGCTCAGCCGGCGAATTGGCAGGATGCCGGCGAAGCCGTTGTCGTCCGCCAGGTAGAGAATGCGTGGCCCGTCGATTTCGTCCGGCGGCTTGTCCGTGGTGGGCCCGGGGCCGTCCGATGAAGCGATCCCTCCGTACAGGACCGAATAGGCACCCACCTGCGCTTGACCCCAGTCCCAGGTCACGCCCGACCATGTGCCCCAGTTGTGGTCGTGGTATGCGCGGGCTCCGTCGAGCGACCGGCACCGCGTTCCCTCGCACACTTGGCCGGTTGCCAGGGCGTCAAGCAGCGGTACGGTGTAGCCGGATACGATCTGCTCGTTGCCGATATCCAGAGGTGGAAGGTACCGGCGCGAACGGGCCGCCGCGGTCAGGTCGACGCTGAGCGGCGCCCCACCGGTTTCGGAAGAAATGCGGGCGCGGAGCCGGTAGGTGCCGTCTTCCTGGACGACCACGCTGGACTGTCCGATCGCGAGGTCCGGCTCCCCCTCGGTGAAGCGGACCACGGAGGCCGGCACGGTGTCGCTGTATGCGCGTTCCGCGGTGCCCGGCTCGACACGGGTCGCGAGCAGGCGTCCACCCCAGCGACCGTCAGGGATCTCCCCGGCGACCATGTAGGTCAGGTAGAGCCACCCCGCGCCCGGGACAAGGACGTTGAAGTAGTGCCACTCCGCCCATGTCGAGTCGGTCGCGGCCGCGCCCCGTGGGAGGTGGAGCGCGTCCAGGGACCGGTAGAACTCGGCGTCGGACGGACTCCGCCAGCGGAGGTCGGCGTCGAGGTCGTCCCACGTGCCCTCGATCAGCTCCGGCGACACCGAGAGGCGCTCGGCGAGGCCCGGGATGGTGGCCCCGGCCGAGAGTGCCACCAATCCCGTATCCGCCTCGAGGTAGAGGAGCTCGTCCATGATCCAGGGCACGGCCGCGTCCACTCGATCCGCGAACCGGTTGCTCAGCACATCCCGGTAGAGCAGGGATGCCTGCTCGATGGTGAAGTACATCGAGCCGATGCCTCCGGTCTTGAGCGTCTCCAGGTCGATGCCTGCCGGGAGGACGACAAGGTCGCCTCCGCCCACCAGTTCCTGATCTCTCGCCTGGTCCTCGAGCGCGCCGCCCACCGAAAGCAGGACGATGGTGACTCCGACGCCCAGAGCGTAGCCGGCCAGAAGCAGGACGCTGCGCCCGGGCCGTTGCCGGAACGAGGCCCAGACGAGACGCGTGATCATCGTGCGATCCGCCCGTCGACGACCTCTATGCGGCGGCGCGCGCCCGCCGCGAACTCCAGGTCGTGGGTGGCGACCACGAGCGTGGTCCCGGTGGCGTTGAGGTCGCGGAAAAGTTCGAGCACGCGCCGCGAGGCGGCACGGTCGAGTTCGCCGGTGGGCTCGTCCGCCAGGACCAGTGCGGGCCGGTTGGCGAGGGCACGGGCAATCGCGACTCGCTGACACTGGCCTCCAGACAGCTCCGCGGGACGATGTCGCAGACGATCTGCCAGCCCCACGCGTTCGAGTACCGCAGTGGCGCGGTCACGGCGTTCACCGCGGGGCACCCGCGCCGCGGCGAGGGGCAGTTCGACGTTCTCGAGCGCAGTCAGCATCGGCAGCAGATGAAAACGCTGGAACACAAGGCCGACTTCGCGGAGGCGCAGTGCAGCGCGCGCCTCCACCGTCATCTCTGCCAGATCCCGGCCCAGAAAACGCACCTCGCCCGCCGTGGCGACATCCACGCCCGCGAGCAGGTGCAGCAGGGTCGTCTTGCCCGATCCGCTCGGCCCCGTCACCGCGAGAAAATCGCCCGTTTCCACCGTAACCGAGATGCCCCGGAGCGCCCGCACGACCGTCTGACCCCGGCGGTAGTCGCGCGTGGCCCTGTTGACGACGACGATCCTGGTCCGGTTCACGGTTCTGCCCGGTGGAAGAGCGCCGTCACTTCAAGCCGCGTGGCGCGCAGTGCGGGCAGCAGTCCCGCCGCGACGCCGACGGCGACCACGAGGCCGTACGCGGTGGCGAGGCTCCCGGGGCTCAGCACGAAGAAGCGCACCGTGGTGGGGAGTCCCGGAAAGTCCGCCAGGATGGACTCGAGGTAGTGCGCGACCACGATCGACAGCGTGATCCCGAACCCGCCACCGACGCCGCACAGAACGGCACTCTCGGCTGTCAGGTTACCAACGATTCTCCGTCTCGACACGCCGATGGCGCGCAGTGCGGCGATGACTCCCAGCTGATCGCTCACGGATACGGCGCTGATCGTCCCGATGAGGAGTGAAGCCACCAGCAGGCTGACGCTGGCGAGAATTGCGGCCAGCTGCCGGAAGTACGAAAGCCGCTCGTCGACCTGCTCGGCGATGCCCGCCAGAGTCACGACTTCGACGCGGTCGGTCACAGCCGCAATGGCCTCGCGGACGGATTCGGGAGCATGGCCCTGCCGCACGCGGATCATGGCGAACGAGGCCTGATCCGCACGGCCCGAAAGCGCCTGCAGGTCGGCCAGCGGAAGGGCTACCGGCATGTCCCTTCGGGTGGCGAAAACGAACTCGGCGGTGCCGGAGACCTCGGCGATGGCGTCGCTTCCCCATGTGTCGAACCGGCTACTGATGCCCAAACTCAGGCGGTCACCGGGATGCGCCTCGAGGAGCGTGGCCATGGCGGGATCGATCAGGATTTCCCCGTCGCCGGGGGGACGGCCAGCGAGCAGGGTGTAGAGTCCTTGTTCGTCCGCATCCAGTCCCAGCGCCAGGGTCTGTCGGGAGGCAGTCGGTTCAGGCGACTCGCTGCGGCCGGCCGTGATGCTCAATGTCTGCGCCAACACCGGAACCAGGTTCTCCACGCCGGCAACGGACTCCACCGTGTCGCGGATTCCTCCGATGTTGCGGATCGTGGCTTCCGTGTCGAACGGCAACGTTCCCTTCGGAGATAGACGCAACTCGTATCCGACCGACTCGAGGGCCGCGCTGAAGCTCCGCTGGATTCCGCCTCCCAGCATCAGCATGTCCGAAAGCATCGCGGTGGCCACGGCCACGCCACCCACGGTGAGCACGGTGCGCAGCGGCCGATACCGGAGCTGGCGGATCGCGTTGAGGGCGAGCATCGTCACGCGGTTGAGAACATGCGGTGGCCGGCGACCACGCCGGCAGCCATTCCAAGGACCACCGCGAGCAAGAGCGCCTGCACGACCATTTCGCCAGTTACCATCGAGAACACCAGCGTCGTGTCGTAGACGCGCTGGTAGTACGCGTTGACGACCGCCGATCCTGCGAAGCCCACACCCAGCCCGGCCCCTCCACCCACCGCGGACAGGAGGGCGGCTTCGGCGACCGTCCACGCCAGCAGAATACGGCGTGGAATGCCGGCCAGGCGCGCGGCGGCTACAGCGGCGCGCCGCTCCTGCACCTTGAGTACCATGATGCATGCCAGAAAGACCCCGCCCGCGACCAGCGTGATCCCCGCGATGGCCCGGTGGAATCGGCTTACGACACGAAAGGTCGCCGAAGCCCGGTCGGTGACTTCGCTCGTGAGAAACACCTGGGTGGCGACCAGGAGCGGCTCCAGTTCATCCGCGACAACTTCGGGATCAACGCCGCGTCGAAGCTGAACCGTGAAGTAATCCACATCGTCCCCGCGTCCGGCCAGCGTCTGGAGATGAGCAAGGTGAAGCAGGACACGGGGACGCGTTCCAATGAGCTGTGACGGATCCGCCGGCGGCTCAAACAGACCCACGACCAGGGCCGGACACGAATTCACGTCGGGCCTTGCGCGGATGAGCACGGTGGACCCGACCCCGATGCCGGCCCGCACCGCATAGGGCCGCTCGACCAGCATCTCGAGCTGGCCGGGACAAACGACCTCCTGCGCACTTGTCCGCGCAACGGATCCGCACAGGCCAACGGCGGTCCCCGCCGCCACGGCGAGGACCACACAGGGTCGGAACAATCGGCCTACCGACTGTTACCCGTTGCCGTCATTCCCTCCGGGAAGATCTGGTTCCACGCCGTCAGGAAGCGCTTCATCTCCTCTTCCGTACCGATCGAGACGCGCAGGTAGTCCAGCATGGGCGGGAAGTCGCGGCCGACCGCCACCTCATGCTTGCGGAACTCGGCACGGACCTCCGAAGCGGGCCGACCGGTGTGCACCATGAAGAAGTTCGTCTCCGAGGGGATGACCTCGAAGCCCTGGTTGCGGAGTTCGTTCGCCGTGGCCTCGCGGAGTGCGATGGTCGTGTCCCTGACCCACGCTTCGGACTCGTGATCTTCGAGCGCGGCCACGCCGCCCCACTTGACGAGGGCGTTCACGCTGCCGGTGCTGTACACCCGCATCTCGTCGATCATCTCGGTGGGGGCGATACCGTACCCGAGCCGCAGCCCGGCCATGCCGTAGATCTTCGAAAAGGTGCGCGTGACGAGCACCTTGCGGCCTTCCTTGATGTACGGAACGGCCGTCGCATAGGACGGATCCTGGACGAAGTGGTGGTAGGCCTCGTCGATCAGCACCGGGATATCCTCCGGGATACCGTCGAGGAGACGCCGGATGTCGTCGTCGCTCACGACCACGCCGGTCGGGTTGTTGGGGTTGCAGACATAGACCAGGCCGACGTCGCGGTAGTTGCGCTTCGTGACCTTGATGAGGTCGTCGATGTCCTGGGAGTGATCGCGGAGGAGCGGGCGGGTGATCGCGTCGGCGTCGATCCCCGCCGCGGCGCGATAGACCGTCAGGAACGTCGGCTCGACGCCGACCACCTTCTCGTCGTGCTTCAGAAACGCGAGTCCAGCGACCTTGAGCGTCTCCCCGGACCCCGCGTTCATGATGATGTTCCGCGTCCCAACGCCATGGTGCTCCGCGATCTTCTCGAGAATGTCGCCGTCCGGATAGCCGTAGCGGTTCGAGTACTTCCAGGCAGCGTTCATGGACGCCATCATCTTGTCCGACGGGCCGTATGGATTCTCGTTGGAGGAGAGCTTTGCGAGGTCGTCGTAGGGATCGAGCGGCGCAACCCCCGGAGGCGGGGGCCGGATTCCGGCGCCGAATGCGGTGGCTGGCCGCAGGCCGAGTGCGCCCAGGGCCGCTGCGGCACTGCCCATGAAATGTCGGCGAGAAAACCTGGTGTTCATTTCCAATCTCCTCATCAAACCGGTAAACCGGCCCGCCGGCCGGTAGCTGTGAAACTGCGACGATCCAAGCGCCTGCGGGTGCATGTTAGGGCAGGACGGTACGCCGCGCCAGTAATCAGGCCCGGAAACACTTGGCGTTAGTGTCATTGCCGTTTGCGCCATTTACACCTATTTTTGCGCGATGGTAGGCCTTTATTGCGAGAAGCTGGAGACGAAGCGGCGGCTGAGGCAGGTGTTGGCGGGTGCCGATTGCAGGACGACGGACTGTCGGAGGACGTTTGAGGATATCCTGCTCGGTGGCGCCAGTGTTGCCGTCGTTGGGTTGGAGCAGTATTCCGACGACGATATCCGGTGGCTTCGCACGTTATCCGCCAATGGTGGCCCCGCGGGTCCCTCGTATGTCCTGGTCGTACCGGTATCCCTGGAATGGGTGCGGTGGATGCGCTCGCGTGGCGACAGTGATTTCCAGATCGTATGGGCCGAGGAAGCACATGAACGATTGATGCGCGTGGTCGCGCGAATCGACCCGTGGCACCAGGATCCGATTCGCCTCCTGGGCCGACGATTGCTCATGAATCGTGAGCATCAACGGTCGCTTGCGAAGGTGATTCAACGGGCCTGCAGGACCGAAGCCGATGACGAGTCGCGGCTTCCGGTCACAAGCGTCGCCGAGTTGGCCGAGCACGCGAAGGTGAATCCGAGAGCTCTGCGGCGCTACTGGAACATGGAATCGCCACTGCAGTGCACGCTGAAGGAACTCCTCAGCTGGGCGATGCTCCTCTGGGCGTTGCGCGAGCGCCGGCTGGCCAAGTGGGAAACCGTGGCTCAGAGCCTGGGTGTGCGCCGACGTACGCTGGAACGATACAGCACCCGTTTCCTGGACTGCACACTGGTGGTGGCTGCACAGGATCCACAACGCGTTTTGCGGCGCTTCCGGGGATGGGCGGCCGACATCGTTACGCTGCCGGTGATGGAGAACCCGGAGCCGGGCACGCCGGTATTCGTCCCTGCGAGGTCGACTGTCCAAGGGGCCAGCGAGACCGGGCCAGCCGTTCCCATGGTCTCGTGGCCGGCGCCTCCCGGCTTCGTGCTACCGCAGCGCGAGAGGCAGGAATTGATTGTCTTCAGTCAGCAACGTCCGCGACAACTCCACCCCTGGCGTTCGCTGCCCATGGCCTGAACGGGTCGAGCACCCCGTGGACAGGTCCCCGCAGCATTCGACCGGGCGATGCATCCGGACCGGCCGCTCTCGGCTTCACCCCATTCACGCCGGGCCGCTCAATGCATCGGCCAACCGCTCCAGGCTGTCGAGGTTATGCACCGGCCGGTGTTCATCCACTTCCGGTAGAAGCGCGCGGATGCCTGCCGCTCTGGGGGCAAACTCGCGGTAGCGCAACAGGGGGTTGAGCCAGACAAGCCTGCGGCACGATTTGCGCAGGCGGCGTGCCTGCAACCGTATTCCCGTCCCGCCCTCCCGATCCAGTCCGTCGGTTACCAGCAGCACCACGGCTCCCTGCGCGAGAAGCCGACGGGACCAGTGCAGGTTGAATGCGCCAAGCGCGGCGCCGATCCGCGTGCCCCCGTACCAGTCGATGACGGTGCCCCCGACCCGGTCGAGTGCGCGGTCCACGTCGCGGTCCTTCAGGAGCCGCGTGATGTTGGTCAGGCGCGTGCCGAACACGAACGTGTGGACGCGGTCGGCGGCGTTGGTCAGCGCGTGGAAGAAGTGCAGCAGAATCCTCGAATACGCCTCCATCGATCCCGAGATATCGCAGAGTGCTACCAGTACGGGACGCCGTGTGGCCGTTGATCGGCGCTGGAGCGGCAACGGATTGCCACCGGTGCGCACGGTCGTCCGCAGGGTGCGCCGCAGGTCGATCAGGCGCCCGCGTGGGTCGGGACGGTGCCGGCGCGTGGGCACAGGGCGCAGGTCGAGTTCGAGTCTGCGCATGGCATCCCTAGTCTGCCGCAACTCGGCAGGGGTCATCTCCTCGAAGTCCTTGGTACGGGAGACTTCGTCGGGCGAAAACGCCATCCGCATCGCAATCTGCTCACCCGGATCTCGCACGAGTTCGCCGGATGGTCGGTTCCCGGCTTCGTGCTCGGGTGCCAGCCGGGACGGTGCTTTCCCCGTCGGCTTTTCCACCGGGATCTGCGAGCGCGACAGTAGTGCGGCGAGAGCCTCGTCGGCCCCGAACGGGTCCCGCCAGAAGAGCCGGAATGCGCTCTCGAAGATGTGGCGGTGCTCGTGGCGCGAGACGAGCGTGCCATGGAGAGCCCAGTAGAACTGTCGCTTGCTGGTGATGTCCACGGCCGCGAGCGCGCGTGCGGCGGTGATCGTGTGACCGGGTCCTACCGGCAGCCCGGCGGCTCGCAGGAGCCGGACGAAGTGCGCGACGTTTTCGGGGAGACGGCCGGGGTGGTCAAGCGTGCTGGTCATGGTCTATCAATACGCCGCAACGTCGCCGAAGTCGACCGGGTCTGCCACGGCCTCGAGGAGGCTGCCGTTTGCTCACACGCGCGCTTCCGTTCTAACGTGGCCGACATTCCGCCCTTTCCCTCCCCGCGATTGGAGTGCCGCGATGAAGCCCGTTGTCCGCCGCCGCCCTGGCCGCTACGTGCCGTTAACCCTCTGCGCCCTGGTCCCGATCCTCATCGCAGGCTGTCAGGCGTGGGGACAAACCACGGAACTGCAGCAGGGCAGCGTGGTGGCGGGCGTTCTCTCCCCCGGACAAACGGTCCGCTACACGATCGACGCTGACGAGAACGAGTTCTTCCTGGGCGAAGTGGACCAGGTATCGGTCGACGTGGACATTCGCATTCTCGACCCCGCCGGCGAACGGATCGGGCAGTTCGGAGGGCTCGGCCGCGGCCCCGAGCGCTTCAGCGCCCGCACGGAGAGCGCGGGCACGCACACGATCGAGCTGATTGTCGCGGGGGACGACGAGGACGCCGCCGGCGGCTACGAGATAGCCCTTCTGCGCCACGAACCCGTCGCCACCGACCCGAAAGAGCTCGCCGACCAGATGATGGCGCGCTTCGACAGTCCCGAGTCACCGGGCGCGGCGGTCCGGGTCTGGCGCGACGGAGAGACGATCTACTCGAAGACCTACGGCACGGCCAACCTCACTTACGGAATCCCCTTCGGCCCCGACACCCGCACCAACATCGGCTCGACCTCGAAGCAGTTCACCGCTTTCGCCATCATGCTCCAGGCGGAACGCGGGCTCCTGTCCCTCGACGACGACATCCGAACCCACATTCCCGAGCTCACCGAGTTCGACGGCACCATCCAGGTCCGGCACCTCGTCACCCACACCACCGGCCTGCGCGAGTTCCTCAACCTGCTGCGCATGACGGGCCGCCGCCTCGACCGCGGCGACTGGATCGACCGTTCGGAGCTCATCGACATCGTGCAGCGGCAGCCGGCGCTGCAGAACGCCCCCGGCGCGGAGTGGAACTACAACAACACGGCTTTCGGGCTCGCAGCGACCATCGTCGAGCGCACCTCGGGCCAGGACTTCCACCTCTTCATGGAGGAGCACGTCTTCGGGCCGCTTGGCATGAGCGGTTCGATGGTGCGCCCGTCGCCGCGCCACATGATCCCCAACATGTCCGAGGGCTACACGCCCACCGAGGACGGCTACTGCCAGATCGGCGACCTCGGCGGTGCGGTTGGCGCCGGCGCGGTCTACAGCACGATCGTCGACCTGCAGACCTGGGTCGAGAACTACGCCAGCCCCCGCGTCGGCACCCGCGAGAGCATCGACGAGATGATGACCTCGTTCGTGCTCACCGACGGCGAGGAAACCGGTTACGGCTACGGTCTGTTCATCGACGAGCAGGGCGGGCTGAAGCGTGTTCACCACGGCGGCGCGGACGTCGCGCACCGCTCGATGCTCGCCTACTACCCGGAGATCAACGCGGGTATCACCACCCAGAGCAACCACGCGCAGTTCGACAGCGACACGGCTTTCGAGCTGGCCGAGGCGTTTTTCGGGGACGAGATGGATTTGGAGGAGGAAGAGGACGACGAGGCCGAAACCGGCGACGATTTCGACGCGGAAAACTACGACCCCGAGGACTTCGACGAATTCGCCGGCCGCTACGCGCTGGACTCATCGCCCGCGATCATCTTCACCTTCACGCGCGACGGCAACACATTTTACGGGCAGCCGCCGGGGCAGGAACGACTCGAAATGGTGCCCGTTTCCGACTCGACGTTCCGTCTGCCCGGGACCGGGGCTTCGGTCACGTTCGTGCGCGGAGAGGACGGAGCGGTCGAAGCCGCGTTGCTGCACGGGAGCGGTGGCGATCAGCGCGCAACCCGTCTGGCCGACGACGCTAAGGCGTGGGAGCCGGGGGCGGAGGATCTGGCCGACTTCGCGGGCCGGTTCTTCAGCGACGAAATCGAGACCTTCTACACGTTCACGGTGGAAGAGGGCGACCTGGTCATGCATCAGCGTCGGCTGGACAGCGCCACGCTCACACCCGGCGAGAAGGACAACTTCTCCGGCGGCGGCATGTCGTTCGCCTTCGAGCGCGACCGCAACGGGCAGGTGATCGGCTTCTACGTGTCAAATGGGCGGACGCGGGATGTGAGGTTCGGGCGGGTGCGGTGAGGGTTGGCCGCAAGCGCGTCGCCGTAATCGGGACCGGAATCTCGGGCCTCGGAGCAGCCTGGCTGCTCGCCCCGGCGCACGACGTGCGGGTCTTTGAGCGCGAGGACCGGATCGGGGGCCACACCAACACCCGCCACGTGCGCGGACCCGGGGGCACGGTCGCGTTGGACTCCGGGTTCATCGTGTACAACACCGAGACCTATCCGCTGCTCACAGCCCTGTTCGACGCGCTCGACGTGGACTCGCAGCCGGTCGACATGTCGTTTTCGTTCGAGTGTAAGCGGTGCGGCGTCGTGTACAGCGGGCTCGGGGCGGCAGGGACTTTCGCGGATCCGGTGAACGCCCTCCGCCCCGAATTCCTGGCCTTCCTGGCCGCCATCGGGCGCTTCAACTTCAAGGGAAGGGGTGGTCGGCTCCCGCCGACCGCACAAACCCTGCGTGCCTACGTCGCGTCAGCCGGCTCCGAGGTGCTGGGCCGCCACTATGCGTTTCCGCTGGCGTCCGTGGCGCACATGTGGGGCCGGCGCCGCTACGCCACGAATGACCAGTCACGCAACAACTGGTGGGTGGCGCTGGCCACCCTCGGCGAGGGATGGCACAACAACCACCATCGCTACCCGTCCTCGGAGCGGCAGGGGTTCTACTGGTGGGAGCTGGACGTCACGCACTACGTCCTCAAGGTGATGGAACGGTTCAGGCTGGTGTGGGACCTGCGCGTGCCGCCCGCGACTGCGTACCCGAAGAAGTCGCCCCCATCACCTCCTCCACCCCACCTTCCGCCATCCGCTCCAGGTCGTCCTGGTACTTGAGCAGCACGCCCAGCGTGCGGCGCGCGGTCTCGCGGTCGAGCGTGTGGCGGTCCAGCGCCATCAGCGCGCGTGTCCAGTCGAGCGTTTCTGCCACCCCAGGCCGCTTGAACAACTCCAGCTCGCGGACCTTCTGGACGAACGCGACCACCTGGACGCCGAGCTGCTCGGGCGCATCCGGAACCCGCGAGGCCAGAATCTCAAGCTCGCGGGCGGCCGTCGGGTAGTCGATCCAGTGGTAGATGCAGCGGCGCTTCAGGGCGTCGTGGATCTCGCGGGTCCGGTTCGACGTGATGACGACGTGGGGCGGCTCGGCGGCGGTCACCGTGCCCAACTCGGGAATCGTGATCTGGAAGTCGGAGAGGACCTCCAGCAGGTAGGCCTCGAAGGGCTCGTCGGTGCGGTCGAGTTCGTCGATCAGCAGGACGGGGGCGACGCCGTCGGCGGGGTCGAGGGCGGAGAGCAGGGGGCGGCGGATGAGGAAGTCGTCGGAGAATACGTCCCGGGCAAGGTCGGTGGATTGTCCGTCAGCGGCGGCGTCATCCCCTTCCGCCGCCCGGATGTGGATCATCTGCTTCGCGTAGTTCCACTCGTACGCGGCGGACGCCAGGTCGAGCCCCTCGTAGCACTGTAGGCGGATGAGCGGACGGCCGAGGCCTGCCGCCAGCGTCTTCGCGACCTCTGTCTTGCCGACTCCGGCTTCGCCCTCCAGGAGCAGCGGCCGCCCCAGCTCCAATGACAGGAACAGCGCTGTGCCGAGGCCGAGGTCGGCGACGTAGCCCTGGCCGCGCAATAGCGCGACTGCGTCTTCGACCGACGCTGGGTGCGGCCCCGCTATCCGCAGGCCTCCACCGCGCGCTTCGCCATCACGGTCACCAGGTGCGCGCGGTAGTCGGCCCCGGCCGCGGTGTCCGACAGCATTCCGTCGGACGACACCGCGATCCCGGCTACCGCATCACCACTGAACGACGTCCCCAGTGCGGCCTCCATCTCGGCCACCCTGAACACGCCGTCACCCGAGGCGCCCGTCACGGCCACGCGCACGCCGGCCGCCCCGTCGGCGACCATCACGCCCGCGACCGCGTACTTGGACGCGGGGTTGGCGAACTTCGCGTAGGCCGCGCGCGCAGGCACCGGGAACCGCACTGCCGTGACCACCTCGTCGTCGGCCAGCGCGGTCGCGAACATGCCCTGGAAGAACTCGTCGGCGTGGACCTCGCGCCGGTCGGTCACGATCGTCGCGCCCAGCGCCACGCAGGCCGCCGGGTAGTCCGCGGCGGGGTCGTTGTGCGCCACCGACCCGCCGATCGTCCCCGCGTTTCGCACCTGCGCGTCGCCGATCCCGTCGGCCATTGCGGCCAGCGCGGGAATCCTCGCCTGTACGACCGCCGACCCGGCCACCTGCGCGTGGCTGCACATTGCGCTCACCGTCACCGAGTCTCCGCCGTCGGCGATGTCCCCCAGTCCCGGCACGCCCGCCAGCGACACCAGGTCGGTCGGCGCGGCAAGGTTCAGCTTCATGACCGGCAGCAGGCTGTGCCCGCCCGCGATCAGCTTCGCGCCGTCACCCCCGCCGCGCAGGGCGGCGAGCGCCTCGTCCAACGATGTCGGTGCATGGTATGTGAAATCGTTCATGGGTCCTCTCCGATCAGCCCTGGGCCTGCTGAATCGCCTGCCACACCCTCTGCGAGGTGGCGGGCATCGCCATGTCGTTCACGCCGAGCGGGCGCAACGCGTCGATCACCGCGTTGATCACCGCGGGCGGCACTCCGATCGAGCCGACCTCACCGACCCCCTTCACGCCGAGCGGGTTGTGGGTGCAGAGCGTCGTGTTGTGGTTGATGCTGAAGGACGGCAGGTCCGCCGCGCGGGGCATCGTGTAGTCCAGGTACGATCCCGTCTGCAGCTGCCCGTCGTCCTGGTACAGGCACTCCTCGAGCAGCGCCTGGCCGATCCCGTGCGCGAGCCCGCCGTGCAGCTGGCCGTCCACGATCATCGGGTTGATGATGCGTCCGACGTCGTCCGCGCCGGTCACCGCGACCACCTCCACCTCGCCCGTCTCCGGGTCCACCTCGACCTCGGCGACGTGCGTGCCCGCCGGGAAGGTGAAGTTGAGCGGGTCGTAGAACGCCGTCTCCTCAAGCCCCGGCTCCAGCCCCTCGGGGTAGTTGTGCGGCACGTACGCGGTCAGCGCGACCTCGCCGAGCGACTTCGACCGGTCCGTCCCGGCCACCGTGAAGGACCCGTTCTCGAACTCGATGTCCTCGACCGAAGCCTCCAGCAGGTGCGCGGCGATCTTCCTGCCCTTCTCGATCACCTTCTCGACCGCCAGGTAGATAGCCGTCCCGCCCACAGCCAGCGAGCGCGAACCGTACGTCCCCATCCCGAAGGGGATCTTCGCCGAGTCCCCGTGCACCACGTCGACCGCGTCGAAGTCGACCCCGAGCATGTCGGAGACGATCTGCGCGAAGGTCGTCTCGTGGCCCTGGCCGTGGCTGTGCGTCCCGGTGAAGACCGAGACCGAGCCCGTCGGGTGGACGCGCACGCTGCCCGACTCGTAGAGCCCGGCGCGGGCCCCCAGCGACCCCACCACCGCCGACGGCGCGATCCCGCACGCCTCGATGAAGGTCGAGATCCCGATCCCGCGCAGCTTGCCGCGCGCCGCCGACTCCGCGCGCCTTGCCTCGAAACCCGCCCAGTCCGACGCGTCGAGCGCCAGGTCCAGCGTGGCGTCGTAGTCGCCCTGGTCGTACTGCAGCGCGACCGGCGTCTGGTACGGGAACTCGCGGACGAAGTTCTTGCGGCGAATCTCGACCCGGTCCATCCCGAGCTCGTGCGCGGCCTTGTCGACCAGCCGCTCGAGCAGGTACGTCGCCTCGGGCCGTCCCGCGCCGCGCAGCGCATCGACCGGCACCGTGTTGGTGAAGAACGATTTGACCTCGCAGTAGACGGCCGGCGTGGTGTACGGTCCCGCGAAGAGGATGCCGTAAAGGTAAGTCGGAACACAGGTTGCGAAGGTGGAGAGATACGCGCCCAGGTTGGCCTTGGTGGTGACGTGGAGTCCCAGGAACTTGCCGTCCGCGTCCAGCGCGAGCTTCGCCGTGCTGATGTGGTCGCGGCCGTGCGTGTCCGACTTGAAGGCGTCGATGCGCTCGCAGGTCCACTTGACGGGCCGGCCCAGCCGTCCGGCGGTCCAGGTCAGGATCGCCTCTTCCGCGTAGTGCGGGATCTTCGAACCGAAGCCGCCGCCCACGTCGGGCGCCACGATCCGCAGCTTGTGCTCGGGCAGTCCGAGGACGAAAGCGCCCAGCAGCAGGCGGACCAGGTGGGGGTTCTGGCTCGTCGTGTAGAGTGTGTACTCGCTGGTCGCCGGGTCGAAGTTCGCGATGGCCGCGCGGGGCTCGATCGCGTTGGGGACCAGGCGGTTGTTGACCACGTCGATCGAGACGACATGGGCCGCGTTCTCGAAGGCGGCGTCGGTGGCGGCCCTGTCGCCCACCTCCCAGTCGTAGCAGACGTTGCCGGGCGCCTCGTCGAAGACCTGCGCCGCGCCGTTCGCCTCGGCGGCCTCGATGGAGGCCACGGCCGGGAGATCCCGGTAGTCCACGTCGACGAGGTTGGCGGCTTCCTTCGCCTGTTCCCTCGTCTCGGCGACGACGATCGCCACGCAGTCGCCCACATACCGCACCTTGCCCAGCGCGAGGGCCGGATGCGCGGGTTCGACCATGGGCGACCCGTCCTTGCTGTGGATCAGCCACCCCGTCGGGATGCCGCCCACGCCCTCCATGTCCGAGCCCGTGAAGATCGCGTGCACACCCGGCGCCGCCGCGGCCGCGCTGGTGTCGATCCCGCCGATGTTGGCGTGCGCGACCGGCGAGCGGAGGATGTACCCGTACAGCTGCCCGGGCAGGTTGATATCGTCCGTGTAGCGGCCGCGCCCCGTCAGAAAGCGGGTGTCTTCCTTGCGCTTGACCGATGCGCCGATGCCTGAACCGTTCGCGCTCATGACCCACCTCCCATGGCACGCGCGCCCGCCTGGACGGCCTTGACGATGTTGTGGTAGCCGGTGCAGCGGCAGAGGTTGCCCTCAAGCCACTCCCGGACCTCGTGTTCGCTCGGGTCGCTGTTCTGGCTGGCCAGATCGACCGCGCTCATTACCATCCCCGGCGTACAGAAGCCGCACTGCAGCCCGTGGTGCTCGCGAAAGGCCTCCTGCATGGGGTGCAGGTCGGAGCCGTTGGCGAGCCCCTCGATCGTGGTGACTTCCGCCCCGTCCGCCTGCGCCGCCAGACAGGTGCAACTCTTCACCGAGGTGCCGTTGACGTGGACGACGCACGCGCCGCACTGGCTCGTGTCGCATCCAACGTGGGTTCCGGTGAGACCGAGATGTTCGCGCAGGAACTCGACGAGGAGCGTTCGGCCCTCGACGGTTCCCGACCGCTCCATCCCGTTCACGGTCATGGTGACGGTTGGCATGGGCGCCTCCAGCAAAGGGTGGTAGGGCAAGTCCGTGGCCCGCGCCGACCGACTCCTCGCGCCTGAGCAGGGCCGCCGCAGACCGGGGGGACAGAATGGGGAGCGGGTGGCGGAGACGCAAGCGGGAATGGCGTGTTTCGCTTGGGCAATCGTGACCACCCGGGCGAGGGTCCGGCGACCGCCCCCAGCGTCGCCCCGCACTTGCGACCGCCCCGCAACCTGCCAGCTTTCCCGACCAACGCCCGCACCCTCCCCAGTCGTCCGGAGTCTCAGCCGATGTATCGTCCCACCACTTCCCCTCCCCGCCTCCCCCTGACCCTCCCCCTCACATGGTCGGCCACCCTCGCCGTCCTCCTCGCCACCCTCACCCCCGCCCCCGCCCCCGCCCACGCCCAGGGCACGCGCTTCCTGCGCCAGCCCGACGTGAGCGCCACGCACATCGTCTTCACCCACGCCAACGATCTCTGGCTGGTCGGGCGCGACGGGGACGATGCGGTGCGGCTCACCAGCTCGGACGGGGCCGAGACCGACGCCGCCTTCAGCGCGGACGGGCGCTGGATCGCGTTTTCCGGCCAGTACGGGGGCAACACGGACGTCTACCTCATGCCGGCCGAGGGCGGACAGCCCACGCGGCTCACCTGGCATCCGGCCGCGGATGTCGTGCAGGGGTGGACGCCCGATGGCGACATCCTCTTCCAGTCGGGGCGCGATGGAGTCCCCACGCAGCTCTGGAAGTTCTATTCGGTCTCGCCCGAGGGTGGGCTGCCCGTGCCCCTCGCGCTGCCCCAGGCCTATCTGGGCGGCATGTCCGACGACGGCGCGCACATCGCGTACCAGGAGATCGGCTACTGGGACCCGGAGTGGCGCAACTACCGCGGGGGCCAGGCGCAGCCGATCGGCATCGTTTCCACGTCCACCTGGGAGCGCACCACGCCGCCGTGGGAGGGGGAACGCCACATGGATCCGGTGTGGATGGACGGCGTCGTCTACTACATGTCCGAGCGCGACTGGGCGAGCAACGTGTGGTCGTTCGATCCGAATACCGGCACCGAGCGGCAGCTCACGCGCCACGCCGACTTCGACGTGAAATCCCTCGGCGCCGGCGACGGGGCGGTGGTCTACGAGCAGGCCGGCTACCTGCACGAACTCGACCCGGCGACGGGCACCTCGCGCCAGCTCGTGATCAACGTGACCGGCGACATGAACTGGTCCCGCCCGCGCTGGGAGTCGGTCCCCGCGGCGCAACTCCGCGACGCGCGCCTCTCGCCCACCGGCAAGCGGGCGCTCTTCGAATGGCGCGGCGAGCTGTTCAGCGTGCCCGCCGAGGAGGGATCGTGGCGCAATCTCACCCGCACCCCCGGCGTGGCCGATCGGCACGCCGTCTGGTCCCCGGACGGGTCGCGCGTCGCCTGGTTCAACGACGACGGCGACGAGTACGGGCTGGTCATCGCCGCGCAGGACGGATCTGACCCCCGCCGGATCGAGATCCCGGAGCCGTCGTTCTACTTCCGCCCCGAATGGTCGCCGGACGGAACCCGGCTGGCCTTCACCGACACGCACTACCGCGTGCTGGTGCTGGAGATCGAGTCGGGCGAGGTGAACCACGTCGACACCGACCGCTTCGCGCACCCGCAGCGCACCATGAACCCCGTGTGGTCGCCCGACTCGCGGTGGCTTGCCTACGTCCGGCGGCTGGACAACCAGCTGCGCGCGGTATTCGTCCACGACACGGAATCCGGCGACACGCGCCAGCTCACCGACGGCATGTCCGACGCGATCTCGCCGGTGTGGGACGCGTCCGGCAAGTACCTCTACTTCCTCGCCTCCACCAACTTCGCGCTCAACACCGGCTGGCTGGACATGACTTCGTACGACCGGCCGGTAACCCGTGCCCTTTACCTCGCGCTCCTCAACGCGGACGAGCCATCTCCCTTCCTGCCGGGTAGCGACGAGGAGGCCAGCGGCGACGAGGGCAGCGGCGAGGACGACTCCACGGACGACCCCCCCGCAGTCGTCATCGACTTCGACGGCATCGCTGCACGCATCATCGACGCCCCGGGCCTGGACGTTGACGACTACGCAGGCCTGGTGCCGGGACCGACCGGAACGGTCTTCGTCCTGGAGGGTGGCGGCTTCGGCGGCGGCCCCGTGCTCAAGTACTCCATCGAGGACCGCGAGGCCGGGGACTTCCTCGAGAGGGGCGGGCGTCTCGCCGTCTCCCACGACCGTAGCAGCCTGCTCTACTACAGTGGAGGCTGGAACATCGTGAGCACCGCCCGTCCGCCGTCGGGGCGTGACGGCGCGCTCGACCTCGGCAACCTGCGGGTGCGCGTGGAACCGACGGCCGAATACGCACAGATGCTCCGCGACGGCTGGCGCTTCATGCGCGACTTCCTGTACGTCGACAACCAGCACGGGGCGCCGTGGGACGACGTCTGGGACTGGTACTCGGCGTGGCTCCCCGACGTGCGCCACCGCTCCGACTTCAACCACCTGCTGGACATGCTCTCGGGCGAGATCGCGGTCGGGCATTCCTACGTGCGCGGCGGCGACTACCCGGACCTGGACAACCCGCGCACCGGCCTCCTCGGCGCCGACCTGGAGGAAGAGGACGGCTTCTACCGGATCACCCGCATCTACAACGGAGGCGACTGGACGCCCGGGCTGGCCGGACCGCTTTCACATCCCGGGATGGATGTGCGCGAAGGCGACTACCTGCTCGCGATCGACGGGGCCGAACTGCGCGCTCCCACCAATCCCTACCGCTTGCTCGAAGGGACCGCCGGCCGCACGATCACGCTGACGGTCGCGTCCTCACCCTCGGCCGAGGACGCCCGCGACGTCCTCGTCGAGCCCACCGGCAACGAGGGCCAGCTGCGGCGCTGGGCGTGGGTCGAGGCCAACCAGGCCCGCGTCGACGAGATGAGCGGCGGCCGTCTGGCCTACGTGTGGCTCCCCAACACGGGGCAGGGCGGCTACACCTACTTCAACCGCATGTTCTACGCGCAGCAGGACCGAGAGGGCGCGGTCATCGACGAGCGCAACAACGGCGGGGGCTCGGCGGCCGACTACATCGTCGACATGCTCGACCGCGAGCTTACCGGCTACTTCAACTCGCGCGCGGGCGACCGCAAGCCCTGGACCCAGCCGATGGCCGGTCTCTTCGGACCCAAGGTCATGGTGATCAACGAGCGCGCGGGGTCGGGGGGCGATCTCCTGCCGTACCTGTTCCGCTTCCGGGGGATCGGTCCCCTGGTCGGGACCAAGACGTGGGGCGGGCTGGTGGGGACCTGGGACACGCCGCCGCTCATCGACGGGGGCGGCTTCGTGGCTCCGCGGGGCGGCTTCTTCGACGTGAACGGCGAGTGGGCCGTGGAGGCCGAGGGCGTGGCCCCCGACATCGAGGTGCGCAACGATCCGGCGCCGGTGATTGCGGGTGGCGATCCCCAACTGGAGACTGCAGTGCGCGAGGCGCTGCGGCTGCTCGAAGACGGTGGCAAGGTGACCTTCGCGGACGAACCGCCGCCGCCGGTGCGCTGGCGCAGGCCGAATGGGGGACGATAGAGGCGTTCCCGGCAGGGGGTTGGAAGGCCAGCTGAAAGGAGGCTCAAGAATGGATGCAACAGCACCTGAGCGCCCGCGGCGCGAGCAGGCCTCCGGCCGCGAGCCCCTGGGCCGATGGCTTGTCGACAACGTGCCTCGCGGCGCGAATCTGGCCATTCCCCGGGCGCGCGAGTCCCGGCGAGAGATCCCATTCGCGTCGGGCGAGGGCCGTCGTTCGTGTTCGAATATCGGTACGAGTGATCGCCGTGGTCGATAGAGCCAACCCGGTCATCGAGACGCGACAGCTGGCGGACCGATTCGCAGACTTGGTGGGACGCTCCCGCCGGGTCGACATCGCCACTGCATGGGTTACGAAGGGGCGGCATCTGGAGATCGTGAAACGGGGCACCGAACAAGGCGTCCGGTTTCGGGTGCTCGCTGGAACTCACAGGAACGCCACCGACCCCCAAGCGTTGACCCTCCTGCATGGGCTCGACCGCTGCGAACTGAGGCTCGTCAGGGGTGCGGCCACGGGGATCTTCCACCCGAAGCTGTACCTGTTCCACTTGGGCCGGTCGCATGATCGGGCGCGGCAGAGCATTGCTTGGACGGGCAGCGCGAACTTTACGAACGGCGGGTTCTCGAGCAACGAGGAGTTGATGCTCGAAGTGGGTCACGGACAGGAATCCGGCGGCCTGATCGACTGGTTCGAGGAACGCGGTCGGACTGCGGACCTCAGCCGAAGGTTGGGATCCTGATTCAGAACTACCGGCGGACCTGGCGGCGGCCGGACCCGGAGGTCGGCACGCTCGTGGAAGCACCCGTGGACGGCCTGTGGCATCTGTGCGGTGGTCGCACGCCGCGTAGCATCGCGGAATACGAGGCCGCTCTCCTCGACCGCGAACGGGAGCTCGCCGCGGACGGCGTCGACTGGTGTGTGCTGGGCCTGGAGGGAAGCGTCGGAAGCTACCAGCGTGCAATCAAGGAACGAGGCGAAGCGGTGAGAGCTTGGCTCGGGGGAGGCGACCTTCGCCAGTCGGAACGTTTGATACGCGGACTGGGTGAGGAGTGGATGGGCCTGGTCGGCAGGAGGACCCGGCCCGCTCCCTGGGACATCATCCGGCGGCATGAGGCAGACTGCAGGCGCTGTCTGCGGACGGTCTTGGAAGCCGACGACGACGACTTTCCCGACGTGGCCGTCAGGGCCCTTGGGGAGATCACACGGCACAGGGGGGCCTCGTGCGGTACCGCCACGGCCCTTCTCGCGCTGACCCGCTCCGATCGCTGCATCTGCGTGAACAACGCTTCCAAACAGGGACTGGCGAAGCTTACGGGGATCCCTCCGACTACGCTCGGACGGGCTGTCGATGAACCGAGGAATGGCTACGGCAAGCTCCTCGGTTGGCTTTATGATTCAGCCTTGGTACAACGTGCCGGAACCACGTGCCAGGTCTCTCGCTCGAATTTGGAGGACGCGAGCCGCACTGCTGGACGCCTTCGTCTACAGATCGTAAGTCAAAACTGGGTGCGCACTCGACACACAAACCGCGAAACGGAGGCAAATCATGAAACGTTGGGGACTCTTCCTTCTGCGCGTGACCACTGGCTGGCTGCTGGTCATGTGGGGACTCGACAAGCTCGTGAACGTCGAGCACGGACAGGCGGTCGCGGAGGCGTTCTACTTGGGGATTGGCACGCAGGCAGCCGTCCTGAACGTCCTCGGCGTCCTCCAGATCATCCTCGGGGCCCTGGTCGTCCTGGGCCTTTGGCGCAAGCGCGCCTACCCGGTCGCATTCGTCATCCTGTTGATCACCGCGCTCGGCGTGTGGAGGTCGATCATCGACCCATGGGGCTGGGTCCTGGAGGGCTCGCAGGTGCTCTTCTACCCGTCCGCGATCATCGCGGCGGGCGCGCTGCTCCTGTGGGGCACGATCGACGAGGACGAAATGACGCTGGACGCGAAGATGGGGGCGAGCGGATAAACGTCTCGCCGGGTCTGGCGGGCCACTACGGCAACGACGCACCACCGCCCATTGGACATCATGATGCGATGATGTTATGATGTTGCACCATGAGAACAACACTGACGCTGGACCCCGACGTCTACCGGGCGGCTCGGAGCATCGCCCGCGAACGCGGCGAGAGCATGGGGACCGTACTGTCTATGCTGGTGCGTGAAGCGCTCCGTCCCCGCGAGCCCGCCGTTCGCGCCGACGGATTCCCCGTCTTCGACGTGGGGCCTGACGCACCGCCGCTTACGTCCGACATGGTGCGCGACGCACTGGAGGACGTCTGACCAGGCTCCTGGACGTCAACGTCCTCGTTGCCCTCGCGTGGCCGAATCATGTGCACCACGCCGCCGCGCACCGGTGGTTCCGGGCAAACCGGAACCGTGGCTGGGCCACCTGTCCACTCACCGAGTCCGGATTTGTGAGGGTCTCGAGCAACCGGCGCGCCATCCCCGAAGCTTGCACGCCAGATGAAGCCATCGCCCTGCTCCGTCGAATTCGTGGACTAGCGGGCCACGTCTTCTGGGCGGACGACATTTCACCGACTGATCCGCGTGCCGCGCCATTCCAGCGCGTCACCGGCTACCGGCAGGTCACCGACGCCCATCTGCTAGCGCTGGCCATGCGCCATGGCGGACGCTTGGCAACCTTCGACCGGGGTTTGGCTGAACTTGCCGGCCCCGAAGGACGGAGCGCGGTGCTCGTGATCGGGCCAAGGCCCTCTCTCGGCGACTGAAGCCGGCCCATGCCGCTCTCCGCCCCTCCCCGGTTGGCCGGATGGCCCACCCCACCGTATAATGTCAGCCAGATTACCGGCCCCGCCCTTCATCCGTGAGTGAGGTGCAGAGCGAGATGTTGCAACCCGAAGTCATCCAGTCACGACGAGGCGGCTTCACCCGCCGCAAGTTCATCAAGGGGGTGATCGCCGCCGGCGCCACCGCATCGGCCGCGGGATACCTGTTCCGCGGCAGCGGCGTGCTGACGCCGATGCTCTCCGCCCAGGACGCGGTGGAGCGGCTCATCACCCTCAACGTCAACGGCCAGCAGCGCCGCGTCGACGTCCCCAAGCACGAGACGCTCGCCATGACGCTCCGCTACCAGCTCGGCCTCACCGGCACCAAACTGGGCTGCGATCGCGCCGAATGCGGCGCGTGCACCGTGCTCCTCGACGAGGTCACGCACTACGGCTGCTCGATCCTGACGCACTCGGTGGCGGGCCGCGAGGTCACCACGATCGAGGGGCTGGAGCAGGACGGTGAATTGCACCCGGTCCAGCAGGCGGTCATGGACGAGGGCGGTTTCCAGTGCGCCTTCTGCGCGCCGGGCTTTGCCATGAGCATGGTCGGCATGCTGTCCAAGAACCCGAATCCGACCCGCGAAGAGGCGGCGGTCCTGCTCTCGGGCAACCTCTGCCGCTGCGGCGACTACGACAAGATCCTGAACACGGCGATGCGG
>JAPPGZ010000017.1 GCA_028874905.1 Gemmatimonadota bacterium
CGCATCAGATTCGGATCGCCCACCGCCATCTGGCCGAACGCCGTCGGGCTCACGCACGAGCGCCCGAGAAACGCGCTCACGCGCGAAATGAACTGTCCCTCCAGCGTCTCCATGCCCGAACGCTGAACGAACGTCCGCAAGCACGTCAACCCCCTAGGAAATTACCTAAGTGCTTATGACGTATCATGTTGTGTCATAACGTGTCAGAGCCTCGGAAGAGTTCCGCCAGCGGCGCGGCGGGACGCCCCCTTGGCGAACCGAAGGATGATCGTCCAGAGGCGTGGAGTCCGGTCCGGCAAGGCCGGTGCGGCTCGATCTGCCGCCGTGGGTGGCGGCAACGCGGTCGCCCGCGGAATGCGCTACGGAAGAGGAAGGGCTGTGCGCATCGGGGTTGGGGTCGGCGCGCAGCTACCCGAGGTACTCGCCCCATGCCTGCATGACTTCGGCGCGTCGCGTCAGCAGGTCGGACCGCTGATACGCCTGAACGACTTGGCTTCTCGGGACGTGGGCAAGGCAGGCCTCCGCGACCTCCGCCGGGACGCCCGACTCGGCCATCCACGACCGGGCGCTCGACCGGAATCCGTGCAGCGTCGAGGCGACACCGGCGCGCTTGAGCACCCTGAGCGGCGCTTTCGGTGGAAGCGGCCCGCCGGTCCGCGACGGAAACACCAGCGGCGATTCGCCCGACATCTTGCGAGCCCGTCCGAGCACATCGAGCGCGGCGGTGCTGAATGGGACCGTGAACTCGCGGCCCGCCTTCATCCGGGATGCCGGTATCGTCCACGTCGCCGCGTCCATGTCGATCTCGTGCCAGAGCGCGCCCCGCGCTTCGCCGGGACGAACGGCGGTGAGGACGATCAGTTCGACACACGGAGCCGCCGAAGGGTGCGTGTCGGTGGTTCCGCGAACCGCTCGGAGCGCGGCGGCGACCTCTTCGTGCGGGAGCGCGCGGTGGTGGGTTGTCGTGTGGCCGTTCGCCTTCGGCAGCGCAACGACCGCCCGGTCCACCGGGTTGTCCGCCCGGTAGTTTCGACCGATGCACCAGCGGAAGACGGCGGTGATGCGGTGCTGGGCCTTCCGCGCCGCTGCGGGCTTCGAGTTCCAGATCGGCGAGAGGCACGCGAGCACGTCCGCGCTCTCGATCCGGTCCACCCGCTTGTCGAGGAGCGGGGCGGCATGGAGGCGGAAGGTGGACTCCCACTGCTCGGGAAGCGGGCTCCCATCCTTCCACGCCTCGCGGTGAAGCTCGATGGTCCGCTCGGCGGCCTCGGCGAAGGTCGGGACGCCGCGTCCGCGCGGGTCCTGGCCCAAGAGGACGCCCCGGCTGTTGTCCAGCGCCTTCTGGCGGGCCTCGGCAAGCGTCACCTCGGGATACGGCCCGAGTCCGATCGAGGTGAGCCGCCCCTCGATCCTGACGCGCTGACGCCATGTCTTGGTGATCCGGCCATCCAGCGTCCGGTGGACGCGAAGGCTCAGCCCGCGCCCGCCGCGTCCGTCGCCGTAGACTCCGGGCCGGTTGACCGTCCGCACGAACGCGGCGGAGAGTGTCCTCGGTCGCTTCATGGTGGGTTCCTTCCTTGTGGTGTATCACTCATTGCAGCACTACACTGGGAAGAATACACCGGATGGCGATGGACCACAAGGGAAGATCGGAAGCTGAACATCTTACAGAAAACGTTATCTAATAACGTGTTATGGCCTACTCAGTAGACCTTGGTGGACTACACTGGAATATGTGTGCCGAGTTCGGGCGGAATCGACCCAACCAGGTCGTTGTAGCTCAGATCGAGGAAATGCAGATTGGTGAGTTGCGTGATCTCGGCCGGTAGCGGTCCACCGAGACCCGCACCCGCGAGGGACAACCATTCAAGTTGGGTGAGCCTGGCGATCTCCGGGGGCACGGCACCGCCCAGATTGAAACTCCCGAGATTCAGGATTCTCAGTTTCGGCAGATCGAACACTTCTTCCGGGAGCGGACCGGTCAGGGCGTAGCTCCCGCCGAGGCGCAGGGTTTCGAGGCTGGAAAGGCCACCGATCTCAGGCGGTATCTGACCCTGCAGGAAATTGTATGAGAGGTACAGGCTGACAACCTGGTCGTTGGAGTCCGTGTGGACCCCATACCATTCTCCCAGGGGCGCGTCCGTCAGCCAATTGTCGTTGTTGAGCCATTTCGGGCCGTTGGTGGCCTCGTAGATGGCCTTGAGGATGTCGTACTGCGATGTCGGCGGGCACTCGCGACCCGAACCCTCGTGCTGCGCAATCCCTGCCAGCCATGCGAGGAAGTCCTCCTCCTGCGGCACGCACAGCTGCGTGTCCGAGTAGCGGAGTTCCTCGAGGGCCAACGCCGTGAGCGTCACCGGCAACGCGCCCGCGAGAATGTTGCCCGAGACGTCGAGTTTCACGAGCGCCGACAACTCGGACAACGAGTCCGGCAACTGTCCCGACAGCCCATTTTGGCTCATGGCCAGACCCGTCACCCGGCCGATCGTGTCAGTCTCGACCCCGTGCCATTCGCTCAGTGCGGCGTCGGAAAGCCACCCGTCCGAGTTGGTCCAGAAACCGCCGCCGGTCCTCTGGTGGAGCACGCGCAGGATCTCGGCATCCGCCGCCGAGCAATCCGGCCCCGCAACCAGGGAAACCGAGTCCGCCCACTCCTTGAAACGCACCGTACCCGGGATGCAAAGCTCGTCGTTGCCGCTGAAGTCCAGGACTCGCAGATCGGACAAATCGAGGAAGCTGGACGGAATAACCCCGGTCAGCAGGTTATTGTCGATCCACAGTCCGGTAAGCGTGGTGGCGCTGGCCAGTTCCACCGGTACCTCGCCGGTGAGCTCGTTGTCTGCCAACCCCAGGAGTTCCAGTGCGGGCAAGTCACCGAGGTCCGGGACAAGGGGACCCTTCAACCCGTTGTCCCACAAGGTCAACCAACGGACCTGCCCCTCGTCGTTCGTAACGATCCCGTACCACTCGTCCAACGGCGCGTTGCTCAGCCAATTGTCGCTGCGGGTCCAGTTGGGGCCGTCGGTGGCGCCATAGAGTGCGGCGAGCGCCTCTCGTTCGGTCGCGGAGGCCGGGGATTGATCGGCCATCGGACCGGGAATAAAGGGCGGGGCCAGGACCGGTTCCTCGCACGCAGCGGTCAGGACACCCAACGCGAGAAAGGCTAACGCGGGCGCGAAGAGTTGTTGCGACCGGTCCGTGGAGGAACACGGTGTACTTGGGTGCGCGTCGCGGGCCGGGAACATCCGTTCGATTCCTTGGTCTTGGTGCGGCCAAACGTACGTGCGCGTTGAAGAGCGGGGCAAGACATGGTCCCGGGATATGCCGGAGGACTTAGGCAGGCCGGCCGAGGTCAGCGCAGGCAGAGCGCCTCCGCGTGTTCCTCAGAGCCGCAGGCCGGAGTCGCCCGAGATCGAGAGCACGAGCCGCACGAGATCCGCTTGCCGGTTGGTCCTGGTCTTGCGGAAAACACGTTGCACATGTGTGCGGATGGTACTTATTTCGCGCACAGTGGACTCGGCGATGTCATGGACGCTCTTGCCTTCGGCCAACATGACCGCGACGCGGGTCTCCGCCCCCGTCAGACCGAAGCGTGCCGCCAGCAGATCGGGGTTGATCACGATCCTGTCCTTTCCCGGATCCACAACCAACACCAGCGCCGCGACCGGCCACGCGCATAGGGAAGCCTCCTGCTGCCCCACTGGGTGGACATGCAATTCCACGGAATTACGGTCCGATGGGCGCCCCAATACCATCGAGCCGCCGGTGCCCTGTCGGCCGAACGGAGGCAGCGCACGGGTCAACAATCCCTGCAGAATGGCATTGTCCCTGGGGAAACGGGCGAACAGAAAGCCACCGGAGTCGAACAGGGCGTCGCCGTTTCGCAGGAACATCCTGGCGCCGTCGCTCGCCGCCACGATCTTCCCCCGCCAGTCCACCTGGATGATGCCTGGCCCGGTGCTCTCGAGCATTCCGGCAAGCGACGTGTCCAGGGCTCCTGCACCCGCCAGCAACTGCCTGACACTCACGTACTGGCGAATGTGCGGAACAAGACGCTGGACCAATTCGATCTGGGCCGAGGACCAGCCACCATGGTCGGTGGGATCGTTGACGACCCAGACGATCCGCGTACCGGCGGGTCCGGCCAGGCGGACGATGAGACTGTTCCCGGCTTGGTGGGGCACCAGGAACTCGTTGTAAGCTGCGGATGTCTTCAACTCCCGGTCGGTGTAGAGCGTAGCTATGGGGGCCGGTTGGCCGTCGGGCAGGCGCCGGAGGCGCGGGACCCGCTCGTCTCTCGGGTAGTAGACATCGAAGTACTCACGGTCCACCTCCGGACGGGGTTCGCCGCGGCTGAAGCTCCGCGCCATGAAGATCTGGACTCCCCGGTCGGAATTCCCGGCTCCGAACACGAGACTGGTGCTGCTTGCCCGCAACTCGTCCTCGATGAGGCGGGAGGCTGTCGACCAGTGGACATCATCCAACGTGGCCCGATGCATCGAAGCGAGGATGCGATCGAACGCGTCTCGTTCACTCACGACGGTCCTGGGCTCTTCAGGCTCGGATGCAGGAAAGGGGCAGGGACTGGAGCCCTCGCAGTACGACGCCCTTGCGGAACCGCGGAGGATCGCCGAGCAATCTGATCGAACGGTGGCGACCGAGCAGCATCTCGAGAGCGATCCGCCCCTCCAGCCGCGCCAGCGGCGCGCCGAGACAATGGTGGATGCCGCGCCCGAACGAAAGGTGCGGACCCTGTCGTCGTTCGATGTCGAGGCGATCCGGATTGTCGAACACTTCCGGGTCCCGGTTGGCCGCGCCAAGAAGCAGCACGACGTTGTCGCGTTCCCGCAGCCGAAACCCGTTCACCTCGCAATCCACGAGGACGCGGCGAAAATCGGCCTGCGCCGGAGCATCGAAGCGCAGCAATTCTTCCACGGCCGCAGGTATCAGACCGGGGTCTTCGCGAAGCCGCTCAAGCTGATCCGGATGGCGAAGCAGGGCCAGCATGCCGTTGCCGATCAGGTTCGCTGTAGTCTCCGTTCCGGCGCTGAGGATCAGGCGCAGCATGTTCAGCGTCTCCCGGTCGCTCAGACGCGCACCTTCGGCCTGTGCCTGAACCAGGGCACTGACGATGTCGGTCCGCGGCTCGGCTCGGCGCTCTTCGATGATCGGTCCGAAATAGTCATCGAACTCGCGGGAAGCCACTTCTCCGGCCTCGCGCTCGCGACGGCTGATCGTCGGTTCCAGCAAGCGCGCGCGCCGCGCTGCCCAAACAGTGAACTGGGACCTGTCTTCAACCGGAACACCGAGCATCCCGGCCACCACGATCATCGGCAGCGGCCGGGCGACGGCCTCGATCAGGTCGAACGCGGCCGGGTCGGCAATGTCGTCCAGCAGAGCTGCCATCGTCCTGCGGATAAGCGGTTCGAGCGCGTTGATCGCCTTCCTGGTGAAGGCCTTTGTGACGAGCGCCCGCAAACGGGTGTGGTCCGGCGGATCGAGGAGCAACATCGTGTATTCGTGCGGCGGCGGCAGCATGGCGAGTTGCCGACGAGTCATGGAACCCTTGCGCGGGTCGTTGCCGAAGTGCCGATGGTCGCGGAGAATGGCATCCACATCGGCGTAGCGGGTGAACACCCAGGCCCTCAGCAACCGGCTCCGATGCACCGGAGCCCGCGCCCGGAGGGCCGCATACGCAGGGTACGGATCCTGAGTCGCCCGCGCCGACAGCGGGTGGTACGCGACTCCACTCTGGAGACGCTCGCGCAGGACGATCGCACTGATCGCTGCCGATCTAAAAGGACTCATGGTCGGAGTCGAGAGAACAGGTGCCGGATGGGATCACCCCGCAAGTGCATAAATGGCGTATGCGCGAGCGGGCACAAAACAACCAATATAACCGGAGAGCGGCTCCACCGAGTCATCAGAATTGAGGACGCGCCAAGTACCGCCACGCACTTAGACTGTCGAGTCGCTTACCTCAAAACCACACCAACCCAATGGAGGGGAAACCCGACCAGTGACCCGCAGAATCACCCTGCCCGCCGCAGCACTGGCCCTGTCTGGCTGCGGCCTGTCAGGACCGCCACCCACTGGCCACGTCGAAGGCCAGGTCATCGCTTGCTACACGTTGGGATCCGTGGTCGAACCCATCTGCGAAACGGCAACTACGAGCGTGGAAGTCACCTTGGAAGGGGCGGGCCCCGCGATCACCACAACGCTCGATTCACCAGTCTTCCGGTTCACCGACGTGGAGGTCGGCAGCTACACGCTGTACGCCTTCTACACTGGTGATCGCTGCCTGATCGTCTTCGATCCGCAGGCCGTTACCGTCGCCGATAACCAGACTGCCAACGTCGTCATCGATGGGAGGGGACGCTGCTGAATCGTGACGCCGACCTCGGCGATTGCCATGGTCTTCCGGGCTAGTCCCGGAGAATCCCGCAAAATCCTCAATTTTGAGGACGCGGCGGGGGTCCCTCGCGCTTAACGATGAGAATGTCCATACACATCATCGCGTGAGCGAAAGGGAAAACAATGCGACTTTTGGCCGTTGGTTTGGTGCTCGTTCTGGCGTCCTGCGATCTGATGACCCCGGAGGCATCGATGGAAGCGTGGAAGGGAATCGCGATTCCGGCTTCCGAGCCGCCGGAAGTGGCCGCTGATGGAGGAACGGACGATCCGGTTGTGTCGACTTCGGATACGACGTATGTCGTGGTCAATCATCAGCGCGATGTCGAGTCCGAGATGGTATACGGCACATTCGTGATCTGGGAAACGGACCCGGACCCCTACGGCCTCGACTGGCTGCCTTCGAACGATCCGCTGTGCTGGTTCATGACCGACGTCGAGGGGATCGGAATCCCCTTCGAGGATCCGGAGCATCGAGTGGTCACCTTTACCCTTCCCAGCTATGGCGAATGCCAGCTTGTCGGAACGGTCTACGACGATGGCGACGGCAAGTTGTGGGATGCGGTGGTTCGCTGCGGGGAAGATGGAGAATCCCTTTTCTCCGTGGATCTGAGAGAGGAACGTTTCCGTCATCCGGATACGTAGGCTCCAGACCAGGCAGACTTGTTGGCCCACTTCTCCAGCATCGCACACGGCATTGCATGGACTCAATCCGGCACGGCTGCTGACTGACCTACGCCGGAAGATCCTTTCAGTGGCCCGGCACCCGTCCGGGACCGAGACATTCACCCCACGAAGAAACCCGTCATGACCATCCCCCGTGCCATGCTCACCGCCGTCGCCCTTTCGCTCGCCACGCTGTCCTGCGAAGGGCCAATGGGACCCGAAGGGCCTCAAGGGCCTCAAGGGCCACCGGGTCCGATTGGTCCCCAAGGTCCACGAGGCGAGACCACCGTCACCATGACCAGCCAGGGCACCATACCGTCTGACGGCCGGGTCGTGGTGATCTTCCCGAATACCGACGTGAACCACTCGCTCGTCAATTGCTGGGTCGGCACCTACGACCAAGGCACCCTGATCTGGTTCAAGGTCTCCATCCACGCAAGCGCCTCATGCGTGGCCACCCAAAGCGGCTCCACACTGGGGGTCGATTTGATCGGGCCAGTCGGCTACAGATACCTCATCGTCGTCGTTCGCTTCCCCACTGACTGAGAGAACCCCGCCCATCAATTGATGATCTGCTCGAGACCCGGTGTGCCACACCTTGTTACGCGATGAATTGAGCATGTCGTCGTGACAAGGTGAAATCCTCGAAGCCTTCTATCACGCCACCGGAGGCCCGAATTGGGATGACCAGGGCGGTTGGATGTCCGACCTGTCGATTCTCATGCAACTGGGTGCCCTGCAACCGCGCGAGTCTGTCCACCGCTGGTGCCCGGCGGCAGGTCCCCCGAGCCTGACCAGCGTGACCCGATCGAGTGTCCCGGCCCAAGCTTCCTCGAACGGGGTCCCGAAGACGAAGATCCTTTTATGGCGTGGACGGAAATATCGTGTATAGGATGCTCTTCCATCGCGTAGTAATCGCTCTCTGTAAGACGGCGTAGCGAGACAGGCACGAATCCGATGGAAAAAGGGGGCCGTTGCCTTGCGAAGAAGCACCGCGTCCGCCTACTGTCCCTCGGCAGCCACACAGCCTGAGTCGGGCTATGGTGCCACCCAGGCCGTCTGGACATGGCAACGGCAGTACATCTGGCTCGCACGGAGCCAACAAGAGGTTCAGCGAACACCCCGCGAATTGGCAGGCCGGCAGATGAATGTGGACGCAGAAACCAAAATTCTGCTTGGAATGATCGTACTGTTTACCGGCGGAGCGGCCCTGACCCTCGCCTATGCTCTCCCGCCGGTGCTCACGGCGGCGTGCGTGTGTCTGGTCATCACTGCGACGCTCTACCGGTTTCTCGGTGGCGTCGAGGGCAGCCGGTTTGCCGTCGCATCGTTTCGGGCGGGTGGCAGCGTCGCGGTTTTCGCCGCGGCGATGTGGTTCGTGAACGGCGAGTTGGTCGCGCGGAATCCGGCGATTCAGCCGGGCCCGGAGGATTGGGTCGCGATCGGACGGGACGGTGTCCCTGTCGATCTCCGTATCGGCGGACAGTCGCTGAATCCGGACGCGTCCGAGTTCCTGCGGAGCACCAGTTGGGGTATTCGAAACGATTCCAACGCGGTCCGGGTGCAGGCGGGAGCGCACGACCTGGCGCTTATAGGCTTGCCCTCGTTCGGCTCACTCGGCCTGTTCGACCATATCGAAATGGTCGAGGGACGGGGCCTGCGCTACACCGACGACCTCACCGAGGGGATGGAGGCCAGCCTCTCTCCACCGTACCCGTTCCGCATCCGCGCCGACGGATTCGGTGACAGCTACAACGGTTTCTCCATCCTCGACGCAGAAGACGGTGCTGTGATGATCGGGGGCTCGCTGCTCAGCAAGAGTTTCCTCTTCTTCGAACACGAGGGGAGCCACTTCATGGTCTTCGTCTCGCGGGCGGTCCATAACGATCTGGATCGTGACCCTTTCGCCGCGTTCGGGTTCGCGCAAGTGAGGCTGTCGTTCAGGGGATCCGCCCCGTGAACCCCCCGGTGATCTTTGTGCCCGGAATTACCGCGTCGGACCTGCACGACGCGTACCAGCTGCCCCCCGAAGCGGTGTGGACCACCGTTCGCACCCACCACTACGAACGCGTCACGCTGCACCCCGACGACCAGCGCTACGAGTTCCACGAACCGGCGCGTGTCGTACCGGGCGGTCCGTTCCCCATGATCTACGAGAACCTGGTCGCAGAGCTGCGGGACGGCCTTTCGGACGACCAGGGAGCGACCGCCGCCGTCTACCCCTTCGGATACGACTGGCGTCTGCCGCTCGACCTGACCGAGGAGCGTCTGGCCGCGTTCATCCAGGAAGTCGTTGACCGAACCCGGCTCATGGGGCACTACCGGCACAGCGACTGGGCGGACGACCCTACCGTCAGCCTGGTCGGCCATTCGATGGGCGGCCTGATCATCGGCGGATACATCGAGCGTTACGGAGGCGGGTCCGTCGACAAGGTTGTCACGCTCGGGTCGCCGTTTCAAGGCTCCTACGAGGCCATTCTGAAGGTCGCCACCGGTACGGCCGACCTGGGTGACGACTCCGGCGGCGCAAGAGAACGGCGCATGGCCCGCATGACCCCCGCGCTGTACCACCTGCTACCGAGCTTCGCCGATGCGCTCAACGTGGACGAGGGCCTCGAAACCGATATCTACCGCCCCGGCGCGTGGCAGCCCAGTGTGGTACGGACCCTTGAGAAGCAGGTGGAGGGTTGGAGCGTCTCCGGCAACGAACTGTTCGCGGCGATGCTCGACGCGGCGGCGGCGCACCGCGCGCGGCTGGCCGATCTTCGGTTGGACGACCGGGACATGAGCGATAACGACTGGCTCGCGATTGCCGGCGTCGACGCCGAGACCCGCGTGGAACTGCGCGTCCGCTCCGACGAGCACGGCGCGCCGAGGTTCGACCTCAGGTCCGATGAACGCAGGAACGACTGGGATTCGGAGGACGAGACGTTGCGGCGCCGGACCGGGGATGGCACGGTTCCGCTCGCGGGTGCGGTTCCGCAGTTCCTTGACGAATCGCGGCTGGTATGCGTGACGCCGGGCGACTTCGGCTACTGGGAGCTCAGGGACCGCGGCCTGTCCAGGGTCGCCGGCTTCCACGGACTGTTGCCCAAGATGAACATGCTCCATCGCCTGACCCTGCGCTTTCTCCTTGGGAAGGACGACTCCTACGGCAACACCTGGGGTCGTCCGCTGCCCGGAGTGACGCAGTGGGATCCGCCGCTGGAACTGGCAAAGAGACAGTGAGACGGCCCCACAAGGCCAACCAACGGACCTGCCCCTGGCGCCACCTTCCCGTCACCTGCCCCCCGCGATGCGCCCATACGACTCGTAGACCTCCTCGAGCTCGCTGACCGACTTCCCGGTCAGTTCGAGTAGCGCAGCGATCAGCTCGTCGTTGGAGGCGACTTGGCGAGCGTTGATCCGGCTGATGAGCGAGTACAGAACGCCCGGCTCGTGGCGCTCCAGGTAGTCAAACAGCATGCACGACTGCGAGTAGGTGCGCCAATTGTCCTCAAGGAAGGCATTGCGACTGAGACGGAGCAGCTGCCCGAGAGGGAGGAGACGGTCTTCCCGGTCAAACCGCTGGAAGAGATCGGTGCACCAGGAGAATGGCGCCGGGACTCGGAGCGAGCGGGCGTCAGTGAACACACCACCCTCGAAGTACATGGCCGTCCCTTCGACAAACCAGTTGGAGGTGTCCCACGCTTGTGGCCATGTCGCGAAGGCGAAGTCGTGGCCTATCTCATGCAACTGGGTGCCCAGGTCCGGGATCTGGTAGGGCATCATGAACCAGCGCGGGTAGTCGAGATAGCAGGCCGTCACGTTTCTGGCACCGGGGATGAAGACGGTCGGACAGTGCGGCACGACCTTCTTGAAGACGGTCGAATCCGATGTGTAGTAGGCGTCGACGTAGTCGCCGCGGTTCTCGGCGTAGAGGGCATCGAAGAAGTCCCACACGCGGCTCAGATGCTCCGCGTGCTCCTCGCTGAAGGCCGGGCCGATGTCGGACAACACGCGGACGTTGGCGACGTGGTGCGCGTGCGGATAGTCGGAGGACAAAGTCTTGAGCCATTCCGGGTTCGTGTCGGGGAGTGGGGCCGGCGGTCTCCGCGGCGGTAGCTCACGGGAGATCGCGAACGCCAGAGCTGTGTCCGAAGCCAGGATCAGGGTTCGGTCGACCGGCGCGAACCCCTCCCCCGTTGTGCGAATGGTGAACTGTGCCTCTTTCAGAGATTCCAGCAGGTAGCGACCGTGATCGTCGGTGGTCACGTGTCGTCCGGCGTCGGGGCCATCGACGACCTCCACGACGGCGCCAGCGACTCGACCACTGGCGGTCACCACCGAGGGCCCCGACTCGGGGTCGGCCCATCCATGACTGACGGTGCCTGACAGCGTCCACTTCGCGCCCGCCGCGCACGCCTCTCCGCCGGCAACCGGGCAGAGGTTGAGGTCCAGGCTGTCGAAGTAGGCAAGGCGGTTGGGGATCGCCGCGGTGATCGTGTCGGCCATGCCTTCGGTGATGCGGTCCCTGCGGTGCCTGACGGCCAGCCAGGCACTGAAGCTCTCGGCCAGATCCTCGCGGTCGGGGTGATCCCGGGCATAGGTCGAGATGAACGTGGGGTCGGCTGCCTGCGCCGCCAGCCAGCCGGGCGCGGCCGCGTGCGTCGAATCGAGCGACGTATGGACCCCCTCGTGCACAAAGACCTCCGCGAGGAACCCCTGCTGCCGGTACTGGTTGCCGCGATCCGTGTGCACGAGCAGAGAGCGGTTGCCGCCTCCGAACGCCTCGTCGCCCCGGTGTATCCATACGGCATCCACGTCCTCACGCAGCGCAACCGGAATTTGGCCGATCGCGGGGGCGTAGGCGCGGGCTGCCGCCTCGGCCTCCGCCCATGCGCCGAACTCCGGGTTGACCTGAAACTCGGTGGAAAGGCCGTCGGCAAACGTGGCGTCGAACAGGTAGGCCTGGATCGTGATCCACGCCGCGGCCCGCCGATCGTAGACGAGCCGGTCGCCGCGGCCGGCCTGCTTGAGACCCACGAAGTCCGTCGGATCGGATGGAACAATGATATCGGGGTCCAGGAAGACGGTTCCGCGATAAGGCGGAGCCTGGTGTGGGGCGTCAACGGTGATTCGGGCGGTACCCTGGACGCTCCCCGTTGCGGCCGTGATCGTTGCCGTGCCGTTGCCCACGGCCGTCGCAAGTCCGGAGGCGTCTATCGTCGCGACCGAGGCGTCGGCGCTCGACCACGCGACGGAGACCCCTGCCAGCACCCGTCCATTCTGGTCTCGCACTTCGGCCGAGAATCGCACCGTTGCACCCAGTGCCGTCAGTTCTGCGGTGGCGGGCGTGACCGTCACCGTCGTGGCGCGGGGGGGGTCGGGTGGTGGGGCTGGTGGCGGCTCCATGGCCCCGTCGCCGCACGCGACAGACCAGCCTGCTATGGCCGCCATGACCAACAGCGTGCGCGCCGATGTGATGGCTTGTGATCGGCTCATTCCATCCCCCACGACATAAACGTAGCACGGTCCTGAAGCATGCGTCCCGACGAGCGTGATGTCCAACGCCCGTCCCATTCCGCCATTCAGGCGCCCCGCGACCCGTTGAGATTTGGGTCGGCGTGATTCCATTGCGACCCCCGTCGGTCCGTCGGTACCTTCGGTGGGCGGGACCGAATACCGGCACGGGGGAGGAAGCATGGATTGGTGGCAGGCCGGGGGTCTGATGGGGACGTTCGTCGCAACGGGTGTGGCGGGGTTGGCGCTGGTTTGGCGCATGCTCGGAGATTTGCGCCGCGACCTTGGCCGCGACATCGAGGGAGTGCGCCGCGACCTTGGCCGCGACATCGAGGGAGTGCGCCGCGACCTTGGCCGCGACATTGAGGGAGTGCGGCGCGAAAGCCGCGAGGCTCACGCGAAGATCGGGGAGCAGATCGCCCGGCAACGCGATGGGCTCCAGGCCGAGATCGGGCAGGTGCGCACGGACCTCGGTGCCGAGATCGGGCAGGTGCGCACGGACCTCGGTGCCGAGATCTCCAAGCTACGCACGGACCTGAGTGCCGAGATCGCCGAACTCCGGGAGGGCCAGACCGCCCTGCGTGCAGGACTCGCGGAGATTCGCGGAGAACTGACGGGCGTGACCCGCGCGGTGGACACGTTGCGGCAGGACTTTCGGGCGCACGTCCTGGGTCCGGCCGGCGCGGGGAGCTGACTCTACGGGGAATCTGCCGGCATGAGGTAGCCAACCCCCCGCTCGTTGCGGATGTAGGCCGGGTTGGCCGCGTCGTCTCCCAGCTTGCGACGCAGCCGCTTTACGACGGCCCGCACCAGTTTGGGGTCTGGCGGGCGCCGGCCTCGTCCGCGCCATGCTTGCCGCAGCAGCGACTCGTGTGTCAGGACCCGCCCCGCGTTCACCGACAGCACACGCAGCAGTTCATACTCGGTGGGGGTCAGCCGCACTGACTGGCCTGCGACAGCGACCCGGCGTTGGTCGTAGCGGATGGTCAGCTCCCCGAAGACAAACGGCTCGGGCCCCGCTACCCGCCGCAGGGCAGCCCGCACCCTGGCCGTCAACTCTGATGGAGAGAACGGCTTGACGATATAGTCGGCTGCGCCCGCATCCAGCGCCCTGACGATCGTTTCGTCCCGCCCGTAGGCGGAGATGAAGATGACGGGCAGGTTGCCCAGTTCCGGGACCTGCTCCAGCAACGCAATGCCGTCAGTTCCGGGCAGCAGCAGGTCCAGCAGGACCAGCCCGGGCTTATGCATGGTGACGAGCCTGCCCACCTCCTCGGCGTCCCCTGTTACGATTGGGGCGTACCCCGCGCCGGTGAGCGCGTCCCGGAGGTACCGAAGCATCTGTGGGTCGTCGTCGACCACGAGGATGGGTGTTCTCTCCTGCGCTTGTCGGACTCTGCGCAGGCCAGCCAACGCGAAACGCTCAGAGGCCGTGTCCGGCTCCTCGGCCACGGGCACTGTGAACGTGAACCGTGTGCCTTGCCCCGCGCCCGCGCTTTCGGCCCAGATTCGGCCCCCGTGCGCTTCCACCAGGCCCTTGCAGATGGTCAGTCCGAGCCCGGCTCCTGCCACGCGGCGGTCCCGGTCTCCGCCGACCGGCGCGGCGTACCTGCGGAACAGGTGCGACAGACGGTCCGGCGGTACACCCCGACCCTTATCGCTCACGGAGATTGCGACATGCACGCCTTCCCGCTTTGCGTCGATCCGTATGGGCGACGACTCGGGAGAGTATTTCGCTGCGTTGGACAGGAGATTGCTCAGGACCTGGACGATGCGCGCCCGGTCGGCCAGCACCGGCGGCAGGTCTGCCGGCAGGTCGATGTGAAGTTCGTGACGTCCCGTGCCGCTCACGAACGTGCTCCGTGCCTGGTCCACGAGAGCCGCGACGTCCGCCGGCTCCGGCGACACCGACAGTGTGCCGCTCACGATGCGCCCGTGGTCGAGCAGCTCGCCAAGCAGGCCGCGCATGCGGTCGGCCTGTTCGTCGATGATCCGGAAGAACTGCAGCATCTCGGCCCGCTCCGGTGCCGGCGAGGCGCCCAGGACGGTCGCCGTAGAGCCCTTGATCGAGATCAGCGGCGTCCGCAACTCGTGGCTGACGATGCCCAGGAACTCGGCGCGCATGCGCTCCAGTTCCTCCAGCGGCTCCATGTCCTGCAGCGTGACCATGACCGACAGCACCGTGCCGTCTTCCGCCTGGATCGGCGTCGAGTTGACCAGGGTGGTCACGCTCCGGCCATCGGGAACGGAGAGCGTCATCTCCTCCGCGCGCACTATCTCCCCTGCGCTCAACAGCTGCGTCAGCGGGAACTCGGCCAGCGCGACCTCTCGCCCGTCCGCGCGGTGACAGGTGATCGTCTCCAACAGTTGCGTCATGGCGTACCCCGGCGTGTTCAGCCCGTCGACGATCCGCCGCGCTTCCCTGTTGAACGACACCGGCGCGCCGGTTGGTCCGTCGAATACCACCACCCCTACCGGCGAGGTCTCGATAAGAGTCTCCAGGTCCGCCCGCGCCCTACGCTCCTCTCGGTGCGCGCGAGCGTTGGCGATCGCGGTTGCCGCCTGGGCGGCGAACAGCGTCAAGACGTCCTCGTCGGCCTCCGTGAACTCCTGCCGGCCCTCCTTCTCGCCGAGAAAGAAGTTGCCGACGTTCATGTCGCGGTGTCGTAGCGGCGTGGCCACCATCGTCGTCGGTCGCACCACATCACCTGAGAAGCCCAGCGCCCGGACATAGGCGCGCACGTCCTCTACGCGAATCGGCGCGGCAAGACTCCTGACGTGTTCGAAGAGCTGCGGGCCGTGCGGCCAGGCGACCAACTCATCCTGCTCGGCCGGAGCGAAGCCGGACATTACGAACGCTTCGGTTTGTCCGGTGCCGTCGACGGTGACGATCACGCCGAAGCGCGCCCCCGTCAGGACGCGCGCGCTGTCGACGACCTCCTGCAGCACGGTGTCCAGGTCCAGGCTGCTGCTCGCCCGCAACACGGCCGCGCTCAGTCTCGACACGCGTTCCCGGAGTGTCTCGATTTCTCGCCTCAATTCGACCGAATCGTTCGCCATTCCTTCGCTCTTTCCGAACCGGCGGACCGCGCGCCGCGCATTGCGGCCCGGATGCGGCCGGTTCCTGTGTATCGCCTATTTGTCACAGTAATGTAACAGACTTATCGTGCACTCTGTTTCCAGCATATCCGAGGCAGTCATCAGGAGGGGGGTCGGTTCGGCCTGGAAGGTCCGCGGAAGTGGGAGAAGTCGCCTCTGAACAGTCTGGACTCGCCGAATCAAGAAAGATACGCTCAGCCTAGAGTTACCAAGGGCAAAACTGCCTGTATCCGACACGCCAACAAGAAAAGCGTTAAGTGAGGCAGTACGGCAACATCAGTTCTTTGACACCGTTCGCAAGGCTTCCTCTTCCCAATCAGGTCTTTTGTCGATAACGGCTTCCGAGAGGAGTATCTCTTTGCTTATCAACAAGCAAGATCTTGTGCCAAGATTGCAATAGAAATGCAACAGAGTCTTCAGGACTTGCAACAGAAATGCAACAGAGATCGCGTATATAGGAATGGCCGTTAGTCGTCCTTGTATATGCTGTTTTAGAACGCGAGCACCAGGGGATTGCTACCATGTGCGAACAAATGGAAGACATCCGCGTTCGGAAAGTGTTGTCGGAAAGGGATTTACGTCATGTCCGAAGTGCGGATCGGTCAACGTACAGGAAACGACTACGCGTCCTAGCATGCGTGGTGGGGCCGGGGGTCACCTTTCCAGTTTGGGATTCCCATAAGGCAGTCTCCTTGACCCCAAGCCAATACGTACAAGAGCAACGGAGTGAGCACGGCTCAGACGGTCGCTTCCCACTTCCCAAATGTGACGAAATACGAATGCAATACAACAAGCCGAGAACTTGACCATTTATTGACATTTGGTTAAGTTTTTTGATGTAGTTATTGACAATATGGAGCCTGCATGCGTAAGGACAGCAAACGCGACTGCAGAATCGCCAATGTGTGGATCATCCGCCAGCCCGTTGGCCACAACTATCCGGCCGGTTCCGCCCTTTGGTTACTCAGGTATGTAGTTCCCACTACGGGTTGACATTGTCGCTTCGAAATACGTCGTTCATCGCTTCGAGGACAGGGAGTATGGAATCCACAACTCGAAACGGGGGGACCGGCGATGACGAAAGCGGGGACGACGGCAACCATTGAGGCCACGTCCGCGTTGCCCGATCACTATATTGACGCGATTGCCGCCGCGGTTGAACAGAGCAGGAGTCGTTCCACGGTGCGCGCTTACGTCCGTGCCTGGGAGCGCTTCGAGACCTGGGCCGTGTCAGAGCACCTCCGGCCTCTCCCGGCCGATCCGCTGACCGTTGCAGCCTATCTGACCTGGCGCGCCGGTATCGGGCGGTCGGCATCGACGCTGGCCATGGACCGTAAGGCCATCAGCCACCACCACCGGGCGCGGGGCTGTCCGGACCCCACGTCCGCCACGAGCGTCAAGCGCACGCTCACGGGATTGAAGAACCGGGCCGCCGAGCAGGGAAGGGCGGACCCGAAGCAGGCCAGGGGGCTGACGGCCGGGGCCCTCGGGGCGATCAAGAGAACCGCCCACCTGCCCAGGTCGGGACCGACGGGCCGGACCGAATCGGTCGAGAACGCGCGCCGACGGGGCGATGTCGACATCGCGCTGGCCTCCGTCATGAGGGATGCCCTGCTGCGGCGCAGCGAGGCGGCGCGGCTTCGCTGGGATTGCGTGGAGTTCTGGCCGGACGGGTCGGCCCGCGTCATCATCCGTCGTTCGAAGACCAGCAACATCTCTTCGGTGCTCTATGTCGGCCATAGCGCCGCTGTAGCGCTTCGCCGAATTCGCCCCGCCGACTCCGCATCCGGCGACCGCGTCTTTGGCCTGCGCAGCGGGCGCTCCATCTCGAACCGTATCGCGGCGATGGCCAGGGCCGCGGGGCTCGGTGAGGGGTTCAGCGGGCATTCGCCGCGGATCGGCATGGCGCAGGATCTTGCCGCCGCGGGCGTGGGGTTGCCAGCACTCATGGTGGCCGGACGCTGGAAGTCCGAGCGTATGCCCGCCTACTACGCCCGCGCGGTGTCCGCGGGCCGGGGCGCAGTCGCCCGATACTACGCGGACGCAGGCTAGAGATCGCCCCGGCGCACGGCACCTCCGCGGAGAGCCAGCCCAACGTGGCCGGTCAGGGGACGCGTTTCGGGTTATGCGTGCGGTCGAGGGGGAACGGGCGATGGTTGGGAGGGCGATTCTCGGGTTCTGCGGGATCGACGAGGGACAACGGCTGGCCGCAGCGGTAGCATTTGGGACCGGACAGGAAGTCGATCCGGGTCTTGACGACCCGGGAACGGCTGTCACAGTCCGGGTTCATGCACTGCCACTCATCGACGATCATCGGCCCGCCCGCCCCGGGGCTAATGGAACCGGAACCTGCCGCGGATCCCGATGGTGTGCCGTGGGGCGGCGAGCGCGTTCTCGTGGCGCGTGCCCTCGATCCTTAGACCGAGGCCCGAGCCAAGTTCGTAGCGCACGCCGCTGCTGAACGCGCGGGCGCCCGTCTCCGCGAACCGGAACCCGCCGTAGGGGGTGCCCCGGAACGCGTCCAGACCAT
>JAPPGZ010000053.1 GCA_028874905.1 Gemmatimonadota bacterium
TCACCTCCCTCGTTGGCCCAAAGGAAAAGGTGTCCGTCATAGCGGGGCAACTCCATCCCAACCCACGTGAGGGAATCGATTGGAGGTGACCTGAAGTTGCCGTGCGCCGATATCAGGACTGTATCTGTTGTCCATCGCCCTACCCTGGGCGTTACCGAAACAACGATGGCCTCTGAATCACCGTCATGTCCGAACGCCCCCCCAAGAGCGTCTATTCCGGTATCGCGATGGTATCCCAGCGCATAGAAGATTCTTAGCGAAGAACTTGTCTTTGTTGGCTGCCTTACAGCCCAATAGGTCTCGCGGGATTTCGCATCTTCTTCGGGGTGGAACACCAATGAAGGCCGAAAGGCATATGCAACATCAAATTCGCACTCGTCAAGGATATCATCTCCGTCAAGGTCAATGCCTTCTCCGCCGCTCCGCTGGCAACCTGTTGTGGACCATTTCCGACTCAACCCAGCGGCATCAATGCCTGCTTCCCTCGAATCGTCCATCGGTAAAGCACACGCACCCAGCACTATCACAACCACCATCAGCCACGCACGCCATCGAAATGAAGTTGTTCTGTGTACCATTGTGTAGTATCTCCTCTTGAGTGTGTGTGCCGCGAGGCTCGTCGTAGACGGACGAGACGTACCTCTGCGGCCACGTTGTCGTTGCGATGCCACCCTTTCAGATCGGGTTGGTCTGGAGGGTTCGCCTTTCCCTCGCGACGCGGATGACCGCTCCGAGCCGGACCGGGCGGAGAGCGAGGTAAGGGCAAGGTCCAGATGGTTGCCGATGGAGCAGCTGTGTTGTTGTGTTGTGTTGCCTCCCATCACTCCCAAGCTACCTCTCTCCAAGCAGGTTCCTCTGTTGCGTGCTGATGTCTCGAATTCACGGCACACCGCCTGGATAGGATCGAGCCCCTAGGGACGCGAACTGGCGGGGCGTCGAGGTCGCGATTGCACCGGCCTCAACAGCGCTCCCGGAGCCGCTGACCTGCCTACCATTCTCGAACCGAACCGTCCCCATCCGATTCCCGGATTGGTCGTATCCAGTCCAAACGCCGTGCCGCTCGCCGTTAACGTAGGGACCGACCTCTCGACCTACGTCGCCCTCCTCCCAGAAAACGGTCCAAGTGCCGTGCCGTTCGCCGTTGGCATAAGGGCCTTCCCCTCGGCTCCCATTATTGTACGATTCGGCCCAGTTGCCGTGCCGCTCGCCGTCGAGGTAGGGGCCGACATCTTGCGTGCCGTCTTCCCAGACGAAGGTCCACGTGCCCTGTCTCTCGCCATTTACATAGGAGCCCTCGTACCGCTGGCCATCCGACCAGTTGACGATGTGGAAGCCTTCGCGCTTCCCGCTTTGGAACAATCCCGACTCGATGGCGCTTCCGTCATTCCATTGCCATCTAGCGTCTCCGCTGCCTGCGGCGAAGCCCTCTGAACAATCCCCGCTCCAGATCACCGAAACACCATCCCTTGGTTCCGGATTCCACAGGAAACACCCAGAGTGATTGGAGACTTCCATCCAACAACCCTCGGAGGACGCGCTTCCCGTACAGATCGCCCTGTCCGGCGGGGCAAACCCGCGCTCACCGCCCGCCACCACTGCTCCTTCCGCTACGCCTCCATCCGCCACACTCCAAGTCTCCCTCAACAGCACTTCATACCCGCTGCCGTCGCTCTGGCTGCTGAAGCGCTGGTTGATCGTTGTCGCGTGTGATTCGGCCGCATCGAAGTCCGTGCCAAAGCCCACGCTGAAGGCCTGGAACCTTGGATCCTCCGGGTCCACAGTCAGATCCTGACGGATGACGCCCGTGTAGCTGATGATCACCGCGTGGTCGTCCCCGGGATCGGACCACGCGCACCACACCTCGGGATAGGAGCCGAGTTCCGAACTGAGATCGCGCTCGACCTGATCGCGCTGTCCGATGTCCACCCCGATCCGGTACACGATCTCCATGTCTTCCGTGTAGACCCTGCGGATCGGGTTGGTCGCGAGGGTTCGCCTTTCGCTCCCGACGCAGACGACCGCTTCGGAGCCGGACTGGGCGGCGGCAGGTGTGGCGAACGGCGAAATCGCCAACGTCGCCAAGGCGATCAACCGACCGCGCGGTCCGGTCAGCTGACGGATGGCGCGCAGGGCCCTCTCAGTTGCGCCTCTGGTGGCGGCGAGGCTGCACGTGATGGAAGTGCCGGAATCCTGCATGATGGGAACTCGCCCTCCTGCCCCGGCAATTGACGGATGCTCGCTAGCACTACTAGCAAAGAGAATGGCTGAGAGTCCGATTCGCAATACGTCAATAACACGCGCCGAATACGTCAATATCAGACATTCGTCAAAGCCTTTGTAGGCCAATAGCGTCCGGCGCGTAACGTCAAAAAGCGGGCGAATCTACGGCAGTATCAGACAGTCCGACGAGTCTGATTCCCCTCCGCCAGCAGAGGCCGCTGCTGCTTTGCTTCGCCGCCACTCGGATCGTCTGATGGGCCAGGAATAGGCGGGCCTACCCGTTACACGATAATGGCGTCGTATTGTCTGATTCTGACGTTGCGCGGGAGCGGATGCCCATCCATTCTGGCTTCGATCAGGTGGAAGTCCTCGTCCTCCCGGTGAGAGCGGCTGGAGACGGGAGAGCCTCGATCGTTGGAGCCTCCGGTGCCGCGGCCGATAGCGCGAGCGTGGCGGTGCTCCGGGAGGTGGCCCGAACGTGGTCTCTCCGGCGACGGTGGCGCTCGAAGTCGGCGACACGCTCCGGCTCACCGCGGAGGCTCAGGACGACAACGGCAACCCGATGGACGCGACTGCTTTCGTCTGGATGTCCGACAACGTGCACGTCGCCACGGTGGATTCGCTGGGTCTGGTGCGAGCGCGGATCCGGGGTGACGCGACGATGTCGGCCGCGCTGGGCGCGGCGAACGGAAGTGTGAATCTGACTGTAACTCTTCCCTCCATCCCACCCAATTCCGCCCGTGGACGAAGGAACGTCGCACACCCTCCGGTTCGGGGGCCTGTACGTCAGCCACGTTGGCATTGCGGATCGTCACCAATACTGGACCCCGGCGCGCGCCGACGCTGATTTCGACGGCGATGGCCATATCGACATCTTCTACTCGCCACTGGATGGCTCACCTGAGCCTCGCCCGCCGGAGCTATACATCAACAATGGTAGAGGCGGTTTTGATCTCGCCGCCGGATTCTTCGGCGACGCAGCCGGCGGCGTGCATCTCCGCAAGGCGCTCCCGGGAGACTTCAATGGCGACGGCAGGCCCGATGTTCTTGTCTTGGACCACGGGACCATCCACCCTGGCCTGGCGCACCACCCTACGCCTTGCTGTCGTCCGGCAACGGATACGTGAACGCGCCGGGGCTGGACAGCATCGTTGGATATCACCACGGCGGAGCGTCGGCGGATATCGACCCGGACGGAGACCTGGACGTGTTTGTGACCGAGAACTTCAGAGGTGCGTTCTTTCTGGTGAATGACGGCACCGGGAACTTCATAAGGGATACGACTCGCGTTCACCTCCAGGGCGCCGTCTTCACCGCCGAGTTGGTGGACGTGGACATTCTGGCCGGCGGCATCGAGTCCGACGGCTTCTCGACGCAAGTGCTCTGGGGAGACGGCAGCGGCGTTTTCAGCACCTTGCGGACCTCCCTCCTCCCGGCGATTCGAGGGTACGGCTGGTCGTCGATATCGATGTGGCGGACACCGATGGCAATGGCGACAAGGACATCGTCCTGAACCGCATGGGCGGCAGGGCTTCGATCAGGCTATTGCGGCTTTTGCGTAGCGCGGTTTTGACTTTGTAGGTTGTCATTTAGTTCCCTTACGGGCCGCAGAGTGTTCCGATGGGCAGGATATCGATTGATCCTGTAGCGCCGTTTGCTTGTAGGACGGCGATGACTTCTGGTGGTGCGCCGAACAGGTAGGCGACGCTAAGTGGTGTCCATCCTGACGGTCCGCCGCCGTGGTCTAGGGATACGCCAGCGTCTATGAGTGCCTGTATTACCTCCGGGTTGGTGTTTACGTCGGCGGCGACGTGCAGGGCATTGGCGCGGGCGCAGGGGGATCGTTCCCAACCGTTGAACGCGCACCAGTCGTGAATGGACGCGCCGTTCTGTATGAGTGTTCGGATGACTTCGGGATAGCTGGTGAATTGTGCGGCCATGCAGAGCGGGGATTGCAGGTCGTTGTTTCGTTCGGTGGTGCTGCGTCCGGCTTGGATACAGGCTTGGACTTCTTGGGCGGTTGCTTGTGCGAAGAAGCGTTGCGAGTTCCAGTTGGCGCACGGGTCGGCGGTCGCTACTGGTTCTGTCGCGTCACCACAGGCGGCGGTTATCAGCGCGAGCGCGAGATAGAGCCGGGCGTTCATGACCTTCCTTCGTCCTCTCCGGTTGTACAAGCGCCAATGGTCTACATTCATGATACGCAACTCCCATCATTGAGCCCCCCGCCGTGCGCCGCGCCCGCTTCCTCCAGCAGGTCTACGACGGCTTGAGCCACGTCCTCCGTGCCCTCGCCCCGGAACAAGCCGGGCAGCGCCCGTGAGCGCCATGCCCAGCCCAGCGCCGAGACGGGCGGGAAGCAGTTGGCGATGTCGCCGGGATCGGAGCAGAGCCGCCTGACGCTCGCCCCGGCGTCGAGCAGGATGCCGACGATGGCTGGGCTGTTGTAGCCAGCCGCGAGGCACAGGGCGGTCACCATTTCCCCGTTCGGGCGCTCGCCCTCGCCTGTCCATCTGGTGCTGCGCCGCTGGCACTCCGTGTCGATGATCGGCCTAGCCGACAGCAGGGCATGCATCACGTCCGTATCCGCGACGGCTTCCGCTACCACGCAGAGTGGCGTGCGCCCGTAGTAGTCCGAGGTGCCCATCCGAGCGCCAGCAGCGAGCAACGCGCGGATCGCTTCGGCGTTCTGTGCGGTTGCCGCTTTGTGCAGCGGGGTACGCCCTTCGTCGTCGCGGGCGTTGGGATCGCCACCAGCGTCAAGGCATGCTTGGAGCGCGGAGGACGCATTGAAGAACGACGCGGCGGGCCATCCGGCGCATGGGTCCGCAGGAGGGGGAGTGACATCCCCGCCGCCGCAAGCGGCGACGAGCATCAGCGCGGCGAACAGGGATCGCATGTCGTGTATCATGGCTTGCACCTGCGCGCGAAACGCTTACCGAAGCGAGATCGACCTAGAGCGTTTCGCGCCGTCCCGGGTTTTGTGGGTCTCCGGGCCCACCAAGAAACGAAAACGGACAAAATGGTATCCATAGGTGATGGCTCGTTTGTCAGGCAGGCTACCGAGGACGGAACAGACTTCTGGGCGTGTCCGGCGTGCTTCGCCAAGGGCCACGGCAACGTGCCTCTGCAGCTAGTACCCGGGGTTGGTGCCAAGCGTGATGACTCATCTTGGTAATCCCCAATAGAAGGGCCGAAAGTCCAATTGGCAATACGTCATTAACGTGCGTCTAGTACGTCAATGTCAGACATTCTCCTTCTGGCACGCGACCGCGAGCACAGTTGCGCCCAGCGTGGCGAGGATCAGCCTCAGTCTGGCTCCAAGCGCAGGTGCGGGGTCTTGCTGCGGCTCATCATGGCTCATGACCCCCCAACCCTCACGAACCTCCCCGAACCGTCGTTCTCCCAGAGGAGGTCCCGCGGCCAATAGTCATCCACCAGCATGTCCAGGTCGCCATCGCCGTCGGTATCGTGTAGATGTACCCAGTTGATCGATCCCGCCTCGCGATCCCGATGGTCCGGCAGCGCTGCGGCGGTCACGTCAGCGAACCGGCGCGCCCCAAGCTGCTCCAGTAGTTGGAGGTAGTATCCCTGATAGAATTCGAGTGCACCGGTCCCGTCACCCGTCCGCGTGACGACCAGGTCCTTGTCCCCGTCTCCGTCGATGTCGCCCGCGTCGATGTCGCGAACCACGCCGTTGCCGGTCACCTTCGGGATCGTCGTTGCATTGGCGTCGGTGTAGGTGCCGGTGCCATTGCCCCACAGGATCCGCGTATCGGAGTCTTCATGCTCGTGACCGCCGAGTAGCAGGTCGACGAATCCGTCGCTATCGACATCGACCCATTCGGCGGCGAGCACGAAGCCTGCGTTCTGCTCCAGCGCCGGCCATTCAGTGAACATCCCCTGGCCGTCGTTGAGCCCGACCAGAGTAGCCGTACCGTTGGCACCCGGCAGGAGGACATCGATGTCGCCGTCTGCATCCAGGTCCGCTGACGCAACGGCGTAGTAGGTTCCCGCGAAATCGTCCAACCCGGAACCGACCCGATAGCCGTTCGGCGACGACAGAATCAGGTAGATCTCCCCGTCGCCCTGGGAGCGACCGGCGCCCACAACCAGAACATCCGTCCGGCCGTCTCCGTTGTAGTCTCCGGAGACCGCCTTCGTCGCGTTCCTCGCTTCGGGGGCGGGCCCGTCCAAGAGCCCGGAGACCGCCGAGAACCGGTTGTTGCCGTCGTTCAGATGGAACTCCACGGGCCGAGGCGCTCCGCTCTCCAACTGTGGGGCGTGGAACACGTCAACATCCCCATCCAGATCGAAGTCGACGTACGCGATGGCGGTGACCCAGCCGGGCCGCCCGGACCTCAGCTCGGAATGATCGACGCGAAGTCCCGCGTACTGCAGGGTGTGCGAACTGCCCGCGTCCGCGTTCGGATTGGGCGGGATGGGCCGCCGAGGCCCTCCGATCCTCGCGAATCGACCGGACCCGTCGTTCTCCCACGCCAGATCCCTTGCCCCCCGCGTGGCAAAGGACTCGACATCGTCAACCACAACATCCAGGTCGCCATCGTCGTCCATGTCGTACACGCGGATCCAGTCGAACCACTCCGCGCGAAGGTCCTGGTTGTCCGCGAAGTGGCTCGCTGTCACATCCGTGAAGCTGCGCGCCCCCGTCTGGCTCAGGAGTTGTACATAGTACCCGTCATAGAACCCGGCACCGCTGAAGTCGCCGGTCCGGTTCAGGATGATATCCCGGTCTCCGTCGCCATCGGTGTCCGCCACATCGATATCGACCACGACGCCGTTTCCTGCCACAAGGGGAAGCAGGGTGCCACGCGCTGAGCTGTAGACTCCCCTCTCGCTTCCCCACAGAACCTGGGTGCGAAACCCGGTATACTCGTGGCCAGCCACAAGGAGGTCCACGTAGCCGTCCTGGTCGACATCGACCAATTCCGCCGTGTAGATCCCGGCTTCGTAGTTGATGTCCCGTATCCGTTCCGTGTCCTTTCTGAACGTGCCGCTTCCGTCATTGAGCAAGAAGAAAGGACCCTTGAAGTTCTCGGTGACGAACACGTCCAGATCGCCGTCGGCATCGATATCCGCCGACGCGCCACCGTGATGATATCCGACGATGCTGTCGAGGGCGGCACCCCGCACGTACCCGCCGCTGGAGGACAGGAGCACGTAGTTGTTCTCGCCGGGGAACGGATCCACGTCATATCCGGTAGCGAGCACGAATAAGTCGGGGCGGGCGTCGCCGTTGAAGTCTCCCGATAGCGCCTTGCGGGCGTGCACGGTGGTGGGCGGATCCTGGCCGAGGAAGCCGGGCGCGAACTGAAAGGTGTAGCTGCCGTCGTTCAGGTGGACCTCGGGGGGCAACGCGCTGGGCGTTCGGTTCAGGGGCGCATAGAAGAGATCCGTATGCCCGTCCTGATTCAGGTCGGCGTAGACCACGGCGTGGGAAGTCCCGCTTCTCCCGCGCCGGATCCGCCCGTGCGGGAGCCGCATTCCGGTCGTCTGAAGGGAGTGCGAGGTGCCCTCGTCCACGGCTGGATTGGGCGGAATGAGGCGCGGAGTGACCGTGATTGTCGCCGTGCCAGTGATGGCGTCGGCAGCTGCCGAGATCCGGCCCGTTCCCCTGACTCGCGCGCGTACCAGGCCGGTGGAATCCACGGTGGCGACGGACACATCCGCCGATGACCACAGGAATGCGGTGCCCACCACCTCGTTGGCCCTCGCATCGCGCGCCTCGGCCCGGAGGCGAACGGTATCGCCCTCCGCGAGGCTCGCGTTCGGAGGCGACACCACGACCGAAGACACCTGCTGCTGGACGGTCACTTCCGCGGTGCCGGTCGCGGTTCCCGAAGACGCTGTGACCCGCGTGTCGCCGTTTCCTGTTGCCCTGACCAGTCCGCTGGCGCTGACGGTCGCGATCGAGGAAGCGTTGCTTGCCCAACTGACGGCGGCATCCGACATGGTCCTTCCGTTCTGATCGCGCACGATGGCAGTCAGTTGGACTGTCTCGCCGATCGCCTGAAGGGTTGCCGAGGTGGGTGATACCGAGACGGAACTCGGGATGGAGACCTCCGGCGGCTCCGTCGGGGGCTCTTCGTCTCCGCACGCGATCGCGAGCACGGACGCGGCCAGCATTGCGAACCGGAACCGACCCCCGTGGTCGAGACGTCCAGGCACAGCGCCTACCGCCTCGCTCCAGCCAAGCGAGCGTAGGCATCCCCCACAACCGCCTCCGCCAGCTTGCCGCGAACGGCGAAGCTCCGCCTGTCGAGCCAGTAGTCGGCCCACATCGCATCCGTGGCGATCCAGTTGTCCCAGAAGAAGGCGCCGTTGACGAGGCCCGGATAGCGTGCGCTGGTCTCGAAGAACGCCTCGAAGATGTTGGCCTGGGTCTCCTCGCCGTCGTCCAATCCGTTGCGGTTCCGATCAACCAGTATCTTGAGTTCTGAGTGGCGTGCGCCCGAACTGGGGTCCGCTGGAGCTTCGACGACATCCATCGAGCCGTATTCGGTGAACACTATCGCCCGCCCTGGATTCTGACCGGCAAGCGGCGCCAGGTAGTCCTGGAAGATGGCCTCGTAGCTCGTCTGCAGTTCCGGCACACTGAGAACGGTGTTCGGGGCGCTCTCCGTGAGCGGAAACCATCCGCTGATCCCGACGACATCGAGGTCAAGATCCTCCCAGAGATGGCCGGCGCCCGATCCCCGGCCGTAGTGGTCCGCGTACATGACCGTGCTGTAGTGCATGTTGTAGGTCAGGCGACCGGAGTATACCGCACGCACGCGGTCCACCATGGACCGCAGCTCATCCCCGAAGTCGTTGATCATGTAGCCGGAATCGGGCCGCGTGCGGAACAGCGCATCCGTCTCGGTCCCCAGAGAGAAGAGGGCAACTCCGGCATCTTCCGCTATGGAGGCGAAGTGCTCGGCCTGCTCTGAATAAGTCTCCCAGAATTCGGCGGTGAACCGCTGGTGATCCGGGTGGTCCGTCCGCCACGGCCAATTCTCCGGCTTGATCAGCACCCCCCAATCGCCCGGCGGCACGCCGCCGGTGTGCGGAGGCGCCGGATCTCCAAGCTGCCCGCGGTGGAGAGGCCGACCGGAAGTCTCCGCTTCGTGAGACTCGAAGGCCAAGGTCATGTATACGTCGAATCCGTGTTCCCGGAACTCGCGGATGACTTGGCGGAGCGACTCGTCCCGCCAGGTCGGGACGTTGCGACCTCGGTCGGTCTCCCGGGAGACCGAGCTGTCCATGCTGTCCTCGTAGTGAAGCGCAACCGAGATCAGGACCCAGTTGACGTGCATGCCTCGGAGCCAGTCGATGAACTCGGCAGGGAGTACAGGCCCTTGTCGGCCATCGTCTTCCCAAGGCTGTACGACTTCCCGGTTCGTCCCCCAGTAGCCCGAGACCGCGATGGCCCGCATCGGGAAGTTGAAGATCCCAAGGCCCGGACCTGGTTTTCGCCGCGGAACCACTGTGATCTCTGCCGTGCCGCGCGCGCTACCGGCGGTCGCGGTGACCGACGCCATGCCTTCGGCGAAGCCTCGCAGCAGTCCCGAACCATCCACCCTAGCCACCGACGAGTCGCTAGACGACCAACTAAACTCCGCGCCTTCGACCGGGTGTGCGTTCTCGTCGAATGCCTCCGCGACGAGCCGAAGCGTGTCGCCCGCCGTGACCGTGGCGGCGGATGGCGATACGCTCACTGAATCAGCGATCTGCATCACCGTGACGTCCGCTCCGGCCGCTGCTTCGCCCGCCGCCGCGGTGACCACCGTGGTGCCACCTCCCGCGGCCGTTACCAACCCGGTCGAGTCAACCTGGGCGACCAGCGTGTCGGCGCTCGACCAAGACACTCGGGCTCCTGCCATTGCGCGCCCGCCTTGATCGCGCACCTCGGCCGTAAGCTGAACAGCCTGTCCAATCGCCGTCAGGACCACAGTGTCCGGCGTCACTGCCACGGTTGTCGGCACTGGAGTCACAACCGCTACGACAGCCCGACCCGCCACTCCCGCCGCAGTCGCCGTGATTCCCGCCTCGCCTGCCCCGAACCCGGTCACCAGACCCGCATCGTCCACGACGGCGACCAACGTGTCGCTCGACGACCATGTGAACTCGGCGTCCGCCACCGCATGGCCGTTCGCATCCGTCGCCACAGCTGCCAGCCGTACCGTGTCGCCCGTCAGCAACGTATCGGTTGCAGGCGCGACCGCGACCACCGCTACTGCTTGTGCCACCGTCACCGTTGCGGTGCTCGATGCCGGGCCTGCCGTTGCCGTGATGGTGGCGGTCCCGTTGGCCACTGCGGTCACAAGTCCCGTAGCATTGACACTTGCCACGGCGGTGCTGCTGCTCGACCAAGCCACGTTGGTTGCCGCCATCTCTTGGCCGTTCTGATCGAGCACCCGCGCCGACAAATGGACGTTTGCGCCCAGCGCGGTCAGTTCCGCCGCCGCGGGGCTGACCGTGACCGTTGTCGGACGGGCCAACTCAGGTTCGGCGGGGTCGCCACCGTCTCCGCATCCCTTCGCCAAGACCACCGCGGCGAGCACCGCGCATAGCTGGAGGATGGTTCGGTGCCGGCTCATCGGATGCCTGGAAGGGGCCAAAGTTGGGAAAGACATGGCAAGCTCCTACCGCCTGGCTCCAGCCAGACGGGCGTAGGCGTCCCTCACAACCGCCTCCGCCAGCTTGCCTCGCACGGCGAAGCTCCGCCTGTCGAGCCAGTAGTCGGCCCACATCGCATCCGTGGCGATCCAGTTGTCCCAGAAGAAGGCGCCGTTGACGAGGCCCGGATAGCGTGCGCTGGTCTCGAAGAACGCCTCGAAGATATTGGCCTGGGTCTCCTCGCCGTCATCGAATCCGTTTCGGTTCGCGTCCACGAAAACCCGTTCTTCCGCGTGGCGCGCGCCCAGGGAGGGATCGGCCGGTGCTTCCACGACATCCATCGAGCCGTACTCGGTGAACACTATCGCGCGCCCAGGATACCGGTTGGCAAGCGGCATCAGGTAGTCCTGGAAGATGCCCTCGTAGCTCGACTGCAGCTCGAGTACACCAAGTACCGATGTCGGGGCGCTGGCCGTGAGCGGAAACCACCCGCTGATTCCCACAATATCGAGGTCAAGGTCTTGCCAGAGGTGACCGGCGCCCGATCCGCTTCCGTGGTAGTCGGCATATATCAGCGCGTTGGCATGCATGTCGTAGGTCAGCCGGCCGGAATACACCGCACGCACGCGGCTCACCATGTCACGGAGTTCATCGCCGAAGTCGTTGTGCATGTAGCCGGACTCAGGCCGGGCCTCGTCATCTGGATCGGGGCGCGACCGGAACAGGCGGTCCGTCTCCGTTCCGAGCGAATAGAGGGCCACTCCCTCCTGCTCGGCGATATGGGCAAAATGCACGGCATTGTCCGCATACGTTCGCCAGAACTCGCCTACAAAGCGGTCATGGTCCGGGTGGTCGGGACGCCACGGCCAGTTGGCGGGCGTAATCCGACCACGCCAGCCTTCATCGGGAGGGGCGCCGCCGGTATGCGGCGGGGCTGGATCTCCGAGCAGGTGTCGGCTGAGGGGGCGAGCGGCAGCCTCGGCCTCGTGTGCTTCGAACGCCAAGGTCAGGTACACCTCGAAACCATGGCCTCGGAGCTCGCGGATCATCTGTCGCAGCGAACCATCCCGCCATGTCGGAACGTTCCGGTCGCGGCCCGTCTCGCGCGAGACCGAGCTGTCCATGCTGTCCTCGTAGTGGAGAGCCACCGAAATCAGGATCCAGTTCACATGCAGCCCGCGAAGCCAGGCAACGTATTCCAAGGGAATGAGCGAGCCGGTGCTCCCTTTGTCCTCCCAGGCCTGCACAACGTCTCGATTGGTGCCCCAGTTGCCCGAGACCGCGATGGCTCGCATCGGGAAGTCGAAGATATCCAAACCCGGGCCCGATTTGCGCCTGGGGACCACAATGACATCCGCTGTGCCGCGCGCGCTTCCAGCGGTGGCAGTGACCGACGCCACGCCTTCGGCAACGCCCTGCAGCAGCCCCGAATCATCCACCGTGGCCACCGACGAATCGCTCGACGACCAATCGAACTCCGCGCCTTCGATCCGGTGCGCGTTCGCGTCGAACGCCTCCGCAACGAGCCGAAGCGTGTCACCCAGCACAACCGTGGCGGCGGATGGCGAAACGCTGACCGAATCAACGAACTGCATCACCGTGATGACCGCTCCGGTCGATGCTCCGCTCCCCGCCGCAGTAGCCGTGACTTCCGCCTCGCCCGCCCCAATCCCGGTCACCAGACCCGCATCGTCGACGACAGCGACCAGCGTGTCGCTCGACACCCACGCGAACTCGGCATCCGCCACCGCATGGTCGTTCGCATCCGTCGCCGCCGCTGCCAGCCGAAGCGTGTCGCCCGTCAGCAACGTGTCGGTTGCGGGCTCGACCGCGACCGTGGCCACTGCTTGCGCCACCGTCACCGTTGCGGTGCTCGACGCCTGCCCCGCTGTCGCCGTGATGGTGGCGGTCCCGTTGGCCACCGCGGTCACAAGCCCCGCGGCGTTGACGGTTGCCAAACCGGTGTTGCTGCTCGACCAGGCCACGGCAACCCCGGACATGACCCGGCCTTGCTGGTCTCGCACTTCCGCCGTCAGTCGCGACGTCTCCTGGAGCGCCGTGAACACAACGTTCTCGGGCGTCACGACCACGGTAGTTGGCACGGGTGAGAGCGGGGCAGTCGGCTCGGTTGCCGGTGCATCGCCACAGGACAGACCCAGGGCAAAGACAGGAAGGAGTCGCAGAATCGCGTATCGATTGGGCATCAAGCCGTGCTCCCAACCCGCCCCGACGTCCTGAGCCACCAGCAGGCTGTCGTCGCTCCGACGACCCTCACCCCTCCCCAACCTTCACCATCCGGTACCCAACCCCCCGCTCGGTAAAGATGTAGGTGGGCCTTGCCGCGTCGTCGCCCAGCTTGCGCCGGAGCTTCTTCACGAAAGTGCGCACCGGCTCGGAATCACCCCCGCGGCCGCGATTCCAGATTCGGCGCAGCAGGGTGTCCGTGGTCACGACGCGGCCCGCGTTGAGCGAGAGCACCCGCAGCAGTTCGAACTCGGTGGCAGTGAGCTCGACTGCGCGCCCCGCCAGGGTCACCTCGCGCCGGTCGTAGCGGACGCGGAGTTCGCCGGACTCAAAGGGATCGGCCTCGGCGCGCCCGCGCAGCGCAGCCCGGACCCTCGCGACGAGTTCCGTGGGCGAGAAGGGTTTGACGATGTAGTCGGCGGCGCCGGCCTCGAACGCCCGGGCCATGGTCTCGTCCCTGTCGTAGCCGGAGATGAAGATGACCGGCAGCTCGGAGAGCTCGTGGAGCTGCTCCATCAGTTCGATCCCGTCCCCGCCGGGAAGCATCAGGTCGAGCAGCACGAGTGCGGGCTTCTCGGTCCGAATGAGGCGCGGCAGGTTCAGTGGGTCACCCGTCACGAGCGGCGCAAAGCCGGACCGCGAGAGGGCATCGCGAACGAAGCGCAGCGTCCGAGGGTCATCGTCGATGACGAGAATACGCGTGCTCTCGCGCCCTTCCCGGGCCTCGCCCGCGGCAGCCCCGCGACCGTCTTCGCGTGACAACTCCTCGGCAATGGGCACGGTGAAGGTGAAGCACGCGCCCCGGCCCACGCCGGCGCTTTCGGCTCGAATGCGCCCTCCATGCGCCTCCACCAACCCCTTGCAGATGGCGAGCCCCAGCCCCTGGCGAACCTCCGCGTCCTCGCCGTCGCCGCGGGCGTGCTTGCTGAACAGGTACGGCAGCCGCTCCGGCTCCACGCCCCGGCCCTCGTCGGACACGGAAATGGCGACGTGCACCCCGTCGCGCACCGCCTCGACCCGGATGGGAGATGACTCCGGCGAGTGCCGGGCCGCGTTGGTGAGCAGGTTGTTCAGCACCTGGACGATGCGGCGGCGATCGGCCATGACCGGGGGCAGGTCGGGCGGCAGGTCGATGAGGATGGGGTGCCGGCGGCCGCCGCTCACGAACGCACTCCGCGCTCGGTCGACCAGAGCTCCCAACCCGGAGGGCTCGGGCCTGATCGACAGCGTGCCCGAATCGATGCGCCCGGTGTCCAGAAGATCGCCGATGAGGCCGCGCATGAGATCGGCCTGCTCGTCGATGATGCGGGCGAATTCGCGCTGTTCGGCCGGGTCCAGCTCGGGCGACGCCGTGAGCAGGGTCGTGCTCGCGCCCTTGATGGAGGTGAGAGGTGCGCGCAGTTCGTGGCTGACCAGGCTGAGGAACTCGGTCCGCGACCGCTCCAGCTTCTCCAGCGGCGCCAGATCCTGTGCGGTGACAATCACCGACTCGACTTCGCCGTCCTTGCCGCAGACCGGGCTGGAGTTGATCAACACCTTGACGCTCCGGCCGTCGGGTACCACGAACTCGACCTCTTCGGCGCGTATCCGCTCGGCCCCGCCGAGTTGCTCGGCCAGGGGGAATTCGCCCAGGACGATCACACGCCCGTCACTGAACCGGCACGTCATCCCGTCGAGCAAGTCCGTAAGCGAAGGGCCGAGGCGCTCGCCGAGCACCCTCGCCTCCCGGTTGAACACCGTGAACTCGGCCGTGCGGGCGTCCAGGACCGCAACGCCCACCGGTGAAGTATCGATCAGCACCTCCAGACGGGCCCGGGCCAGGTGTTCGTCCCGATAGGCGCGGGCGTTGGCAATGGCCACCGCCGCCTGTGACGCGAACAGCACCAGGGTTTCTTCGTCCGCGTCGGTGAATTCCTGGCCTCCCTCCTTGTTGTCGAGGAAGAAGCTGCCGACGTGCAGGCCACGGTGGTACATCGGGGTCGCCTGCAAGGTCCTGGAATGCCAGGTGGTCGGGGTCAGGCCCAGTGACTCGAGGTAGCGGGGCAGGTCCGCCACTCTCAGCGGCTTGGAGAGGCCGCGCAGGTGTTCGTAAAGCTGCTGCCCCTCGGGCCAGGTCAACACCCGCTGGAGTTCCTCCTTCGAAAGACCGGAGGCAACCAGCTCCTGGAGTCGTCCCCGGTCGTCCATGGTCATGATGAACCCGTACCGGGCGCTGGTCAGGGCGCGGGCGCTGTCGACGATCTCCTGCAGAACGGTATCGAGGTCCAGGCTTGCGCTGACGCGCAGAATCGCCGCCGTCAGCCTGGAGATGCGCTCCTGAAGCGCCTCGTTGCGGCGCCTGAGTTCGTCGATGCCGTTCAACGTTGCTTCCCCGGCAGAATACACGATATCGCCACAATATATAGCTGATTCGTCACAACAGGTTCACACCCCAGGTCGTTATATTGTGAATAGGCCCATTGCACAGTGAAACTGATGTGGCCTTGTGTTTTTCCGATCCTCGAAGGCGCCCCATGATCCCGCTGTATCACGAGACGCGCGCCCTTCGGGAGACGGTCGAGCGCCTGCTCGCGGATGTCCCGCTGGAATCCACGATGTCCCGTCGTGAGTTTGGCCTGCTCCTCGCCAACGCGGACGTCGGGATCATCGGTCTGCGCAGATGCTCCGCCACAGATGTGCAGTGGCTCCGCAAGGTGTCTCGCGGGGGACTCCTCGCCCCTTCGTGCATCGTGATCACGCCGCTGTCGATCGGCCGTCTTCAGCGGCTCCGCGCGATCGAGTCCGAGCGGATTCACGTGGTGTGGGCGGAGGAAACGGACGACCGGCTGGTCGACGTAATCACGGAGATCGCGCCCTGGCATGACGATCCGCTCCGGCTGCTGGGTCGACGTCTGCTCGCCGCGAGTTCGCCGCACCGGTCCGTTGCCGAGGCCATCCGGCGCATCTGCAACCTCTCCGGCCATCGCCTTCCCGCCCGGCCCGAGACGTCGGTCACCGGGCTGGCATCCAGCCTGGGGATCTCGCCCGACTCGTTCCGCCGCTACTGGCGGGAGGGAGTCCCCCTCAGGTGTGGTCCCAAGGTGCTGCTGAACTGGGCCGTGCTCCTCTGGGCGTTTCGACAGCGTCGCCAGGTCAAGTGGGACGCTCTCGCCAGGCAGGCGGGGATCGGCAGGCGCACGCTGGAGCGATATGGCCGGCAGCTTGCCGACTGTACGCTCGCCGAGGCGGCTCGTGACCCGAAGCTGCTCAAGCGCCGGTTCCGGGAATGGGCCGGAAGCGTCTCGGGAGTCGCGACGGAGGCGGCCCCGACGTGAGACAGGCTGGCGTAACGCCGGAAACAGGGTCATTTATGGTCGCGATCCGCAGGTCCGTGTGCCCAGCCGTCGGTACGTCATTCAAGGCAAGGTGACGGCTGCGCCCGTCGGCTCGCAACGTCAGAATCAGACGCCACTACGACAACATCGGACAGTTTCCCGCCCCATGCCCATCTCCCCCGTCATCGTCATCCCCGGGATCACCGCTTCGGACCTCCACGACGAGTACGAGCTGCCGCCCGAGGCCGTGTGGACGACCATGCTCAAGCGCCGCTACGACCGGGTCACGCTGCACCCTGAGGACCAGCGCTACGAGCTGCGCGAGCCGGCCCGGGTCATGCCCCGCGGTCCATTCCCGCTCATCTACGAGGACCTGGTCGAGGAGCTGCGCGACGGGCTCTCCGAGGACCAGCCGGGGCCCGTGCCGGTATTCCCCTTCGGTTACGACTGGCGCATGCCGCTGCACTGGACCGAGGAGCGGCTGGCCGCGTTCGTGCGCGAGGTCATCGACAGAACACTGCTGATGAAGCACTACCGGGACGACGAGGCGTATCGCGCCAACCCGACCGTGTCCCTGATCGGCCATTCGATGGGCGGGCTGATCATCGCGGGGTACGTCGAGAGTCTCTTCGCCGGACGCATCGGGAGCCCCACCGGCGGGAGCTCCCTCGTCGACAAGGTCGTGACGCTGGGGACCCCGTTCCGTGGCTCGTACGAGGCCATCCTCAAGGTCGCCACCGGGACCAGCGAATTCGGAGACGACTCCGGCAAGGCCCGGGAGCGGCGCATGGCCCGCATGACGCCCGCCCTCTATCACCTGCTGCCGGAGTCGGTGGGACCGGTCGCGCCCGAGGGCGGCATGGCGGTGAACTTCTTCCGGCCCGACGCATGGCAACCGAACGTGGTTCAGACCATCGAACATCAGGTCAGGGACTGGGACGTGACCGGGGCGGAGCTCTTCCGGAAGATGCTCGACGAGGCCCGGGCGCACCGCGAGCGCATTTCGAGGCTGGAGCTGCCCGATGCCGGAGATGGCTGGCTCGCCGTCGCGGGGGTCGACTCCAGGACCCGCGTCGGGCTCAGGGTGGCGCGCGACGAGAACGGCTTCCCGCGCTTCGACCTGCGGGGCGCGGAACGACGCAACGAGTGGGACTCCGACATCGAGGGCGACCGCCGCGACACCGGCGACGGCACGGTCCCGCTCGAGGGTGCGATCCCGCCCTTCCTGGACGAAGCGCGCGTGGTGTGCGTCATCCCCGGTGACTTCGGCTACTGGGAGATCCGCGACCGGGCGCTGTCCGCTGCCGCGGGCTTCCACGGGCTGCTGCCGAAGATGAACATGCTGCACCGGCTCATCCTCCGCTTCCTGCTGGGCCGGGGCGATCCCTACGGAAACACCTGGGGACGGCGGTTGCCCGGGGTGCCGGAGTGGAATCCGCCGCTGGAGCTGACGGAGCAGAACTGAGCGAGAACGGCGTTTTGTCGCATGGGTGTCGCGATTTGACAGGGTTCCGGGCGGGAGATACCGT
>JAPPGZ010000099.1 GCA_028874905.1 Gemmatimonadota bacterium
CCTGCACGCAGCAGTAGTCGAACTCGATCCCCTGCCCGATCCGGTTCGGCCCGCTACCCAGGATGACGATCTTGCGCGCGTCGGTGGGGTCGGACTCGTCCTCGGATTCATAGGAGGAGTAGTAGTAGGGCGTCGCCGCGGGGAACTCCCCCGCGCAGGTGTCGACGACGTTGTACGTCGGCCGGATCCCCCACTGCCAGCGCTGCGAGCGTATGGCGGCCTCGTCCACCCCGCGCAGCACAGCCAACTGCGCGTCGGCGAACCCCTCGCGCTTCATGCGACGGACCGAGGCCGCATCGAGGGACGGCAGGGCCGCGAACCAGCGTTCCAGTTCGAGGATCTCGGTCAACTGGTCCAGGAACCACGGGTCGATGCCCGTCGCGCGGTGCAGGCGTTCGATCGAGAAGCCGGCCTCCAGTGCGCGCTTCAGCTGGTACTTCCGGAATGTCGTGGGCCTGCGCACGGCGTTGAGCAGCGTTTCCGGATCATCCGAATCGAGTCCGTCGTCGCCCGGGGTTCTGCCCGCCACCCAACCGATGCGTCCCACCTCCATTCCCCTGAGCCCCTTCTGCCACGCGCTGCGGAACGTGCGCCCGATCGCCATCGTCTCGCCGACGGCCTTCATCTGTACGCCCAGCGTGTCGTCCACGTCCGGGAACTTCTCGAACGCGAAGCGCGGGAACTTCACCACCACGTAGTCGAGCGCGGGCTCGAACGACGCCGGCGTCGTCTTCGTGATGTCGTTGGGGAGTTCGTAGAGGTGGTATCCCACCGCCAGCTTCGCACCCACGCGCGCGATGGGAAAACCGGTCGCCTTGGACGCCAGCGCCGAGGAGCGCGACACGCGGGGGTTCATCTCGACCACCAGCATCTCGCCGTCTTCGGGATTCACCGCGAACTGGATGTTGCAGCCGCCGGCCTCGACCCCGATCTCCCGGATGATCGCGATCGCGGCGTCCCGCATGCGCTGATACTCGACATCGGAGAGCGTCTGCGCGGGCGCGACCGTGATCGAGTCCCCCGTATGCACTCCCATCGGGTCGAAGTTCTCGATCGAGCACACGATGATCACGTTGTCGACACCGTCCCGCACGACCTCCAGCTCGTACTCCTTCCACCCGATCACCGAGCGGTCGATCAGCACCTCACCAATGGGACTCGCGTCGAGCCCCCTGCGCACCTGGGCCTCGAACTCGGCGAGGTTGTAGGCGGTGCCGCCGCCCGTGCCGCCAAGGGTGAAGGACGGCCGGATGATCGCGGGATAGCCGGTGTCCTCGATGATTCTGAGCGCATCGTCGATGCTGCGCGCGAAGCCGCCGTGCGGCACGGCCAGCCCGATCCTGTTCATGGCGGCCGTGAACTCCTCCCGGTCCTCGGCCATCACGATCGAGCGCTCGTCCGCCCCGATCAGCTCGACGCCGTGCGCCGCCAGCACACCCTGTCGGTGCAGGTCCATCGCGATGTTGAGGGCGGTCTGTCCCCCCATCGTGGGCAGCAGCGCGTCCGGCTTCTCGCGCTCGATCACCCGCTCCACCCATTCGGGTGTCAGCGGCTCGATATACGTCCGGTCGGCCAGGTCCGGATCGGTCATGATCGTCGCCGGATTGGAGTTGACCAGGACGACCCGGTAGCCCTCCTCCTTGAGCGCGCGCACCGCCTGCGTGCCGGAATAGTCGAATTCGCAGGCCTGTCCGATGACGATGGGACCCGATCCCAGGATCAGGATCGAGTCAATGTCCGTGCGTTTAGGCAAGGTCGGCTAGCAGTCCGTGGATAGAGCCGCCCGAGCACCGAGAGCGGCGAGGCGCCGGGCTGGCAAGGCGCGACGAAGGGTGAATAGCAGCGCTATTCGCCTGAGGAGCAACGCACAGCGAAGCGGCCCAGCACGGATGCAACGCCGCTCGAATGCCGGGGGGATTCTATCCACGGGATGCTCTAGTCTGCGCTCTTGGCGGATTCCTTCCGGACCGCGGTGCGGAGAGCCAGGGTGAGGCCTCCCCACACGAACGCCATGATCACGATCATGGTGATCCAGGTTGCGGTGGTCATTCTGTGACCGGCTCCCTTCGACTTCGCGGTGGGCGTATGCGGCGGCCGCGGAAGAGGGGCCGACGGCGCGCGACGGGCGGGGAGCGCCTTTTCCGGGGCCGGATTAAGGTGCGGAAACGGGGGTGCCGGGGCAAGACGTGATTCGGAAGAACGACTCGCGACGGGCGAGCGCACGGCGCAGCACATCGGGCTCGGTCCGGACGAAGCGGACCGGCGTGCCCGGCCGGGCCTGGGCCAGCGCGTCGAGCGCAATTGGATCGACGGAGCCAAGCTTCGCGTACCCGCCGATCGTGGGGCGGTCGCGCATGAACACGAGGGGGAAGCCGTCCCCGGTGACCTGAACCGTCCCGTCCACGAGGGGCGTCGAGTCGAGGACGCGTGGACCCGTGTTGAGGGAGGGACCGGCCAGGCGGGTAGCCGTGCGGTCGCTGGCGGGGTCCACGGTCCACGTCGCGTCGAATGCGCGGCGCCGATCTGCACGCGAAAACTCGCCCCATTCGTAGCCGGCAACCAGCGGCAACGTCAGTGAATCCGGGGGCGGCGGAATCAGCTCGTCGGGCACGCGCCGAACCGGGCACCGGTGGTCGGGCTCGTGCCAGCGCAGCGGCTCGCCGGGCCGCACGCATCGGCCGAGCAGACCGGGCAGTCCGTCACGCACCACAGCCGACGCGGATCGGAACGCGGTGGCGACATCCAGGCCGCCCGGAAAGGCGATGTACGAGCGCATGCCGACTGACCCGTAGCCAAGGCGGAGGACCTGCCCCGACTGCACACGCAAGGTGCGCCACGCGCCCGTTGCCACACCGTCGAGCGTGGCCGTGCAACCCGTGCCGGTCAGCGCCACCACGGTGTCGGCACTGAAACGCAGGCCGAGACCTCCCAGCGTGACCTCGAGCGCGGCGGCCCCCGGGTCGTTCCCCACGAGCCGGTTGGCCCACAGGTACGCCCGCTGATCCATGGCACCCCCGGGAGCGAGGCCGGCCCGGCGGCCGGTCCGTCTCCCCAGGTCCTGAATCGTGCAAAACGGCCCGGGGCGCTCGACCACGCCGTGCGGACTCATCCTGAATACGCCTCGTAGGCGTCACGATCGATCATCCGAAACTCGACCGTGCCGCCCGGGCGGAAACGGGAGATCCGCTCTGTGGGGTCGGCGAAGAACGGCTCGGGTACACGACCCACGATACGCCAGCCGCCCGGGCCCGCCGCCGGATAGATCCCCGTGCGCCGGTCCGCGATCCCGACCGAGCCGGCCTCGACCCGCCGCCGGGGCGTGGCCAGGCGGGGCATGGCGATACTCGCATCCAGGTCCCCCAAGTACGCGAACCCCGGCGCGAACCCGGTCGCCAGCACCGTGTACGGGGTGCCGCCGTGCACCGTCGCCACCTCCGCCACGCTCAGCCCCGCACCCGCCGACAGCTCCTCCAAGTCCGGGGCCAGTTCCGGGTCGTAGCAAACGGGCAGCGAAACCGGATCGCCCGTCTCGATTTCGGGCACCTGCAGCATGCATTCCTTCGCTGCCGCCGACAGCCGCGCCTCGACCTCCTCCGGGTCCCACGTGCTCGGCGACCCCTCGACCAGCAGCCGATTGAACGCCGGAATCGTCGCTCGCACATCCGGCAGCACATCGCGCGCTGACCGCTCCAGGCCGACGACGCGCGCGATCCCCTCCCGGTCGGCCGGCACCGGCAGGGTGACCAGAGCGCTGACCGGGCCCGGGAACGTGATCACCTGCGGCGTGGCACCAGTTCGCGGATGCGCCGCAGAACCCCGGTTGCCGACGGATTGTCCCCGTGCACGCATAACGTCTCGGCCTGTACCGGCAACTGTCCCTCGGGCGTCTCCACGAATCCGTCGACCAGATTCGCAACGTGCCTCGCGACAGCGTCGGGGTCACTGAGAACGGCCCCCGGGATCGAACGCGACTGGAGGCGTCCGTCGGCCGCATAGGCGCGGTCGGCAAACGCCTCGAACGCCAGCGCAAGTCCCGTGTGCTCGAGCATGGCGGCGTGCCGTTCGCGGTCCGGCGTCGCCTGCAGAACAAACGTCAGCGACGCATCCACGGCGGCCACCCCCTCGGCCAGCCGCGTCAGCAGCCGGTCATCGTTCATCATGGCCAGGTACAGAGCCCCATGCGGCTTCACGTGGTGAAGAGCCGTCCCCACCGCAGCCGCAACCGCCTGCAGTGCCCCGATCTGCGCCTGTATCTCGAGCACGAGCGAATCGAGCGGCCAGTCCAGCCGCAGGCGCCCGAAGTTGCGGCGGTCCGGATAGCCAGGGTGCGCACCCGCCTGCACACCGTGCTCGACCGCCAGCGACAGCGTGCGCGCCATCGTGTCCGGGTCTCCCGCGTGCCCTCCGCACGCGATGTTGGCCCAGTCGATGAGCGGCATCACCGCCTCGTCGGCCCCCTTCTCCCAGGGCCCGTAGCTTTCGCCCATGTCGCAGTTGATCAGCATGCGGAAAGATACCTCTGCCGGGGCGCTGCTCGCACCCAACTTGGCCGCGCGCGCCGCAGGATGCATGTTGAACCCAGTCCGACCCGTCCCTGCCCCAGCCTTCAAGGGAAGCCATGAAACGCCTCACCGCCGCCGCCCTCGCGCTCGTCCTCCTCCCGCCCGCGGCCGCCCACGGCCAGCAGGAGCGCTCCTACGACTACTTTGCGCCGCAGCGGGAGATGATCCAGCGCGGCGTGCAGGCCGTCCTCCAATGCAACGGCCTGTTCACGAGCAACCGCACCATGGAGCAGGTCTTCGACCAGGAGTTGGCCTACCTTCCGGATCCCGTCGGTACGGTCGAGGGTGGGGACTACGTCGTCGACCGGGCGAAGAAGGCCGTCGCGATCGGGGCAGCCGGCGCGATCCCGACGATGCGGGCCGCGTTCCGCGAGGGGATCGGTTGCGTGATCATGTCGCCGGATCAGACCTTCGACGACATCGACGACCTGCCGATCCTGAAGACGCCGCCCCCGGCGGACGATCCCGGCACCATGCCCTGGCCGGACGGCGATCTCGTCGAGGACCGGCCGCTCCCCGCAGGCATCGATGCGGCCGCCCTCCAGGACGCCTCCGACTGGGCCTTCGACCGCGAGTCACCGGAGCAGGTGACCCTCAGCCTGATCGTGGTGCACAACGGTCGGATCATTCACGAGCGCTATGCCCCCGGCGTGAGCATGTCCACGAAGACCCGCACCTGGTCCACGGCCAAGAGCATCGCCGTGACGCTTATCGGCATGCTCGTCGACGAGGGCAAGCTGGCGCTCGACGACCCCCTGCCCTTCGACTGGCTCCCCGACAACGCCGGCTCCGCCGAGACGGATCCCCGCCGCCGAATCACGCTCCGCCACGTCCTCAACATGTCCAGCGGCCTCTACCCCGTGGACAGCTGGGGCATGGAGTACGCGACCGGCTCGGGCTTCTCCTACTGGGCCGGCGCGAGTTCGGTCGACGGGGCGCGCAACCGTTCCCTAATGCGCCAACCCGGCACCTTCTGGGACTACGAAAACTACGACACCCTGCTCGGCGTCTACGCGATGAAGCTGATGATCGGGGACGCGCAGGCCTACCTCGAGTTCCCGCGCAAGCGCCTCCTCGACAAGCTGGGCATGAGGAGCACGCTCCTCAGCACCGACCGCTTCGGCGACTTCATCCTCAGCAGCCAGGTCTACACGACGGCCCGTGACCTGGCCCGCTTCGGGATGCTCTACGCGCAGAACGGGGTGTGGAAGGGCGAGCGCCTGGTGTCGGAGGAGTGGATCGATTTCGCGCGCACGCCGGCTCCTGCTACCTCCGAGAGCGGCAACTTCTACGGCGGCCAGTTCTGGCTGGTCCCGGACGACCGCACCGATGTCCCGTCCGATGCCTATTCCACAGCCGGCAATCGCGGCCAGTTCGTGGTCGTGGTGCCTTCGCACGACGTGGTCATCGTCCGCCGCGGCCTGGATTACGGGCGCCAGGGCTTCGACCGGTGGGACATGACGCGCGAGGTGCTCAAGGCGTTCGAGCCGGTGGCGACGAGCCCGCGCTAGACGAGGACGCCCGGACCGCCTCGGAGCGGGCGCGTCCAATCCAGCGGCTTGACATCTACGACATCGTGTCTTAATATTACGACATGTTGTCGTGCGAGGGCTTGTGACTGGAGGGAAAAGAGCGACCGTGACGACGCCATCGCTACCCAACGCCGAACTCGCGGTCATGGAACTGCTGTGGAGGGAGGACCGCCTCACCGCCCGGCAGATCCTCGACCAGCTCTACCCTGACGTCGCCAAACCGCAACACGGCACGGTGCAGCGCCTCCTGCAGCGGCTCCGCGCCAAGGGCCTGGTGGTCCGAACGCGCCACCTGGGCGTGAACGTCTTCTCGCCCGCCATCGCCCGCGAGGACTACGCGAGCGAACAGCTGGAGTCTCTCGCGAACCGGCTCACCCAGGGCTCGCTGGTGCCGATGATCACGAGGCTTGTAGAGGACAATCGGATCTCGCCCGCGGAGATCGACAGGCTGCGGCGCATTCTGGAGGAGTAGCATGATTGATGTTCTGCTTCAGATTGGTATCGCTAAGTTGTTGGTATCGTGTGTGCTGGCTGGCTTGGCACTGATCGTGAAAAAGCGTGTGGGTCATCCCGCCTTTATTCATCGGTTCTGGTTGCTGGTGTTGGTCGCGCTGTTGCTTCCGGCGGTGGTCGCGATTCCGGTGCTTCCGGGGGAAGGCGGTGCGGCTGCCGCGGGCTTTGGCGGATCTCCGTTCTCGCCGGACCCGACTGCCCCGGTTCCGGCCAGTACCGCCAACGGTCCGCGCACCGAGCTCGGCACACCCCTCCCCACCCGAATCACGCAGGACGCAAAGGCAGGACTTGTGGTCATGTGGCTCCTTGGCACGGCGCTGCTGCTCGCGTGGACCCTGCTGCGGGCGCTCCGCTTCAGGCACTGGCTTGTCCGAACCTCGCAACCCGCGCCACCGGAACTGCGAGACGAAGTCTCCGGAATCGGCCGCAGGCTGGGCTTGACCCGCATTCCGGCGGTTCACACCACGACCGCCCGCGTCTCCCCGATGGTGTGCTGGACCGGCGGCAGGGTCCGCATCGTCGTCCCGGTGTTCCTCCTGGCCACCCTGGATCGGCATGAACTCCGCGCCATGCTGGCCCACGAGCTCGCGCACGTCGGCAGACGCGACCACATGGTGCGCTGGATCGAATGGCTCGCGTGTTCGGCATTCTGGTGGAACCCCGTTGCCTGGTGGGCCCGCCGTGAACTGAGGACGGCCGAGGAGGCATCGTGTGACGCGCTTGGAGTGAATGCGCTCAAGTGCGCACCACGCGACTACGCGAAGTCCCTGCTCCGCGTCGTGGAACTCCTGTCCAGGCCGCCGACGCCACCGGTCCCGGCATTCGCCAGTGGCGTTGCGAGCGGCCGAAGTCACCAGGCCCTTGAGAGGAGAATCAGGATGCTTGTTTCCGACAGATCGATTGCTCAACCGCCCCGGTGGCTTCGCAGGCGAGGCGCCGCCGCAGCCGTCTGCATGCTGCCCCTGGGACTCGTCTATTGCGGCTTCGCCGATCGGCCGATGCCGATGGCGCCAGAGGACGCGGCCGACTCACCATCCGCGGTGCGTTCCGAAGCAACAGCGAGAACTCAGCCAGCACTCGAGGAACTGCGTTATTGGAATGTCGAGGGCCCAGCGACGGTGGCTGCTGCGGACGGTCCTGTACTCGCGTACATGATCGTGACCGCGAGCGAGACCATTGGGCCGCACGCACTCGCAACCGCGCCGGGATTGCCACAGGAGTGCGGGACCGATCCCGTTTCCATTGGTGCGTGTTCAAATGCGATGAAGGCCGACGTCAAGTTGGCAGCAGGTTTCGAGGCCGGGGGCGTCTGCGTGGGCGACCTGGCGCCCAATGAGTGGCAGGGTCAATGCCTGACTTGGGACACCTCGCTATTCAGGCTCGTCTCCGTGATGGGGGAGATTCTCAGGGCCTATCCCGAGTCGAATGTGACCAGAGACTCCGGTGGATCGACGCTGTGACGCCGGCCTTCTACCGCCCCCTCCGCCGCCTCGCCTGATCCACCCCCCGCACCTCCAGCACCTCCCCCACCGTCCTTAGCCCTTCGATTACGTTCTGGATGTGCTCGGCGCGCGGCAGCCCGATCAGTTCGATGCCGCGATGGACCGCGTCCCGGTGCACGCCCGCCGCGAACGACTTGTCCTTCATCTTCTTGACCACAGACTTCGGCTTGAGGTCGTCGATGCCGTTCGGGCGCACCAGGCAGCACGCGTAGATGAGGCCGCTGAGTTCGTCGCAACCGTAGAGCACCCGGTCGAGTTGCGATTCGGGGACTACGTCTGTGCGGTCAGGGTACGCGTGCGCCTCGATCGCGTGGACGACCTCTTCCGGGTAGCCGAGTTCGCGCAGCCTCGCCACGCCGATCTTCGGGTGGGCGTCGGGATGCCTCTCCCAGTCCAGGTCGTGCAGGAGCCCGGCCAGGCCCCACAGGTCCTCGTCCTCGCCCATGAGGCGGGCGTAGTGTCGGACGGCGGCTTCGACGGCGTACATGTGCTTCCTGAGCGCTTGGCTCGCGACCCATTCCTCGAGGAGCGCGACGGCGTCGGATCGGGTGTGCATCGGCAGGTCCTTGCGGGAGGTGGCCTCACACCAGGCTCGAAGGGCACAGGTGCGAGATCGCGCACTGGTTGCAGCGCGGCTTGCGGGCGTTGCAGACCTGGCGCCCATGATAGATGAGCAGGTGGGCCAGCATGGTCCAGACGGCGCGCGGAAAGATCGCCATCAGGTCCTTCTCGATCTTGTCCGGGTTGGTCTGCGTGGTGAAGCGCATGCGGCCCGAGAGCCGCTTCACATGAGTGTCGACGACCACGCCTTCGTCGATCCCGAAGGCGTTGCCCAGGATGACGTTGGCCGTCTTGCGACCGATGCCGGGGAGCGCCGAGAGCTCCTTCATGTTGCGGGGGAGCTCGCCGCTGTGCTCGTCGATCAGGGCGTTGGCCATGCCGATGAGATTGCGTGTCTTGTTCCGGAAGAACCCGGTGGATCGGATGACATCCTCCAGCTCGTGCGGGAGCGCGACCGCCAGCGACTCGGGGTCCGGGTAGCGGCGAAACAGCTCGGGCGTGACCATGTTCACACGGGCATCGGTGCACTGGGCCGAGAGGATCGTCGCGACCGCCAGTTCGTAGGGCGACGCGTGGCGCAGGGCGCACTCCGCGTCCGGGTACTCGGCCAGCAGGATGTCGTAGATCTCGGCGGCGCGGGCCGTCCGGGCCTTTTTCGATTCGCGGGGGCTCATGGTGCGGTCACAGGGCGTGGCTCAAAGGGTGGCGTAGGGTAGCGTCGACGGGCGGGGTCCGGCGGTTGCGGGTGGATCCTCACGGGTGCCCGGAGGTCGACAGGCGGCTTCCGGCGGCGGGGACGCCGCGGGCCGCTCCTGTGCCATTCGGCCGAGAATCAGCGCCGCCAGCTTGAACACCTCGGCCGGCGTACGAATGCCCAGCAGGCCGTCGATTTCGGCGCCGGGCAGCGAGGTCGCAAAATCGCTGCCGCCCTCGCGCGCGGGGCCCGCGGCCCAATCGGGCAGGCTATCAAGCGGCAGCGGCGGGACCGGTACGACCGCAAAACCGGGACGATCACTGCGCATGCCGGCGACCAGGGTCAGGTGGAGCGCTCCGCGGGAGTCGGCGCACCAGAAGAAACCGTCGACGGATTCGTGTGGATCGCTGCGCGTTTCCCGTGAATCGTTGCGCCCTGCCTGCGGATCGTTGCGCGCCTCCTCGAGCCAGACAAGATGCCGGGGCAGCTGAACGTACCCTGCCCTGCCGCTTAGTTCCTTTTTCCACATGGCGTTACGCTCCGTGGCCTGCGGTTCGCTCTTGCCGGACAACAGGGCGCGCAACGTTTTTTGTTGCGCGAGGACGACCGTCCCTTCGGTCCGCCACAGGTGGTAGGCGAAGAAGAGCACGCTGCCGTGGTCGTTGGCGGACTCGGGTGCGGCGTCTTCGGCGCGGAGTTCCGCGAGCGCCCCCTGCACCGCGCCCAGCATCACAAAGGCGGCGGGGTTCGCTGCGTCGACGGCCCGCTCCGCTGCCTCCTCGCCGATCGCGGCGAAATGACGGTCCGGAAACCCGTCGTCCGGCAGGAGCATCTCGTAGGGCGTCAGCCGGGCGTAGGCGTCGTGTGTGGCCACGCTGTTCGCCGCCGGAGGCGCCTACCCGCTGCCGCCGTCGCCGCCGGAGCTCGCGGGCGCTGTCCCACCACTCGCCGCGGCGATCCGGGCCACCAGCCAGCGGTTGAGGCCCAGCAGGACCAGGAGCACAACGGCGAACTGGATCAACACGGTACCCACGTTGTACGGCGAGAAGAGGGTCCACGTCGCGGCAGAACCGAAGTCGTCTCCGGCGGCCTGCACGAGCCACCAGACCATCAGCACCACGGCTTCCACCATCACGAGGCGAATCGCCCAGTCCCACCACTTGCCGATCCGCACGTCGGAGTGACCGGTATTGATGAACTTCTCGCGCCATTTCGTCACGCCATACTTGATCACGGCGAATGCGAAGAAGAATCCCGACAGCATGAGACCGACGCCCCACACCCAGTCCTGGTTCTGGAAGATCCCGATCCGGAGCGCCGACGGGACCCCGAACAGGAAGCCGGCCGAGCCGACCGCGATGATCGCGTGCCGACGGGTCAGTCCAAGGTCGATGAGGATGCGTGACGCCAGCTCGATCATGGCCACCAGGCTCGACCAGGCCGCGAAGACCAGCGCCAGGAAGAAGAGCGCCATGAAGAATTGGCCACCCGGCATCTGCGAGAAGAGTTGCGGCACCCAGATGAAGGTCAGCCCTTCGTTGCCGGCGCCCACGATCTCGCCCGCCGCCTCGGGCATCACCGAGAAGATCGTGCAGAGCACCATGATCCCGGCCAGCAGCGACATGGAGTTGTTGCCGAAGCCGATCACGAACGCGTTGAGAGCTGTGTCCTCGCGGGCCCGCATGTAGACCGCGTAGGACAGCACCAGCCCCCATCCGGCACCAGTGTCCCAGGCGTTCTGGGTGAGCGCCTCCAGCCAGATCCTGACGTCGCCCAGCTGGCTGAAGTCGGGGGTGAAGAGGAACGCCAGTCCGGCCGACGCCCCGGGCAGGGTCAGCGCCTTGATCGCGAGCACCACCACCAGGACGATCAGCGACGGAATCAGGAACCGCGCGGCCTTCTCGATCCCGCGAACACCGCGCGACACGACGAAGACGCCGAGCCCCACCGCAATCGCGTGGAAGATGAGGGCCTGCGGCGTGGAGTTGAAAGCGTCCCAGAAACTGCCGGGGACCGCGGTCGGAATCTCGCCCGAGAGTGTCGCGACGAAGAACCGGATCGTCCAGCCCATGACGACCGAATAGTAGAACATGATCGCGACGGCGACCCAGGCGATCCACGCGCCCATCCACGCGAACTTCGGTCCGATGGTCTTGATGAATGAACCGATGGTGCCGCGGCGCGTCGCCTTCCCCATCCCGAACTCGAGGATCAGCAGCGGTACCGACCACAGCAGCAGAAATACCGCCCAGGCCACCAGGAACGATCCGCCCCCGTTCGACGCCGCAATGCGCGGGAAGCGCCAGATGTTGCCGGTGCCGACGGCCATGCCGAGCATGGCGAGAAGCATTCCCCACCGGGTAGTGAAGACCTGGGATCGGGTGGACACGGCGTTCGGACTCCTGTTGCAGGGTGTGCCGACGGAACAGCCACGGCGCTGATACGCTATCGCCTTATGTGCCCGGTGGCCAGCAGACTCTTGCGTGACCCGGGGATCCACCGGTACTGTCCAGTCAGGCTTGGAGCACGCGCGGGTCGCGTCGGCGGAGTTGGCGTGGTGGTGGCGAGAGTTCCTGAGAGGGAGCCGACAGAGGTTGGGGATGAGGAAGTCGCGGGGAGGCGAACCGATGTGGACCCGGGCGAAGCCAGTGGGGACGACGATGCGGGTGGGGACGACGACGCAGGTGGGGTTGCAGGCGGAAGCTCTCGAACTTCGACACTCCCCACGCACGTTTCGCCCGGTCGCACTCGCGGCGCTGGCGATGCTGTCCGCTTCGGCCTGCGAGGCCCCCGGACCACCGGTCGTCTGCGGTGCGTTGCCGCAACAGACCATCGTGGTGGGTGAATCCACGACCGTGACCGCGTGTTTCGACGATGCCGGCGGGCACACGCTGGCCTACAAGGTGTGGACTTCGGATGCAGGGGTGGTGGCTGTCACCGGTTCGGGCGCGACCGTGACCGTCACGGCCATGAGTCCCGGCGATGCGCTGGTGACCATTCTGGCCGACAACAACGGCCTGAAGGCGCAACAGAGCATGAGCGTGCTGGTGCCCAATCGGCCGCCGCTGGCGATCGGCCAGATCGAGGATCGGGAAGTCGTCGTGGGCGACTCCTCGACGGTGGATATGTCAGCCTATTTCAGCGAACCCGACGGCCAGGTACTCAGCTACACGACCGTGGCGGACAGCAGTCTGCTGAACGCTTCGGTCGCGGACACGATCCTGACCGTCGTCGCGATCGCGAAGGGAACAGCCACGGTCACGCTGACGGCGATGGATCCCGGCGGCCTGAATGCCGTCCAGAGCTTTTTGGTGCTGGTCCCCAACCGACCACCGCTCGCCGAGGGTTCCGTACCCGAACACACGATCGAAGTGGCCGACAGCGCCATGGTGGACATCTCGTCCTTCTTCAGTGATCCGGATGGGGACGCGCTGTCCTACACTGCCGTGGCCAGCGACACGCTCGTGGCTGCGGCTGCGGTAGTGGAGAGCACGATCACGGTGACGGCTCTCGCGAAAGGCAAGGCGATCGTCAACGTGATCGCCACCGATACCGAAGGGCTCACGGCCACGCAGAGCTTTGTCGTGATGGTCCCGAACCGGCCGCCTCTGGTCATGGAGTCGATTCCGGCGCGAGTCCTGAACGCGGGCCACACGGAAGACCTTGACATGGCGCCGTTGTTCAGCGATCCGGACGGCGACTCGCTGGTCTACACGACCGCGTCGGCCGACAGGAGCGTGGCCTGGGCATCGGTCGCCGGGAGTTCCGTCAGCGTCCTCGCGATCGCGAAGGGTGAAACCACGATCACCGTGACGGCCACGGACACGGAAGGGCTGGCGGTCGCCCAGGACTTCGTGGTCACGGTGCCCAACCAGCCGCCGCTGGCGGTCGGGTCCATCCCGGCACAGACCGTGCGGGCCGACTCCGCGTTCATTGTCGACGCGACCGCCTACTTCAACGACCCGGACGGGGATTCGCTGACATATGCGGCGACGACCTCTGACCCGACCGTGGCCGCGGCTATCGCCACCGGCGCCACCGTCACGGTCACCGCGTTATCGGGGGGCGAGGCGACCGTGACCGTAACGGCGACCGATACCGAGGGGCTGGCGGCTACGCTGACCTTCCCGGTGACGGTCCCCAACCGGCCACCGCTCGCGACAACCGACATCGCTACGCGGCGTTTGGATGAGGGCGAGAGGGAGACCCTTGATCTGGGCCGGCACTTCAGTGATCCCGACAAGGAGGACCTGACCTTTGAAGCGGCAAGTTCCAACAAACGGGTGGCCAGGGCCGAAGTAGCCGGCGACGACTTGACGGTGACCGCAGTCCAGGAAGGCAACACGAACGTGACGGTCACCGCGTCGGATCCCCATGGGGCCTCAGCCTCGGTCCGTTTCCGGGTTATCGTCGCACGGTCCAATACCGGGAACCGCCCGCCCGCCCCTGCGGCCCCGATCCCGGACCAGCAGATGGCCCTCGACGGCAGCGATTCGAGAGACCTCCGAAACCACTTCGCTGATCCCGACGACGACAATCTCACGTTTGAAGCCTCGAGTTCCGACAAGGCTGTCGCCACGACCACACTATCCGGCAGCAACTTGACGGTGACGGCGGTGGCTGCGGGAACCGCATCGATATCGGTTGCTGCCGAGGATCCCGGCGGTCTGTCCACCGGGATCAGCTTCAACGTGACTGTCGGGACGTCACCGCCCACGCCCAACCGGGCCCCGATAGTGACGACTCAACCTCCGGATCGGGCCATCGTGAAGGGCAAGCAGCTGCCGGTGCAGGGATGGCACTATTTCGAAGATCCCGATGACGACGAACTCACCTACAGCGGGAGCAGTTCGAACACCACGGTGGCCGCCATAGACCAGACCAACGAGTTTGTGTTCAGGGTCGTTGGCAGGTCCGACGGGAGCGCGACCATTACGATTACGGCCCGGGATCCTGGTGGCTTGACGAATGCCGTCGATTTCACGGTCAAGATCGGCACCGCCGGCAACAGCCCTCCTACGGTAAAGACCCGCGTAACCTCGCTGACGTCCTCCCCCGGGCAGATCGACATGTTCACCCTCAACCGGCACTTTGACGACGACGATGTCGGCGACGAACTCCGGCTATCGGTATCGTCGTCGAACACGTCCGTCGTCTCGGTCTCCGTTGACTACGACGGCCTGTACGGGACCTATGCGAAGGTCCGGGGTGTAGCCGTGGGGAGTGCCACTGTGACGATGACCGCGACGGACCTGGGGGGCCTGTCGGCCTCGCAGTCGTTCCCGGTTACGGTCGACCGCAACCGTCCCCCCCGAGCCACGGGGAGTTTCGACGATATCCTCAGAACCAACGTCGGTGACACCCTGACCTATCTGCTGTCCGACTACTTTACCGATCCGGACGGCGATGATCTGACCTATTCCGCCACTGTGGGCGCGGCCGCCTCCGTTGTGGTCTCGGGCGATACGCTCCACATCATCGGCAGGATTGCCGACGGGGCCTCGTTCGGCCGTGTCTTCGCCACGGATCCCGGAGGCAAGAGCGCCGAACTGGAGTTCATTGTCTACGTGAAGCCCGCGTCTTCGTCGCAGAATACGGGCCACGGGGCGCAGTACGCGTACGCGCCGGGTGCAGGGATGCGGGCCCGGGGTGCGCGCTCATCGACGCAATAGTGCCGTAAGCACGGGTCCGGCGCCCGGCGTCACGAGTGCGTATAATCCACAAATGTCGGCACAGATCGCCCAGACACACATCGTCCCGCCCCGCTTTCGGCCCGCCTGGTGGCTCCGAAGCCGGCATGCCCAGACTCTGGCCGGCAAGTACTTGCGCTCCGGCCGCGGGCTTCCGCTGGAAAGGCACCGAGTCGACACGTCCGACGGGGATTTCCTCGACCTCGATTTCGCCCCGGAACCCGAGCCCGGGGCGCCTCTGGTGGTGGTGCTGCACGGTCTCGAGGGGTCGACGCAGCGCGAATACATGTCCCTGATGTTCCGCGAACTCCTCGGCCGCGGACTACGGGGCGTGGGCTTGAACTTCCGCGGCTGCGGTGGCGAGCCCAACCGCCTGCCCAGGGCCTACCATTCCGGCGAAACGGGCGATCTGGCGCATGTGATCGCCCGGCTCCGTCGCAGTCGGCCCGGGCGACCGATTGGTGCCGTGGGGTTCAGCCTCGGGGACGGATCGTCCAAGGTCTGAATCCCGGCAGGAAATCCCCTAAAGTCTTACAGGGCTGCACGATCTGCGTTTCCTGCCGTTGTACTGGACCCTGCTGGACCGTGCCGCGAAAGCGGGAAAACCGGGTCGGAAAGGCGGGAAAGAGCATGGTCCGACCGACCACTACGCCAGCCACGAAGCCGCCCGCAGCCCGCACGGGCAAGGGGGGCTGGGGTGAACCCCGCTTGCCCTTCAGAATGACCGAAACCCCATTGCGCTAGCCCTCAGTGCCGGGCATGCAACGTTGGCTCCAGAGCCAGCCTGCGGGTGATGTCGGCCACCATCTCTGGATTGATTCTGAGTACCTCGCGGCAGAGACGTTCGTTGATCTCGCGCCGGACGGGATCGACGGCCAGCGCGCTGAAGCCCTGAAGCGCGTGGTGTTTGAGTTCGGCGTAGACGGCTGCCGCTGTCGTGAGTTGGCCGTTCGACAAGCGGTCCACATCAAGCACGGGCATGGTGCGTGCGAGTTCGTGGGGCACGCGAGAGCGGCCGAGGTAGGGCCGATTGCCGTGCATGACTCGGAGAAGGAGCCCGAAGGTGGAATTGAGCCACAGGCACAGGGCTTCGTTCTTGCCGGATTGAGGGTTGCGGGGGATCACTGAAATCCAAGAGCTGAACCCGAGCATCGGGCTGTCGGTCATCACCGCAGCCACTCGCTGAGGAGCCATGCCGAGGTCCGCCGCCAAGTGCAGGCAGCCGCTCTTCGCCAGCATTCGGTCTTGGTCTGCTCGGCTCCGATCCGCGCGTCGTTCCAGAAGCGCGTCGGCTGACGCGGCCAAGCATGTGTTCCGTGCAGCCTTGTGGTGCCAGAGAGCCGGTATGCCCGCTCGCAGACTCCACTCCGCAGTAGCCGTTGACGCTGGCCGCTCGCGCACCGTGAACAGTCCGTACTTGGGATTCTTGACTTGCATGTGGTAGGGACCCAGGTCTGCGAATGATCCGAGTGCCGCGACCGGGAGCGCACGAAGTCCGTCATGCTTGCCCGACGCGATGCTCTTCGCGATCAACGCGAGCCCCGGCTGCACGAACGTCGCGAGCGACCACGGGCCGCCGTCCCACGGAAGGTCCTCCTGCGGAACCGAGACGGCATTCCCCCATGTGGTTTCCCCTATGTCGATGCCTGCGGGTTCAAGCGACGCGAGCCCGTCGCGCAGAGCCAAGAGCTTCCGGGTCAGCCCCAGCGCCTCGATCGGCTCGTCTGGATTCCGCAACAGATTCACAAAGCAGGCACAGATCCCCTTGGGACGGCCTGACCGCCGACGGGTCGCGACGATCAGCACTTCGGCGATGCGGGTGGACTCCGAAAACGACACGAGCCGCCGTCCGGGCAGCCCCTTCTTGGCGCTCCGGTTCCGCAAGTCGTGACTCACGATCACCCACTCCACCGCGTACTTGGACAGCAGGAGACGCCGGATCGACGCCCAACGGCTGCCGGTGAGCATCGTCGCGGGAAGCACGAACGCCAAGCGTCCCCCGATGTCCAGCGCCTCGTCGGCGAGCACCACGAAAGCCGATCCCAGCCCCGCATAGAGACTTGCCGCCGTCCCGTTGAGTGCTTTCCGCAGCGCGTTCTTCATCTTCTCCGCATCCCGCTTGTCGAGGAGCGAGCCGAAGATGGGGTTCCAAACCGTGTTCTTCTCGTCTCCGGGGCCGCCCGCACGGGTGTACGGTGGGTTGGCGATCACGAGGTGGCACTTGGAGGGCATGCCTACGCGACATGAGCTTTCGGATTCCCATGTCGTTGTGATCGTTCAGCTTACGGGATTCGGCGGTCGGATTCCCGCTGATTGACTCCCGCCGATTCGTTTCGGGTCAAGCGCGGACCCTCGGGCGGCTGTCCAGAGCCTTCCTGAGCTGTACCGCGTCGGCCTGCTGATAGCAGCGCAACACCGTCTGAGCCTCCTTCCAGCCGCCCAGCTCGCACAGCACCT
>JAPPGZ010000050.1 GCA_028874905.1 Gemmatimonadota bacterium
GGTGAGCGTCTCGAGGATCTCGCCCGCGTTGTCGGTCGCGCTCTTCATGGCGGCACGGCGTGCGCCCTGCTCACCGGCGGCGTTCTCGACGAGGGCTCCGTACACCGTCATGCGCAGGTAGCGTGGCAGAATCTGCCCGATCAGCCTCCCCGGGCGGGGCGACACGATGAAGGCGTCGACCGAACGGGCACCCGGGACGGGCTCGACGGGCAGGATCCGCGCGGTGCGCGGCGGTGTGGACATCGCCGAACGGAATTCGGAACTGACCATGTACACCGCGTCGAGATCCCTCGCTTCGAATCCTCGCCTGAGCGGCGCGACCAGCTGCTCGGCGTCCTCGGGGGTGGGGGCGTCGCCGATGTCGGTTGTCGCCGACGCGATCGCCGAGTCCCGGAAACGGAAGAAGGCCAAGCCCTTTCGGCCGGCGATATGCAGTTCGGTATCCACGCCTTCGGCCTGGAGCGCCTCGAGCCGGGCGCGTGCCTCGCGGATGAGGTTCGCGTTGAAGGCGCCGCAGAATCCCCGATTCGCGGTCAGCAGCAGTACGGCCGCCCGCTTCGTGGCCCCGGGCTGCCGCAGCAGCGGATGCTCCTGGGCCAGTCCGGGCGCGTACAGACTCCGCACCAGGTCGCCGAGTGCGTCGCTGTACGGGCGCGCCGCCTGCATCCGGTCCATCGCCCGCTTGAGCTTGGACGTGGCGACGAGTTCCATTGTGCGGGTGATCTTGCGGGTGTTCCGGACCGACTTGATCCGCCGCATGACCTCCCGGGCGCCTGCTCCGGCCACGCTACGCCGCCCCCGCCACCGCCGGCTCCGCCTCGGCGGCGAAGACCTGGTTGTATTCCTCGATGCACTCCTTCAGCCGTCCCTCGATGTCTTCGCTCAGCGTGCCTTCCTGGCGGAGCCCGATCAGTACATCCTCGTAGCGGCTGCCGATGAAGTCGAGGAAGCCGCGCTCCCATTTGCGGACGTCCGTGACCTCGATGTGGTCGAGGTAGCCGTTGGTGACGGCGTAGATGGCGACGATCTGCCGCTCCACCGGGACCGGCTGGTACTGCGGCTGCTTGAGGACCTCGACCGTCCGCTGACCCCGGGCGAGCTGCTGCTGGGTGGCAGCGTCCAGGTCCGACGCGAATTGCGCGAAGGTCTCCATGGCACGGAATTGGGCGAGGTCGAGCCGGAGCCGTCCCGCCACCGACTTCATGGCCTTGACCTGGGCCGAGCCCCCGACCCGCGAGACCGAAATCCCCACGTTGACCGCCGGCCGCACGCCCGAGTTGAACAGGTCGGGCTCGAGGTAGATCTGGCCGTCGGTGATCGAGATGACGTTGGTGGGAATGTACGCAGACACGTCACCGGCCTGCGTCTCGATGATCGGCAGCGCCGTCAGGGATCCGCCGCCCTGCTCGTCGGACAGCTTAGCCGCCCGCTCCAGCAGGCGGGAATGCAGGTAGAACACGTCTCCCGGGTAGGCCTCGCGGCCGGGGGGACGCCGGAGCACCAGGGAAAGCTGCCGGTAGGCCTGTGCCTGCTTGGAGAGGTCGTCGTAGATGACCAGGGTGTGCTTGCCCTGCCACATGAAGTGCTCGGCCAGCGCCGTCGCGGCGTATGGAGCGATGTACTGCAGGGGCGCCGGGTCGGAGGCGTTCGCCACCACTACGATGGTGTAGTCCATGGCGCCGTGATGGCGGAAGGTCTCTACCACGCCCGCCACCATTCCCGCGCGCTGTCCCACGGCGCAATAGATGCAGATGACGTCCGTGTCCTTCTGGTTGAGGATCGCGTCGATGGCGATGGCCGTCTTGCCGGTCTGGCGGTCGCCGATGATCAGTTCGCGCTGGCCACGGCCGATGGGGATCATCGCGTCGATGGCCTTGATACCCGTCTGGAGCGGCTCCTTCACGGGCTGGCGCTTTACGATCCCGGGCGCGACTACGTCGATCTGCCGCCGCGCGGAGGTCTCGATCGCGGAGCCGCCGTCGACGGGTTCGCCCAGCGGGTTCACCACGCGGCCGAGGTAGCCGTCGCCGACGGGAACGTCGAGCACCCGTCCGGTGCGGCGCACCTGGTCGCCTTCGCGCAACTCTTCCCAGTCGCCCATGACCACCGCCCCGATGTTGTCCTCTTCCAGGTTGAGCGCCAGCGCGGTGACCACATCGCCGGTCTCACCGGAGGTGATTTCCAACATCTCGTTGGCCATCGCCCTGGTGAGGCCGTAGATGCGCGCAACGCCGTCCTTGACCTCGAGGACCTCACCCACCTCTTCGGAGTGGAGCGCTTCCTCGAAGCTCTCGATTTCTGCCAGGAGGACGCTCTTGATCTCGCCCGCCCGGAGTTGGGAATCCGACATGTCCTCTTTCTTTCCTAGGGTTGAAGCTCGGCGGCCATGAGCCTGCGCCGCATGGCGTCGAGCTGCCGTTTCACCGACCCGTCGTAGACGGTGTCGCCCTCGCGGATCACAATGCCGCCGACGATGCCGGGCCGGACTCTTACATGCGGGATGACCGTCGCTCCCGTAGCCGCGGCGAGCTTGCCGGCCAGGTGCTCGGTGTCGGCCGCGGAAAGGGGCCGGGCCACGGTCACTTCCATGTGACGCCTGCCCAGGTGACGATCGAGCATCTCCTGGTAGGCGGCCGCAATGGCCGGGAGCAGCCTCTGCCGCCCCTTGTCGACGACCACCTGAAGGAAGCGCAACAGCATCGGGGGCACGCGGCCCTCCAGCGTCCGCGCCAGCGCCGCCTTCTTGTCGGCGGCGGAAACGCGCGGCGTTACCAGGAACTCGCGGGCCGTCCGATCATCCATCAGCGCGGCAAACGAATCCACGGCGGCGCCAAAGGCTTCCACGCCTTCATGGCGGTCCGCCAGCTCGAAGAGCGTCTCGGCGTAGCTGCGCGCGACGGTGTCCTCCCTCACGTCCAGGCGTCCCCGGAGCCGGCGAGGTCGTCGATGTATTCCGTCACCAGCTTCCTGTCACGCTCGCTGTCCAGGCGCTCGCCCAACAGCCGGGAAGCCGCCGCAATGGCCACCTCCACGGCCTCGCGCCGCACGGTCTCGACCGCCGCGTCGCGTTCCCGCTCAATCTCCCGGCGCGCGTTGGCCAGTATGACGCGGCTCTCCTCACGGGCCTTCGCCTCGAGTTCCCGGCGAAGCTGCTCCGCGGCCTCCCGGCTCTCGGCGACCAGCGCCTGGGCCTGGCGCCGGCCGTCGGCGAGCTGCTCCCGGTACTGCGCAATCAGCGCTTCGGCCTCCACACGCTGGCGCTTCGCCTCGTCGATGTTGCCCTGGATGCCCTCCTCGCGAGCATCGAGGGCGGCCATCAGGGGCTTCCAGGCGTACCGGGCCAGCACGGCCAGAAGCGTCAGGAAGGTGAGGACCGTCCAAACGGCCAGCCCTGAATCGACCGCGAAGAGGGTATCCCAGAGGGGGCCCTCCTCCTGCGCGAGTCCGGTGTACGGTCCCGCGGGCATCATCAGATGAACTTGAAGAGCGCCGCGAGCAGGATCGCGAACAGCGCGGCCCCCTCGACCAGTCCGGCCAACAGGATGGCCAGGCCGCGGATCTCGCCAGCCGCCTCCGGCTGCCGGGCGATGCCCTGCGTCGCGCCGCTGCCGATGCCGCCGATCCCGATGCCGGCGCCGATCGCGGCAAGTCCGGCCCCGATGCCGGCGCCGATGAGGGCGCCCGTGTTCTTGGCTGTGTCGATGTCCGCCGCGCCGCCTTCCTGCAGCGCGGTGATCGCCAGGTCAAGCATGGTTTCTCCTATACGTGTGTGGCCCGTTCAGGGTCAGTGTTCATGCCGCATGAGGCCGATGAAGACGGCCGACAGCATGGCGAAGATGTACGCCTGGATGAAGGCGATCAGCAGCTCGAGGAGCAGGATCGCCGAAACGAAGGCGAAGGATCCGGCGGCAACCGCCCACCGTACGAAGGCGATTTGGCCGAAGATGAAGATGAAGCCGATCAGCGTGAAGATCATCATGTGGCCCGCGGTCATGTTCGCGAAGAGACGGACCGCGAGCGCGAAGGGCTTGGTGAATTTCCCCAGGAGCTCGACGGGCGTCATGATGCCCAGCATCAGGTACTTCATCGCCCCGGTGGTTCCGGGCGGCGTGAAGAAGATCGTCCTCATGTAGCCGCGGAAACCCAGCGTGAGGAGGCCGGAGACCTCGATGACCAGGAAGACGATCACGGCCAGGGTCGCCGTGACGGCGAGGTTGCCGGTGGCCGAGCCGCCCCACGGCACCAGACCCAGCAGGTTCATCGTCAGGATGAAGAAGAAGAGGGTGAGGATGAGAGGGACGAAGCGCTGGTACCCGTGCCCGATGTACTCCTTGCAGAGGTCGTCCCGGAGGAAGACGACCACCGCCTCGACCGCGTTGGCCAGCCCCCTGGGCGCCCTCCCCGAACCCTGCCGCGCGACGGTCCTGGCGGCGAACAGCGTCATGGCGGCAGTGATGACGGCGGCCAGCAGCAGCAGGACCACGTGCTTGGTGAGGGACAGGTCGACCGTCACGCCGCCGATGTGAAACACGGCCCAGTCCCAGTGCGGGAAGTGGACATAGCCGAGGAAGGGCAGCTCGTATTCGGGGGCGTTGAGGATGTGGTGCGCCAGCATGTCGCCGAGGTTGAAGGGGCCGCCGTGCCCGTCCGCGGCCGCCTGCTGCATCGCCGCGTGCTCCTGTGGAAACGCGAGCATCCCCGTCACCGCCCGGCCGCCGCCGATCCGCCCCGGAGCCGGCGCTGTTCCACGATCGACTCGGCGAACACCACCGTGAGCAGGAAAGCCCCGAGCGACAACAGAAAGGGAAGCGGCTCGGTCCGGCCTGGAACCACGAAGAACAGGATTCCCGCACCGAGGACCAGCACCCGCAATGCGAACCCCGTGCCGATGGCCGCGAGCAACCGGTCACTGCGCGCCCTCCAACCGCTGAGCAGAAGGTGCAGCGGAATCTGCGTCCCCAGAACCAGGATCGCGGCGCCGAGTACCGCCCGGCGTGCGCCCTCGTGAAGGAACGGAAAGGCGATGCCAACTCCGGCCCCCACCACCGCTACGAGGATGACGATGAATCGAATCGACGGTTTCACGGGTGATCTTCCCGGGGGCCGGGGGTGTCTCCTTTCCGCGCGGCCGGCTCGACGACGGCCCTCATGTAGAGCGTGATGAAGCCGGCCACGATTCCAAGCACGGCTCCCAGGATCACCAGCAACGGACCCGTTCCCAGGCGTTCGTCCAACTCCACGCCGCCCCATGCCAGCAGCAGCGCGGCCAGCGCCCAGGCGATCCCGTATCCGGAGAAGCGGCCGAAGTCGCGGAGGGCGGCGGACGACTGCCGCGACGGTTCGTCACCGTCCTTCAAACCGCCTCCTTCGGCTGCCCTGGGCAGGACAACGGAGATTCACCTTGAAACGGGCGCCGCGGGTGCGATGCCCAGCCAAAGCTAACGCTTGTGAAATTTTTCGCAAGCATCCGGGAGACACCCGCCGAGGGGTCGCACGACGGCCCAAACGGTACCCCGCGCGGCGCGTCATTTGAAGTTGCGGGACATTTCGCCCATTATCGAAGGGACTGATCGCATCGGAACCGCTCGCGGACAGGAGCAAGGATGTCACTGACCGTCGGAGACCAGGCGCCGGACTTCTCGGCCGAAACCAGCGAAGGCACCATCGATTTCCATGAATGGATGGGCGACGGCTGGGCCGTGCTCTTCTCGCACCCGAAGGATTTCACCCCTGTGTGCACCACGGAACTTGGCTACATGGCCAGCCTGAAGCCCGAGTTCGACAAACGAAACTGCAAGATCATCGGGCTGAGCGTGGACCCGCCGGACAGCCACCGGGCCTGGGCGGAGGACATTCGGGACGCCACCGGCCATGCCCCCAACTACCCCATCATCGCCGACACCGAACTCGAGGTCGCGAAGCTCTATGGCATGCTCCCGGCGGACGCCGGGGACAGCTGGGAGGGCCGCACGCCCATGGACAATGCCACCGTGCGCTCCGTGTTCGTGATCGGACCCGACAAGCAGATCAAGCTGACCATCACGTATCCGATGAGTACCGGCCGCAACTTCGATGAGGTATTGCGCGTGCTCGACTCGGTGCAGCTGACCGCCGGCCACAAGGTGGCGACGCCCGTCAACTGGACCCGGGGAGACCGCGTGATCATTCTCCCCGCGGTGTCCGACGAGGACGCCCGCAAGGCCTACCCTGACGGTTGGGAGTCGCCGAAGCCCTACATCCGCTTCGTCGACCAGCCCACCGACTAGGTCACCCCGATTTTCGGCCTGCAAGGCGGTTGATGCTCTTCCCCTACCCGCTGCGCGTCCCCCGGGAGCGTTCATGAACCCCATCTCCTCCTCCGCCGCCCCGGTGGCGACCGACCTTTCCGCGGACCGCGATGTCCGCCTCCTGCAGCGCGCCGGCGAAATCGCCGACGACCTGCGCACCCAGGTCGAACGCCGCATCGTCGGCCAGCAGCACATCGTCGACGGTATTGTTACGGCCATGATGGCAAACGGCCACGTCCTGCTCGTGGGCGTGCCCGGCCTCGCCAAGACCCTGATCATCTCCACGCTGGCGGACGCGCTGCACCTGAAGTTCAACCGGATTCAGTTCACCCCCGACCTCATGCCCACGGACATCACGGGCACGGAGGTGATCCAGGAGGACAAGGTCACCGGCGAAAGGGTGTTCCGCTTCGTGCAGGGCCCCATCTTCGCCAACATCATTCTGGCGGACGAGATCAACCGCACCCCCCCAAAGACCCAGGCGGCACTCCTCGAGGCGATGCAGGAAAGGGACGTCACGGCAGCCGGGACCACCTATCCTCTCGATCCCCCTTTCTTCGTGCTTGCGACCCAGAACCCGATCGAGCAGGAGGGTACCTACCCGCTTCCCGAAGCCCAGCTGGACCGGTTCATGTTCGACCTGCGCATCGGCTATCCCGACCGCGCCGAGGAGGAGAAGATCGCGACCCTCACCCGGGAAGTGCAGGACATCGACGTTCAGCCCGTGGTGCATGGGGACGAGATCATCGAGCTGCAGCAACTCGTCCGGCGAATCCCGGTGCCTCCGTCGATCGTGGGGTTCGCGGTGCGCCTGGCCCGCTCCACCCGCCCCGGAGGCGAGGAGCAGGCCGCGGTCGCCAAGCGCTACATCAGCTGGGGTGCGGGTCCGCGCGCATCGCAGTACCTTGTGCTGGGAGCCAAGGCCCGGGCCGCATTCCGCGGGGCACCGATGCCGACGATGGACGATGTCCTCGACATCGCGCCCTCGATCCTGGCGCACAGGATCGTGGTGAACTTCGATGGAGAAGCCGAGGGATTGAGCACGCGCGACGTGGTTCGCGAGTTGCTCGCCGAGAGCAGAAAATGGATCTAGAAGGCGCGTCACCCGACGATCAACCTCCGAGTCGGCCCAGGCCCGGGCGAGGCGCGTGTCGATGACCATCGCCCTCGCAACCGTATCGCTTCTGCTGCTTGCCATCGCCGGGGGCCTGACCGCGGCGCTCACGGCCGTCGTCCGGATCGACGACTCCAAGGCGCGCATACTGGCGGGCGAGGGTTTCGCGGGCGCGGACGCGCTGGCCTCTCTCAGGTCCGACGAAGCCGCCACCTCGCCCATTGCGGTCCTCCGCGCAATCTGCTACCTGGGGGCGACCGCCTCCGCCGTGGTAGCGGCCACGGAGGTGTGGGGCGGACCCGGAATGTGGTTCGGGGGTCCTGTCGTGGTGCTCGTTGTGCTCCTGGCGGGAGAACTGGCGCCCCGCGCCGTCGCCAGCCGGAGCCCGGTACGGGTGGCGCTCGTGGCCGCGCCGTTTCTTCTGGCCGGATCACGCGTCCTCGGGCGCGTCTTCTACCCCCTGCTCTGGCTGGGCCGCCTGCTCTCGCGACGGTCGAGCCGGGCCGACGCGTCGCCCGATGAGTTGCAGGTGCGCGAGGCCCTTGAGATCGGGGCCGATGAAGGGGTGGTCGAGGCCGACGAACACCGCCTGGTGGAGCGGGCCTTCAAGCTCGACGAACTCAACGCCTGGGACGCCATGACGCCCCGTGTGGACATCGTTGCGCTACAGGACACGCGCCCGCTGGGTGAAGTGATCGCCGAACTGGAGAACCTGCCGCACTCCCGGGTCCCCATATACGGAAAGAACGTCGACGACGTGACCGGCATCCTGCACGTCCGCGACGCCTACCGCGCGTACGTCGCCGGACAACGCAAGGTCCCGCTGTCCGAGCTCGCCCGGGAGCCGATGTTCGTGCCGGGATCGCTCTCGCTGGCCAAGCTCCTCGCCGACTTTCGCGCACGGCGCACCCACATGGGCATCGTCGCGGACGAGTTCGGAGGCACCGACGGCCTCATCACGCTCGAGGACGTGCTCGAGGAACTGGTGGGAGAGATCGTGGACGAAACGGACGTGGACGAGGACCCACTGACACCGGTGTCCGACGACGAGATCCTCGCGTCCGGGGGTGCCGACCTTCGGGAAATCAACGAACGCTTCGACTTCGATCTGCCCGTTGGCGAAAACCGCTCGCTCAATGGTTTCATCCTCGAGGAACTCGGGCGGGTTCCCGAAGCCGGCGCTTCGCTCGAGGCCGGCGGGGCGCGGATCGAGGTCGTGACGGCGTCGGACACCCAGGTCCTGAGGGCCCGCCTGCAGCGCATATCCGCGGACTCCTAGAGCGATGGCACGCATCATCCCGTTCGGCGGGAAGCGCCCGCGCATCGGCGATTCCGCCTTCGTGGCTCCAACCGCGGTGGTGATCGGGGACGTGGAGGTCGGTGAGCGGGCCAGCATATGGTTCGGAGCCGTCCTGCGCGGGGATCACCCCGAGCACGGGATCCGTGTGGGGGCACGCGCCAACGTCCAGGACAACGCCGTGGTCCACACCAGCGATCAGGGACCCACGGTGCTCGAGGACGAGGTGACCGTAGGGCACGGGGCCATCCTGGAGAGCTGCCGGGTCGGCCGGCGGACGGTGGTCGGTATGGGGGCGTCGGTGCTGCAACGTGCCGACGTGGGCGAGGGGTGCGTCATCGCCGCCGGCGCGGTCGTGAAGGAGAGCGCGAGGATCCCGCCGCGAAGCCTCGTGGCGGGTGTACCCGGGCGCGTGCGCCCGCTCGGCGCCGGAGCCGCCAGTCTGGACCGAGCGCAGCTCCGGGCACTACGTCGCGCTTAGCCGGCGCTACCTGGCGGACGCCGCGTGCGAACTCTGCGGCGGCCCCACGATCGAGCGGCACTGCAAGATCCTGTGCCTCAACTGCGGGTACCAGCGGGACTGCAGCGACCCCTGACCCCGAGGCCCCGCCACCACGACCCGCCAACGCCGCCCGGGGGCGCTGGGGGCGCTTTCCGCTGGGGCCTCTACCCGAATTCCAGCCCCTGCGCCAGCGGCAGATCCGTGCTCCAGTTCACCGTGTTCGTCTGCCGGCGCATGTAGGCTTTCCACGAGTCCGACCCCGACTCGCGCCCGCCACCCGTTTCCTTTTCGCCGCCGAACGCTCCCCCGATCTCGGCCCCGGAGGTGCCGATGTTGACATTCGCGATCCCGCAGTCGCTGCCGCGGTGGGAAAGGAAGTGCTCGGCCTCGCGGACGTGGTCGGTGAAGATCGCCGACGAGAGTCCCTGCGGCACGCCGTTGTGCAGGGCGATCGCTTCGTCCAGTTCCGCCACGGCTTCCGCGGGTGTCGCCGACCTGCTGCCGTACTCGATGATGTAGAGGATCGGGGCGAAGGTCTCGTCCTGAACGATCGCGAAGTGATTTTGCGCGGCCGCGATGCACGGCGTTACGTACAATCCCCCGGGGTATTCGTCTCCCGAGAGCGGTTCGCCTCCGTAGAGGATCTCCCCGCCCTCCTCGACGACGCGCCGGCGCGCTTCCATCAGGTCCTCCACGGCCTGGGCGTTCACGACCGGCCCCATCAGCGTGTCGTCCCGCAGCGGGTCGCCAATGCGCACACCCGCGTAGGCGCGCACGAGGCGGGCGACGAGTTCGTCTCGAACCGATCGGTGGACGATGACACGGCGCGTGCTGGTGCAGCGCTGGCCGGCCGTGCCGACCGCGCCGAACAGGATCGACGGGATCGCCAGGTCGAGGTTGGCGTGGCCCGTGACCACGATGGCGTTGTTGCCGCCGAGTTCGAGAATCGTGCGGCCGAGGCGCCCGCCCACCACCTGAGCGACGCGCCTGCCGACCGCACACGAACCGGTCGCGGAGACGAGCGGCATGCGAGAGTCGTGAAGGAGGCGGTCGCCCACAGTGGAGCCCCGGCCGACCACCAGGCTGAATACGGCGGGATCGACGCCGTTTTCGCGGCAGACCTCGCTTGCCATGCGGGTTACGGCGATCGCGGTGAGCGGCGTCCCCGACGCGGGCTTCCACAAGGTCGCATCGCCGCAGACGGCCGCGACCGCGGCGTTCCACGACCACACCGCTACAGGGAAGTTGAAGGCGGTAATCACCCCCACAACGCCCAGGGGCTGCCACTGCTCACGCATGTGGTGGTCGGGGCGTTCGCTCGCCATCGTAAGCCCGTACAGCTGCCGCGAAAGGCCCACGGCGAAGTCGCAGATGTCGATCATCTCCTGGACTTCGCCCTCGCCTTCGGCCTTGATCTTGCCCATCTCCAGCGTCACCAGGGCGCCCAGCGCCTCCTTGCTCGCCCGCAGACGCCCGCCGAGCTGCCGCACCACCTCTCCCCGGCGCGGCGCGGGCAGCGTCCGCCACTCAAGGAAGGCTCGGTGCGCCCGCTCCGCGATGACGTCGTATTCGGCCTCGGTAACCTGGTTCACGGTGGCCAGCCTGGAGCCGTCGATGGGAGAGAAGACCTCGAGCGGCGGCCCCGACCCGATCCAGTCGCCGCCGAATCCGCCCGGATTGACGTCCTCGATTCCCAGCGCGTCGAGGATGCTGCGCGCCTCGCGGCCGATCCCGACCTTCACGGTGCCTTCCGTCGCCAAGGTCATGCGTCTTTGCCTCTCGTACCGGCTGTTCAGTTCAACCCCAGCAGTTCCAGGTACCACGCGATCAGCGGGTCGCCCCAGCCGTATGCGACTGCCGCCCCGATCGCGAGGAAGATGCCGAAGGGCACCAGCCTCTCCGTCCTGAACGCGATCGGTCCAAAGATAGCCGAACCGAGGAGGGCTCCGGAAAAGAGGGTGAACAGCACGCCCGCGGGACCGAGGAACGCTCCCACCATAGCCATCATCTTGATGTCACCGCCGCCCATCGCATCCTTGCCGAACGCGAGGCGTCCGAGCGTGGCAACACCCCACATGAGGCCGAATCCGAGCCCCGCTCCCAGTGCCGCGGACGCCAGCGACGGACCGCCGGGCAGCGCGGCCAGACCGATTCCGACCACGCACCCCCCCACCGAGAATTCGTCGGGGATTACGTATTGCCTGGCGTCCGTCAGGGCAACGCCGAGCAGGAGAGTGACGAAGATGCTCCCCCGCACGGCTTCCGGGTGGATGCCCCACTGGCTGACCATCCCGGCCCAGATCAGCGCCACCGCGACCTCGACGACCGGGTACATCGCGCTGAGCCGCGCACCGCAGCGCCCGCACCGGCCGCGCATCAGGAGGAACCCGAACACCGGCGCGTTTTCCCACCATGCCAGCGGCATCTTGCAATGCGGGCAGCGCGACGCGGGCGAGACCACGGATCGCCCGTCCGGCCACCTGGCAACGCACACGGTCAGGAAGGACCCGACGCACGCGCCGACCACCGCGGCCACCCCCACCGGCAGCGGCCCGTTCATCCCTCGTCCCGCGGGGCGCCGCCAGTCAGCAGGTACATGAGGATCGACCCCGCGACCGCCACATTGAGCGAGTCCACGCCACGGGCCAGCCGCACGGAGACCCTGGCTGCTCCTCCCTCCGGCCGCGGAGTTCCGCCGACCTCGTTGCCCACCACGAGCACCCAGTCCCGGCGCCTGGCCGCCTCGACCCGGTCCAGCGGTGCGCCCGCCGGGTCGGCATGGAGGAAGTTGACCGCCTGGGTGCCCCCGGTAACGGCCACCCCGCTTCCCCTGCCACGCGGCGGGGCGATCAGCGGCACGTGGAACACGCCTCCGGCCGACGCGCGCACGACCTTGGCGTTCCACGGGTCGACGGTTCCCGTCCCGATCACCACGCCGTCCAGCCCGAATCCCCAGGCGGAGCGTATGAGCGTCCCCAGATTGCCCGGGATCTGCACGCCGGCCGCCATCAGGTAGCGTCCGCTCGCCAGCGGCGCCGTGCCGAGTGGAGGCGGCCCAACGCATGCAACAACGGGCAGTGGCGATTCGGTCGAGCACAGGTCACGCACCGCCGCGCCGTCCGCGATCAGGACCCGGCCACCGCGCCTCCGGGCCGCCTCCGCGATCACGCGGCCCTGCTGCCCGGCCGCCACCTCGTCGCCGATCGCCACCCAGCGCACCTCGACGGACGATCTCAGCGCTTCCATGACCACGCGCGGACCCTCCGCGAGCGCGAGTCCCTCGTGTTCCCTGCCACGCCGCGACCTCAGCCTGAGAGCCAGCCGACGCTTAGATTTGCTGATCGCGTTCATTCCCACCTCGTCATCCGGACGCCCTCATGGACAGCCACGCACCCGTGCCCGTTGCGCTCACGATCGCCGGCAGCGACAGCGGCGGCGGCGCCGGTATCCAGGCCGACCTCAAGACGTTCCACCAGTGGGGCGTCTTCGGGACCACGGTGCTCACGGCCGTGACTGCACAGAACACCCTGGGCGTCCAGGAGGTCCACGCGGTTCCGGCCACCGTCGTCGAGGCCCAGGTGCGGAGCGTGGCCACGGACCTTCCACCGCGGGCGCTCAAGTCCGGGATGCTCGCGAACACCGCGGTCGTGCGGGCGGTTGCCGCTTCGATCCGCCGCCACCGCCTCCCGCGGTACGTTCTCGATCCCGTGATGGTGGCCACAAGCGGCGACACTCTCCTCGAACCCGATGCAGTAGCGGCGGTGCGCGACGAACTCTTGCCGCTCGCCGCACTGGTGACGCCGAACTGGCCCGAGGCCGCGCTCCTCACGGGAGCAAGCGAACCGGGGCTGCGGGGCATGGACATGGCTGCACGGGCCATCATTGCCGCGGGGGCGGGGGCGGTGCTGGTGAAGGGCGGGCACCTGCCGGGCGGCGAGGTCGTGGACCTGTACCGGGACGGCGGATCCCGCCATGAGTTTCGGCACCCCCGTATCGAGACGCGCCATACGCACGGCACCGGATGCACGCTGAGCGCGGCCATCGCTGCCGGGCTGGCGCGCGGTGCGTCCCTCCCGGACGCGGTCGCTTCCGCGTTGGCGTGGGTGCAGTCCGCGATCGCCGGCGCGCCGGGGCTGGGAGCAGGCAGCGGGCCGCTGAATCACTTCGCGCCGGTCCCCTCCAATGCCGGAATCAGCACCTCCAGCAACCCTCCCAGGGTGCCTCCCGCCTCCTCCGCGTAGGCCATCACCCCTTCGTGGTCGACGACTCCGTCGCCGAGACCCGCCGCCTGGTTGGTGACGAGGGAAAATGCCAGCACGCGCTGTCCTCCGGCCCGCGCAACCGTGACCTCGGGGACGGTGGACATGCCCACCACGTCCGCCCCTGCCGCCCGCAGCGCCCTGACCTCCGCGGGGGTCTCGAAGTTCGGACCCGCGACCGCCCCGTACGTGCCCCGCGGCAGCGCCACACCGGCCCGCAACGCGACCGACTCGGCAGCAGCCATCAGCGCCGGATCGTAGGGACGGCTCATGTCCGGGAACCGTGTCTCCCCGTCCGCAACCGGACCCGCCAGGGGGGCCCGGAACATGAGATTGATGTGGTCGTCGACAAGCATCAGCGACCCCGGAACCAGGTCGCGGCGGATCCCGCCGACGGCGTTCGTGAGCACCAGCTTGCGGGCACCGAGGGCACGGCCCACGCGCACCGGAGCCCCGACGACATCCGAGCCGACCCCTTCGTAGTAGTGGAAGCGGCCTGACTGCACGAGAACAGGCACACCCCCGATCCGGCCCAGCAGGAAGCTGCCCGCGTGCCCCTCCACCGATGTCGCGGGGAAGCCGGGAAGCTCGCCGAACCGCACCTCGACGGGGTCTTCCACGCACGCGGCCACGCCGCCGAGGCCCGACCCCAGGACGACGTGCAGCCGGGGGCGAATGCCAGCCCGTTCAAGCAGCACGCGCGCGCCCTCCCGGACCCGCGCCGGGTTCAAATCAGCACTCCCGCGATGGCCGCGGTCATGAAGGCCGCGATCGATCCCCCGATCATCGCCCTGAGCGCCAGCCGGGACAGATCCTGCCGGCGACGCGGTGCGATGCCCCCGATTCCCCCGATCTGGATCGCGATCGAAGAAAAGTTGGCGAAGCCCGACAGCGCATAGGTGGCGATCGTGGCCGACCGCGCGGACACCGACGATTCGGCCATCGCGTCAGCAAGCCCCAGATAGGCCACGAATTCGGTGGCCACGGTTTTGAGGCCCATCAGGGAGCCGACCGCGGCAGCGTCCTCCCAGGCGACACCCATCACCCACGCTACCGGACTCAGCACCCAGCCGAGAATCCCTTCCAGCGACAGGCCCGACACGCCCACCAGGCCCCCCGCCCACCCCAGCACCGCGTTCACCAGCGCGATCAGCGCGAGGAAGGCGAGGAGCATCGCGCCGACGTTCAGCGCAAGGTGCAGCCCCTCCCCCGCCCCACGGGCCGCCGCCTCGATCACGTTCACGTCCGTCCGCTCCAGGGAGGTCTTCAGCGTCCCGGCCGTCTCCGACACCTCCTCCTCGGGCACCATCAGCTTTGCGACCACCAGCGCGGCGGGCGCCGACATCACGGATGCCGCCATGAGATGGCCCGCGATATCGGGAAAGAAGCCCACCAGCATCCCCGCGTAGGCGGCCATCACGCCCCCCGCCACCGTCGCGAAGCCACCGGTCATCACCGCCATCAGTTCGGACCGCGTCATCCTGTCGACGAACGGCTTCACCAGCAGCGGCGCCTCGGTCTGGCCCACGAAGATGTTGCCGGCCGCCGAGAGCGTCTCGGCACCGCTCGTCTTCATGGTGCGCTGCATGACCCACGCGATGCCGCCCACCACCTTCTGCATGACCCCGAGGTGGTAGAACACGGTCATCAGCGAGGCGAAGAAGATGATCGTCGGGAGCACGTTGAAGGCGAAGAACGCACCGGTCCGCGCCACTTGCCGCCCCTCGTCGACGAACGGCCCGTTCCCGGGCTCTCCGACGCCGACCGGCACGTTGTTCCACACGAGGTCGCCGAACACGAAGCGGGCGCCTTCGACGGTGAAGCCGACCGTGGCCAGGATCACGTCGTTGGCCGCGTCGAAGATCCCGGCGCCCACGCTGGTTCTCAGAATCAGCACCGCGAACAGGAACTGAAGGCCCAGTCCCCAGAGCACGATGCGCCAGGGGATCCGGCGGCGGTTCACGCTCAGGGCCCAGGCGGCAAACGCAAGCAGGACGACCCCGACGAGGCCTCTCAGGCGGACGAAGGGCCCGGCGGCGTCTTCCGCGGCCTGGACGGCTTCCGCCGGACCGATCCCGATGCCCGGGACGTACGCGTGAAGTTCACCGGCCGAGATCAGCGGAAGCAGAAGCGCCGCGAGCGCCCAGAGCCACCAGGGGAATGGTTCCGCGGCGCGGGTTGGACTGCGTCTCGGGCACCGTAACGGGGTCATGGTGAATCATATCCGGGAGCCGTGCCGAGCGCCAACCACACGGTGGACACCCTTTCAAGCGTCGCGGGCCCAGGGCCCGAGAGCCCGAAAACCGGCCAAAATGGCAGGACTACACCATCCCGCCCCCCAAAAACCGGCCAAAATGGCAGACTCCCGCCGCGAAAACGATCATTTCGGCCCCGCCTTCCGGCACGCACCTTGCCCATAGGAGGCCGGTTACCTTTGACATCCCCGGCTCGGAAAGCAGGGGCGACTTGAACGCAACGGCCGGCCGGGCGCCGGTCACGGAAAGGGAAGAAACGAATGGGCAAGATCATCGGGATCGACCTCGGAACGACCAATTCGGTGGTCGCCGTCATGGAGGGAGGAGAGCCCACGGTCATACCGAACTCCGAGGGAGGGCGCACGACCCCATCGGTCGTGGCGTTCGCCAAGGACGGGGAGCGGCTCGTCGGGCAGGTGGCCCGGCGGCAGGCGATCACCAACCCGGAGAACACCGTCTTCTCCATCAAGCGCTTCATGGGCATGCGCTACGGGGAGGTCGAGGCCGAGCGCAAGCGGGTGCCGTACACCGTGACCCGCGATGGTCAGGACCGGGTGGTCGTGAACCTGCCCAACGGGGGCAAGCCCTTCACCCCGCCCGAGTTGTCGGCGGTCGTGCTGCAGAAGATGCGCCAGACCGCGGAGGACTACCTGGGCACCACCGTGACCGAGGCCGTCATCACGGTTCCCGCGTACTTCAACGACGCGCAGAGGCAGGCCACGAAGGACGCGGGGAAGATCGCCGGGCTGGTTGTCAAGCGCATCATCAACGAGCCGACCGCGGCCGCGCTGGCCTACGGACTCGACAAGAAGAAGGACGAGAAGATCGCGGTCTTCGACCTGGGCGGCGGCACCTACGACATCTCGATCCTGGAGATCGGCGACGGCGTCTTCGAGGTGAAGGCCACGAACGGGGACACGCACCTGGGCGGCGACGACTTCGACCAGGTCCTGATCGACTGGCTCGTCGCCGAATTCAAAAAGGACCAGGGGATCGACCTGTCCAGGGACTCGATGGCGCTGCAGCGGCTCAAGGAAGCCGCAGAGAAGGCCAAGATGGAGTTGTCCTCGACCACTTCGACGGACATCAACCTGCCCTTCATCACCGCGACCCAGGAAGGGCCCAAGCACCTGAACTACCAGCTCTCACGCGCCAGGTTCGAGCACCTGGTCGATGACCTGATCCAGCGCACGATCCCGCCGATGAGGAAGGCGCTCGCCGACGCCGGCATGACGCCCGACGACATCGACGAGGTGGTTCTGGTCGGCGGCTCGACCCGGATCCCGAAGATCCAGCAGGTGGTCGAGGAGTTCTTCGAGCAGGAGC
>JAPPGZ010000098.1:0-37042 GCA_028874905.1 Gemmatimonadota bacterium
TGCCGTACATGGCCATGCGCGCCAGCGGCATGTAGTTCTCCCAGCAGATCAGCCCCCCGACCCGCGCGAACGGGGTGTCGAGTACGGGCAGCGTGCTCCCGTCGCCCTCTCCCCAGATGAGGCGCTCCGCGGCCGTGGGTTTGAGCTTGCGGTGCAAGCCGGCGACGGTCCCGTCGGGCGCGAAGTAGAGGAGAGTGCAGAAGAGCGTATCCGGCGAATGCAAGGCGCCCTTCTCGATCACGCCCACGGCCAGATGGACTTCCGCCGCTCTTGCGGCCCGGCCCATCCTCTCCGTCTCGGGGCCCGGGATCGTGACTGCTCCATCGTGGTAGCGCGCAAAGGTTCGCCGGCCAGCCGGTTTGCGGCCTCCGACCGACGTCCCGAAGGCAAGACCCCAGGGGTAGCCACCGACAAAGGCCTCGGGGAAGAGCACCAGTTCGGCGCCCTTCGCCGCGGCGTCGGCGGTCGCAGCGCACACGCGCTCGATGGCAGCCGCCGTGTCGAATGGGTAGCCGCGCGGTTGGACGGCGGCTACGCGGACGCGATCTCTCCGGGGCATTCGATCTCCTGTATGGCCTCGTGTCCTGGTGGTGCACGGGAAAATCGTGATTCCCCTGCGTCGTGTACACCCTGCAGGGCGCTCGCGACCTTCGCGACGAGCGCCCCAGCGTCGTGTTCCCTATGTTCCAACCCTGCGTTTTCGTCTCCCGACGTCCGCATCACCGCCGACCCACGATTCGAGGCACCCATGAGTACGCGCTTCACCACTGCCCTGCTGTCGACCGTCGTCCTTGCTCTCCCTGTTCACGTGACCGCCCAGACCGGCCACGAATCCGTGATTGCGCATGTGGAGGCCCACGCGGACACCTACAGCACGGTTGCCCAGCAGATCTGGGACCTCGCGGAGGTCGGCTACCAGGAGGTCGAGAGCTCGGCGCTGCTGCAGGAGCAGCTTGTCAGCGCCGGATTCGAGATCGAGGCCGGGGTCGCGGGCATGCCGACCGGGTTCGTGGCGAGCTGGGGCGAAGGGACGCCGGTGATCGGGGTCCTGGCCGAGTTCGACGCGCTGCCCGGGATCACCCAGTCGCGCAGCCCCTACCCCGATCCGGTCTTCTCGATGCGGGCCGGGCACGCGTGCGGGCACCACCTCTTCGGTGCCGGGTCGGTGGCGGCCGCGCTGGCGGTCAAGGATTGGCTGGCCTCATCCGGGACGCCGGGCACGATCCGGCTCTACGGCACACCCGCCGAGGAGGGCGGCGCGGGCAAGGTCTACATGGTGCGGGGCGGCCTCTTCGCCGACGTGGACGCGGTGCTGCACTGGCATCCGTCCAGCGCGAACGACGCCAGCCCATCCACGTCGCTGGCCAACAAGTCGGCCAAGTTCCGCTTCCGGGGCATCTCGGCGCACGCGGCGGGCGCTCCCGAACAGGGCCGCTCGGCGCTGGACGGGGTGGAGGCGATGAACCACATGGTCAACCTGATGCGCGAGCACGTCCCGCAGGAGACACGCATCCACTACGTGATCACCGCCGGCGGATCGGCACCGAACGTCGTCCCGAACTTCGCCGAGGTCTACTACTACGTGCGGAACCCGGACGTCGAGGCGGCGCGCTCGATCTTCGACCGGGTGGTGCTGGCGGCGGAGGGTGCGGCCCTGGGTACCGGCACCGAGATGGAGTTCGAGGTGATCCACGGCCTTTACGCGATGCTCGTCAACGACGCCCTGCAGCGCCGGGCTCAGACCAACCTGGAAAAGGTGGGCGGGGTGACGTACGACGACGAGGAGCGCGCGTTCGCGGAACAGATCCAGGCGACCTTGAACAATCGGCCGCCCATCGAGAGCGCGGCAGGGGTGCTGCGCTACGCGCCGCGGCAGGGCGGCGGCTCGACCGACGTGGCCGACGTGAGCTGGGTCGTCCCCACGGTGGGGATCGGCACGGCGACCTGGGTGCCCGGCACGCCCGCGCACTCCTGGCAGGCCATCGCGGCGGGCGGCACCTCGATCGGGAACAAGGGGATGATCGTCGCGGCCAAGACGCTCGCGATGACTGCGGTGGACCTCTTCACCGATGCGGAACTGCTGAAGGCGGCCAAGGCCGAATACCGGGAACGGGTGGGGCCCGACTTCCGCTACGTGTCGCTTGTGGGCGACCGGGATCCGCCGCTCGACTACCGGAAGCCGGCCGGAGGATCCTGACGGGCAGGCCGGCGGCGGCGTGTCACCCGCCCGAAGCGGCGATCCTGGCGGCTACCCGCACTCCGAGAAGCCGCACACGTAGCAGCGCTTGCACCCCTCTTCAAACGCCAGCTGCCCTGCCCCGCACTCCGGACACGCCCCCAGCGTCGTCGCGGTGTGGTCCACGAACGGGCTATGGCCCGGCTGCGCCGCCGGCCCGCCCCCTCCGGGAACCGCTGGAACCGGCACGTTGATGGGCAGTTCCGCCTGCACGCCCTGCTTCTCCGACATGTACCGCTCCAGCGCCTGGGCAATCGCGTCGGGAGCCGACAGCACCTTCTGGGGACCTACGCCCACCGCGCGGTCGCACGAGATCCCCCGCAACTGGTCACGCACAGCCGTCAGGGGTATGCCGGACCGGAGCGAAAGCGATATCAGCCGTCCGATGGCCTCCGAGTCGGCCATCGCCGCACCGCCAGCCTTGCCCAGGGTGCAGAAGACCTCGAACGGCTTGCCGTTGTCGTCCTCGTTGATGGTGACGTACAGGTCGCCCAGCGGAGAATCCATCTTCATCGTGCGTCCGCTCAGCATCGACGGACGCTTGCGCTTGTGGCGCGAAGCCGCGGCATTCCGATCGTGTTCCTCCAGCTCCAGGCGGATGCTGTCCAACTCGCCTTCGAGTTCGTGCGTCCTGGCCCTGGAGTCGGCAAGCTGTCCGCGCAGCTCCTCCATTTCGCCCGACGTCGCGGCACCCTCTTCCTGGCCGGTCTTGCCGGTGGACAGGACCTGCATCGGCCGCGATCCGTCACGGTACACGGTCACACCCTTGCACCCCATCTCGAAAGCCATCTCGTAGATCTTGCGGACGTCGTCCCTGGTAGCTTCGAAGGCGAAATTCGTCGTCTTGGAGATGGCCGAATCCACATGGGCCTGGAAGGCCGCCTGCATGCGGACATGCCACTCGGGTGTAATGTCGTGGGCGGTACGGAAGACTTGCTGGACCTCCTCCGGGACCTCGTCGAAATGGATGTGACCCTGCTCGGCGATTCTCTCCATGAGTTCGGGCGTGTACCAGCCCTCCGCCCTGGCGCGCGCGATGAAGTCCTCGTTGACGTCGGGCATCATCACCCCAGCCTGGTTGCGCATGAAGGCCACGGCGAACAGGGGTTCGATGCCTCCGCTGCATCCCGCGATGATCGATATGGTCCCGGTCGGGGCAACCGTCGTCAGGTTGCAGTTCCGCAACCTCCTGTGCGCGCGAATGCGATTGCCGGCCGCGTCGCGCACGCACGTGTTGTCGGGACCCCAGATCGAGTCCTGCCAGGCCGGGAAGACGCCGCGGGTTTCGGCGAGGCGCTCCGACACGACCCTCGATTCCTCCTCGATGAAAGCCATGACGGTGCGCGCCAGCGCGACGCCCTCGTCCGAGTCGTACCTGACGCCGAGACGAACGAGCAGGTCGGCCCACCCCATGATCCCCAGGCCGATGCGCCGGATCTGGTGTGCGAGATCCGTGATGTCCTCGAGCGGATAGCGATTCGCGTCGATCACGTTGTCGAGGAAATGGACGGAAAGGTGTACGACGCGGCGAAACGCGTCCCAGTCGATTCCGTCCTCCGGGCGTTCGAAGTCCCCTTCGCGGACAAAGCAGCCGACGTTGATGCTGCCCAGGTTGCAGACGTCGTAGGGCAGAAGCGGCTGTTCGCCACACGGGTTGGTGGCCTCGTAGCAGCCCAGCCTCGGCACCGGGTTGTGTTCGTTGGCGCGGTCGATGAAGAAGACGCCCGGCTCGCCGGTCTTCCACGCCCCCTCGACGATCATGTCGAAGACGTCACGAGCCTTCTCGCGCCCGACCACCTCGCCTGAACGGGGACTTGCCAGATCGTACTCCGCGTCGTTGGCGACCGCTTGCATGAACGCGTCGGTGATCGCGACCGAAATGTTGAAGTTGGTGATCTGCGAGGTGTCGTTCTTGCAGCGGATGAATTCGCGGATATCGGGATGGTCCACGCGGAGAATCCCCATGTTCGCGCCGCGGCGAGTGCCGCCCTGTTTCACGACCTCGGTCGAAGCGTCGTACAGGCGCATGAAGGACACCGGGCCCGACGCCACGCCCATCGTGGAGCGCACAGTGTCGCCCTCGGGACGCAGGCGCGAGAACGAAAAGCCCGTACCGCCGCCGGACTGGTGTACCAGAGCCATCGCGCGCAGGGTATCGTAGATCCCGCTGCGATCGTTCGACAGGGCGTCCTCGACCGGCAGCACGAAGCACGCGGAGAGCTGACCCAGCGGACGTCCCGCGTTCATCAGCGTCGGCGAATTGGGCTCGAATTTCCCGCTCGTCATCAACTCGTAGAAGCTGCGTGCGACCTCCTCCACCGCGGCATCCGAGACTCCGTGTTTCTTGTCCTCCTCCGCAATGACCCGGGCGATGCGCCAGAACATGGTCTCCGGCTCTTCGGTGGGATTGCCGGCCTCGTCCTTCTTCAGGTACCGGCGCGCAAGAACGATGCGGGCATTCTCTGAAAGGCCGGCGGCGGCCAGATCATGCGGAACCTGATCGTCAAACAGACGCGGAGCCGGAGATGGCGGAGTCATCGGGGCGCCAATCCTTTTCTTGGAGTGTCAGGCGGACAGCGTGAGGAGATGCACCAGATGTTGTGGGGCCTGTAACTTAAGACCACAATCACTTGTGGTCAAGTATGAAAGCCCCAGAAGCGAGTGCAGGGGAACGCTGGCGGCAATCATCGGACACGACGCTAGAACGGATTCCCCACGCGCAGGTAGAAGACGGGATCGTTTTCGAATCTCAGCGGCAGACCGACTCCGGCGCGAATCGTCGTTCCCGGCAGGTACAGAGCTCCTACGATCACCGACAACTCCGCACCCATGCTTGCGAGCATCGTCAGGCGGGGATTGTCGTAGCCCGCCCGGTCGAGGGTCGGCCCCCAGGCATTCCCCGCGTCCGCAAAGATCGAACCGTGAATCCGGTCGAAGAAGAGCGGGAATGCGCCGAGTCCCCGGTCGATCACGGCAAGCGGAAAGCGGTATTCCACGCTCCCCGTCCAGGCGAAGCGTCCGGACCGGTAGTTGCTGCGATAGCCCCGGACGGGGAAGAGCCGCGGCGATCCGCCGAAGAGCCCCAGGCCGGTCACGGATTCCACCGACCCCTCCGCCCCGCCTGCATCGAAATGGAACTGGTTGGCCCCGGGTCCGGCGGCCGCGCCGGCGGAAAACCGCAACCCGAGGATGTGATTGGCGAACCCGAGACGCCCCAGCGCCTTGTACGCGGACAACTCGCCACTGAGTTCCCCGTACCCGCGGTCCGCGCCGATGACGCCGCGTTCCCCGGGGTCCACGCCGCGCTGGCGGCGCATCCTGGCGGTGACGAAACCGCGCAGCCCGTCTTCGCGCGAGAACGACATCGCGCGGCGCTGCGTGTTCGCCGCCGAGAGCGTGGCGCTGAGTTCCGTGTAGCTCGTGCGCGGCGACGGATTGGTCAGGGTCGGTCCCTCGTTGCCCTCGGGATCCTGCAGCGACAGCTCTTCGCGCACGACTCCACCCCTGACGTAGAGGGCGGTACTCGTGCGATAGCGCCGTCTCAGGAAGGAGGTGGAAAGGAAAGCCCGCCGTTCCCTTTCGATCAGGAAGAACTCCTGCGTCGAGTCGTCCGGGAACCGAACGGCGAGCGTTCTCGAGGAGGCGTCGTGGCTCTGCGACAGGGACAACCCGAGAGTCGGGTTTCCGAAGCCGTTGTAGTTGTATGAGAACCCGCCGCCAAACCGTCTGTCGTTCAGACCGATGCGCCCTGCGATCGAGTAGCTGTGCCTCCCGACGAGGTCTCTCCCCGCCAGCCGCATGCCGACCGCCTGGTCGAACACCTCGCGCCGGACACCGCTCTGGTCGGTCCCTTCCTCCGGAAGCGTATAGAGGGGGAGCCAGTAGCGCGGCAACAACGTGGAAACGGCCTGATAGCTCCGCTCGCCGGCAGGACGGCCGGTGCCCTCGTCCGGTCCTGATGCCGTTGTGGACGCCTCGGCCACCGTGGGTCCGGGCCCACCGGTCTCGTTGCTGGGAGGCTCCGCAGCAAAGCGGGGGCTCGTCATCTGGGGCTCGAACCAGTCTCCGGGCGCGTATGGGATCCGCTCGATGTGCCAGCCGTCGGCGTGGTACGAAGAGAAGTGGATCCATCGCGAGGCCGGGTCCACCGACGGATGCGACGCGCCGCCGAGGATGTTGGTGACCTGGCGGATCGTCGGGGGGAAGTCCTCCTGCAGTTCAGCCGCGAAGAGATTCGGGATCCCCGTGCGGTCGGAGGACCAGATGACGGTGGAGCCGTCGGGGGCCCAGAACGGGGTCGTGTCGATGGCGCGGTCCCGGGTGACCTCGACGGTCACCGCACCGCTCCCGTCCAGGACGACGATGTCCATGAACGCCGGCGCGACCCAGCGAGCCGCCACTATCCGGTCGCCCGCCGGCGACCAGCGCGGGAAAGCCCAGTGACGGGCGGCCTGCGGGTCCGTCAGGGGCGTGACTTCTCCGGTGGCAAGATCCACAATCACAAGGTTGTTGGTGCCTCCACCCTCCTGCACCGCTACGGCCCGCGTTCCGTCGGGCGACACGTCCGCGTAGGTCACGCGCCGGCCCCGCGTGAGCCGCTCCACGGTCCCGTCCGGCGCCGCGCGATAGAGATCGCTTGTCAGCCGGTAGGGGTCGTTGAAGTCGAGCTGGCTGAACAGAAGCCCCCCGTCGGGCATCCATGAAAGAGTGCCTCCAACACCGTTGACCCGCGTCAGACGGCGGGCATTCGATCCATCGGGCGCCGAGACGCGGATCTGGGTCGCGTCGACGCCGTCCGAGCGAACGACGGCTAGCCGCTCGCCGTCGGGAGAGACCATGGCCTGCTCGGCCACTCGTCCCCCGCCCCGCACCGTCTCTCCCTCGGTTATCGGCGCCGATGCCGCAAGCGCCTCCGCCTCCGCGACATAGGCTTCGGTCGTGTAATCCTTCCACGCCTCCCAGCTGTCGGAGATTGACGTACCGAAGGCGTCACGGGCCGCCGAGTTGAGCCGGAACGGGACCCACAGCCCAGCCACCGCGCGCGCGAAGTCACCCATGGACTGTTCGCCGTAGGCCTCGGCCATATGCGCCAGGTACCGTGATCCATACACGTAGGGACGGTGTCCCGCGGGCCAGACGGGCGAATCCCCCGACACCTGGTCCACCGTCCCCAGCGATCCCTCCAGGGCAGTCGCCCTCATCACCATCTCCTGCCAGGTGCCCTTGACCCGTCCCGCCCCGGTGAGCTGCGACTCGAAATAGGTTGCGAGCCCCTCGGTCAACCAGGTGGGCGTCGCACCCGACGGGAAGACAGGCCAGACGGCGGGCATCCGTCCAAACACCTTCCGGACAACGCGGCCGACGGCGCCCGTCATGTCCAGATGGAAGGTGTGCACAAGTTCGTGGGTGATGACCAGTTCGAGCCAGTCGTCGAAGTAGGAGATGCTGCCGCCATCCGTGGGCGGGCGGGCAAAGATCGTAACGCGGTTGTACGGGTTGGGAGATGCGAAGCCGTTGGCGATGTCCGCGTGATCGGTCAGGAGCAGCTGGACCGGGACCGACGGGGTGTCCACGAAACGGTTCGCCAGCATGGTGTACGCCCGTTCGGCCACGGTTGCCGCGCGCATGGCCAGGTCGCCCAGCCGAGCCGGGTATGTGACGACAAAATGCTCGGTCGGGAATTGGCGCCAATCCTCGTTGGGCGGGGTGGTCTGGGCGCGTAGCGACTCAGTGGGGACGAAACAGAGGACGGCGAGCGCCGCAACGGTCGGCGGGAGGCACCACCGGCTGCCGGTTGGTCTGGTCATCTTCGCGGGTTCATCGGTTGAGGATCGGCACCGTCATTGTGGCGACTTCAGCCGCGGAAGGCAGCACATGGTCCACGGCACCCGGGCACGGTAGCACGGCGACCTCCCTCTCGTCGGGGACCGTAACATCATCGGATACCGGCGGCATGATCGCCAGCATGGAGACCGGAGCTTCGCGGGCGTAGCCGAGCTGGGCAACAACGCAGAATCGGTTCGGATTGGCGTTCAACACCGGATCTACATAGAGGCGACCCGTCGTGTCCCAGTTGCCGCGCACGAGGTACCCGACCTCCATGGAGTCGGCCTGCACAAGCAGGCTCCGGCCGTCGGTCGTAAACGGAAACGTGACAGAGGTCAGCCCGCTGAAAACGTGGAATAGCCGGGGCTTGCGGCTGAAGACGACCGAACCCTCGGGCAGGTTCCTGCCCGCCCACAGTGCCATCGCGTGAAACTCGCTGACGGTGCGCACGTAGCACCCCATCGGGCCCATGGTTCCCAGCACGGCCCGGCACTGCCGGGCCCGTTCGGCCCGCTGGTACCACCTCTGGCCCGCGGGAATCAGGAATAGCGCGGCCGCGGCAACCAGCAGGGCCCGGGCAGGCCACTGCGACCGTGTGGCGTCGGGATCGCGTGCTGGCGACCTCCGGAGCATCAGCGCGGCCGTCTCGCCGGCATAGAGCAGCAGCAAGGGGAAGACTGGCAGGGCGAAGCGGTCGCCCGACCACGCGGCCGGCCACGCCAGAACAAGCCCGACGTAGAGGAGGAAGAAGATCTCGCTGACCTCCGGTCCCCTGCGCGTCCGACGCACCCATCCCGCAAACGCAAGCGCGGCCACCAGCACGCCGACGACACCGGCGGGCATGCCGCTCAAACCGGTAAGACCTGCCGGAACATGGTCGGTGGTGTAGGTCCACAGATTCTCCACAACCCTCCTAACCAGCTCCATCGGACCCGCCCGGCCCAGGTCGGGAACATAGGGATTGACGAGCCAGAACTCGGAGACGTAGTCGGCACCGGCGCGCAACTGCCAAAGGAGACCCGGAACCGCGAAAAGGCCGGCAAACGCGGCCAGCGGCTTCCAGCGTTTCTGCAGAGCGAGCCAGGCGACAACGGCGACCAGCAGCGGAAGTCCGGCGGACCGCGTGAAATACGCCGCCACCGCGGCGATCAAGCCGAGGACCAGTGAGGACCGTGACACCTCGGGGCCCGGCGTCAGCAGCCACAGGCAACCCAGAGTAAGGGCCACGAAAAGAGGGTCCGCCAGTATCCACTGGGCGGAGAAAAGGACGGCGGGGGCAACGGCAAAGAGGGCCGATACGGCCACGGCAGTCCGGGGACCCCGGGCTTTCCGTACCATCAGGAAGCAGGCGGCGACCGCAAGTCCCGTAAACACCATCGACGCTGCCTTGAAGGCCCCCCAGGTCTTGAAGCCCAGCAGCAGCATCAGCGCGAGCACCGCCGGGTACAACGGTGGGTACTTTGTGTGCGGCGGAGCCCCGGGGTGCCATGACTCCACGTAGCTTCCGTCGGAAGCGAGGGAGTTGGCCAGGGAGATGTAGGCCGCGTTGTCTCCGCCCGTGTGAATCGTGGGCGAAGCCGACAGGAAGGCCAGCACGAGGTGGACCAGGACCAGCGTCACGGGGGCGAGCCAATGACCCGCCGCCGGCAGGCGCCCTTCAGCCATGTCGATCCGGCGCCAGCGCAGCGACCACGCCGTGGACCCGATCGAGCGCTTCCTTCGCCTCGTCGCGCTCCAGGCCGAGCCGGTGCATGACCAGCGCGGTCTTGACGTGCCCTCCGGCCCGGCTCAGCAAACCCGTCGCGCTGTCGCGCCCAAGCCCCAGCGTCGCCATCAGGATGCGCTCGCCGCGATCCTGCAGCTTCTGACAGGTCACCTGAAGGTCCACCATCAGATTCCCGTCCACCTTGCCGAGCCGGATCATTGCGGCCGTGGTGAGCGTGTTGAGCACCATCTTGGTGGCAGTCCCGGCTTTCATTCGGGTCGACCCCGTAACGACCTCGGGGCCCGTGAGCGGGGCGATCACCACGTCGTGCGAAGCCCGTACCGCTTGGCCCGGGGGCGTGCACAGGAGGAAGCCGGTGCGCGCGCCCCGCTCCCGCGCCCGCGCCAGCGCTCCGTGCACGTACGGTGTCGTTCCGGAAGTCGCGATCCCCATCACGAAGTCGCGAGGACCGACCTCCCTCTCGTCCATGGCCGCCGCACCGTCCGCGGGATGGTCTTCGGCGCCTTCCTGTGATCGCACCAGCGCGTCAAGGCCGCCGGCGACCACACCCTGTACCATCTCGGGGTCGGTGCCGTATGTGGGTGGCATCTCCGTAGCGTCCAGAACACCGAGTCGACCCGATGTCCCCGCACCCACGTAAATGAGGCGTCCGCCGCTCCGGAACGAGGCGACAGCCAGATCGACGGCCCGAGCGATGGCGGCGGCTTCGCGGCGCACCGCGCCCGCCACCGACTGATCCTCTTCGTTGATGATCTGGACGATCTCAAGCGACGAACGGCGATCGATGGCCTCGCTGCGAAGGTTCCGTTGCTCCGTCAGGCGGTCGTCCAGCATCTTTCGTCGCCCCCGTGGGTGAATGCCTAGTCAACTTAATGAAAGCCGAGCCGACACCATGACCATCGACTACAGACCGCAGCGGCCGCGCGTCCGGCTGCGGCTCGCTTCCGCCCCGTCCGCGATGGGCCGGCGGCCCCAGGCCCTCGCCCCGTCCGTGACGCTGGTCACCCTGCTCGCCATCGTTGCCGGATGTCAGCCGCCGGAAACGCCGTCGGCCTCCGCAAGCGCATTCGTCGAGGCTGGAGGTGCCTTTCCTGACGGCTGGCCGTTCCCTGCCGAGGCCAGCCCCGTAACCGCTACCGACGGAATGGTCGCCACAACGGACGAGTACGCGTCGAGGGTCGGGGTCGGCATCCTGGCCAGGGGGGGCAACGCGGTCGATGCCGCGGTCGCCACGGGGCTGGCCCTGGCGGTCGTCAATCCCGAGGCGGGCAACCTCGGTGGCGGCGGCTTTCTGATGGTTCGCCTGGCCGACGGGAGCGTTCACGCGCTCGACCACCGCGAGAAGGCACCGATCGCGGCCACGCGCGACATGTACCTGGACGAGGACGGCAACGTCACCGACCAGTCGGTGGTCGGCCACCTGGCGGCCGGTGTGCCCGGCACGGTCGCGGGACTTTGGGAGGCTCACCGGCGCTTCGGGTCGCTGGAGTGGGCCGATATCGTCGAGCCATCCATCCGCCTCGCCAACGGCTTCGAAGTCACCACGCGCCTCGTCTCGACCCTGGAAGCCGCCCAGAACGGCATCCGGGCCTTCCCGGCGAGCGCTGCCGTCTTCCTGCCCGGAAACGAGGTGCCACGGATCGGCGACACGTTCTCCCAACCCGATCTGGCCGCCGTGCTGACCCGGCTGCGCGACCACGGACCCGACGACTTCTACCGGGGCGAAACCGCGGCGCTCATCGCGGCCGAGATGGAACGGGGCGGGGGCATCATCACCCTGGAGGACCTCGCGCGCTACGAGGCGGTCTGGCGCGACCCGGTCGCGTTCGTCTACCGCGGCCACACGGTGTACTCGATGCCGCCGCCCTCGTCCGGCGGGGTGACCATGGCCGCGATCGCCAACCAGGTCGAGCGCTGGGATCTCGCCGCGCTGGGGTGGAACGGGCCCGACGCCATCCACATCATGGCCGAGGCCTTCAGGCGCGCCTATGCCGACCGCAACGAATACCTCGCCGATCCCGACTTCGTACAGATGCCACTGGCCGAACTCACATCGCGGGAGTACGCCGAGACCCGAGCCGCGACAATCTCCATGGAGCGCGCGACGCCGTCCGAACAAGTCCGTCCAGGCGTCGAGGCGTTCCTGGACGAGAGCCATACAACGCACTACTCGGTGGTGGACGGCGACGGCAACGCGGTCGCCGTGACGACCAGCGTCAATTCGTGGTACGGCGGCAAGGTGGTCGTGGACGGTGCCGGCTTCTTCCTGAACAACACCATGGACGACTTCTCCGCGAAGCCGGGCACCCCCAACCAGTTCGGCCTCGTTCAGGGCGAGCGCAACGCGGTCGCCTCCGAAAAGCGCATGCTCTCAGCCATGAGTCCCACCATCGTGGAAGACTCCGAGGGCGCGCTCTTTCTGGTGAGCGGCACTCCCGGCGGTGCCACCATCATCACCACGGTTCTGCAGACCATCTTCAACGTCATCGATCACGGGATGAATGTGGTACAGGCCGTGCATGCCCCGCGCGTACATCACCAGCACCTCCCGGACGCGATCGTGTTCGAGCACCGAGGGCTGCCGGAAGGCACGGCCCGCGCGCTCGAGGCCCGCGGTCATACGGTGCGTGAACGGGACCCCGGGCCGCCCGACGCCTACTTCACGGGCGGGATGTCGGGCGACGTGCAGCTGATCAGGGTGATGCCCGACGGCACGCTGTCGGGCTGGTCGGACCCCCGGCGGGGTGGCCTCGCCGTCGGCTACCGCGAATAGGGCGGGACCGTGTCTCCGGGCAGTAGCACGGTGTCGCCCGGCATCACCGAGTCCGGCAGCACGAAGGCCGGAGGCACGAGGACCGGTGCCCGCAATTCGACGATGATCAAGCTGCCGGCCATGATCTTCGCGGGTACCATCGTCACGGCGGCCCGCCGCCCCCCTGCCCGTCGGCGCTCGAAGTCCCCCGCCGGATCCAATACCACGAGCGCCTCGGCGACGGTGCCTTCCACCGGACGCTCCCAAGTCCACGACGACAGGGTCTCGAACGCGATCTCCAGCACCGGATCTTCTCCAGCCCCTCCCGATCCGACCGACGCCAGCACGCGCCCCAGCATCCTGGTGCCGGAAGGAATGAGGACCCTGCCGTCCACGCCCGTAACGTCTTCCCAAACCGTCGCGACAACGGGATCGTCCACCGAGTAGTCGGCAGTCGAGATGTCCTCGTCACTGATGACGCTGATGCGGGTTCCGGCCGGGATCAGAACATCGGGTGGCGCCGTGGCGACCGAATCGGAGGGCTCCGGCACGTCGCCAGCCAGCGAGTCGGTGTCCGCCGACCCCGGTGCCGCTTCCCGTGGCGGCTCGACCCCCGGACCCTCCGTGTCAGACGGAGGCGGTACGACGTCCAACCCCACTCCGTCCCCGACCGCCCCTGCCGGCGCGGACACTCCTTCCTCCTCCCCACCACCCTCCCCCGCGGAGTCCCCGCCAGGCCCGCACGCCGCACAGATTGGAAGCCACACCGTCAGCAACAGTCCAGCGGGGCTCGCCAGCCTCATCGCCATTCTCTTGTCCGGGGTGTTCTCGGCCATTCGGTCACCACTCGCTTTCAACGCCCTTTTCGTCCGCTAATATTAACCCGGATACCCCCGAGCAGGCGGCCCCAACCCGACATGAAGCAACTCAAGACCATCCTCCCGTACTTCCGACCCTACCGTTGGCCCATGTTCTGGGGCCTGGTGCTCGTGATATTCGCCAACGGCTTCGCGCTGGCCAACCCCTACCTGCTCAAGCTACCGGTCGACGCCCTGACCGCGGACGCCGGCGCCGACCCGGACGCCACTCGGCGAACCATCGTACAGTACGCGCTCCTGATCGTGGGAGTGGCATTGGTGGGCAACGCTGCCAGGTACGGGATGCGCGAGATCCTCAACGGACTGAGCCGCCGGGTCGAGGTCGATCTGCGAAATGACTTCCTGCGGCACCTCCTCCGCCTGGATGCCGGTTTCTACGGTGGAACCCGCACCGGCGATCTGATGAGTCTGGCCACCAACGACACCCTGGCCGTGCGGCAGGCTGTGGGGCCGGCCGTGATGTACACGGCGAACACGGTGGTGAACTTCGTTTTCGGGCTCGCCCTGATGATCTGGATCAGCCCCATGCTCACCCTCATGTCCCTGGTGCCGATGGCAGTCCTTCCGCCGGTCGTGGCCTGGTTCGGGAAGACGATCCACAATCGGTTCGAGCGAATCCAGGAGCAGTTCGCGGCACTGTCCACGATGGTTCAGGAGAACCTGTCCGGCGTTCGCATCGTGCGCGCCTACGGACAGGAGGAGCCACAGGCGCGCGAATTCGACGGCTTCAATCGCGACTATCTCCGCCGAAACATGCACCTGGCGTACGTGTCCGGCGCCTTCCACCCCATCATGGGACTTCTCACCGGCGCGGCGATGGTAGTCGTGCTCTGGTACGGGGGCCGCCAGGTGATGACCGGAGTCATTACCACGGGTGACTTCGTCGCCTTCTCGTTCTACCTCGTGCTGCTCTCCTGGCCGATGATCGCGCTGGGATGGGTGGTCAACCTCTACCAGCGCGGCGCGGCGTCGATGAGCCGGATCAACCGTATCATGGCCATCGAGCCCTCGATCTCGGCCCCCGCCGCGCCAGCAGCCCCACCCTCCGGACCGGCACCGATCGAGTTCCGCGACGTGTCGTTTCACTATCCCGGCACCGAGCGTCTCGTCCTGCGGGACATCACCTTCACGGCCGAACCCGGCCAGACCATCGCAATCGTCGGTCCGACGGCGTCCGGCAAGAGCACCCTCGTCTCGCTCATCGCCCGCATCTACGACCCCACCTCGGGCGAGATCCTGCTGGACGGCACACCGCTTCCGGAGTACGATCCCGCCGACGTCCGGGCGCGCGTCGGCTTCGCCCCCCAGGACAGCTTCCTCTTCTCGGCCCGGCTGGGGCGGAACATCGCGCTGGGGATTCCTCCGTCCAGGGAAACCGACCAGATCATGCGCCGTGTCCGAAGCGCCTCCATCGCGGCCCACCTCCACGACACCGTGACGGGATTCCCCAGCGGGTACCAGACTCGGCTGGGAGAGCGTGGCATCAACCTGTCGGGTGGCCAGAAGCAACGCGCCACACTGGCTCGCGCGCTTGCCATCGATCCCCCTGTGCTCGTGCTCGACGATGTGCTCAGCGCGGTGGATACGCAGACCGAGTCGCGCATCCTGCGTGGGCTGCGCGGAGAACTCGAGGGCCGCACGGCCTTCATCATCTCGCACCGCGTGACGGCCGTAAAGGACGCCGACCTGATCCTGGTACTGGACGACGGCCGCATCATGGAGCGGGGCCGGCACCGGCAATTGCTCGCGTTGGGAGGAACCTACGCGACGTTGCTCAGACGGCAGTTGCTGGAGCAGGCGGTGGCGGGGGCGGCGTAGCGCTCACCCCGGCCAGCCCGGACCGCTACCCAAACCAGGCCGGTTCGTTCCCCGGCTGCCACTTGATGTTGCACCCGACGCTCGGCACCTGCTCCCCGGAGGGCTCGCGGCCCGCCAGCACCGCGTCGATCGCCGCGCACAGGTCGTCCCCCGTTACGGTCACCCCCGACGAGGGCCGGCTGGAATCGAACTGTCCCCGGTAAACGAGGCGGCGATCCCCATCGAAGAGGAAGAAGTCCGGGGTGCACGCCGCGCGGTAGGCCTTTGCCACCTCCTGCGATTCGTCAAATAGGTAGGGGAAGGTGTACCCCCGCCGCCGCACCTCGTCCTTCATTCGTTCCGGGCTGTCGTCCGGATAGTTCGCGACATCGTTGGCGTTGATTCCCACGATCGCGACGCCCCGCCGTTCATAGGCGGCTGCCACGGCGGCGAGGCGATCAGCGATGTGCTTGACGAATGGGCAGTGATTCGAAAGGAAAGCGACGAGCAGTGCCCGCGAGCCTTCGAAGTCGGCGAGTCCGACCGTGCCGCCGGTAGCCGGCTCGGGCAGCGAGAAATCGGCGGCCGTGCTGCCGAGCTCGAGCATGGTGGAAGGGACGAGTGCCATTGAGGGATCTCCTGGGGGGTTGCCCGCGGGCTGCTAGATTCGCTCCAGAAGGAACTCGGGTGCGAAGCGATTCAGCCAGGCCGCGAGCACGGTGAACGAGCCCGTTACCAGCAGGATGCCGAGCAGCACCAGGAGCGCCCCGGCCGCGGTTTGAACGGCGGGCAGGAAGCGGCGGAAGCGTGAGAATGCGGACAGGAAGCGCTCCAGCGCCAGCGCGGCGAGGATGAAGGGAATCGCGAGCCCCATCGAGTAAACGAAGAGAAGCATCGTGCCCTGGCCCAGTTGCTCCTGGGATGCCGCCATCGTAAGCACGGCGCCGAGCACGGGACCGATGCAAGGCGTCCACCCCGCCCCGAACGCGAAGCCCACCGCCAACGTCCCCAGATACCCCGTGGGCTTGTCGGCGACGTGGACGCGTTTTTCGCGCATCAGTGGCGTCAGCTTGAGGATGCCCATCAGGTGGAGACCCAGGATGATGATGATGATCCCGCCGATCCGCGCGATCCAGTCGCTGTAGTAGTTGAGGAATCGCCCCATGAACGACGCGGAGGCGCCCAGCAGCACGAAGATCAGGGTGAAGCCGGTGACGAACAGGGCCGAGTGCAACAGGACCCGGCGCCGGTCGACGCCTTGCTGCAGGTCCTCCAGGGACATGCCTGTCACGAAAGACAGATAGCTCGGCACGAGCGGAAGCACGCACGGCGACAGGAAGGACAGGATTCCGGCGAGGAAGACGATGCCGATTCCGATGGATTCGTTCATGAAGAGAGACCTTTGCTCCAGTACCCGATCATCCTATGGATCAGCTTCGCCACGAGGAAGTCCGGGGCGGTGAATCCGTGGATCGGTGCATGCTCGACGACATCGACCCCAATCACGCGACGTTCACCGAAAACCCTGCGCAGAAAGGTCAGCGTGGGGTGCCAGCGTCCGCCCCCTGGTTCGGGCGTGCCGGTCGAGGGCACGAGGGACGGATCGAAGTAGTCGACGTCGAAGGTGATGTAGACCGGATCGTGCAGCGCCTCCATCGCGCGGTCCATCCAGTCGCGAGGCTCCATGGGCGCGCCCGCGATCTCGTCGGCGGTAATGATCGCCACGTTGTCGTTGCTTTGTGCGAATCGCCATTCCTCGGCGCTGATTCCCCGGGCGCCCACGGTGACCAGGTCCACTTCGCCGATCACCCGCCTCATTGCGCAAGCGTGCGAAAGCGCGCTTCCGTCAAGGCTCTCGCGCAGATCGAGGTGGGCATCGAACTGCAACACGGAAAGGCGTTCCCGCGACCGGCGCGCGTGAGCGCGGATGGCGGGCGCGGAGACGGAATGCTCGCCTCCGATCATGATCACCCTGCGGCCGGCGGCCGCGTCAAGCACCCGGCTGCACGCGTCTTCGAGTTCCGTCATTGCGCGGGAAGCGTCGCCGCGCGTGAGTTCAAGCGCAGGGAAGGTGTACACCCCTTCGTGGGAGGCGTCGTGGTCCAGCTCGTGGTCGAAGAGCTCGACATAGCGCGAGGCGTCAATGATTGCGCGGGGGCCTTCCCGCGTCCCTGAGGCCCAACTCGTGGTGGCTTCGTAGGGAACCGGCAGGATCCAGGTGGCCGCGCCTTCCGGGGTGGCCGCTTCGCCGTCCAGACCCAGGAACACGCGTGGCAACTCCCACGGCAGGCCGTCGAGACCCTCGGGCAGGTCGTGTATCGTCCGTCCGCCCGCGCGAGCGGCGGCCTCCGGATCCCTGCGGTTGGGCATGGCCAGTCGGGATCAGGTCGTCTCGATGGGACAGGTAATGCCGCGGTAGGGAACGTCTGCCCCCGATTCCTGGCTGGACCGGCTCAGTCCAAAAATCACCAGTTTGTGGTGCGTCGGACGAAAGCCATGGCGAGCCGCCGTCTCCTCGACGATTCGCCGGACCTCCTCGCTGCGGAACTCGATGACTTCCCCGCTCTCGGTGCACACCAGGTGGTGGTGGACCGGATCCCTCGACAGCCGGTGCTCGTAGCGTTTGAAGCCTTCTCCGAAGTCGTGCTCCTCCACCAGTTCGCTGCGGATCAGCAGGTCGAGCGTGCGGTAGATGGTCGCCTTGCCGAAGCGCAGACCATTCGATCGCAAAACCGCGTCCAGATCGTCCACCGACTGGTGCCGCGACGAGCCAAACACGGCCCTGGCGATCGCGAGGCGCTGCTGCGTCACGGGCAACCCCTGCTCCCGAAGATACCGCGCGAAGATGCGCAGATACGGCTCGATGTTCCTGGGGCCCGCCTTCATGGTGTCACCCGGCCCTCCGCGCTCCGGCCACGGCCTCCTCGAACAGTTCGCCGTCGAAGTCCGCCATCAGCGCATCGAACGCCTCGGTCCCCCCCGCCACCTCGACCATGCGCGGACTGCCCAACGGCCGCGGCCCCCGCTTGACCACACCCTCCATCACTCGGGGAAGTCGATCCGCCGGTGCAACGCCCTCGTCGAGCAGCCGCGACTCGAGGTACAGGCCCCTGCCGGTGCGCTGGGCCGAGTAGCGCGCGGTGATGAGCCGTCGCGCCTGGCTGCCGTCAAAGCAGCTCGCCGCAACCAGTCCCCATTCGCGTCTTCCCCGAACCATGGGTGGAAAGATCCACAGCCGGTCGATCGCGGCCGGCCCCAGCCGACGGCCAACCTCTCGGAGGGTTCGCGGGAGCGCCTCGGGGACGCCGGGCCCGTCGGTCTCTGCATCTCCACGGACGTTACTGAAGGGTGTTCCGGTCATGATCCCATTAATCTAGCGGCTCCGGAGGATCGACACGCTCGGTGCCGCCCCCTGCTCGTCCACAAGTCGCTCCACCCGGCCCAGCACCCGGGCGATCACGTCACCCAGCGGCCCCGTGACGACCGCCGCCGCCGCCCGCGCATGCCCCCCGCCGCCGAACCCGGTGGCTACCCTCCCCACGTCGATCGGCGGCACCGACCGCAGCGAGACCTTGATCCTGCCGTCGGCCGTGGTTCGAAAGAGCATCGCCACCTGGACGCCCTCGATATCGCGCGGCACGTCCACGAAGCCCTCGAGATCGTCGACGGTCGCTGCCACGCGGTCGTACGCGTCCTTCGGAACCGTCATCCAGGCGATCCTGCCGCCGGCGTGCACCGTAAGGGTCGCCAGCGCCTCCCGCAGCAGTTCAAAGCGGCGCACGCGAAAGCGACCGTAGACGGCTCGGAAGAGGGCTTCCGGAACTGCCCCGAGCTCCACCAGACGGGCCGCGACGCGGAAGCAGTCGCGATCCGTGTTCGAGAAGCGGAACCCGCCCGTATCCGTCATGACGGCCACGTATAGCGCACGCGCGACGGCTTCCGGCCAGGGACCGCCGGCCCGGTCGATGAGTTCGAAGACCAGGGCGCCGGTCGCGCACGCCGACGTATCGCACACGACGAGGCCGTCGATCGGCCGGTCCGAGGGGGGGTGGTGGTCGATTACGACCTTGGGAAGGTGCCGGATCAGCGACTTGACCCTGCCGATGCGGGGGAACTGGGCCGTGTCGAGCACCACCGCCAGGTCGGCCTCACCGCAGTACCGGGCCTCGCGGGCGCTCCGGGGCGGCAGGACCCACTCCCGTTCCGGGAGCAGGAAGTCGAACGTCGCCGGAAACGGCGTCGGATTCACGATCCACGCCTCGGCCCCACGCTCCCTCAGGAATGCAGCGAGCGCCACCTCCGAGCCGGCCCCGTCGCCATCCGCGTTCGCGTGCGTCGTGATCACGACCGACGAAGCCCTGCCCAAACGCTCGAGCACTTCGTCGAATCGCCTGCCGCATTCAGTCGGCGCCCGGTCCTCGTGCGTCTCTGTCATCGTCGCTTCCTCCGCAACCGCAACCCCCGCAGCGCTTCGGCGGCGGCTGCGGCCAATTCCTCGCGGCCCCCTCCGTTGTTCAGCACGATGTCGGCCTTCGACCGTTTCGCCTCGGAAGGCTGCTGCGCGGCCATCACCGCATCGGCCTCCTCGCGCGTCATGTCCCTGGTCTTCACGATGCGCCGCCGCCGCACCTCCGCCGGGGCGTCCACGACGACGACGACGTCCACCTCGGACTCCATCCCCGTCTCGAACAGCAACGGAATCTCCCACACTACCAAGGGTGCCCCCTCCGTCCGCCGGCGTTCGGTCCATTCGTCCCTGAGTCGCCGGACTTCCGGATGGACGATCGCTTCCAGGTGCCGGAGCGCCTCTTCGTCGCGAAAGACCCGCCGACGCACGGCTGCGCGGTCCAGCGAGCCATCCTCCTTCAACACGTCATTCCCAAAAAAGTCCACGATTTGCGCGAGCGCGCCGCTCCCCGGCTCCACCGCCGTCCTCGCCAGCCGGTCGGCCGACGCCACCGGCACTCCGGCGTCGCGCCACAGTTCCGCGACGGTCGATTTCCCCGCCGCCACATTCCCCGTCAGGCCGACGACCACCATGGTCACCCACCCGGCCCGACGACCCAGGACATCCCGAACGCGAGCATCGTACTGAAGAGGACATTCCCGCACAGCACCGCGGTCATGACCCCGATCAGCGAGTACCGCATGAAGGCCAGGGGAATCACCAGCAGCTCGTTCGAGAACGGCACGAAGGCCGCATAAAGAAACATCAGGCCCAGTGGCAAAAACCGATGGCGCGCGTGCAGCGCTTCGGCGCGCGCCCGGAGGCCCGCCAGTCGATCATGCGCCAGCTCGCGGGTGGCATTGCCGATCAGGTATCCCAGCAAGTCGCCCAGGGTCATGCCCAGCGCGATCGTCGCCAGCGTGGGGACGGGCGCGAACCCGGATTCCATCAGGAGAGGATAGAAGACCGCGATGGGTGTCGCGACCGGGCTGAAACCGCTGACCACGGAGGCACCAAACAGGCCCCAGTAGCCCGCGGTGGCCACGACCTCGCGCAGCCCCGCCAACTCACCTGCACGGAGATTGACCCATACGACCACGCCCGCCAGCACGACGATCAGCAGGATCTTGACCCAAAGCGGCACCAGTGGCCGCGGGCGCATGCGGCGGCGCATGTCCGCGGACCAGGTGACGAAGCGTTCGATCTCGTCGGCCGGCGGCACGGCTTCCGGGTCCCCGTACGCGGTCTCCAGGCGCCAGCGCATGTACGGCTTCGACGGAAGGGGCAGAAAGGGCGCCCTGCGATACCAGCCCCTGGGACGAAACGCCCACGCGGCGGAGACCAGCGCGGGCCAGAGCCGCGGGCGTTTGAGCGTGATGACGATGAACGGGCGGATCATTTGCGTGAAAAGCTCTCACCGACGCTGCAACGGCACAACCAACGCCCCGACCGGTCCGGCCAGCCACTCGCCCCGGCGAAGCCGCCCGGCTAGCTTCTTTCCTCATGACCAACCGCCTCGTCCGCGAGACCAGTCCGTACCTGCTCCAGCACGCCCACAACCCCGTCGACTGGCATCCCTGGGGCGATGAGGCGCTCGCCGTTGCGCGTGAGCACGACCGACCGATCCTCCTTTCGATCGGCTATTCGGCGTGCCACTGGTGTCATGTCATGGAGCGCGAGTCGTTCGAGGATTCCGACACCGCGCGCCTCATGAACCGGCACTTCGTCAACATCAAGGTCGACCGCGAAGAACGCCCGGATGTGGATTCGATCTACATGCGCGCGGTTCAGGCCATGACGGGTCAGGGCGGGTGGCCGCTGACTGCCTTCCTCACGCCGGAGGGGGTCCCATTCTACGGCGGCACCTATTTCCCCCCCACACCCCGGCACGGCATGCCGTCCTTCCGCCAGGTCCTGAGCGCCGCTGCCGACGCCTACGCGTCGCGGCGCGACGAGGTGACGAGCCGCGGGAACCACCTGACCGAGATACTGACCCGCAGCGCTACCGAAGCGCAGCCGGCGTCCGGCCACTTCGACGCCCCGGACGGCAAGATCGTCGCGCACGCTGTCTCGGCTGCCGGCAGAACGTTCGACCCCTCAAACGGCGGCTTCGGGACCGCACCCAAGTTCCCGCAGCCAGTGTTCCTCGACTTCCTGCTGCGCACCGGCGGCCCGCAGTCCCACGGGGCTTCGATGGCCATGCACACGCTCTCGCGCATGGCGGCCGGCGGCATCCGCGACCACGCCGGCGGGGGCTTCCACCGATACTCGGTCGATGCGCGCTGGCTGGTCCCCCACTTCGAGAAAATGCTGTACGACAACGCACTCATCGCCCGGGCGCTGACGCGCGCACACCTGCTGGGCGCTGACCAGATGGGGCCGGTCGCCGAGGAAACCCTCGACTACGTGCTGGAAGACCTCACGTCGCCCGAAGGCGCTTTCTATTCCGCGCGCGACGCGGACTCCGAGGGGGAGGAGGGCGCGTTCTACCTGTGGACCCCCGCCCAGATCCGCGAGGCGCTCAAGCCCGACGCGGCGCGTCTGCTGTCGCGCGTCTACGATGTCAGCGAAGCAGGCAACTTCGAAGGACGCAACATCCTGCACCTGCCCCACGATCTCGAGGCAATCTCGCGGCAGGAGGGAATCGGGCGCGACGAACTCGACCGTCTGCTCCGGGAAGCACTCGAGGTACTCAAAACACACCGGAGCACGCGGCCCGCACCCCTGCGCGACGAGAAGGTGATCACATCCTGGAACGGATTCACCATCCGCGCGCTGGCCGAGGCCGGACCCGCGCTGGGGCGCGCGGATTACACGCGCGCCGCCGAACGGGCTGCAGAGTTCCTGCTCGAGACCGTGCGCTGCGGCGACCGCCTGCGACGCATCGTCGCGGCGGACCGGGTCCACATCGACGGCTTCCTGGAGGACTACGGCGCACTCGGGAACGCCAGTCTGTCCCTCTACGAAGCGACTCTCGATCCGCGCTGGCTGGCGGAAGCGGACTGGATCGCGGCCACCATGGTCGCGCGCTTCTGGTCCGACGCCGAGGACCTATTCTACGACGCACCAGCGGACGAAGACAGCCTGCTCGTGCGACCCCGCGACATCATGGACAACGCCACGCCGTCCGGCAATTCGCTGGCGACCGAACTGCTGGCGCGCTCCGCGGCGCTGACCGGCGACACGGAGCATGCCGGGCTGGTTGAAAGGGTCCTGGCACGCGAGCGCGGGATGATGGAACGCTATCCCCAGGCGGCGGGACGCCTTCTCTCGACGGCGATCACGTGCGAGACTCCACGGTTGGAAATCGCGCTGGTGGGACCCTTCGGGTGCGTCGACGGTATGCACAGCCGGGCACACAGGGAACCCCACCCAAACCGGATCATCGTCGGCGGTGACCCGACCGACCCGGCGGTCGCGCGGCTACCCGCCATGGAGGGGCGTGCGGACAGCGTGGGCGAGGCCTTCGTGTGTCACGGGAACACGTGCCAGGAGCCTGCGGCCTCCACGGAGGCACTGGACACCGCACTGAAACGGGCCCAGTCTGTCAGCGCGGGCGGTTGAACTCCTAACCACCATACTCGGGAGTACATGGCCACACTGGAACACGAGCTCGGCTCGGACGTCGAATCCGACCTTCCCAGTCCGAATACCCTGCTGCGCTGGTACCGGACGATGGTCACGGCGCGCAACATCGACGATCGTGAGGCCATGCTCTACAAGCAGGGCAAGGTCTTCTTCCTGATCGCCGGGGCCGGCCACGAGGCAATTCAGGTGGCTCTCGCCGACCTCCTGCGACCCGGGTCGGACTGGTTCTGTCTCTACTACCGGGACCGGGCTCTCGCTCTGGCGCTCGGCGTGCCCCCGATGGAACAACTGCTGCAGGGGATGGGGGCCGAGGCGGATCCAGCGAGCGGCGGCCGCCAGATGCCGGCGCACTTCTCGGACGTGCGCCTCAACATCGTGTCGGCGTCTTCACCCACGGGGACACAGTTCCTCCACGCGGTGGGGTGCGCCGAAGCGGGGCTCCGGGCGAGCCACCTGCCGGAATTGCGTAACCATGTCGGATCCTTCGCGGACGACGAGATCGTGCTGTGTACCGCAGGCGACGGAACCACTTCGGAGGGCGAGTTCTGGGAGGCGCTCAATACGGCGTGCAACCTCAAATTGCCCATCCTGTTCCTCGTCGAGGACAACGAATACGCGATCTCTGTCCCGGTGGAGGTTCAGACCGCCGGCGGCAACGTGTCCCGGCTGCTTACCGGCTTTCCGGACCTGAAGATCCTCGAGTGCGACGGCACCGACCTGCTCGAGAGCCACCGCGCCGCCCGCCAGGCCGTGGCCTGGTGTCGGGACGGCCGGGGTCCGGCGCTGCTGCACGCTCACACGACTCGTCCGTATTCGCATTCCGGATCGGACGACGAGACGGCGTACCGGACTCCCGAGGAGCGGGAGGCGCAGGACCGCCGCGATCCGTTGCCGAAGGCACGTCACCTTCTGATTGAAACGGGAGCAGCGACCCCGGAGGAACTCGACCGCATGGAGGCCGACGTCGGGGCGGCCGTGGCCGCGGCGGCAGACCAGGCCCTGGAGCATCCGCAGCCTCCCGTGGACACGGCCACGAAGTGGCTCTACTCCGAGACGGTCGATCCTACCGGCCGCGACTTCGACACCGAGGACCACCCGGTCATCGCCGACGACCGTCCGTTGACGATGGTCGACCTTCTGAACCGCTGCCTCCGCTCCGAGATGGAGCGCGACCCGAGGATCGTGGTCTTCGGCCAGGACGTTGCCGACGCCTCACGGGAACACGCCCTGGACGAAGTGAAGGGCAAGGGCGGCGTCTTCAAGGTTACCCACGGATTGCAGTCGCGCTTCGGCAGCAACCGCGTCTACAACGCCCCGCTCGCCGAGGCGAACATCATCGGCCGGGCGGTCGGCATGGCGGCACGCGGGCTCAAACCGGTGGCCGAGATTCAGTTCGTGGACTACATCTGGCCCGCGTTCATGCAGATACGAAACGAACTGGCCACCATGCGCTACCGGTCGGCCGGCAAGTGGGCCGCTCCGGTCGTCGTGCGGACCACCTACGGCGGCTACATCAAGGGGGGAATATACCACTCGCAGACCGCACCCACCCTGTTTGCGCACACGCATGGACTCCGCGTCGTGCTTCCCTCGAACGCGCTCGACGCCAACGGCCTGCTGCGCACCGCGATCCGCTGTGATGACCCGGTCATGTTCCTCGAACACAAGCACCTGTACCGCCAGGTCCACAACAAGGCCGCCGATCCCGGGCCGGACTACATGATCCCGTTCGGAAAGGCCAAGGTGGTGCGGCACGGGCGGGACCTGACGGTGGTGACCTGCGGCGCCCTCGTGAAGCGCACCATGGACGCGGCCCGCGTGGCCGAGCAGCGGCACGGTGTGAGCACGGAGGTGATCGACCTGCGCTCCCTGTCGCCGCTTGACATGGAGACCATTGGCGACAGCGTGCGCCGTACCAACAAGGTGATGGTCGCGTACGAGGACGCCCTGTCGTGGGGGATCGGATCGGAAATCGCCGCGCGTATCGCCGACGAACTGTTTCCGTGGCTCGACGGGCCTGTGCGCAGGGTCGCGGCGCTGGACACGTGGGTTGCGTTTTCGCCGCAGTTGGAAAAGGCCATCCTGCCCCAGGCGGACGATGTGCTGGAGGGGATCCTGGGGCTGGCGGGGTACTAGGTCCGGGGACTAGAAGCGGACGTTCAGCAGCGGGATCTTCCAGGTCAGCCCCGATTCTCCCTGCGCTCTCGCGGCGAGGTCCCATGCCGGTGCGGGTAACGGTGTGGACAGCGACAAGGCACCTCCCGTCCAGTTGACGAGCGCGGCCCCGGCGAGGCCCGAAGCGCCCACTTCATAGGGATCGTCCTCCACGTCCTCCCCGCGGGTCAGCACACTGCCCGCGACAAGTCCCGCGATGCTCCCCAGGAGCGGAAACGCGATCGCGCTCTGGTCGTCGTCGACCTCCGCGATCAGAGCCGTGCCCAGGCCCGCGAAACCTCCGATCACGCCGCCCAGACTGATCAGCCGGGTACGTCCCCGACTGAGGGGCAAGCGGCTCCCGGCAAGTGCGCCGGCCACCAGTCCCGCGTTGCCGCTGATCATCGCCGCCGCAACAGTCGGATCCTCGCCGGCGTCGGCCAGAACCGAAGTTGCCACCCCGAACCACAGACCCCAGACGCTGCCTGCCGTCGCCGCAGTCGCCGTACCGGGCGGGAACGCACGAATTGGTGGGCTGCCAGGTATCCGGCCGGTCCGCCCAAAAGCAAACCGGCCCCGTACGCCTCGGGTTCCTCGGATTCCAGCGCCAACGGGATCGCCACGCCCATCCACAACCCATAGGTGGTCGCCCAGACCCTGAGTTCGGTCTCGCCGCCCGCCGTCGTCCGTCCGCCCAGCCGCGCCAGAGCCGACTCGGCGGCGGGTGTTCCCGGGAAGCGCCGTGCGATGTGACGGTACAGCGCTTCCGCAATGTCCCTTTCTCCCTCGGTCTCGAATGCCGCTGCGGTCGCGAGGAGCACGGCGGCCGAGTCCGCCGAGGTGACCTGAGCCGAGACCGACGACGGGGGAGCAGCAAGAGCGGCGAGAACGGCGGCGAAGAGGAGTGGCCGGACGAGAGCGCTTATTCGCATGAGGGAAGATACACCAGAGCGGTCGGAAGGGTCGCGACGCCGGGCGATGCCCCGACTATCCCAACACCCCCACAATCCCCCCCTCCAGGTTCCGCACGTCCTCGTATCCCTCTTCGACGAGCGCTTCGGCTACCTTCAGGCTCCGCACGCCGGTGTGGCAGTACACGACCACCGGGCGGTCCCGTGGAATCTCCTCCAGCCGTTCACCGACCTCGCCCATCGGCACGAGCACCGCTCCCAGTTCGGCCAGGTTCATCATCTGCCACTCCATGGGCTCGCGGACATCCAGGAGGAACGGGCGCGGATCGCCGGCCATTGCCCCGGCCAGCTCGTCCGCCTCCACACGACCCACCGCAGACTCGTCCACCGGCACCTCCGGCGCGACCCCGCAGAAGACCTCGTAGTCGATCAGCCCCGTCTGGGTCGGCTGATCCCCGCACACGGGACAATCCGGATCGCGGCGGATCTCCAGCTCCCGCCAGCGGTAGCTGAGCGCATCGAAGATCTGCAGGCGTCCCACCAGCGGCTCGCCGACGCCAAGGAGGAGCTTCACGGTCTCCATGGCCTGGGCGGCCCCGATGACCCCCGGGAGCGCCCCGAAAACCCCGGCCTCGGCACAGTTCGGGATCAGGCCCGGCGGCGGCGGCTCGCGGAAGAGGCACCGGTAGCAGGGTCCTTCGTCGGCTGCGAAGACCGACAGCTGGCCTTCCCATCGGTACACCGAACCGTAGACGTTCGGTTTGCCCGTCAGCACGCACGCGTCGTTGACCAGGTACCGGGTGGGGAAGTTGTCGCTGCCGTCGACCACGACATCGAATCCCGCAAAGATCTCGAGCGCGTTGTCGGAAGAGAGGCGCACGGCGCCCGTCTGCAGTTGCACATGCGGATTGACGTCGGTCAGGCGCTCACGCGCCGAGTCCACCTTTGGCGCGCCCAGACCACCGGTTCCGTGGAGGATCTGCCGCTGCAGGTTGGTGACGTCGACCACGTCCGGGTCCACGATTCCCAGCGTCCCGACCCCTGCCGCGGCCAGGTACAGCGCCGCCGGCGAACCCAGTCCCCCGGCCCCGACCAGGAGTACACGCGCGTGCTTGAGACGCTCCTGACCGGCTTTTCCGACCTCGGGAAGAACGAGATGGCGAGCGTAGCGGGCCAGCTCCTCGCGGGTCAGGGAAGGACCAGTGTCACCACCCTCCACGACGCCCCCGTCCGCCGACCGCGAACTGAAGCCCCAGGTTCAGGATCGGCCAGTAGTTCTTCAGGTCGCCGGCATCTTCCAGCGCACTCCGTTCTTCGGCTCGCAGATCCTCGCGGAACCTCCGGGAGTCAAGCACCGCGCGGTCCCCGGTGGCGCTCATCTCCAGATCCGATTGTTCAAGGAAAGCGACACCCACGTCCAGGAAGATCCCCACGCCCCGCGTCGCGTGCTGACCGAAGCCGAGCAGCACGTACGGAGCCCACGGTTCGGAAACCAGGGTCGTCGTCAACTGGGTGACTTCGGGCTCCTTGTACGTGTTGGCGCCAATGTCGATCTCCGCACCGCTCCCCAGCGTGATCGCATAGGTCGGATCGTGCTTCTTGTACAGCATGCCGCCGCCGATCCGGAAGTTCCCCACCGCGACATCGGCACCGAAGGTGTACACGGACTTCGGTACCCCCAGCGTGCCAGTGCGGTTGTCCTCCAGCCCGGAAACGGATGTGATGTCCGCATCGAATCCGACCAGGCTGGCCCCGCCACGCAGGGAAACCCAGTCGCTGGCGATGAGCACCACCTCGGCGCCGAGCCCGAGGGTGCCTGCGCGTCCGGCGATTGCAAGGTCCTGGATGGCGGACACGGGGCGGGGAGAGATTCCGCCAACTACCACGACGACCCCCAGGAGTCCACGGGCTCCCAGGGAAGCCGCCAGGATCGTGCGTCCGGTCATCGGGAACCTCCACTTCGGTTGACGGCCAGGCCGGCAGGTGGGCGGCGCCTGGGCACCGATACGGCGTGCCGTGTCACCGCACACTGGCTTTTCATGATCTCTTCTACAGAGTGCAATGAAAACCTGGTTGCCGCCACCCTCGTACGGTGTAAAACGAGTTGAACACAATCTTCGTCTCACGATGGGCGTATCCGGTCCAGGAGCCTCTTCAACGCAACCCGCATCGGCGTGAAAGTTGTCATCTGGAGTGAGAATGGAGTGAGAAATGGCAAAACTTGTCGATCACGGGGACTTCGCAGTGATACAGCGTCTTCAGGCCGGTCTGTTCGTCGTCGCCGTAGCCCTCTCAGCGTCGTGTTCCGGGGACACCGGACAGCCGGATACCGTAGCCGACACCGCCATGCCGCGCCCCTGGGCCACGGGGGCCGCGGTCACCGCCGCCCTGGAGGCCACGTCCGGTGACGACGTCTTCCTCTCCTACGTGTGGGACGTGGCCACCGACTCGCAGGGCAACGTCCTTGTCGTCGACGGGAGCGAGGCCGCAATCATCGCGCTCAACCCCGACCTGACCCACAATCGCCTGATCGGGAGGGAGGGCGAGGGTCCGGGCGAATTCGGCAGACCGGCTCAGGTCCAGGTTCTCGCCGGAGACAGCGTCCTCGTCTGGGATTCGCAGTTGCAGCGCATCACGGTCTTCCCCTCCGGGGCCGCCGAACCCGCGTACGTTCAACTCCTGGGCACGCAGGAAAGGGCAATCAGCGTGTGGAGGCTCGCCGGATCCGCTGGACACATCGCCCGCTCCTCGACCGCCTATATGGCCGACGGGTCCGACGAAGGATCCACGAGGACGACGGTGCTGCGGCACGTCCACGAAGCTGACGGCCGCGTGGCCGATCAAGTTCTTTTCGACTACCCCGCCGGCGAGGCGCTGGTGCAGCGGGGCGAAGGATTCGTGAGCATGGCCGGCCACCCGTTCGGACGGGAGTCGTTCGCGGGCATTCTCGCGGGAGACCGCATCGTCCACACCTCTTCCGACGCTCTGGAAATGCGAATCCTCAACCTCGGCGGGCAGGTGGAGACCACGCTCTCGTACGAGACCACGCCGATTCCCGTAACGCGGAGCGAACTGGACGCGGCGGCGGACGGGCTCAGCGACGCGTTCGGCCAGCTGCTGCGGGACGGCGCCCCCTATGTCTGGCCCGCACTGACAGGGATGGTCGTGGACGACCGGGACCGCATCTGGGTGGGCATTCGCAGGGCCGACAGGTCGACGACCGAATGGGCGGCGTTCGAGGCGGACGGCACCCATCAGGTGTCGGTCGATCTCCCCGTCGAAGTCGACTTGTACGCGGTCCGCGGAGACCGCGTGGTGGGCGTTGCCCGCGACGAGCTGGATGTGGCCCGCGTGGTGGTGTACCGGTTGCCGTGACCGGGTGGAGGATCCTCCGGTCGCCGCGGCGAGCGCAGGTCTCGCTCCCCTTCCCCACTCACCGCCGCAACGGCTGCCTCTTCATGTACGACAGCGAACGCCACGCCCATTCGAGCGGCCCAAAGCGGTAGCGCGCCAGCCACCAGGGCGACCACAGCAGCTGCAGCACCCAGATGCCCACCACGATCCCGAGCCTCCCCGGCGCGCCGACGCGTTCGAACAATCCCAGGCCGTGCCCATAGAAGACCAGTGAGCAGATCACGCTCTGCGCGATGTAGTTCGTGAGCGCCATCCGGCCCGTCGCGGCCAGCCTCCGCTGCAGACCCGCAAACCAGCCGGACTGCACGGCCAGCATGACCAGCGCGAGATACCCGAGGCAGACGCCCACCGAGCCGACATAGTTGAACAGCGTGCCCTGGAACATCGTGTTTTCGAAAGCGAAGCCGTGGTGCAGCTTGTAGGCGACGCCCGCGGCGGCGAGGGGCAGTCCGGCGGCCAGACCGATAACCGCCATGCGGCGATAGAAGGCGGTGGAGCGCGACGCGGCCAGGACGCCCAGTCGATACAGGGCCATCCCCACCAGCATGAGTCCGCCGGCCCGCCACAGGAAGAAGCCCAGGAAAGCGGTCGTCTGAAGCGTCAGCGCGATCGGTGCGCGGGCCTGGACCTGCCCGGCCCAAGGACCGCGGAAGGCCGCGATTTCCGCGTCCAAAGCCTCCTGCGGCGGGCTCCACTCCGCGGCCGCCAGCGCCAGATCCTCCGGCCGCCAATACGCTATCGACATGCCGAAAAGACTCCACAGCGGCACCACGAACGCCACCGCACATCCCCCGATCCAGAGCAGCCGCCGCGGTCCGAGGTTCCGGAGCGGGTAGAGCAGGAAGCCGCAGAGCGCATAGGCCACGAGGATGTCGCCGTGCCAGATCAGGTAGGCGTGCACCAGTCCGAGCAGCAGGAGCCAGAACTGGCGGCGGTAGTGCAATCCTGTTCCGGAGACGCCCCGCGCGGCCATGCGGTCGCTCATCATCGCCATGCCCGCACCGAAGAGCATCGAGAAGATCGATATGAACTTGGTGTCGGCGAAGAGGTAGACGAACGACCACAGCCACACCTCGACACCTTCGAATCCACCGGCGGAGACGGGATTCACGTAGGCTGTGGAGATCCTCGCGAACCCCTGCATGTTCACGATCAGGATGCCGAGGACCGCGAAGCCCCGCAGCACGTCGATCGAGGGGATGCGCTCGGCGGTGGGGCGAGCAGTGGCAGGTGAACTCATCGTCACTCCAGGTGGTCGCGCATGGTCCAGGTCGTCGCGCAGTGTCCGGGTCGTCTCGTATTATGATGAGAGATCGGGGCTCGTGCGCATTCATCGCAAGTGCCGGCGGAACCGCAACAGGGGGAATGGTATGAAGACGTTGGAGATATTGACCCTGGCGGGGATCGGCGCGCTGGCGGCTTGCGAGGCCCAGCCCGTCCCGGGGCTGACCGCGTTCACGAACGTGACCGTGCTCCCCATGGCCTCCGACGCCGTGGTCCCGGGGCAGACCGTGGTGGTCCAGGACGGCGTGATCACGGCGGTCGGGCCTGCCGGCGAGGTCGATGTGCCCCGCGGAGCAACCGAGATCGACGGGACCGGCCGTTTCCTGATGCCCGGGCTCGCCGAGATGCACGCACACGTCCCGCCGGGCGACGATCCTCCCCGCGAGGGGGTCGAGGACATCCTCTTCCTGTACGTCGCGAACGGGATCACGACGATCCGGGGCATGCTCGGGTCGGCATACCAGATCCCGCTCGCCGACGAAATCGAACGCGGCGAGGTGCTGGGCCCAAACTTCTACGTCGGCGCGCCGTCGATCAACGGCGCCTCCGCAGCTGAGCCGGCCGATGCGGAGGCCCTGATCCGCGCGCACGTGGAGGCCGGATACGACCTGCAGAAGATCCATCCGGGCGTCTCGCGGGAGACCTGGGACCACATGGTTGCCGTGGCGCAGGCGGCCGGGTTCACGTACAGCGGCCACGTTCCGGCCGACGTGGGGCTGGTGCACGCGATCGAGACCGGAATGTCGACCGTCGATCACCTCGACGGCTACGTCCAGGCCATCGCATCCGACGACGTGCAGGCGCAGGTGAACGCGGGGGTAATCAGCCTCGGCGGACTGGCCCGGGGTGTGGACGAGGCCAAGCTCGACGAGATCGTCCGCATGACGATCGAGCATGACGTCTATGTGGTTCCGACCCAGTACCTGTGGCGGAACCTGTACGGGGCGACCGACGCCGACGCAATGTTGCGGCAGCCGGAGATGCGCTACGTGTCGCCCGCGACCCGCGAGGGATGGCGCAGGCGTGCGAGTGCGGGCCGCGGACCGCCGGAGGAGGTCGCGGTCTACCTGGACCTTCGCGACCGGATCCTGAAGGCGCTGTCAGACGCCGGAGCCCGAATCCTGATGGGAACCGACTCGCCGCAACTGTTCAACGTGCCCGGGTTCGCGCTCCACCGCGAGTTGCAGGTGATGGCCGAGACCGGGATGTCGAACTACGAGATCCTGAAGAGCGGCACGGTCACGGTGGGCGAATACGTGGCCTCCCACCTGGGGCTTGAAGGGAACTTCGGGACCGTCACGCCGGGCCAGCGCGCGGATCTGGTACTGCTGGGTTCGAATCCGCTCGAAGACCTCGCAAACCTGTTCGACCGCGCCGGGGTGATGGTGCGGGGGCGGTGGGTGTCCCGCGAAGAGATCGACGCCGGGCTGGAGGCGCTGGCCGCGAAGCACGCGGGCTGAAGGAAGGCTCCTTCTAGACCGCAGCCCTGCGGAGGTTGCCATTTCGGCGGGCGGCGGCATCCGGAGAGACGCTAACGCTGGCGACCGGCATGCCGGACATACTCCAGGCCGTTGCTCGCCAATGGCCCCTGCGAACCTTGGCATAGCGCATGGCCGTCTCGGTCAGTTCGCCCATGATCTTGCTCATGTCCTGCGTCTCCACGTGCCGGACGTGCTCCTCCGCGTCCCAATGGCTGAGGCGCTGCACCCGGATCTCCAGGATCATGTTCCTGCTCCAGGCGGCCGACAGGCGCCACCGATGCCGAGCCACTCATCGGCCGAACCGGGTGGCGGGTTGGTCGTCGCTTCGGACTTCGTCGGCAGTGGCATGCGCAGCACCGTGGCGGCTGCCGCTCCAGCGACGATCCCGAGCGTCAGTAATGTGACGGACCCGGCATACTTCCCTGGCACCGAGGTCGATCTGGTAGCCTGCGTCATGCTGTGACCTCCCAGTTTCGTGCTTCCATTCGCGGCAACTGAAATTTCGGAGGCACAAGTCGGCGCCCGTAGAGGGAAAACCCTGTAGTTCGCAAGGGAAAACCCTGCGCTGAGGTGAGGGAAAGATCCCCCCTCGTTGCCCCGCGGCTCGCCTCGCGCCCGGGTGAGCCCGGAGTTGCTAGTCCGCGCGCTCCGGGAACGGCACCGGCGGCAGATCCAGACTGAACGCGCCGGGGAAGTCCTCGGGCACCTCCTTCTGCTTGCCGCTCCATGCCTCGACATCGATACGGTAGACGGCGGTCCGCGCGAGTTCGTCGTCCGTGGTCGCCCGGTAGTCCACACCCGGCCGGAGATGTGGTGCGTACTTGTCGAGGAGCATCTGCAGGGCCGTGCGGGCCTCGTCCTGGTCCTCCACCACGCGTCCTGTGCCAAAGGCCACGACGCCCGCGTATTCCACCGAAAACTCCAGCGCCTCCGGAGCCGGCAGAAGACGGCCCATGGCCACTGTGCTGAACGCGACCTTCCCGGCCAGCTCCAGATTGTCGCGGGTGCGGCCGGTTCTATGCGTGTGAAGGTAGATGCGCCGGCCTCCGCCGGTGTCGTCGTAGACGAAGAGATTCGAGTTGAGATAGGGTTGGCCACCGTTGCCCACGGTGGCGAGGAAGCCGTAGGCCGCCCGCTTCATGAAGGCGGCAACCCACGCGTCGTCCTTGCCGCGGTCGCGGCGGCGCAGCGCGCTGCGCCCGTCGCCCTTGCCGGCGTTGGTGGCGCCGACCTTGTTCCGTCGTCTCATGCCTCAATGTATCACCCGCTCTCCGCAGCGGTCTCGCACGCCGTTGCTACGAAGGTTATCGTTGACACCGGAACACAATCGCCCTTAAGGTGTCTAAATGGCTATGTACGAAAACTTTCGTGATTGGCGGTGTCGCCGAAGTTCTCGATGTAACGCAAACATTACATTGTGTAAAGTAAAGTATACATTCTGTATGGCACTGGTGCTTGCGGGGTGCGCCCCCGCCCCCACCCCGCCGGACGGCCCCCTCCTCATCGACGGCGGCACGGTCGTCGTCATGGACGAGCCCGGCACGATCCTCGACGGGGGCGGCGTCCTCGTGGAAGGCAACCGAATCGCCGCGCTCCTCGCACCGGACGATCCCCGCCCCACCGGCGTCCACGTCATCGATGCCGGCGGCCAGCTGGTCGTCCCGGGACTGGTCAACACGCATGGGCACGCCGCGATGTCGCTGCTGCGCGGTCTCGCCGACGACCTGCCGCTCCTGACCTGGCTCGAGGACTACATCTTCCCGGCCGAGGCCGCACTCGTGGCTCCCGACTTCGTCTACTGGGGAACGCTGCTGTCCTCGGTCGAGATGCTGAAAGGGGGGACCACGACCTTCGCCGACATGTACTACTTCCGCGACGACATGGCACGCGCGACCATCGACGCGGGGATCCGGGCGGTCACCGGCCCGCACGTGATCGGCTTCCCCGCCCCCGACTACGCGTCGCCCGAGGGGGCCCTCGCGGACGCGGCCGAGTTCATGGAGCGCTACCAGGGCCATCCCACGGTGGTCCCGGCAGTCGCGGCGCACGCGCTCTACACGACCCCGCTGCACGCGGTCGAAGCCGCCTTCCGGCTGGCGGAGGAGTACGACGCGGTCTTCCAGATCCACGCAGTCGAGGACGCGAGCGAGGATGCATCCGCCCGGGAGTCGACCGGGATGGGGGTCATCGAAGCCCTGGAGTCGATCGGCGCCCTGAGACCCGGGACGGTGCTCGCCCACGCCATCTACCTGTCGGACGAAGACATCGCCCGGATCGCGGCATCCGGAGCCGGGATCGCGCACAACCCGCAGAGCAACATGAAGCTGGGAATCGCGAGAGCCGCACCGGTCGTGGCCGCGCTGGCCGCAGGCGTACCGGTGGGGCTGGGTACCGACGGACCCGTCAGCAACAACGACCTGGACATGTTCGACGAGATGGACGCCGCCGCGAAGCTGCAGAAGCTCATGCTGGGTGATCCGGCCGCGCTCCCGGCGGAGACGGTCTTCAGGATGGCGACGATGGGTGGCGCGCGCGTGCTCAACCTGCAGGACGAGATCGGGTCGCTGGAGCCGGGCAAGCGCGCCGACATCGTGCTGGTGGATACGCGCCGCCCGGGCCTTACGCCGCTGTACGCGGTCTATTCGCACCTCGTGTACGCGGTGCGCGGGAGCGACGTGGCCACGGTTCTAGTCAACGGCCGGGTCGTGGTCCAGGACGGACAGGTACTCACCGTCAACGAGGAGGAAGTCATGGAGATGGCCCGAGGATTCGGCGCCCGGGTGCGCGAGGTGATGGCCGAGGTGGCCGCCGCACGCGGTGGTGCAGCCGAAGGCGCCCCGGGCGAGGGGAGGAACGACCGATGACGGGCAAGCCGCGCGACGGCGGTCGCAAGGGGTTCACGGACCGGGAACTCGACATCATGAGCGTGTTGTGGCGCGAGGGATCCGGGACGGTCGCGGAGGTGCGCGACGCTCTCGATGGCGATGTCGGCTACACGACCGTTCTGAAGATGCTCCAGATCCTCGAGGAAAAGGGGGCGGTGGGCCACGAGCGCGAGGGGCGCGCCTACCGCTACGTCCCCCTGGTGGCGTCGGCGAGCGCGGGCGGGCGGGCACTTCGACGGATCGTCAACAAGATCTTTCACGGATCCGCGGAGATGCTCCTGGCGACGCTGGTGGAGGATCGCGATTTCAGCGACGAAGAGATCAAGCGGATGCGCTCGGTCCTGGACCGGGCAGAACGCGGGAGGGGCGAGAAATGATCGCGTGGATGCTCTACGTTGCGCTGATCGGAGGGGTCGTGGCCATCGCCGGATGGGCTGCCGAGAGGCTGGCCGTCGCGGCGGGATGGCCGCGGCGGTTCGTCTGGCTCGCAGCCCTGACACTGGCCGTGGCGATTCCGGTTGCCGGAACCATCGCCGTGGCACGGTCGGCAGAGTCCCCGTCGACCATCGGCTCCCCGGCGCCGCTGCCCGTCGAGCCCGGCAGCACCCCGGCCGGGAGCACGTGGAGCCTCGCGTCATCGGTGCCGCTTCCGACCGGACCGGGGGCGGTGCGCGCCGCGCTCGTCCTGTGGGGCGCGGGCTCGCTCGTCTCGCTCGCCGCCATCGGCACCCTCCTGGTCCTGGTGGCCCGCGCCCGCCGTCGTTGGCCGCGCTGGTGGGTTCAGGATACGGATGTCTACATCTCCCGCAGCTTCGGCCCGGCGCTGGTCGGAGTCGTGCGTCCCCGGGTCGTTGTCCCGTTGTGGGTCCTGCGGCTGGAACGGCGAGCGAGGGCGGTGATCGTCCGGCATGAGACCGAGCACGCCCGCACGCGCGATCCCCTCTCGCTCCTGTACGGCGGCCTGATCGTGGCGGCCCTGCCCTGGAACCCCGCGACGTGGTGGATGGCCCGCCGACTGCGCAGCGCGGTGGAGATGGACTGCGACCAGCGGATCCTCAGGTCCGGCATCGCGCCTGCGGACTACGGCGATGTCCTGCTGGACGCGGGCACCAGGTCCTGGAACCGCTGGGCGCTGGTCCCCGCGATGACCCAACCAAAAAGTCTACTCGAACGGAGATTGAGAACCATGAACGAGAAGAAAACGAAGCTGAATTCGGCCCAGGCGCTGCTGCTGGCGGCGTTGGCCGTCGGTGCGCTCGTCGTCGCGTGCGATACGCCGGTCCCGACCCAGGTCCAGGACGCCCTTATCGAAGCGATGGACGAGGAAGCGATCGTGAGAACCGACGCCGAGATGGAGCGGCGGGCGGAGGAGCTCCTCCGTGCGCGAGCATCAGGCATGGATCCCTCGCCACTCATCTATATCGATGGCGTGCGGGTGGACAGGTTGAGCGATCTCGAGGGCGACCTCATACCCAGCCTGGACCCCGACGCAATCGACCGCATCGAAGTGATCAAGGGCCCCGCCGCGGAGAGGCTCTATGGCGAGGAAGGCGCCAACGGCGTGATTCAGATCTTCACGACGGAGGGGAGCGCCGAGGGCGCCGGGAACTCTCCCGAAATCCGGATCCAGGGGGACGTCCCGGTCAGCAAGACGGTCCCTGCC
>JAPPGZ010000098.1:37142-96982 GCA_028874905.1 Gemmatimonadota bacterium
AGAGCGGATATCAGCATGACGGTCCCTGCCAGAGCGGATATCAGCATGACGGTCCCTGCCAGAGCGGATATCAGCATGACGGTCCGCACAAGAGGGGACATCAGCAAGATGGTCCTCCCGAGAAACAGCTGACACGCCGGTCGCGGCGGACGGTCAGTTGGTCCGCCGTGCCTCCGTCCCTCCCTGGTAGACCGCCAGGAAGTCGCCGGACATCGTGCCGTACCGGTCTGCGGCCTCCGCATCTCCTTCCGCCGCTGCAATCACCGCGAGCTTCGCCGTCATGATGTAGAACTGCAGCGGAATGTTGCGGGTCGACATGTCCGGCAGGATCGGACGCGTGCGGATATCGCGGTAGGTGTAGACTTCGTCGACGAGCTGGGCGGTCCGCGGATAGTCGAACCAGTCGCCTCCGAGCTCCTCCCGCACCTTTCGGTAGGAAGGCGGCTGCGGCCCCTCCAGATCGCGGGGGTGCAGCCGCACGGCGAGACCCTCGCGCACGCCCCATCCGCTGAGCCCCATACGCGCCATCTCGCCGCTCGCGCCCGCGAAATAGACGGGACGATCGCCGGCCACCGACCGGATCATCGACAGCGCGACCCGGTGTCCGCGCCGCAGCGTCATGCCGGCGGGATACTGCACCACCACACCGCCGAGCCGCACATTGAGGGAATCGGGCAACCTTCCGTCGCCGATCCGCGCCAGCTGATCGTCGGTCAAGCCGAGCGCCGAGCGGACCGGCGGCTCCCGGTTGACGAAGGGCAGTCCGTCCAGCGCGACGTACGGCCGCTGCCGGTCCGGCGACGTGAGTTCACGGATCTGCTTCGGATACCATTCGGTGAAGAGGTACTGCACGACGATCACGGACACGTCCTGGCGGATGCCCTCGACCTCCTGCAGATACCACAACGGGAAGGTGTCGTTGTCGCCGTTGGTGAACAGAAGCGCGTACGGCTCGACGCTGTTCAACAGGTTGTACGCCCAGTCGCGCGACGCGTGGTCGCCCGCCCGGTTGGCCCAGCTCACGTTCAGAACGAACGGGATCGCCGCCACCGCAAGCACGGGCGCAGCCCTGACGGCGCTCCCCCCCCGGCCGGCAAGCCATAGCCAGCACCGCGACAGTCCCAGGCCCGACATCACCCCCCACAGCGCGAATCCGAGCAGGAAGAAGTAGTCGCGCTCCCTCACCTCATGCAGGTCCGGATCGGTGATCTCCGGCGCCAGCGAGAACCCGTACCGGAAGTTCAGGTAGAACACGAGGCCGAAGGAAAGCGTGGCCATGAGGACGCCCATGTACACGCCGCTATCGCGGTCGCCACGCCACACGACGTAGAGTCCGGCCAGCCCGAGTGTCAGGAAGAGCAGCGTGAACGGGCCCCGGGCCGGGCTCACCTGCTCGTCCGGATCCATCCCGCGCGACCACTGCCAGTCGAAGTACTGGTAGAAGTTGTACAGCTGGTGCCCGATCGGGGACATGCGGGTGGTCACCGGCGGCTTGAGGTACTGTTCCCGCTGCAGCGACGACGCCAGCGCCGGGCACCCCGCATAGCCGTTCGTGTAGATGGCCGCCGCCGCCTCGACGAGCCCGTCGCAAAGCGGATCTCCCTCGTTGATGACGGGGCGCTGGGCGGCGCGAATCGGAAGGAAGAAGTTGAACGACAGGCCCACCACCACCGCCAGCACGCACCGCGAAACGAAGCGCGGACGCACCAGCACGCCCGGCCTCGCGAAAACGACGAGCAGGAACACCGCTCCGGCCGGCAGCACCGACATGAGGTGATTGGTCGACCCCAGCGCCATCAGATAGACCGCGGCGACAAGCATGCGCTTCCCCCGCGGATCGCCCGCCGGCAGGTCCCGCCAGCGCAGAACCAGCCAGCTGACCGCGGCCACGATCAGCAGGGACACCGTGTACACCTTCTCGTTCGCGTTGCTCTGACTCCACACGGTAAACGCCGTAGCGCCGACAAGAACGGAAACACCGGCTCCGACCAGCGCCTCCCGGCCCCGGGCCCCCACCTGCACCAGCGTCCTGTGCGCGATCAGGAAGAAGAAGTAAGACGCCCCCGCCGATGTCGCCGCCGCCAGCAGATTGATCCGGACGGCCGGCGAAAGCCCCAGCGGCGCCAGCAGAAGCGACCACACGCGGGCGAGCGTCACGAACAGCGGGTTCCCGGGCGGGTGCGGGATGCCCAGGGTGTAGCCGGTGGCAATGTATTCGCTGGTGTCCCACCACGCCGTTGTCGGCGCGAGCGTCAGGACATACAGCAAGAACACGCCTGCGCTAGCGCACGCGGCGGCCTTCCAGGGAGGTGTCGGTGCGTTGTCGGTCATGGCTCCACTCTCGTCGCGCCGGGGGGATTCTGTCCATGGACTGCTAGATTGGCGAGGCGGCCGCAAAGTGCTCGCGCGGGTCGCCGTTTCACATCCTCGCCGGGGCGGTCGCGGCTCACGGCCTGGCCGCCGCCCACCATCACCGGAGCCCTCCCGTGGCCAATCCCACCTTGGATGCCCTGCGCTTCGCCAGAGGTTGGACGCGGACCGCCTCGGGGATGCCCATTCCGGGGGTCACCATCGAAAACGTGACGCTCGGGGAGGGCGCCGGAACCCTGAACGCGAGCCGGTACCGGCCGTCGTCCGGGAGCCGTCCGCGCCCCGGCTGGGTGCTGCTCCATGGCGCTACCCGCCCGGGCCACGAACACATCGCGATCGTGCGGTTCGCGGCCACGCTGGCCAGTGCGGGGGGCGACGTGATCGTTCCCGAGATCGTAGCCTGGCGCAGGCTGGAGCTCGATCCGGCGCCCGCCCTGCGCGCGCTCGAGGTCGCGGCCGAGCACATGTGCGCCGACCCAGGCGTCCGCCCCGGAGGTGTAGTCCTCGTGGGGCTGTCCTTCGGGTGTCCGCAGGCACTCATCGCGGGAGCGGACCTGGCCGCGCGGGGGCTGGTGCGAGGCGTCATGGGGTACGGCGGCTATCACGACCTGCTCGCCACGGTGCGCTTCGGGCTTACGGGACAGTTCCAGTGGAAGGGTCGCACCGGCTACCTGCGCCCCGACCCGTACGGGCGCTGGGTCGTGGCAGCGAACTACCTCCACCGGATCCCGGGATACGAGGGCACCGAGGACGTCTCCCGCGCGCTCGGGCAACTCGCGGCCACCGCCGGTGACCACGGATTCATGTCATGGGAGCCGAGCAGCGATCCGTTCAAGGCCGAGCTGATCGAGTCGGTGTCCGCCGGGAACCGCGAACTGTTCCGCCTGTTCGCGCCGGCCGCGGCCCAGGATCCCGAGCCGCGCCGGGCCAGGGAGATGGCATTCCTCCTCACCGAGGCCGCCCGCACGACGCACCCGCAACTGGAGCTGGCCAGCGCCCTGGACGGTCGCTCTCTGCCCCCCGTCCGCCTTATCCACGGCCGTCAGGACCACCTCATTCCGTTCACCGAGACCCTCGCGCTGGAACGGTTCCTGCGGCGCCGGGCCGATGTGGCCGCGACCGTGACCGACCTCTTCGCGCATTCCAGGGAGGCGGGACGGAGTGCCACGCGGATCCTGGAAGCGGGGCGGTTTCTGGCGGCAATCCGGGGAGCGATGGCGCTGCACCGGCGGTAGCGGCGGCCCTCGACGCCGGCCACGCCTCGCGAGCCGGCGGCCCCTATCCGATCCCGTAACGCAGACCGACGCTCACGACAGGCCAGAAGTTGACGAAGGTCGCGGCGTCTTCCTCGGCCTGGCGCCGTTCGGCCTCCAGATCGGCGCGGAATCCTGGCGAACTCATGACCTGGGGATCGCCAGTGGCTGTCATCTCGAACCTGGGCGAAAGGTGCACGACCGCCCCGAGGTCGAACACGAAACCGAGCCCGCTTCCCGAATTCGATCCGAGCCCGACCAGCAGGTACGGGGCGGCCGTCCCGGAGATCATTGTGGTCGTCACGGTGAGGACCTCCGGATAGCGGTAGCCGCCCCCGCCGATGCTGATCGAGGCGCCGCTCTCGTACGTGATGACGTGCACGGGATCGTTGGAGCGCAGCACCATGCCGCCGCCCGCGCGCAGCAGGCCGGACGCGAGCGAGAACTCGACGCCCAGGGACAGCAGCGCGGTCGGCAGCGACAGCTCCGCGGTTCGGTTGCCGGCGAGCCCGAACCTCCCGGTGAGATCGACGTCGAACCCGAGGAATCCGGCGCCGGCCCGGACGGCAACGCGTTCGTCCAGCGCCGTGACGACCTCGGCCCCGAAACCGAGCGTACCCGCGCGCACGCCCAGCGAGACGTTGCTCTGGAAGGCCTCGGCGGGCCGAACCCAGGCGGTCAGCGACAGGGCGAGGCTGACAGCCGCGGGAAGTTGTTTCGCCATTGCTGTCCAGCTACGCCGCGTCGATATCGGTCCGTCCGAAGTCGTTGCCCTTGAACAGCAACGGCTCACCGGTCGTCCTTGCCAGCGCGTAGGCGAAGCAGTCACCGAAGTTCAACGCGGCCGGGTGATTGCCCTTCCCGAACCGGCGCCACGCCCGGCGCGCTTCCTCCAGATGTTCCACCGTCACGGACACCAACTCGATCTCCGCTCGCTGCAGAAGAGTGTCGAGGTCCTGAGCCGCGGGCTCGCCCCCTCTCCGCTCCAGCGCCATGGAAGCCTCGAGTACGTTGGCGACTGACATACGGCACGGATGGGCACCCATGATTGCGGCGGCATGACGCCTCGCATCCGGCTCGTCAAACAGGATTGCAAGCACCGCAGAGCTATCCACAATCACTTGGGCAAGCCCGAATCGTCATAGAGCAGGTCGCCGTGCTCGATGGCCGAGGGCCCGGGATCAAGGGACTCGGCACAGCGCTGACCGATGGCAAGCAGTTCTTCGATACGGACATCCAGGTCGCGCCGCCGTTGCTCGCGCGCGAGGCGTTCCCGCAACGCAACGGTGATGGCCCCTGTCATGGTTTCGCCGGTCAGGCGGGCCAGATCACGCGCCAGCGTACAGGTCTCGTCATTCTTGATGTTCAGGCCCATGGTGGCTCCAAGGGTAGAAAGTAGAGCTCCATATCTACCCTAGCCCCGAATCGGTGCCGGGCGCAACGACCGGCCAGCGGCACCCAAGAGGGCGTCGCTGTACCGGGGCGGCAACCACACGGGCTGTAGACCCTACCTCCCCACAATCCGCCTCAGCTCCACGATCTCCTCGTCGAGGTCGGTCCGCCGTATCACCGCGGCCAGGTCGCCCGCCACGTCGACGAGCACGACGTTGTCCGGCGAGGAAAGGGTCGCGATCTGGCCCATGCCCGGCTGAAGCACGAACCATTCCGGGCCATCCATGCCGCCGTCCTCGCGGGGCACCCCACCGTAGCGAAGCGCCCACACGAGCCCGTCCGCCGTCGTCATCGGGCTGTGATGCGGACTCACCAGCGACAACCAGCCGTAGGGAGGCAAGTGCTCGGGGGGCCCCATCGCCGCCAGGCTCTGCTCCACCTCACCGCGGCCCGAGCCCAGTTCAGCGTCCCATGAATCAAGCACGACCTGCTGATAAAAGTCCGCCTGGGCTCGTGTCAAAGGTGTCGGTTCCCGCACGACCGCAGGACGCAGCGTGTCCCGGACGACCCCATCGCGCCCGTATACCGGGATGTCGTACGAGTCGTTCTCCAGCACCACGAACAGGGAATCGACGACCGCCGCGTGGCTGACCCGGCCGAAGAAGCGCATCATCTGTTTCATCCCGGTGGTGCCCACAGGTTCGTACCAGATTTCCGGACCCGCCATTTCGAGCAGCCGACGCGCGAATCCGCCCTCTTCGTCGAAGAGAAGAAGCGCCGCAGGCGCGCGCGCGACTTCCGGCTCCGTCGCCCAATGCAGATACCACTTGTCGGCCAGCAGCGAACCGTCCGGGAACACCCCTAATGCCGAGAGTCCCGGCAGGTACTCCTCGGGGGGAGAGAGCGCGGCCGTACCAAGCAATCGGCCGTCCAGGCTGTATCTCGAGACCTCACGACCGTAGACATCATAGGCGAAGAGATGGTCGCCGACGCGCCGCATCCAGTCGAGGCCGCCGTACTCACCGGGGCCCTCGCCCCTCCCCCCGACCGCCTTTTCGAGCGAGCCGCCCTGGTCGTAGAAGCGAAGCGTGCCCTCGCTCTCCTGAGCGATCACGACGTGGCTCTCCGTGATCGCGATCCCGGTGACCTCGAAGAGCGGGTCCGCCTCGGTGCCGCCGACGCTCATCAGTGGCACCGGATCCAGCCGCCATGCCTCCGGTGGGTCCGAGCGGCCGTCAGCGACCCCGGATTCCCCGGGGTCACCGCCACATCCGTGCACCGCGAACAGCACGCCGATCGCGAGCCTCGGCAGGGTCCGTCGGTTGATACGAACCTCCGCGCAGCCGATGTTCAGGGGCCCGGATCCCTAGTCGTCTTCCCACCCCAAGATACCATGACCCAGCACAACTGTTCCCGCGCCTGGCTTCTCGTCGCGTGCCTGACCACCGGCGCGTCCTCTTTCCAGGCCCAGGTCACCACCACCCAACTCGACGGCCTGCGTCCGCGCAACATCGGTCCCGCGGTCATGAGCGGACGCATCGTCGACCTGGCCGTCGCCGAGTCGGACCCGATCAAGTTCTACGTCGCGTCCGCGACCGGCGGCGTCTACAAGACCAGTGACAACGGCATCACGCTCGACCCCGTCTTCGAGAACGAGGGCACGCATTCGGTCGGGGCGATCGCGCTCCACCAGCGCGACACGGCCATCGTCTGGGTCGGCACCGGCGAGCGCGCCAACCGGCAGAGCTCGTCGTGGGGCGACGGCGTCTACAAGAGCACGGACGGCGGCGCGACCTGGACAAACATGGGGCTTCGCGACAGCAAGCACATCGGGCGCATCGCGCTGCACCCCGACGACACCGACCTTGTCTACGTCGCGGCGATGGGCCACCTGTGGGGGCCGAACGAGGAGCGCGGCCTCTACCGCAGCGCCGACGGCGGCGTGACCTGGCAGCCCATCCTGCAAGTCGACGAGAACACCGGCGCCGTGGATGTCGCACTCGACCCCGACCAGCCCAACATCGTGTACGCCGCCACCTACCAGCGCCAGCGGCGCCCCTGGGGCTTCCACGGCGGCGGCCCCGGCAGCGCGCTCCATCGCAGCGTGGACGGCGGCGACACCTGGGAGCGGCTGACCGGCCCAGGCATCACCCGCGGCCTCCCCGAGGACGTGATCGGGCGCATGGGCATCTCCATCTACCGCAGCGACCCGCGCATCGTCTACGTCAGCGTCGAGCAGGGGTACCGCTACAACGCGTCGACCGCCTACACCGAGCGGCGCGCCGGCATCTACCGCTCCGAGGACCGCGGCGACACGTGGGAGCTCATGAGCGACTGGAACCCGCGTCCCATGTACGCCAGCCAGATCACCGTCGATCCGAGCGACGATCAGCGCATCTACATGGTCAACAGCTACTCCTTCTCGGACGACGGGGGCCGCACGTTCACCGTTCCGCCCCAGAGCCTCCACGGCGACGACCGCCTCGTCTGGGTCAACCCCTCCGACTCCCGCCACGTCATGAAAGCCGACGACGGCGGCCTGGGGATCTCCTACGACCGCGGGCTCAACTGGCTCTACATCTCGGACCTGCCGGTCAGCCAGTACTACCGCGTCAGCGTCGACATGGCCCGTCCCTACAACGTCTACGGCGGACTCCAGGACAACGGCTCGTGGATGGGGCCCAGCGAGACATGGCGCCAGAACGGAATCGTCAACAGCGACTGGACGCGTCTGGGCGGCGGCGACGGGTTCATCAACCTCGCGGACACGACCAACAACACCGTCATCTACACCGAATCGCAGTACCTCAACCTGTCGCGCTTCGACACGCGCACGGGCGAGCGCACCGCCATCCGCCCCGGCGACCCCGTCGGACACATCGCCGGACGGCGTAACTGGGAGACCTGGCGCGAGGTCGGCACCTTCGAGGAGCAGCGCCTCGGCAACGCGATGGCCCCCGCCAACTGGGACGGCCCCTTCATCATCTCGCCGCACGACGCGTCGACCCTGTACGCCGGCACCAACATCATGTGGAAGACCACGGACCGGGGGGACTCGTGGCAGGCCCTGGGCGACCTCACCACGGGCACCGACCGCCGCTCGGTCCCGATCATGGGGCAGATGCCCGACGACTACCTCCCCTCGCTCGACGACGGCATCCCCTACTGGCCCACCATCTCGGCGGTCTCCGAAAGCCCGCTCCGGCGCGGCCTCATCTACGCCGGCACCGACGACGGCCGCCTCCACGTCTCGCACGACGGCGGCGAGCGCTGGACCGACCTGTCCGCCCGCGACATTTCCGACTCCGACGTGCCCTCCGCCCGCGCCGACTTCCCCGGCCTTCCCAACGGCGCCTGGGTCAGCGGCATCGAGCCATCCCGCCACGACGAGGCCCGCGTCTACGCCGTCTGGAACAACTACCGCAACGACGACTACGCCAACTACCTCTACCGCTCTGACGACTACGGGCAGACCTGGGTCTCGATCACCGGCGACCTGCCCGCCGACCGCGTGCTCCGCACCCTCCGCGAAGACCTGCGCAACCCGTCGGTCCTCTTCGTGGGCGCCGAAATCGGCCTTTACTACACCATGGACGGCGGCACGCACTGGACCGAGCTCCGGGGCGGCATGCCCACCCTGCCCTTCAACGACCTCGTCATCCATCCGCGCGAAAACGACCTCGTGCTGGGGACGCACGGCCGGGGCATCTGGATCCTCGATCAGATCAACGCGCTCCAGGAGCTGTCGGCGGAGGTGGTTGCCAAGAGCGCCCATCTCTTCACCATCGAGCCGGCCGTGCAGATCCGTCGGGCGGGTCGCGCGGCCCACACGGGAGATGTGCACTACCAGGGCGAAAACCCCCCTCTCGGCGCAATCATCGACTACTGGCTCGGGGAGGCCACCGGGGACGGCACGGTGGAGATCGCAATCGAGGACGGGGACGGTGCCCGCGTGGCCACGGTCGACGGCACCACGCAAGGCGGCATGAACCGCGTAGTATGGGACATGCGCCACGAGCTCGGCGGCGGCAGCGACGTCGCGCCGGGACCGTTCCAGCGCCGCGGCCCCCTGGTCGTTCCGGGCACGTACACGGCGCGGCTGGAAGTCGCGGGGCACGACGGCGCGGCGACCGACCTGGCGCAGCAGTTCGCCGTGCGCGAGGACCCCCGCATTGGCGCGTCACCGGGCGTACGCGCCGCCTGGACTGCCGCGCTGCTGGAACTGGCCGACGCCTCGGCGCGGGCCGCGGACGAGCGCACCCGCATCCAGGACGCGCTGGACGACATCGCAGACGACGACACCGGCCCCCGCGCGACGAAGCTCCGCGACCTGGCCCGTGAGTTCGGCGAACTGATCAGCCGGATCGGCCGCCTGTCGGGCGACGTCGAGGGCGTGGTCGCGCCGCTCACCCAGGACCAGCGGTCGCGCTGGGACTTCTACATGGAGATGCTGGAGGTGCTGACGGCCGAGGCGGGGGAGGCCCGGTGACGGTTCGCCTGTCGTAGACCCCGGAGCCCGTAACGGGGCCAGCCGATCCGATGGCCAGGGTGTGCCCGGCATGAAGCTCACGATCATCGTTCCCGCATTCAACGAGGAAGCGTACCTCCGGCCGACGCTGCGCTCGATCCGCTCCGCCGCGGAGGAGTTGCGCGGGCAGGCCGACGTCAGCGTGGACATCATCGTCGTCGATAACGCCAGCGAGGACGGGACCGCCGCACTCGCTCGCCATCTTGGCGCGGCGGTCATCCACGAACCGGTGCAAGGCATCGCACGTGCCCGCAACGCTGGTGCGCACCACGCCGCGGGCGACGTGCTTGTCTTCTTCGATGCCGACGTGATCGTGCCCCGCAACGTACTCGTCGCGATTGGCCAGGCGATGCGCGACCGGGCATGCATCGGCGGCGGTGTGGATGTCGACTACCGGCCGCAACTTCTGTCCGTCAGGCTCTATCTTCGCGCCTGGCGGCACTTCGCCCGCCTCACCGGAATGGTGCAGGGCGCCGCGCAGTTCTGCCGCAAGGACGTGTTCGAACAGGTCGGAGGTTACGACGAGAGCGTGTGGATCGGCGAGGACGTCGACTTCTTCTGGAGCCTCCGGAAACTGGCTCGACGAACCGGCCGCAACGTCCGGTTCCTGCGAGAACCGCGCGTGACTCCTTCCTGTCGGCGATTCGACAAGTGGCCCGTGTGGAAGACCCTGGTCTGGACCAATCCCGTCTTCATCGGCTTGTTCCGCCGCTGGAAGCCCGTCTGGAAGGGTTGGCACTCGAACGCGGTGAGATAAGATCCGCGCGCTTGCGGAGGGGGCTCGGCGAACCGGCCAGCCGAAGAATCAGGCTCGAGCCTCCAGCAACCCCAACACGAGCGTCGGATTTGCGTCAGCGGCTGGCCGAGCCCCGCCGTTTCATTCAGATCGTCACCGGGGCCAGACAGGTGGGCAAGACCACACTGGTCAACCAGGTCGCAGAGCAGGTGGGTTTGCCCCATCGCTACGGGAGTGCGGACGAGCCCACGCTGCGAGGCCCCGGGTGGATCGCCCAGCAATGGGACATCGCGCGGCCGGAAGCGGATCGCGCCGGCGCCGGGGGCGCCCTCCTGATCGGGCGGGGACTGACGGAGAGCCTGGCCGGGCGGTTCGAAATCGTGCACCTGCCGCATTGGAGCTACCAGGAGATGCGCACCGCATTTGGCTGGTCTCTGGAGCAGCATCTGTTCTACGGAGCGTACCCCGGGCAGCGCCGCTGGTCGGCCAGCCCGCACGCTGGTCCCGCTACATTCGCGACTCGCTGATCGAGACCACCGTCTCACGCGACATCCTGCTCCTCTCGCGCGTGGACAAGCCGGTCCTGCTGCGGCGGCTCTTCGAGCTGGGGTGCGACTACTCGGGCCAGATCCTGTCCTACACGAAGATGCTCGGCCAGCTGCAGGAAGCCGGCAACACCACGACGCTGGCGCACTACCTCGACCTGCTCTCCAACGCGGGAATGGTGACGGGACTGCAGAAGTACTCTGGAGGTGGGGTGAGGAGGCGTGGATCGAGCCCGAAGCTCCAGGTGTTCAACACGGCTCTGATGGCCGCCCTGTCCGGCCTGACCCTGGATCAGGCTCTCGAGGATCGAGCGTTCTGGGGGCGACTGGTCGAATCGGCAGTGGGGGCACACCTCGTCAACGCCGCAGCCGCCGGTCTGTGCGAGGTCTTCTACTGGCGGGGCCGCAGCCGCGAGGTGGACTTCGTCGTGCGTGCGGGACGTCACCTCACCGCCATCGAAGTCAAGAGCGGACGGGCGCGCTCCACGCTGCCCGGGATGGTTGCCTTCACGAGGATGTTCAACCCCGATCGTACACTGCTGGTGGGAGACGACGGAGTGTCGCTGGACGACTTCCTGTCCGTGCCGGTGGAGTACTGGGTGGGGCCCTGACCCGTCTCCGACTTTGGCCGCTACAGCCTCACCACCTGTCCTACTCCCGCTGCCTCGGCCCGGCGCAGGACCTCGGCGCCGATGGCCACATCCTGAACCGCCGTGCCCACCGATTTGAAGAAGGTGAGTTCGCGGCCCGCGTTGCCTGCGGGCGCGTCCCCGTTGACGATCTCGCCCAGGTCGGCGGCGATCACGTCGGCGGTCAGCAGGCCCTGCTCGATCGGAATGATCAGGTCCCCCGCCTCTTCCAGCGCGGCTTCGCGCTCCTCGACGACGACTCGCGCCCGGGTCACCACCTCGTCGCCCACCTCGCGCGTGTGCGGCTGGAAGCTGCCGCTGCCGCTGACATGAGTGCCGGCAGGGAGTCCGGAGCCGTCGAACACGGGGGCCTCCGACGTCGTCACGGCCACGATGATGTCGGCGCCATCGACCGCCTCGGCTGCGTCGGACAGCGCCCGCGCCTCGACCCCTTCCAGCGAAGCCGCCAGCCTTCGCGCTGACTCCCCGCCCTTCGAGACGACCCGCACCTCCTCGATCGGCCGCACGGCGCGGATCGCCTCGATCTGCCAGGGCGCCTGCGCTCCCGCGCCGAAGATCGTCAACACCCGGCAGTCGGGACGGCTCAGCAGCCTCGCCGCGAGCCCGGCTGCAGCCGCTGTTCGGATCGCCGTCAGTTCGCCGGCGTCCATGATCGCGGCCGGGAGTCCGGTCTCGTCGTCGATCATCAGGATGACGCCGTTGATCGTCGCCAGCCCCCTGTCGCGGTTCCTGGGGAAGAGCGATGCAATCTTGGCGCCCCGTCCGCCGGTCGCCGCCAGGCGGGCAGGCATGAAGAGGGAGAATCCGTCACCCGACGACAGTACGACCCGGACGGGCATCTCCACCCGGCCCGCCGACAGCTGCGCGAAGCCGCGGGCCATCGCCTCGATCGCGTCGTGCATGGTGACCAGCGAGAGGATCTCAGCGCGGGAGATTACGCGGAAGTTCATGGCAAATACCGTTCCGCCAGCACCTGCCGGTGGTGCCGCGAGTGGCCGGCGATGATCCACGCCAGGCTCCTCACGGTGAACTCGTACCCGCTGGCGACGCCGCGCCGGTCCCAGGTCGTGTCCTCGAAGCTCCTCAGCAGGAGCAGGGTCGCAGTCCGCACGGCGGAGAACTCCTCGGCCAGGTCGGCGAGCGAGCGCCTGTCGGCCCCGGAAGCCGCTGCGTAGGCGTTTTCATCGAATGAGGGGAAGTGCGATCGGTCCCCGCGGGCGAACGCCATCGTGCGCACGCTGAACATCCGCTCGGCGTCGATGACATGGCCGACCACCTCGCGCAACGACCACTTGCCGTCCGCATAGCGGTAGCCCTCCCGGTCCGGCGGCACGGCCGCGAGCAGGGTGCGCCAGGCATCGCCATCGCTCTCCAGGCCGGTCAGCAGGGATCCCTCAACGGCCGCGATGTACGGCCCGTAGAAGTCGGCGTATTCGTCGCTCCGAGGCCTTCCGGACGAGTCGGGCATCTCTATATGCTCCTGGTTCTGGGTGCCAGCGGCTCGATGGTGGCTCGAATCAGCCGCTCGAGCAAGGGGAACTGGCATATGGCTATCAGCATTACGGCTCAGCGTGCCGGATCGTAGCGCTCTGCCAGGGCTCGAAACGAGCGGACCTCGTTTTCCACCCAGCTTTCGCCGTGGCCCAGCTCCACCGCCATGACCCGGGCCACTTCAGGAGCCGCCGCGACCGCCGCCCTGGCATTGAGAAACAGCGTTCGCGTCCGCCGCGCGAGCACGTCCTCGACGCGCACCGCCATCTCGTGGCGCGCGGCCCACGCAGCCTGGCTCAGCCGGTACGGCAGGCTCGGGTGCATCAGCGTGGCAAGGCTGTCGTCCGCGGCCTCCAATGCACGGACTGCGCCAGCCTCCGATCCGTACGCCCTCCACGGGACGCGCACGGCCTTCCGCCGACTATACCCATGCACGCGAAGGCGCGCGGTCACCGGCGGCGCCGGCGACAGGCCCGCCACCTCCGCCGCCACGTCGACCGCGTCTTGCCCGACCTTCCTGCACGTCGTCCACTTGCCGCCGACGACAGTTACGAGTCCCCTCCTGGAAACGCTCACCGCATGGTCGCGGGAGAGTGTGGCCGTGTCTCCCGTTCCGGCGTCTACCGCCGCCAGCGAACGCAGTCCAGCCCACGCGGAAAGGACGTCGGAGCGGGCAAGCGGCCGCGTCAGGTAGCGGCTGGCGTGGTCGATCAAGTAGTCGAGTTCAGCGGCGGCTGGGGCGGGCTCGCTCGCCGGCTCGGCAACGGGCACGTCGGTCGTCCCGATCAGCACGTGACCATGCCAGGGGATGGCAAACAGCACCCTGCCGTCGTCCGTTGACGGGACCAGAACGGCGGTATCGCCGGGCAGGAACGCGCTGCTCACAACGATGTGCGCGCCCCGACTGAGGACGACCCCGGACCCGTCACGCGCGTCGTCAAGCCCCCGGATGGCATCGGCGGAGGGCCCCGTGGCATTGATCACGACCGCACCCAGCGCAACCCATTCGTTACCGCCGACCCGGTCACGCAGACGCACCCCCCTGATCCTCCCCCGCGATGCCCGGAGCGCGACCGCTGCCGTGTAGTTGACCACCACTGCGCCGAAGTTGGCCGCGGTGCGCAGCAGGGTCCAGCCGAGCCGGGAATCGTCGAACTGGCCGTCGTGATAGAGCACGCCGCCCCGCAAGCCGTGACGCTCGAGCGTCGACACACGGCGGCGGCACTCGCGCCTGCCAACGACCCTGGAACGTCCGAGGCCGCGGCGGCCGGCCAGCGCATCGTAGACCATGAGTCCCACACCGTAGTACGGCCGCTCCCACCAACGGTAGGCCGGGACTACGAGCGGCAGGCTGTCCACCAGGTGGGGCGCGTTCCGCCACAGCCGGTGTCGTTCCCGGAGCGCGCGGTAGACCATCTGCACCCGGCCCTGTCGGAGGTAGCGGACGCCTCCGTGGATCAGCTTGGTGCTTCGGCTGGAGGTGCCGCCGGTGAAGTCCCGCCGTTCGACCAGAAGGGTGCGGTATCCGCGGCCGGCTGCATCGAGAGCCGTTGCGATTCCTGTGCAGCCGCCCCCGACGACGATCACATCCCAGGGACGCATCTGCATGGCCCTTTCCAGCATGCGGTCCCGCGACATGAAGCCGCTCTCGGTGCGCACGCGAGGCCGCGCCAGAGGACCCCTTCGCGAACCTCCGCGGGACAGACCCCGGCCGGTTCCGCGTCGGTCGGCTGTGGAACCGGGCTTCATCCTGATCAGTCCGCCGCCACCCGTCCCACAAAGGCCCGCACCCGATCATGGCCCTTGAACACGAGCACGGTCCCGCTCGCCTCGCGCGCGATGCGCTCCGGAATCGTCCCGAAAAGGATGTTGTTCGAGAAACTCTCTCCCGACGCCCCGACCATGATCGCGTCGTAGCCGGACGCAGCGGCGACAATCGACTCCGCCACGCCGGTCCCGGAGATCACCCGGGTGGCGACCATCGCGTCCTCCGGCAACTCGGCGCGTTCCCGGGCGAGGCGTTCTTCCTCCTCGGTCCGGCGGTCGTCGGGCGCGTTGGCGGGCACGATCGAGGCAAGTGTAAGCTCGCCACCGTTCGCGTCCGTCATGCCGAGTGCGTAGCCCTTCGCCTTGCGCGCGTGGAGGCCACCGGCGCTGGGCAGCAGTATGCGGCGCGGCACGGCGGGTTCGCCGCCGAACTTGACCAGCATGATGTCCGACCGGGCGAGCCGGACGACATCGTCGGTGACCTCGCCGAGGATCTTCCGCGCAGTGGTGGTGAAGCCCTTCCAGCCGAGGATGATCAGGTGGGACCGGTCCTCGCGCGCCGATTCGAGGATGGCGCGGCCGACACTCCGTCCCACTCGGACCTCCGTCGTGATCGGCACGCCGATATCGCCCTCAAGAGCCTGCAGGCCCGCGAGCATCCGCTCCTCGCCCGTGATCGAGGCCCGCGCAAGTTCCGCGGGCAGCTGGTCCGGCACCTGAACGACCCTGAGCAGGATGATCTCGCCGCCCCGGGGTCTCGCAAGCGCCGCCGCCAGGCGCATGAGCGGTTCTGCCGTGCGTGGGTTGTGCACGGGCACCAGGATCCGGAAACCGGCCGTGCGCGGTGACGCTCGCAAGGCCACCACCCGAGAGCCCGGGCCGGCGGGATCAGGCACGTCGAAGCGCGTGCCGCGCCACGCCGCATAGGCGAACAGCCCGAGCGCGAGCGCCAGAATCGCGAGCACCACCGGCTGGATGTGGCCCTGCACCGGAATCTGCAGGATCAGGTAGATGTTGGCCGCGATTCCGAGGGCGGGAAGGAGCGGCACCAGGGGGACCCGGAAGGGCCGTTCCATGTCGGGGAAGCGGCGCCGGTGCACGATCAGCGCCGCGTTCACGAAGCACAGCGCCAGGAGCAGGACGAGGTTGGCGAAGTGGGCCAGCGATTCCAGCGGCAGCAGCAGCGCGAAGACGCCGATGGCGCCGCCCACGGCGACCAGGGCGACGACCGGGGTGTGCGAGCGCGCGCTGATCCGGCTGAAGACACCCGGAAGGTGCCGCAACTGGCTCATGGAAAGCGCCACGCGCGAACCCGCCAGTATCGAAGCGTTCGAGGCGGATATCATCGAGAAGAGGGCGCCGGCCACGATCACCATGCCGCCGATCGGTCCGAGGAAGGCCCTCGCGGCGACGCCCATCGCCGCCTCCGTGTATTCGGTCAGGTCCGCGATGACGACGACCAGCACGACCAGCGCGTAGAGGACCGTCACCACGATCATCGAGATGAAGATGGCGCGCGGGATCGTCTTCGTGGGGTTGATGACCTCGCCCGCGGACGCTGCGATCGCCGAAAACCCGAAGAAGGTGATGAAGACGAGCGCCGCCGTGGACGCGATGAGCGGGACGTCGCCGATGAAACGATCCGCGATCACCCCCGTGTCAAACCCACCGAGCCCCCCCGCGATGAACCACACGAGCAGCACGATCTTGGCCGCCGTGACCACGATCTGGAAGGTGCCGCTCTCCTTGGTGCCCTTGACGTTGAGGAGCGTGAGGGCGGCCAGGAAGATGATTCCGGGAAGGGCCGAGATCGCGAAGTGCCAGATGAATTCGTTGAAGTAGCTGGACAGGCTGGCGATGTAGAACGCGCACGACGACGTATAGCCCAGCAGGAGGCACCAGCCGACCAGGTACGCAAGCAGCGGGGGAAAGGTCTTGCGCGCGTAGAGGTAGCCCTCGCCCGAGAAGGGATAGATGGAGGTGAACTCGCAGTACGTCAGCGCCGTGAAGGCCGCGACGAGTGCGGCGAGAAGGAAGGAGACGATCGCCGCGCTGCCGACGTAGCCCACGGCCAGCCCCGACAGGGTGAAGATCCCCGCGGCGATCATCGTGCCCGTCCCGATGGCGAGCGCCGAGACCAGCCCGAGGTCGCGACTCAGCCCCGCGACGACCTTCGGTCCCTGCTCGTTCGTTTCCCCGGTGGGAGCGTCGGCGGTGGGCGCGGCCGCGCGCTGTCCCTCAGACTTCACCGGTGTGCCTGTCGCGCCGCGTCAGGGCTGCGCGGCCGCGGTGGCCCTCAGCAGCTCGCGCACGTCCTCCTGCACGTCTTCTTCCATGGGGTGGAAAGGGCCCATCCATTTCCGCACGACGGTGCCCTCGCCGTCCACGAGGAAGGTCCCCGGCAGCCCCAGCAGGGAGTAGGAGTCGACGATCTCCCATGAGGGGTCGTGATAGATCGGGAAGTCGACCCCGATTTCGGCGATGAACGCTTCGATGGTGGGGAGCGAGCCACGGTCGTCCACGCTCACGCCCACCACCTGAAACCCCTGATCGGCGTACGTGTCGTGCAGTTCCTGGAGCTCGGGCATCTCCTCGCGGCACGGAGCGCACCACGTCGCCCAGATATTGAGCATGAACGGCTCACCAGTGAGGTTGCCGATGCCCACTTCGGCCCCGTCCAGCGTGGTTGCCGCGAAGGCGGGCGCCGGATCCCCGACCTCCAGGAGCTTGTATTCGGGCACTTCACAGGCAACCCATCCCAGCACCATGACCACTGCGGACGCGCTCTTCTTCACAGGACCCTCCCGGTGGACTTCTTCGCCGTGGCGACTCAAGCTACCCAAGCGGCGTGGGCGAGCCAATGGCTGCCGGCAACCCGACCGCGCCTGCGACTCGTCGGAACAGGAGCGGCCCCGGGCACGTAGGGGAAGTGAAGCGCGGCAGGTGGCAGCCCTGGCCGTCGAAGGACATCGTGGCGCTCAGGTACGCGTCTCTTCATTTGGAAAACTGGAATCCCGGTCATGACTCAACGTCAGCAACCCTCGACGACCCGGCGCAAGCTGGCGTTCCTCGGCGGCTTCGCGGTCTACTTTGCCGCCGTCTGGTTTCTGTGGGACACACCCGTAGTCTACCCCCTCAAGATTTTCGTGGTCATGCTGCACGAGATCAGCCACGGGATCGCGGCGGTGGCGACCGGAGGCACGATCGAGCGGATCGTCCTCGACCCCGCCGAGGGTGGGGCCTGCTACTGCGGCGGCGGCAACGCGTTCATCACGCTGTCCGCCGGATACCTCGGCAGCCTGCTTTGGGGAGTGATCCTGCTCTCGGCTGCGGGCGCGAACCGGATCTCCAATCGCTTCCTGATCCTTGCCGTGGGTGTGATGGTCGTGGCTCTCACCGCCCTCTATGTCCGCAACGGTTTCGGGCTGCTCTTCGGCCTGGGCTTCGGCACGGCCCTCGTGATCGCCGGACGCAAACTCGGTCCCGGCGCCAGTCGCGTAGTCCTCACCGCACTGGGCCTGACCAGCTGCCTGTACGCGATCCTCGACATCAAGAGCGACGTCATCGACCGGCCCCACTTGCGGTCCGACGCGGCAATGCTGGCCGAGATGACCGGGATCCCCACGGTGACCTGGGGGATCGTGTGGATCGGGATCGCTGTTGTGGTCAGCGCACTTGTGTTTCGGAGGGCCTACAAGGCGGCTTGAGGGTGGGCAGTGGGTCGCTGGCGGATGGTAGCGGTCGCCGCGGTCACTTCGTCCCCCGCAGCGCCGCGGCATCGGGCAGGCCGCGGCTGAACGAGACGACGGCGCCTGCAGCCAGCCGCTCGCGCGGGTCCGATCCCTGGAGAGCGTCCGCACCCCGCAGAATCGCCCGGATGCGCCCGGTTTCCGGGTCGCTGATGACCGCGATGGGCTGATCCGTCCCGGCGTCAAGGGCGTCCGAACCGGCCGGGCCGGAGAGGATGATGCGGGCCAGTGAACCAGCCCAGGCCGGATCCACGGGCAGCGTGAAGACGAAATGTCCCTGACCTGTCTCGGCCTCGATGGCGGGGACGAACGCAAGCGAAAAGTGCTGTTGGCCATCGGGTCCGTGACCTTCGATCCGGTAGGGTCCGGGAGACTCGGGCAGCGATACCGCGCCATGCAGGACGACCGCCGGATCCAGTTGCACGCGGTCGGGGCCGGCACGGCCCCAGAGTAGGAGGGTCCTTTGGCGCTGTGCGGACGACGATGCGTTGGCCGCTGATGGGTCACCCTCACCCGCTGCCAGGTCAGCCGGAGCCACCGATGCGGCGGCCTGCGGAACTGCGGGATCCCGCTCAACCGCTGGTTCGCCATTGTCCTCGTCCCCCACCTCCCGCTCGAACACCACTTCCCCGTTGAAAACCGTCATCTCGCAGGTCATGTCACGCAGTTCGTCCGTCGGAACCGTGAGAGGATTCCGGTCCCACACCGCCAGGTCCGCGTACTTGCCGGGCTCGATCGTCCCCACCTCGTCCTCGAGGAACATCTGGTGCGCGACCCAGGTGGTGAACGAGCGCAGTGCGGTCTCGGCGTCGACCGACTGGGCCGTGCCGTAGGGCTGCGGACCGTAAACGCCGAGGAGCGGCCGGCGGGCGACCGAGGCCCACACGCCGTAACGCGCCGGGAAGGGCGTCACGAAATAGTCCGAACCGCTCGCCCAGATCATCCCGCGCTCCTGGTACGACCGGAACGGGTTCAGTCGCAAGGCACGCTCGGGGCCGAAGTTGCCCGCGTAGGTGTCCCCGATCCACCAGGTGAACGAAGGGGACGGCTCGGGATAGGCCGCTTCCCAGTCCCGCTGGAGTTCGACCATGATGTCCAGCGCGCGGTCGGTGGGGATGTTCGCGTGAATGATGCCGTGCCGGAGCCCGCGCGTCGGCGTCGCCCCGAGCGCTTCCACGAAGCTGTCGACGGTCCAGTCGATGCCCCGGTCGCCGATCGAATGGATGCTGACGTGCAGTCCGGCATCGTGATACGCCCGGAAGCGTCGCCGTAGCTCGTCCGGGTCCATCGTGGGATAGCCGCGGTTGCCGGTGTCGGTGCCCGTGTGCTCGCGGTTCCAGTCTTCGTACAGCCACGCCGTGCGGGCACCGCCGCTGCCGTCGATGTAGAGCTTGACGCCGCCGGAGATCAGGCGGTCGTCGCCGGTCGACTCGTAGGGCCGCGTGAAGGTCGCGAGGCTGTCCGCGTACGCGCGCACCTCGTCGATCGTACCGTCGCGTCCCCGCCACAGGGCGAAGATCCGCACGCTGAGATCCTCGTCGGCAAGGACGTCCTGGTAGGCATCCCAGGCGCCCGGCCCAATGCCGGGGTCCTTCCCTCCGGTCATGCACTCGGCGTTGAAGGCGTCGGCAAGGGAGCGGATTCCGTCTCGCTGCTGGTCGGGACCGAGCCCGGGAATGAGGCGCGAGACCAACCCCTGGGCCGACTCCTTGAGGACTCCGGTAGGGTTGCCGGCGGCGTCGCGGTCGATCGTTCCGCCCGGCGGATCGGGCGTGTCGGCGCTGATCCCCGCCATCTCCAGGGCAAGCGAGTTGGCAACGCCGTAGTGGCCCATCGTGTGGGACAGCCAGACCGGGCGCCCGGGTGCGACCGCGTCGAGGTCCGATGCATGGATGTAGCGCAGCTCCTCCAGCTTGCCCTCATCCCAACCGCCACCCCGCACCCACTCACCGTCCCCCAGGCGTTCTGCCTGCTCGGCCACCAGGCGCTGCACGTCACCGATGTTCCCGACGTTCGGGTAGCTCAGGTCGAGGCGGTACAGGCGGCTCGCGCCGCCGCTCGCGAAGTGGACGTGCGCGTCCATGAGTCCCGGGGTGACGGCGCGCCCCGCGAGCTTGATGCGCTCCGTATCCGGGCCCGCCATGGCCTCGACCTCCGCGATCGTCCCCACCGCGACCACGCGGTCACCACGAACGGCCACCGCTCCGGCCACCCGGCTCTCACTGTCCAGCGAGATCACCGGACCACCCGTCAGGATCAGATCGGCGGGCCCGGCCTGGCTGGGCCCTGAGCATGCGATCGCGACGGCGGCGACGCCGGCCGTGGCGATGGCCCGGCGGAAGGTAGCACCCGCCCAGCGGAAAAAGCGTCGGTTCACGTGGCTGGCCTCCCGGCTTGATTCACGGATACAGCCGAGTATACATTACAGGCGGCTCACAAGGCCATTGCCGTGTCGTCGAAAAGCGGCGGCCCGGTTTCGAGCTGGATGTGGAATCCCGCCCGATGTCAAACCCGAAAAAAGGAGGTGATCTCTTGTCTAGTCCAAGTACCCAGCCCAACCCGGCAAGGGCAAGCGGTCGCCGCTTCGGCAACTAAGCCGAATCACGATCCAACTGTTCGCGCCGTAGGCGGTGTTCGCGCCGGGTTGCGGCCGGTTTTAGAGCCCCCGGGATGTTCCGGATAGCACCGGACTTCCCGGGGGCTTTCGCTTTGGTACGCCCTTGTTAGCGGAGCGCGTGAATTCATGAAGAGCACCTGCACAGCGGTCGTGGCGGCCGCGGGCCTCGTCGCGTCCCTGGTGCCCGGGCCGTCCCGGGCCCAGGACCCCGGAGAGCGGGAGCAGGGCGAGGGCGCGCGCATCTTCGCGGACGAATGCGCAAGCTGCCATACCTCGGCGGGGGATGAGCGCACACCGGGCACCGGACTCCTCAACCAGCTGTCTCCGCGCGCCATCGTGGCCTCCCTGGAAGACGGCGTCATGCGCGCCGAGGGTGCCGCCCTGTCCCCGGAGCAGCGGATCCGGGTCGCCGAGTACCTGGCCCGCCGGGCCTACGTGGATGAGAGCTTCCCCGAGTCGGCGTTCTGCGAGGACAGAGGATGGTTCCCGCTGGACGTTAGAACCATTTCGAGGATGGGGTTTGCAGGCGACCTGGCCGGAACCGGCTTCCAGCCCCCGCAGACGGCGGGACTCGACGCCGCAGACGTGCCCAGGCTCGAACTGCGCTGGGCCTTCGCGTTTCCGGATGCAGGTCAGGTTCGTACGTCCGCCGCCGTCGCAGGTGGGCACGTGATCGTGGGCGGGCCCTTCGGCAATGTGCTGGCCCTGGACGCGGGGACAGGGTGCATCCGCTGGAGCTTCGAGGCGGATGCCGGAGTGCGCGGCGCGGTATTGGTGGGCGAAGGGCCTGAAGGAGCGCCGGCCGCCTGGTTCATGGACTCGCGCACCAACGTCTATGCCCTGGACGTGGAGAGCGGCAATCTGCTGTGGAGGTCGCGCGTGGGCTGGCACCCGGCGTCATACGGAACCGGCACCCCCGCCCTGCACGACGGCCGGCTCTTGGTCCCCATCTCATCGCTGGAAGTCGTCCTGGCCGGCGACCCACGCTACGAGTGCTGCACCTCGTCGGGAGCGGTCGCCGCCGTGGACGCCCTCACCGGCGAGACGCTGTGGTATCACCGTATCATTCCGGGCTACCCCGAGGCGATCGAGCCCAACGCCGCGGGCACGCCACAGTGGGCGCCCTCGGGTGCGGCGGTCTGGTCCAGTCCGACCGTGGATCCCCGCCGCGGGCTCGTCTACGCGGGCACGGGCGAGAACCTCAACCGTCCGACCACCGGGAACAGCGACGCGGTCGTCGCGCTCGACATCGAGACCGGCGAACTCGCATGGTCCTTCCAGGCGACATCCGACGACGCCTTCAACATGGCGTGCACGCAGATGCGGTTCCGCGAGAACTGCCCGGACCCCGTCGGGCCGGACCTCGACTTCGGCATGGCCCCCATGCTGGTCACGCGCCCCGACGGCCGGGAGATCCTGATCGCCGGGCAGAAGTCGGGGACCGTTTGGGCGCTGGACCCCGATGCCGCGGGCGCCGTCCTGTGGTCGACCCAGGTGGGCAAAGGGAGCATGCTGGGCGGGATCCACTGGGGCATGGCCACCGACGGCCGACTCGCATATGCGCCGAACGCCGACCGGAACGCCGTGATCACGGACGTGAACCCCGAGCATGAGCGCGCACCGGGACTCTACGCGCTCGATCTGATGACCGGCGAGGTCGTGTGGAGCGCGCCGGCGCCCGAGAACGGCTGCGAGGGCAAGGAACGATGCTACGCGGCCATCTCGGCGGCGGTCACCGCGATCGAGGGCATCGTGTTCGCGGGCGGCCTCGACGGCATCCTTCGCGCCCATTCGACCATGGACGGGACGGTCGTCTGGGAATTCGACACCACCGAGGTGCTGGAGTCCTCGAACGGAGTGCCCGCCCGGGGAGGCGCGATCGACGGGCCGGGCCCGGTGGTTGCCGACGGGATGCTCCTCGTCAACAGCGGATACGGGACGTTCAACCAGATGCCCGGGAATCTGCTGCTGGCATTCGGTGTCCGGTAACTGGACCCGCTCACGGTGAATCCGCAGATTGAGAGCGTGACCAAACACACGAGAACCCTGATGCTGGCGGCGCTGGCGGCCTTGTTGGCTCTGGTCTTGCCTGGTGCGTCCCGCGCGCAGGACGCCGCCATTCCCCGCACCGCGTCCGGCAGACCCGACATGAACGGGCTGTGGCAGGCGCTCGGCAACGCGCACTGGGACATCGAACCGCACACGGCGCGTCCGGCCCTCGCCATGCAGCCGGGGCCGGTGATCCCCGTGCCCGCCAACGAGGTGCTGGCGATGGGTGCGGTCGGGTCGGTCCCATCCGGCTATGGCGTGGTCGTGGGCGGAGAAATCCCCTACCTGCCCGACGCGCTCGCCCGCCGCGACGAAAACCGCGAACTGTGGCTGGAACGCGATCCCGAGATCAGGTGCTACCTGCCGGGCGTGCCGCGGGCGACCTACATGCCGTTCCCGTTCCGGATCTTCCAGAGCGAGGCCCGGTTCTTCATAGCCTACGAGTACGCGGGCGCCATGCGCGACATCTACCTGGAAGACCCGGGACCGCCCCAGGTCGATTCGTGGATGGGCCAATCGGTGGGCCGCTGGGAGGGCGACACCTTCGTCGTCGAAGTAAACGGCTTCAACGGCCAGACATGGCTCGACCGCGCGGGCAACCACCACAGCCCGCGGCTCCAGGTCACCGAGCGCTACACGATGCTCGGTCCCGACCACATCATGTACGAGGCCGAGCTCGATGACCCCGAAACGTTCGCGCTCCCCTGGACGATCCGAATGCCGCTCTACCGCAATATCGACCCGAACGCGCGCCTTGGTCAGTTCAAGTGCGTCGAGTTCGTGGAGGAGTTGATGTATGGACATCTGCGCAAGAACCCGATTCGCCGCTAGCTCGGTGGGACCCCACGCAGCGATGCCTGCGAGATGCGGCGCGCGCGGTGCGGCACCAGCCGTGCGCATCGCCGCGGCCCTCGCCCTGGCCGGCGTCGTGGCCGCCGCCCTGGCCCCGCCGGCGGTCGCGGCTGCCTCTCACGCCCGCCCGGCGACCGCGGCCGCCACCCCCCACGCCCCACCGGCGACCGCCCAGGAGCAACAGGACGAGTCGCGTAAGTGGGTCGTACCGCGCACGCCCGCAGGTCACCCCGACCTGCAGGGCAACTGGTCGAACGCCACGATCACGACCATTCAGCGCCGCGAGGGACTGGAGCCGGTCTACACCTGGGAAGAAGTCGCCGAGATCGAGGGATGGGTTTACGACTCCAGGGTGGAGGCCTACGCCGACAGCGATCCGGACCGGGAGGCGCCTCCGGTCGGCGGCGTATTCACCGGGAACCCGCTCTTCGACGCCGCATCGGGGGGCACCGGAGGCTACAACTCCTTCTTCATCGACGCCGGCGAGCGCGTCGCGGTCTTCAACGGCGAGCCGAGGACTTCGCTCGTCGTCGATCCGGAGGATGGACGGGTGCCGCAATTGAGCGAGGAGGGTCGGCGGCGGATGGCGGAGCGGCGACGCTTCCGTGCCCAGTTCGGCGCCTACGACAACCCCGAGAACCGTCCCCTGGCCGAGCGCTGCATTATGTCGTTCGGATCGAACGCGGGTCCGCCGATGCTTCCCAACTACTTCTACAACAACAACTACACCATCGTGCAGACCCCGGACCATGTGATGATCATGACCGAAATGGTGCACGACGTCAGGATCATTCGTCTCGGTGAACCGAACCGTCTGCCGCAGCACGTCCGTCCGTGGATGGGCGACTCCTGGGGGCGCTGGGCCGGCGACACGCTGGTCGTGGAGACCACCAACCTCCACCCGAACCAGACGCTTCAGGGCTTCGCTCCGTCGGAGGAATTCAAGGTGACCGAGCGCTTCACCCGCGCCGACGAGCATACGATCAACTACGAGTTCACCGTCGAGGATCCGCTGATGTTCACGCGGCCCTGGAGCGGCGAGGTGCCGTTCAAGCGGCTCGACGGGCTCGTCTACGAATACGCTTGCCACGAAGCGAACTACGCGCTCGAAAACGTCCTGCGCGGGGCGCGAGCCGAAGAGCGACGGAATCAGGGGAACTAGGGAAATGCGTAAAATCAGTAAAATGCGTAAAGCCTGGACGATGGTGGCCGGCGGCCTGGCCCTGTCGGGGGCGATCGCGGTGCCCCTGGTGGCCCATCACGCCTTCGGTGCCGAGTTCGACCGCAATGCGCCGGTGCGCCTGCAGGGAAAGATCGTCAAGCTGGAATGGGTGAACCCGCACACCTGGATCCACCTCGAAATCGAGAACGAGGACGGATCGACCGAGGTATGGGCCGTCGAGGGGGGGACGCCGAACGTCCTGCTGAGGCGCGGACTCAGGCGCGACTGCCTTCAGCCCGGCACCGAGATCATCGTCGACGGGTACCAGGCCAAGGACCATTCGCTGAACCGGGCAAACGGCCGCGATGTGACCTTCACGGACGGGAGCAAGATCTTCCTGGGGTCGTCGGGGACGGGGGCCCCCTACGACGAGGAACTGCTGAAAGCGAGGCGGGAGCGAGGGCGGTGCTAGCACTGACTGCTGGCACCCGGTTTCGGTAACGCGCGAGCTAGCTTACGAAAACCCGATCCACCGCCCCGCAGCCGCCACGGTGAACCACAGCGCAAGCGATACCGCGCCGACGACCTTGCCGCGAACACCGGGTTCCCGACCCTCCTCACGCGACACCCGCTCGCGCACCGCGAAGGTGAAGAGAAGCGCGACGGGCAGCGTGATCATCTTCACCCAGAACGAGGTGTTGTAGTACGCCTTGATCGCCTCCGAAAGGAAGAGCGGGATTCCGGTGGCGACCATGATCACAAGCGCCGTGATCAGCCACCGCCGCGCGTTGCGCGCGAGCCGCGCGACCGGCTGGCCGGTGAGTCCCGCGCCCAGCAGCCTCAGGTCGACGACCAGCAGCGCGCCGCCCAGGATGCAGAGTCCCAGCAGATGGACCGCCTCCAGGATCGGGAACGCCCACACCGACTCGGCCACGGCCCGGCCGATCAGGGTGGACTCGCACCAGCGGAAGAAGGGCTCCAGCACAGGCTACGCCAGGACAACCGTGGACATGAACTCTACTCCGACCCGGCCGCGCAGCCCGCCGCCCAGTTCACCCAGTCCGGCTGGGGCTGCAGGTCACAGTCGAACCAGTTGTACGCGATGAGGCGGCCCGTCACGACGACCACCGTCCATGCCGCCAGCGAAACCGCCCCCGCCGCGCGTGCAGCCCGAGGTGGCAGGACGTCATCTCCCCACTCCGCCGCCTGGCGCTGCGCACCCCGGTGGAAGATGAACGCGTTGATTCCGGCCGCAATCAGCACCACGACCTTCACGCGGAAGAAGACGTTGTGGTAGTAGCGCAGCGGCTGGGAGTAGAAGAGAAGCAGCCCGGTCACGGCCATGATCACGAAGCCGATGTGCGTCCATGGCAGGAGGCGCCCGGTAAACGCCTGGACGGGAACCTTGCGAAACGCGATGCCCACCAGGCGAAGGTCCATCATGACGGTCGTGCCGACGAACAGGCCCAGCGCAAGGACGTGCGTCGACTCCACCAGAGGCCACACGTACAGCGATTCCAGAAGCGCGACGCTCCACGGGGTTTCGCCGAGCCAGCCCAGGAAGCGTTCGATCACGGGCGGTAGCGATCCCCGGTGTTCGGGTCGCCCTCCACCGGCATGTCAGCGGCGGAATCTCCGGACGCCGCCCCCGGAAGAGCGTTGGGACGCAGTGTTTCGGCGGCGTAGACCGCGTGGCACCCCGTGCACACGAAGTAGACTTCGGCACCCACGTCGAACACGGCCTGCGCGTCCTTCGCGGCCGCCGCGTCCACCGCGCGTCTGCCGACCTCGATCATCGAGCGTGACATGGCTATCCAATGACCCCTGCCCTGCGCACGGTCTTCGAGCAACAGCAGGTTGCCCGACTCGGCCAGAACCCAGGCAGCGTTTTCGACTGCCGTCCACTCCTCCGGGGTCCGCGGCTCGATTTCATGCGTGCCCTCTTCGTCCATGATCACCCCCACGGCGTCCCAGTAGACTTCGGCGGCGGGCTCGATCACGGAGACCATGAGCTGCCGTGAGTCGGCAGCCGCGACGAATGCAGGCGGCTCGGGTTGGTCCGCGCAGGCAGCCAGCGGCACCAACAGGCAGGCGAAGCGCGGCGAGAAGGGGCCACAGGTCCTCCGCTGCCGGCCACGCGTCCACCGGCGGCCACGCGCCCATCGCCAGCGGCGGCAACGGGATGCCGGCAATGCGCAGGACTCCACATCTTTCGGTCTCATGAGGGTCAAAGATACCGGCGATTCGCGGAATCCAGCCACCCGGCGCATCTTGTTCCGCGCAGGGCTCGGATCCGAGTGCACCCTTCAGTCAATCAACCACTCCCACCCATCAACCGGGATCCTCATGAAGCCGACGTCCTTCGTCCCACCCACCCTCTCCGCCCGTGCAATGCCCACCCTGATTGCCGTCGCGGGCATGCTGGCAGCCTTCGCAAGCACTGTTGGTTCACCCGTGGCCGGACAGCAGGCCGGGACCGACCGGGGGGTCTCTGAGTGGCCCATGCACGGGCGCGACGCGGCCGAGACGCGCTACAGCCCGCTCGACCAGATCAACACCGACAACGTCGGCGGACTCCGCCTCGCGTGGCGCTGGGAAATCCCGAAGACCGGGGCCCGCCTCGAGACGACGCCGCTCGTCGTGGACGGCATGCTGTACGCCACCGGCGCCCTCAGTTTCGTATTCGCGCTGGACGCGGCCACCGGCGAGGAGATCTGGCGCTGGGACCCGGGGATTCCGGATGCCGAGAACGGCGGGCCCCGCGCATGCTGCGGCGACGTCAACCGCGGTGTCGCGGTGGACGGCGACATTGTCTACGCCGCGCTGCTCGACGGGCGCCTGGTGGCGCTCGACCGCCACGACGGATCGGTCAGGTGGACCACGCAGACGACGCTGCCCGGCTCGGACTACACGATCACGGGAGCGCCGCGGGTCGCGGGTGGCGCGGTGATCATCGGCAACGGCGGCGCCGAGTACGGCGTGCGCGGCTACGTCACAGCGTACGACGCCGAGACCGGGGAGCAACTGTGGCGCACCTATACGGTGCCCGGGAATCCCGCGCTCGGATTCGAAAGCGAAGCGATGCGCGCGGCAGCCGAGACCTGGACCGGTGAGTGGTGGATCGCGGGCGGCGGCGGAACGGTCTGGGACGCCATGGTCCACGACGAGTCCGCGGGGCTGTTCTACATCGGCACCGGGAACGGATCACCCTGGAACCGGGATCACCGCAGTCCCGGTGGCGGGGACAACCTCTACCTGTCGGCCATCGTGGCGCTGGACGCCGCCAACGGCTCGATCGTCTGGCACTACCAGACCACACCGGGCGACGACTGGGACTACACGGCCACGCAGCCCCTCATGCTCCTGGACCTCGAGATCGGCGGCCGCGACCGACGGGTCATCGTGCAGGCGCCGAAAAACGGCTTTTTCTACGTGGTCGACCGGATTACGGGAGAGCTCATATCCGCGGAGGCATTCGCGGACGACCTGACCTGGGCTTCGAGCGTGGACCCCGAGACCGGCCGCCCCATCGAGACGCCGGAGGCCCGGTACGGCATGAACGGGAGGGGCGTCTATCTGGCCCCCGGGCCGCGCGGCGCGCACAACTGGCACACCATGTCGTTCAACCCGGAAACCGGCCTCGTCTACCTGCCCGCGACCAACAACAACTACTACTACGAGATGACCGGTACCTACGAGTATGAGCGAGGGAGGTGGAACACCGGGACGGCGCGTGGCGACGCCGGCCGGCGCCCGGAGCGGCCGGCTCTGAAGGGGCCCGCCAATCTGTTGCTGGGGTGGGATCCCGCAGAGAACCGCGAGGTGTGGCGCGTCCCGGCCCGGGGAGGTCACGGCGGCACGATGACCACCGCCGGCAACCTCGTGTTCTGGGCCACGGGCTCCAATCTGGCGGCTGTCGACGCCCGTACGGGACAGGAACTCTGGTCCGCGGACGTCGGCGCCGGCGCCGGGTCTCCGGTCACCTATTCGATCGATGGCCGCCAGTACGTATCGATCGCGGCCGGGCGTGTGTCCACGGTGGGGGCCCCCTACATCTGGACCTTCGCGCTCGACACCGGGGCCGGGCCAGCCGAAGCCGCCTCGACCGAGTGGACGACCGCCGCCCCGGAGGACGTGGGTCTCTCCAGCGAGGTTCTGGCCCGGATCGGGCCGACGATGCAGCAGTTCCTCGACGCCGACCGCACCGCCGGGATCATGACCATGGTGGCGCGCCGCGGCGAGATCGTGCACTGGGAAGCGCACGGGTGGCGCGTGCTCGACGAGGACCCGCTCGAACCCGACGACATCTTCCGCATCTACTCGATGACCAAGCCCGTCACCAGCGTCGCCGCGATGATGCTCGTCGAGGACGGGCTTCTCTCCCTGGACGCCGAGCTTGCGAGCGTCATCCCGGAGTTTGCCGATGCCGCGGTCTACGACAACGGCGCCACCCGTCCCCCCGACCGTCCCATCCTGATCCGCGACCTCCTGACGCACACGTCGGGGCTCACCTATGGCATCTTCGGCGACAGTCCGGTGGACTCGATGTACAATCGCGCGCTATATGCCGCCTCCATGGGATCGCGGCGGGATCTGGAAGGGCGCGTCGACGTCATCGCCTCACTCCCGCTCGTCGACGACCCGGGTGACCGCTGGATCTACAGCATGTCCACCGATGTCCTCGGGCGCGTCGTGGAAGTCGTGTCGGGCGAATCGCTGGACGACTTCTTCCGCGGGCGCATCTTCGAACCCCTTGGCATGAATGATACCGGGTTCCATGTGCCCGCCGGGAAACACGACCGGTTCACGCGCATGTACCGGATCTCGAGGCAGGGGCTGCAACCCGCCGGACAGCCTGGCGACGATGCGTTCACCCGGCCCGCCACCTGGTTCTCCGGCGGAGGAGGCCTCACGTCGACCGCGACCGACTACCTGCGTTTCGCGCGGATGCTGCTCGGCGGTGGCGAAGTGAACGGCATCAGGCTGCTGCAACGGGAAACCGTCGAAGAAATGACGCGCAACCAACTGCCCGAGGAGCTGGTCCCGATTCTGCCCGGGCTCGGCGATACCGGTTTCGGGCTGGGGTTCGCGGTGCCCGCCGACGAGGAGGACGGCGCGTACTGGTGGTCAGGCGTCGCCAACACCTATTTCTGGATCGATCCGGCGGAAGAGCTCATCGCCTTCGCCTGGACCCAACTCCAGCCGTTCGGAGGAGCCCCCGTCGACCGTTTGCTACGGCCCATCGTCTACGAGGCGATCCTGGAAGGGAACTGACGCGGGCGCCAGTCCGGCCATGGGAGTCCACGGGGACCGGTTACGCGCCCCCATCGGCCAGCTGTCGGGGCAAGGTGGCCAGCTCAACCACTCGGAAACGCCGCTGGCCCGCAGGCAACTCGATCGTAATCTCATCGCCCTCCCGCGCACCGGTCAGCCCCTTCCCGATCGGCGAGTCCAGGGAGACGTGCCCCGCCTCCAGGTCGATGTAGTCACCCGCCACGATCGTAAAGGTGACCTCGCGGTCGAGCACGAGGTCCTGCACCCTGAGCCTGGACCCGAAACCCGCACGGTCCAGGGGCATGTCCGCGACGTTGATCCTGGAGATCTCCGCCATGCGGCCAGCCAGGTGCCCGATCCGAGCCTGAACGAACTGCTGGCGCTCCAGCGCGGACTTGTACTCGGCGTTCTCGCGCAGGTCACCCAGTTCGACCGCCTTCTGGATCCTGTCCGGCAGTTCGACGTTGAGCTCGTGTGTGAGCGCCTCGACCTCCTCGGAGATCTTCGCCTTGATTTCGTCCAGCATGAACCGGCTCTTCGTGAAAGGGGAAGAGGTAAACTAATGACGGGTCCCCGGGACCGGGAGATTCCCGTTTCGGGGACTGCGCGTGAACAGACCCGCGACGAGGGCGACAAAGCACACGAGACCCAGGATATCCCCGATCCTTGTGAACAGGGTCGTGGCGGCTCTGCGGCCGACACCCGCGACCGCGATGCCTCGCGCGGCAGGCTCCAGCACGGACTCGGGGCCGGTACCGTAAGGCGTCACCGCGAACGTGTACCCCGTGGATGCGACCTGGATCAGGCCGATCCGGTTCTCGATGGCCCGCAGGCGGCCGTGCGTGGCGTGCTGCCAGTACGCCCACGTCACGCGGAGGGGCAGATCGGGGTCCAGCCAGTCGTCGTTTGACAGCACGGCCAGCCACTGCGCCCCCGCGCGGACCAGAGCCCGGGCCGTCTCCGCGTAGGCCGAGTCATAGCAGACCATGGCGCCGACCGTGTTGCCAGCGGCAACCAGCGGCAGCGTCTCGCGACCCGCAGCGTAACCCCGGTTCCGGGCTCCAAACGCGCCTCCGACCAGACCCGCTCCTTCCAGCCCCGGCACCAGACGGCTCTTGCGGTACGCACGGGGAACCATCCCGTCGGGCCCCAATGCGAAGGCGGCATTGTACCAGAGCGTGTCCGTGCGCGCATCCGCGACCTGGCCATCGAGCGCGCCCAGCAGCAGGGGCACGCCGAGCGCGGTCGCGAATCCCACCGCTTCACGGCCCGCCGGCGACACCATGCCACTGGCCGGGTCCCGGAGCGTCGCCGCCACATACCGCTCGGGGAATACCACAATGTCGAAGTGCCCGGTCTCGCGAAGCGCGCGGAGCGGCTCGATCCACCGCGCTACGCCTTCCGCCGCCTCTGCTCGGCTTCCGTCCTCGCCGCCATCCGCCGCACTGCCATGGCCGGCCTGCACCATGGCCACGCGCAACAGCGGGTCTTCCGCGGCCAAGCCCGTGAAGCCGCGCTGGCGGACGCTGCCCAGCGCCAACGGAACGCCCACCAAAACCACCAGCAGAAGCGCCCGGCCCGTTGTCCCCCGCAACCCCCCGCCCCAGCCAGCCTTCACGGCCCCGGCGGCTGCCACCCCGCAGGCAATCGTCCAGACCGTGAGCAGTCGTGCGCCCAGAAGCTCGGCCCCGGCGGCAGCTGTGGGATACCACGCCAGCGACCCACCGGCGTTCAGCCACGCGTAGGAGATTCCGGGCACATGGGCCGCGGTCCATTCGAAACCCGTCCAACACACGGCCAGCGACAGTGGCAGCGGCCAGCGCCTCCATCGTTGGAGGTTGACCGCGCCGGTGGTGGCGGCCCCGGCGACAATGCCGATCATCACGAGCACGAGGAGGTACACGGGAACGGCAAGCGCCGTTCTCCAGGACAGCGCGGGGATCATCCAGTACAAGCCGATCCCGTGGGCAAGCGCCGCGGTCAGGAAACCCAGCGCGAAGGGCGGCGCGTTGAAGCCGAGGGCGAACGCCAGCGGAGCGAAGGCCAGGAACGGGAGGACCGGCCCACCGTGCGGCGAGAAGGTCGCGCCCACGAGAACGCCGGATGCCGCTGCCAGCAGAAAAGGGCGCGGCGTCACGTCACCCGCGACCCGCATCAGGACAATGAGACTTCCCGGCCCTCCCGCGCCGACTCGTACGCCCCCTCGATGAGATCCATCAGGACGGCCTGCTCGGTAGGCGGTTCGGGAGTGGCCTCCCCGGCCGTTACCCGTACAAAGTGATCGAGCAGACGGCGATACCCGCTCGTGTAGACATCTTCGCCTCCGCGCGGAATCGGCAGCCGCGGAGTCACGTTCACGGCACGCCCGTCCTTCTCCGTGAAGATCGACAGCGGAGAAAGCCGGGCCGAGCCCCCCGCGCCGAGAACCTGCAGGGAGTGCCGGTCTTCCGTTCCGTGGTAGCGCCAGCTTGCGGCCAGGGCAATGCCGACCCCGTCTTCGGTTACCGCATACAGGTGGGCCTCTTCCTCCACATCGAACCCGTCGCCCGGGGTCAGCGCGGAGACACGGGCAACCCTGGGGTAGCCCAGGACCCATAGCGCGAGGTCCAGCGCCGGCACACCCAGATCCATCAGCGCTCCCCCGCCGGACTCGAGCGCGCGCCGCCGCCATCCGGTGCGAGGCCGCCGGACAGCCTGATTGAGCCAGCTGACACGGGCAGAGCTCACCTCCCGCAGCCCGCCCTCGGCGATCACGGCGCGGAGCGCGCTGACATCCGGCTGGTACCGGTGCGACATCCCCAGCACGACCCCGCATCCCGTTCCCTCCGCCTGTTCGAGGACCCAGCGCACGCCGCCCGACGACAACGCCAGGGGCCGCTCGACCAGCACGTGCTTGCCTGCCTGGAGACACGCCGCCACGAGTCCTTCGTGCAGAAAGCTCGGTGCGCTGATCACAACCCCGTCGATGCCGTCGTCCGCGACGAGGGCGTCGTCGTCCAGGATTCTCGGCACACCGAAGCGGCCTGCGACCGCGCGCGCCTTCAACTCGTCCAGATCCGATATCGCGGCGACCTCGACGTCTGCGCGCTCGGACAGTATCGGCAGGTGCATGAGCTGGCTGACAGCACCCGTTCCGATGACACCCACCCGCACACGGCGGCTTGCATCAGGCATTCGGCAGCACCCTCCCGGTCATGTCGTAGTCGTCGGCGTCCACGATCTCCACCTCCACGATGTCACCCGGGCCCGCCCGCCCCAACTCCCTCAGCCAGGTCCTGCCGTCGACCTCCGGGGCCTGGCCCCGGCTGCGCCCCACGGCCTGGCACCCCTCCTCTTCCGTTGTAAGCGAGTCCACGAGCACGCGCTCGCGACACCCTACTCTCGCATCGTTCAACTCGCGCGAGATCTCCCTCTGTCGCTCCATGACGAGTTCCAGCCGCTCCGCCTTGACCTCGTCGGGCACCTGGTCGGGCATCATGGCGGCCGCGGTCCCCTCCTCGATCGAATACGTGAAGGCACCGACCCGGTCGAACCGGATCTCCTCGAGGAAGTCGACCATCTCGCGGACGTCGTCGTCGGTCTCCCCGGGGAAGCCGACAATCACGGTCGTGCGAAGGGTGAGGTCGTCGATACTGTCCCTCAGCCAACGGACCCGTTCGCGAATCGTGGCCTGCCGCTCCGGGCGCCGCATGCTGGTCAGGATTCGGTCGCTGCCGTGTTGCAGCGGCATGTCCAGATACGGCAGCAGTCGGGATTCGCGCGCCAGCAGCGACACGAGGCCGGGCGTGATCCCGGACGGATACATGTACAGGAGCCGATACCAGTCCACACCCGTGCGTTCCAGCAGCGCCTCAAGCAGGTCCTGAAGGAGGGGCGCCGACCGATCATGGCGCCAGAGATCCCGCCCGTACCACGTCGTATCCTGCGACACCAGGTTGAGTTCGCGGACACCCTGTTCGCCCAGCGCCCGCGCCTCCGCGACCAGACTCTCAAGATCCGCGGAGCGGTGCAGGCCTCGCATGTGGGGAATGGCACAGAAAGCGCAGCGGTGGTCGCAGCCCTCGCTCACCTTGAGGAACGAGACGTGTCGGGTCTCGGTGGCCAGGATGCGCAGAGGGCGCTCCATGGTCGGGATGAAGTCGTCGCGGATGTGTCCGCGTGCCCGCAGCTCCGGGACCAGCCGCGACATCTCCGCGATCCCCAGGAAGAGGTCCACCTCCGGAATCTCGCGTTCCATCTCCTCCCGGTAGCGCTGCACCATGCACCCCACCGCGGCTACCGCCTTCACCTGCCCCCGCTGCTTCAGGGCACAGGCGTTGAGGATCGTGTCGATGGACTGCTCCTTGGCGGCGTCGATGAAGCCGCAGGTATTGACCACGACGACGTCCGCGGTCTCGACATCGCTGGTGACCCTCGCCCCCGCAGACACCAGCGCGGCCATCATGTGCTCCGAGTCGACCGTGTTCTTGTCGCAGCCGAGGGTGACGACGCCCAGACGCGGCCCCTCTCCGGAACCGAGCTCGAAGGACCGGGGGTCGACCGCGCGCACACCCGGATCCACATCCGGTCTGACCGGTCCGGAGGCGACGGGGAACACGGACAGTTCCCGAGTGCGCAACCTCATGGGTTCGTCCGTGCGCCCGGCGAGCCGGGCGGCCCCAGGACTCTCGCCCCTGGTGGCGGCTGGAATGTGAAGAGCGCCGGGTCGAGCGCGGGGGCGAGATCCTCGTTGTGCAGGATGACGGTGCGGATGTTGCCGCTCTCCTCGTGCAGTTCCAACTGCCGTACGAGGTGCGACTCCGCGTCGACCCACAACCTGGCGCGGCGGTAGGACGCCGCGGCGGTGGGAGTCAGGCTCACTACACGACACTCGTGACCGGCAACGGCCTCCGTGCCGCCGTCGCTGGCCGCATACTTGGCGGCCGGATCCTCCAGGAACTCGCGAAAGAAATCGTGGCGGCCCGGCGAGTCGGCCACGGGATGGCGCACGACCTGCTTGTCGTCCATGCTGGGGTAGTACACCCAGAAATGCCGCCCGTCGGACACGACAAGATCGCCCTGCGGTTCGGTGAATCGCATCGAGAACAGGTTGGGCCGCTGCTGACAGATGCGCCCCGCACTTTCGACGGTCCTGCCCATCAGCCGCACCTCGATGACCTGCTCGAAGTCGGCGCACATCGCGCGCACCTCGCGGTAGCGCCGCGCGGCGTCCTCCATGGTGCCGAGCGCGCCGTCCTCCTGCGCGAGGGCTGGACGCGCCACGCCCGGCAGGAAGGGCGTCCCGGCGGCGGTCGAAAACAGGAGCGTCGCCGCGGCACGAAAGATCCGCGGGACCATCAACTGGGACATATCTCGTCCAGTCCGGCCTGGCCCACCAGCACCTCACGCGGCTTCGACCCGTCCGGAGGCCCCAGGACGCCGGCGTCGTGGAGCTGGTCGACGATCCGGGCCGCCCTCCCATACCCGATCCGCAACCGCCGTTGCAACAGCGAGGTCGACCCGGCTCCCTGCTGAATGCACGCACCCGCAGCCTCCCGGAAGAGCGGGTCCCAATCGCCACGAATGGTTCCGTCGCCAGCGTCGTCCTCGGCCTCGGCGTCCCTGACGGCCTCCAGTATGTCGGCCTCGTCGCTCCTTACGCGGGCCTTCAGCGCTTCCAGTGTGTCGGCCTGTTCGCGGTACCACCCCATCAGCGCTTCTGTCTCTCCGGTGGAGATGAACGCGCCTTGCATCCGAACGGGCTCGCTCTTGGCCGGGGGCAGGAACAGCATGTCACCCGAACCCAGGAGCGAGTCCGCGCCGTTCTGGTCGAGGATCGTTCTGGAGTCCGTCTTGGAGGCGACCCGGAAGGCGATCCGACAGGGGAAGTTGGCCTTGATCAGGCCGGTGATCACGTTCACGCTCGGGCGCTGGGTGGCGACGAGGAGATGGATGCCGATCGCCCGGGCCTTCTGCGCGAGTTGCGTCAAAGGCTTCTCGACCTCTGCCTGGACGGTCATCATGAGATCCGCCAGCTCGTCCACGACCACGACGATCCAGGGGAGCGGCCCGCCTTTGTAGATCCAGCTGTCCTCTTCCTCTTCCGGGCCGTCCGGCACCGCCAAACGCATCGTTGAGCCCCCCTCAAGGCGCTCGTTGAACTCCTGCAGCGACCGGACCCCGTTGGCGCTGAGCAAGCCGTAACGGCGGTCCATCTCGAGCACGGCCCACTTCAGCGCGCCCGCAGCGTCGCGTGGGTCGGTCACGACCGGATGGCGCAGGTGCGGAAGGTCGGCGTAGGCGGAAAGCTCGACCATCTTGGGGTCGATAAGGAGGAACCGCAGCCGGTCGGGACCGTGTCTGTAGACAAGACTGGTAATGATCGTATTCAGGCAGACGGACTTGCCCGAACCCGTGGCACCGGCGATGAGCGCGTGGGGCATCCCGGCCAGGTCCGCGACAAGCGGATTGCCCGTGAGATCCTTCCCGAGCGCGAGCGGCAGCAGCCCGCGCGACCGGGCGAACACCGGCGCGTCCAGGATCTCGCGCAGACGAACCATCTCGGGCTGCGGGTTCGGGATCTCGACGCCGACCGCGCCCTTCCCTGGTATCGGGGCGACGATCCTCACGGTCCTCGCCTTCATCGCCAGGGCCAGATCTGCGTCCAGATTGGCGATCCGGTTGACCTTGATCCCGGGAGCCGGAACGACCTCGTACTGGGTCACCGCCGGACCGGTGGTGCGCCCCGTGATCCTGCTCTTGATGTTGAAGGTCTCCAGCGTCCGGGTCAGCACCTCGGCGAGGCCGTCAAGCTCACGCTCCATGCCGAGACGGCTCTCATGGCGAGGGGCGGTGAGGAGTTCCAGGCCCGGCAGCGGGTAGTCCACCGACGGCAACTCGTCGTCCCGCAGAAGATCGGGTCCTTCGGACTGCGCCCCCGAGACGGCCGGCTGCGCAACCTCGACCTCGGGCTCCGCCGCGGCCCCCGCCACGGCTTCCGGCCCTTCCACCGCCGGCGCGTCCGCCAAACCGGCGCGGTCTTGCGCGGCCCGCTCGGCGCGCCTTGCCTGGCGCCGCTCCCTGCCGCGGATCCGCCACCTGCCTCCGGCGGCGGCCAGCGCGCGAACGCCTCGGTTCGTGCCGCGGTACGTTTTGGCCACGGCCGCCGCCGGCGGGGCCAACGGGTTGAACCGGAACGCGGCAAGCGATGTCGCAACGACGGCACCGCCCACCAGAACCCACGCCCCCAACCAGCCAACGGTGTCGCGCAACGGCCCGCCAAGCGCCGTCCCGACGAACCCGCTCGCCACGTCTCCCGCGCCAGCCAGGAAGGCGGACAAGGGAACCAGAACCAGCAGGGATGCGGTCAGGATCCAGAGGCTCTTGCGGCCAGACGTCGACCCCCAGGCACCGATCGAGGCCGCAGCCGCCACGAGAGCCAGCGGCACCACCCCGCATCCCACGCCGAGCGCCGCCAGAAGGCGCTGGTCGACCATGTCGCCAACCACGCCCATCGGGTTGCCCGAGCGAAACACGCCGGCGACGCGTTCGCCCAGCCACTCCACCGGGAAGATGGCCGCGGCGACAAGAAAAGCGAGGACCGCCGTCATCCCGGCCAGGGCACGGCGCTGCCGCATTCGCTCGGCCGCCGTGGCCTTTCGCGGCGCCGGCCGCCTCTTCCTGGCGGACCGCTTTCGCGTGGCTACGCGCTTCGCCGTCCTGCCTGCGCCGCGGGATCCGGGCACGACGCTCAGCCGCGCGGGGCCGTAATCACGCCATCGTACATCATGGGTACAATCTGATGCCTGTCGGCCCTGGCGCACAGTGCCAGGTCGGAGCCGAGACCCGCGTCCACGAGCGCTTGGCCCGCCGCCGTCCCCGCCAGCATGTCCCCCGTCACCGGATGGATCCCGGCCAGATCGGCCGCCGCGGCCGCCCCGTCGTTCAGGCGTGCCGACCCGTGCGCGCGGTCGCACAATCCACGAACGATGATCCCCGCGCACACGGTGTCGTCCAGCGAAAATCGCCCCTCCTTGCCCGCGCACACCACCACGACCGATCCGTCGTCCGGCAGTGCGGCCACGACCGCGCTCTGGTTATGGAACGACGCCGTGAAGACCTGGTCGGCGGCGGCCGCGGCGGCGAACGCGCGGGTGCCGTTCGTGGTGGTCATCACGAGCCGCTTCCCGGTAACGGCGGCCCGCGAGAACTCGGCGGGCGAGTTGCCCAGGTCGAAGCCGTCGATGCGGAGTCCCCGGCGCTCGCCGCACAACAGCGTGTCCGCTCCCAGGGAGGCGCGCAGTTTGAACGCCTCCTCGACCGAAACCACGGGATGGACGGCCCGAGCGCCGTTCGCGACCGCCTCTACGATGCACGAGGTCGCGCGGACGACATCGATGACGACCGCCGCCGCTCCTGCCAGTTCGCCCCGGTCGACCTTATCGGGCGCAAAACGGACGCTGATCCGCATGCGGCTGCTCAGGGCGCGGCGTTGCCGCCCATGAATCGCTCCACGAAGCTCGTGTCGGCGCCGCCGGCCCGGAACGTCTCGTCGCGCGTGATTCGAGACAGGTATTCGATCGTCGTGGGTATCCCCTCGATGATAAAGGACTCCAGCGCCTCCCGGCCCCGCACGACCGCCTCTTCACGTGTCTTGCCCGACACGATCAGCTTTGCGATCAGGGAGTCGTAGAACGGCGGCACACGGTAGCCCGAGTAGACATGCGTATCGATGCGCACGCCCGGACCGCCCGGCTGATGGAAGGTCGTGATGGTGCCGGGAGCGGGGGCGAACCCGCGGTCGGGATCCTCGGCGTTGATCCGGAACTCGATGGCGTGGCCGTGTTGCGGGATCTCCCCCTCGGGGAAGGACAGGGGTTCGCCGGCCGCGACCCTGATCTGCTCCTTGACGAGATCCAGGCCCGTCGTGACCTCGGTAACCGTGTGCTCCACCTGGATGCGCGTATTCATCTCGATGAAGAAGAATTCGCCGGACGGATCCAGGAGGAATTCCACGGTTCCGGAACCCACGTATTCGATCGCGCGAGCCGCCGCCACCGCGGCCTCGCCCATTCGGTGCCTAAGCTCCGGGGTCAGCCCGGGCGAGGGGGCTTCTTCCACCAGCTTCTGGTGACGGCGCTGGATCGAACAGTCGCGGTCACCGACGTGCACCACTCGCCCGTGCCGGTCTCCGAACACCTGGAACTCAATGTGCCGCGGCCGTACGATGCAGCGTTCGAGATAGACGCCGTCTTCACCAAAGGCCGCCGCGGCCTCGGCCTGCGCCGCATTGAAATGCCGGCGGAAATCCGTCTCGTCGCTCGCGACGCGCATTCCCTTCCCACCGCCGCCCGCAGCCGCCTTGATCATCACCGGAAACCCGATGTCGCGCGCCAGCGACAGGGCTTCGTCCTCGTCGCGGACGATTCCGTCCGACCCCGGCACGACCGGCACCCCGGCCGCACGCATCGTCTCGCGGGCCACGGCCTTGTCGCCCATCGACCGGATCTGTTCCGGCGTCGGCCCCACGAAGACAAGGTCCGAGCGCTGGCAGATCTCCGCGAACTCGGCGTTTTCCGCCAGGAAGCCGTACCCCGGATGCACGGCTTCCGCTCCCGTGATCTCCGCTGCGGCGACAATGCGCGACACCTTGAGGTACGACTCGGTGGCCTGGGCCGGGCCGATGCACACGGCCTCGTCGGCGAACCGTACATGCAGGGACTCGCGATCAGCCTCCGAGTATACTGCAACCGTCGCGATGTCCAGTTCGCGGCACGCACGCACGATGCGAAGGGCGATCTCGCCCCGATTCGCGATGAGAAGCCTGGAAAACATGCCCGCGCGGTGTGCCCGGTCAGGCGGGGTCCACGCGGAACAGAACCTGTCCGAAGTCGACGGGCTCGGCGTTCTCGACGCAGATCTCCACGATTCGACCGGCAACCTCGCACTCGAGTTCGTTCATCAGCTTCATCGCCTCGATGACGCACAGCACGTCGCCGGCGGCGACCGCGCCTCCCACCTCCACATACGGATCCGCCTCGGGAGACGGCGCCCTGTAGAAGGTTCCCACCATCGGCGATGTAATATCCACCAGATCGGCCGACGCTGCTTCGGCAAAGGCCTGCTCGGGGGCCGGCGAGCCGGCCGAAGGCGCAGAGGAGACCGTCGACGGCGGAGGCGAAGAGTTGTCCGCCGCGGGGCGAACCGGCGCAGCCTCGGTGATCACGGCCCCACCGCCCGGCGACTTGGAAAGCCGGATCCGTGTGCCGCCACGTCTGAGTTCGAGGTTGTCCAGCGATGACTCGTCGAGCATCCGGATCAGGGCCTGCACAAACTCGATGTCTATCATCCGCTCACCCGGGTAAGGTACTTGTCCTCGCGCCGGTCAATCCTCAGCACGTCGCCCACGTCGACGAACAGCGGGACCTGCACGACCGCACCGGTCTCGAGCGTCGCGGGCTTGGTCGCACCCTGGGCGGTATCGCCCTTGTGCCCGGGATCCGTATCCGTGACCGCCAGCTCGACGAATGCGGGCAACTCGACCGAAATCACGTTGCCGTCGTGGACCAGCCCCTCGCATTCCATGTTCTCCTTCAGGTATTTCAGCTGGCCTTCGCCTAGCATGTCCCCACCGATGGGGATCATGTCGTAGGTCTCCTGGTCCATGAAATGATACAGGTCGCCGTCCGTGTAGGAATAGTTGACCGGACGTCGTTCCAGCCTGACGCTGTTTACCCTCTCTCCCGCCCGATAGGTCTTGTCCACCACGGCACCGGACAGGACGTTCTTAAGCTTGGTACGCACGAAGGCGCCGCCCTTTCCGGGCTTCACATGCTGGAAGTACGTGATTGTCCAGAGAGCGCCGTCGATATCCAGCACCATTCCGTTGCGGAAGTCAGCGGTGCTTGCCATGCGGTCCTTGCAACCTCCTGATTCGTGGGATCTGATTCCGCCGCTGCGGTCGTTCTCCGCCGGGAATCACTGGTGTCGCTGCCGCAGCAGGTGGCTGTGCAGGCAACGTAGCCCCGAAAGATAGCTGTCGACCCCGAAACCGGCGACCATCCCCACCGCTGCGGGCGTGATCATGGAGTGTCTCCGAAAGGGTTCCCGACTCGCCGGATTGCTCAGATGCACTTCGACGAAGGGCCTGGAAATGCCAAGCAGTCCGTCGAGCAGCGCGACCGAGGTGTGTCCGAGCCCCGCCGGATTGATGACCACCCCGTCGGCGCGCTCGCGAACATCGGCGAGGAAATCGAGGATCCGACCCTCACTGTTGGACTGGAATGCCTCGATCTCTACGTCCAGCGCCTCGGCCAGAGCGGCGAGTTCCCGGTTGACATCCTCCAGGGTAGCCGTACCGTAGACCTCGGGCTCCCTGGTCCCGAGCAGGTTCAGGTTGGGGCCGTGGACTACGGCGATTCTCACGGTCGGTCCTTTCCGGCGGCATCTGCGTTTCGGTCACGGACCTCGCGTCCGGGCAGTCCGGGCCGAAAAATATGTTTACCGCGCCGACAGTGTCAACGCGGCCACCGCGCACACAGCCAGGGCGCACGCGCAAGCGGACGCTGGTGCAGCGAATGCACGAATGCAGCGGGGTTTCTGCGGCGGGCCGCACTGCGTTAGCTTCTCCGTGGGAATCGGAGCGCCCGGCTGCACGATTGCGGCCGGGCGTTTCGACCCGTCCTGGCCGATCAAGGAGGTGGCTTCCGCCATGATGCAGGAACTTCGCAAAAGTACAAAATGGATCATGATCCTCGTGGCGCTCGCCTTCGGGGGGCTCATGTTCTTCGAATGGGGCATGGACATCACCGGGCAGACCGCCGGATCGTTCGGCGAGATCGGACGCGTAAACGGGACACCGGTCGTCTACGAGCAGTACATGGCGTCGTATCGCAACCTGTACGACCAGGCCCAGGCGATGCAGGAAGAACCGATCACGACCGTCCAGAACACGCGAATCGAGGACCAGGCGTGGGACGAAGTCGTCAACACGATCCTGGTCCAGCAGGAACTGGAGCGGAGAGGAATCGTCGTATCGGACGAAGAGGTCCTGAACGCCGCGCGCTTCAGCCCACCACCCGACCTGGTTGGCAACCCGGCGTTCATGACGGACGGCGAGTTCGACATTACGAAGTACCAGCAGTTCATCTCCACGGCGGAACGCGTGGTGCTACTGCAGCTGGAAGCCTACTATCGGGACGTGATTCCGCGTGGGAAGCTGTTGCGCCAGGTGGGATCGGGGATCTACGTCTCCGACGCCGAACTATGGACCGCCTACAGGGACAGCAACGAGAGAGCCAGCGTCCGCTACGTCGCCTTTGAGCCTCTCACGCGCGTTTCTGACGACCAGATCGAGATCACTCCGCGGGAAATCAGCGATTACTACCGCGACAACCTGGAGGAGTTTTCCGTCCCCGCCAGCGCCAGCGTGGTATCGGTTGCCTTCACCAAGGCACCGACGTCCGAGGACACACTGGCGGTGGAGAACAGAGCTCTGGAGCTGCGACAGGAAATCCTGGATGGCGCCGACTTCGCTGAAACGGCCCAGGCGGAGTCCTCCGACGCGGTTTCGGCCGCCGATGGAGGCAGCCTGGGCGTCTTTGCCAAGGGGCGCATGGCGGCGCCATTCGATTCGGCGGTGTTTGCGACGCGCCTCAACCGCATCACCGAGCCTGTCCGGACCAACTTCGGCGTCCACCTCATCGAGGTGACCGAGCGGTGGGGACAGGATTCCGCGGCGGCCCGTCACATCCTGCTCCCCTTCGAACGCACGGACGAATCGGAGATCGACCTGCTTGCGCTGGCCGACTCGCTCGAGGAACTCGGCGAGTCGATGACGCTGACGGACGCGGCGGCACTTGTCGGGCTCGAGGCCGACACGCTCGACATGATCGAGACGCGCCCGATCGTCCCGGGGGCGGGTGATGTGGAGGAAGGGGGCGAATGGGTCTTCGATCCCGAGGAGACATCGGTCGGCGACGTCAGCCCGGTCTTCGAGAACAGGTCGTCCTTCTACGCCCTCGAACTCGTCTCGCTCGACCCCGCGCGCTACCTCACCGAGGAGGAGGCCGAGACCGCGATACGCGGCAACATCGGTACGCGCAAGAAGATCGATGTCGCGCTGGACGAGGCCCGGGCGCTGGTCGGTGAGGTCAGGCAGGGTCGCTCACTGGAGGAAGTCGCCCGTGAGCTCGGACTGGAAGTGCGGGACGCGGGGCCGTTCGCGCGCGACGAATTCGTTTCGGGGCTCGGCCGCCATAACGCGGCGGTCGGCACGGCCTTCGGTCTGGAGATCGGAGAGGTGTCGGATGCGGTACGCGCGAACGCGAACGCTTTTGTGATCGAACGGACGGGCGCCGAGCCCGCCGACAGTACGGCGTGGCTGGGCCAACTCGATTTTCAGCGGGCGCAAGCGGTCGCCATGATGCGACAGCAACGGCTCAATCAGTGGATCGACGCGCTCCGCGAGTCAGCCGACATTGTCGACCGCCGTGAGCAGGTGCTCAACCCGCCGGAGGACCAGCCGCTGTCGCAACTGCCGCCGGTATTCTAGCGACGAGCGAAAGGGGCCGGCGCCAACCGGGTCAATTCGTGGTGAGGCGGCGCGGCGCCCCCTCCTCCTGACCTTCTGCGACTCGAGCGCCCTTGGTCTCATCCTGCGGCGCCTTCAGTTCGCCCTCGACGCGGACCGATGACTCTATCTCCCGCACCGAGGACTTGAACTCGCGGATTCCCTTGCCCAGGGAGGTCCCGATCTCCGGAAGCCGCTTCGCTCCGAACAGCAGCAGCACGACGAGGAAGATGACGATCGCCTCCCCCATGCCGAGTCCGAAAGGCATATCCGCTATCTCCTTGTGTCCGAGACCCACCGCGGGGGCATTCCCCGGTTTCGGTCCGTCACTTGTTGGAACGACAACCTAACGGTTTTCGCGCGCCTCGCCAAAGAAAACCCGGAGGACATCACTACGCCCCGACAAGTGCGGAGCTACATCCACCAGCGGACCACCACGGCCACGATCGCGATTCCGACAATGGTCAGCACGTTGAGGAAAAACGAAATCGGTCCGATGGTGATGGCCACCGCCACCAGGTCTGCAGAAAACGGTCCAACGGACGCCTGCACCGAGCCCGTGAGGAACGCGCGCGCCGCACTATCCGGCAGAAAGGTCTCGGCCAGCTTCGTGAGGAGTCCCCCGAGAAACATGCCCAGCGCCAGTGTCCAGAACCCCCGCGTGATGCTGCGCTTGTAGTTGGGCTCCATCCCCGTCACCGCGATCGTTCGACTGCGTAGAAAACGGATTCCCTGAGGGCGTCCAACGCAGGCCCGGGAGGTAGCGAGTCGATCGCGGCCTGGGCTGAATCCGCGTACTCCCGTGCCTTGCTGCGGGCGTATTCCAGACCCCCGTTGCGACGCACCAGGCGGATGGTCGCAGCCACGTCTTCGTCGCCCGGTTCCACCAGCGTGAACATGTGCTGGACCTGCTCGACCTCCGCGCTCGTCATCTCGCGAAGGGCTCCCACAAGAGGCAGCGTCACCTTCCGGCCGCGCAGGTCCAAACCGGTGGGTTTCCCGGTCTCCTCTTCGCTGCCGGCGTAGTCAAGCATGTCGTCGGCAATCTGGAAGGCCATGCCCAGGCAATGCCCGAACCGCTTGAGCGGGGCCCGAAACGCCGGTACGCCCGCCAGGGCACCCATTTCGCAGGCTGCGGACATCAGCGACGCCGTCTTCGCGGAGATCAACTTGAAGTACTCCGACTCCGAGTAGCTGATGTCGTCGTAGCAGAGGAGCTGCCGCATCTCGCCCACACTCATCTCGTTCGCCGCCGACGCCAGAACCCCCATGGCTTCGAGGCCGCCGAGCCGCGCCAGTTCAGTCACTGCCCGGCTATAGAGGTAGTCGCCCATGATGATGGCGATCTGGTGCGTCCAGAGGGAGTTCACCGTGGGCATCCCGCGGCGCAGCACCGAGTGGTCGACCGCGTCGTCGTGCACAAGCGTCGCCATGTGCACCAGCTCCACTACAGCACCCAGCGTCACCGAGTCGTCGGAGGCCTTGCCGCCAACGTCGCTCGACAGAAGCACCAGCGTGGGACGAAACAGTTTTCCGGGCACGCTCAGGAGGTACTGGTTGACCTCCTCGACCATGTCGAAATCCGAAACTGCCACGGTCCGCAACTCGTCAAAGACCCTCTCCAGGCGCTCCTTCACCGGAGCCTGGATCGCGGCAAGTCCTGTTGTTGTTTTGGGCAAGGCCGAAAGCGGATAGGTCATGGTCGGGTGCACGAAGGACGCTTTTGCAGACAAAAGGTAGCGACAGCGGCGGTGAATCGCACAGGCAGCACCGACTTCACGTCTCAAGGCCCACATCCTGCGCTGATCGAGTCGCCAGATAGGACCGCACGCGCCGGTGCAACATCCGTTCCTCGGACCAGTCGCGAACTCTCATCCGGCGAGCAGCCTCGGGCGGGACCTGGTCGGGAAGCATCCCAATCACCTCGGTTCCGGCGATCCGTCCACCAAGTTCTCGAACCCGGCGTTCGATCGCTCGGAACACGATCAGCGGATCGGTGGTCGCGGGGTCTTCCAGGTTCATGGCAATCTGCAGGCGGTTCTGGCCGCGCAGCAGTAGCGCGAGGGCTCGCAGGGCCGGAAAACCCCCGTCTGCCTCGCGAATATGCGCCGCGATTCCGCGGGCCGCCGCCACGGCCACACCCTCGACGTCCACGTTCCAGGCGAGCAGCACTTCCCGTGCTCCGACACAGGCTGCTCCCGCTGTGGGGTGGGCGAACCGGTACCTACGCGCCGACGCGCCCGGTTCAGCCACACCGCCCACGCCCTGTCCAGGCAGGTCGGCCGCCGCGCGACCGCACGGGGGACGCTCAGCCAGCGCCTCGAAGCCGCCGCGCCGAATGGACGCCAGGCCGCGTCCTTCGGGCTTCGAGGCCGCGCCATACAGGTAGACTGGTATCCCCAGCCGCGCGATCCGGGCGGCGGCCTCGTGGGCCAACTCCGCCGCGCCCGCCATGTCAATTCCGTGCAGAGGCACAAACGGAAGGACGTCCAGCGCCCCGATGCGGGGGTGGACGCCCTGGTGCTTCCGCATGTCGATGCGCTCGAGCGCCAAGGCGGCCGCCGCCACCGCTCCTTCTTCCATCGAGGCGGGCGACCCGATCGCAGTGATCACCGAGCGGTGATGATCGGGGTCCATGGTGGTGTGGAGAACCTCGCATCCCGCGTCCGTGAAGGCCCTGGCAGCCGCGCCGACGAATTCCGGATCACGGCCCTCGCTGAAGTTCGGAACAGCCTCCACGACCACCGTCATGTCGCCCGCGCTACCAGCCTTGTGTGCCCCCGGCCGTCGAGAGGCTCGGGTTGCCCGCCTGGGTCTGGTACGCCCAGTCGAACACGATCAGTCGATTCCCGTCCTGATCCAGGCCGACGTGGCTGGCCCGAACGGACCCGAAGCGCGTTTCGCCGTCGTCGCCACTGACCCGGAACATATAGGTCCATCCCGCGTCGAGAGCGATCCGCCGCGCCGAGTAACCCGACATCGGAGCGCGCTCCCAGGACAGGCAATCCAGGTCGGAGCCGACCCCGCACTTGAGAGCCGTCGTCCAGCGAGCCTCCGCGTGCACCCGGCCTTCGGGCCCCGGCGCCAGCCACAGGCCCTGGCCATCGGATTCCAGTCGGAAGTGACGGTGCGGGCTGTCCCCCGACGTCACCGCCTGCAAGTCGTCGGCTTCCTGAAAGCGGAAGCCCGCGCTGGCGGCCACGTCTTCGTAGGAGTACATGACCTCGCCGGTGTAATCGGGTCTCGGTGTGCACGACGCAATCTCGCTCGCCTCGCTTTCGTGGCCCTGGTCGTCGACGGACGTTACGAAGTAGGACGCGGTCCGTCCATTCTCGGCCAGGAAGTCCAGAAACCCGGGCGAATCCGTCTCGCCCACCAGGTACTCGCTGTCGTTGTCCGCCACGTAGACGCGGTAGAAAGCAAAGTCGTCGTCCGCCGAAGCACCATCGTGCCAGCGCACGTATGCAGAGTTGTCCAGCGCGACGGCTTCCACCGGATCCGGCACCGGAGGAGGAACCGGTCTGGGAACGTACACCTCGACCGAGTAGTCGCTTGCCGTCTCCTCCCCCGTATCCGGACTCACTGCAGACACATAGTACTCGTACGTGACCTCGGCCCGGACGTTGATATCGCGGTAAACGCAGAGCCCGTCCGTGCAACTCGTCACTTCGGCAATGAAGAAGTAGTCCGGATCGCTCGCCCGCTTGCCGTAGACGCGGAAGGCCTCGCCGTCCCACCCCGCTCCCAGGCGCCACGAAAGATCGACGGCGCCGGCGTAGTAGTAGCCCTCGAGGTCTCGAGGGGCATCCGGCGGATCCGCGACCACCCAGTATTCGCTATCGCATCCTGCCGTCAGTACCACCGCCCCGGTTATGCCCCACTTCCAGATTCGCATGCTTCCCCCTCGCATCGTTCCGTGAACGGGTTCGGCCCCGCCACGCGGCCGCAACCCTGCCACTCACACATGCATCTGACGTACCACACCAGCATCGTTTTTCTCCACAACGACTTACGGTGCCGGCTCCGACAAATGAGTGTCCACTGCCGGTGACGGTGCGTCACCTACACCGGGAACAGCGGAATCTGGTGCCGATCCCACAGGCGGATTCGGGACGCCGGCCACCTCCGCCGGTCAGAAACCTCGCCCGGGCCCGGACCGTCCGGGGCCCTGGGTGCCCCCGGCGCGCTGCTCGTAGTCGAAATGCAGGTCCCGGTTGTCAGAAAGTGCCACCTCGAAGACGAAGCTCCAGTTACCCGTGGCTGTCTGCTGGAAGGAGAAATCGGCCTCCCAGCGGTGCAGGTTGCGCTTCAGGCTGATCACGTGATCGTTGAAAGCGCCCCCGGCCACATCGTACGACGTCCGCCAGTTCACCGACCACTTCTCCGTCGGCTGAAAGCTGAGATTGGCCTGTATCATCTGGTTGCCGCCCGCCTGCATTCCGGGGCTGCGTGCAAGCGAGTAGGAGAACGACGCGTTCCACTTGCCCACGTCGCCGCTCGAGGCACTCTGCCGTTCCCGATCGCGGTCGCGTCCGCCGGTCGGAACCACAGTGGATTCGCCGAGATCCGCGGTCTCGAATCCGCTCGGGTCGGTCGGATCCGTCTCGTCCTGAGACGTGTCCGTGGCCGGAGGCGGATTCTCCACTTCCTCGCCGGAAATCCGGCGGATCCAGCGGAAGAGCGCCGACTCGTTGCTTAGCGAGAACGACATGTTGACATTGGAAAGGAACGGGTCGAAGCCACGGGCCCCGCCCTCCGGGGTGACTCCCGTGTTGTCGAACACTCCGTGCTCCATCGAGATCGACAGTCCCCTCAGGTAGTCCGAACTGATCTGATGGGAAATCCGCAGGTTGTCGGCAAAACCGCGCGTGAAGTGGCCAAGTTGTCCGGCCTGCTCGAAGTCGTAGGTCACCGCGCTCGTGCGCAACGCCAGCACCGTCACCTTTTGCGCCTGCGGCAGCCGACGGGGACCCCCGTCCGTGGACTGCGGCTCCGGTTCGCCGGCCGCGGTAGTGTCCGACTCCTCTTCGCCCACCTTGGCCTCGATGGTCTGCGTCAGTCCGATGCGGATTTCGTTCTTCGGCTGAATCGCCCGCGTCCCGAAGGTCGCCCGCTGGATGTCGGTGGGCTGGGTTTCCGGGGAGTACGCGTAGTCGAAGGTCGGGGAGACCTTGTGGCGCAGCCGATCGTTGTTGTAGAAGCCGTAGAAGTCGGTCTTGAGCTGGGCCCCGAAGGACAGGCGACTCGGCGCCGAAATGAACCCGCCGGCCCCGACCGTACTGGTGTCGGACCGGATGCCGTTGCCCGAAAGCGCCAGTTGCGGTGTGATCGAGGTGGAACCGATCAGGCTCACCTGATAGTTGATGCTGGTAGACCAGGTCCGCTCGTCGGCGTTGAAGTTCATGGTCTCCGCGGCCTGGGGGAAGACGATGGACCGTTGAAGGTCGCCCACGCTGCCGATACCGGCGCGCGCGGCCGGCATGGTGGGATCGAAGAAGTTCGCGGGCAGGTCACGCCGGATACTCCGGTTCACCTCAAAGTTCTGCGCGATCGAGAAGGCACCGGCCGACAGCGTCGCGGAAAGGCCGCCGCGCAACGCCTCGCTGTCGGCCTTGCTCAGTTCGAATGACCCCTGTGACAGGTCCTGGACGGGCAGGTCGCGAATGGTGCGTGAGAAGCGTCCCGACGCCGACAGGGTCATGTTGTTGTAGAAGCGCGCACGGTTGAAGGGTGCCGGCAGGAGCGTGATGGTTGACAGCGAGAGGTTGGCTGTCGGCATGGTCGCCTCCACGCGGTCGTCGGACAGGAACTGCCGGCGACTCGCGCTCACCGACAGATTCCCCCAGTCGAATCGCCGGTTCAGCCCTCCGTCCGAATCGATGGATTGCGTGACCTCGCGCGGGTCGAACGAATTCCGACGCACGAAGGCCGCGCTGGAAGCGTAGGCGGCGGACAGCCGCAACTGCATTCGTTCCGATATCTCCCAGTTGTGGTCGGTGTCGAACGCCAGTTCGGTTCCGCCTTCGGCGCGCCAGAAGCGGCGGAAGTTGGCCCTGCCCTCCAGGAACTGGCGCAACCAGCTGTACTGGAGGCGGCCTGTGACCGCCATATAGTTGCCGCTCCACCAGTCCATTCCCAGCTCGGCGTCGGAGTAGTCGCTCATCGCCCAGTAGAAGCCCAGGTTGGAGATGCGACGGGCATAGCTTCCCGACGTGCGTACGATGTCGTTCACCGAGAAGCGGACCGGCAGAAGCCCCGACCGGCGTCCCTGCTGCGTGCTTTGCGCAATGAAGGGGAGCCAGAATACCCCCACGTCCGAGAAGTAGAGCAGGACGTTCCGCGCGACCAGCGTTCCTCCCGGATGGATCTTGATCTCGCGCGCAACGAAGTGGTAATGGGGTTCGTCTTCCTCGCAGCTGGTGAACATGACGTCGTGACCGTAGGACACGTCCTCGTTGACCCAGGGGAAATCACCCCGGACCAGCCAGTCTCCCATCCCCGCGTTCATCTGGGTCCTGGCGTCGAGGGCGGTGGCCCGGTCCTCGTCGAGATCGTAGACGATGCGGCGGGTCTGCACCTCGTCGCCCTCCTCGGGCCGGTAGGTCGCTTCCTGGCCCCTCGTCACCAGCCGCCCCGTGTTCTCGTCGAACACGAGCGCCGAATCAGCCGACAGTTCGAGTCCTTCCCGGTTGATGACCGCGCTCGTGCCCTCCGAACCCAACAGCGTCAGTATTCTCGACTCCGTCTCGAAGGTGGCGGATTCGCTGCGGTACTGTACCAGTTCGTAGCCCGGAAGCGACAGCAACTCCCTGACCGTCGAATCCTGCGCCATCTCCGCCAGGGCGCTTCTCTCCTGGGTGGTATCCGGCAGGGCGAGACCGGTGGAGTCGCCCACGCGCCGGGTGAGGGCTTCCAGCCGCTCCTGCACGACCTTGCGCAGCGAGTCGGACAGTTCCTGCGCCGATGCCGGGGCGTACGCCGCGGAGCCAGCCAGTAGGCAGCCCGCCAGCGCGAGCCCGGTCAGCCCACGGCCTGCCACGAGCCCGCTACTCCTCGTCGTCAACGGTCGAGTCCGCTTCGGCATCGTTTTCGGCATCGTCCGATCCGCGCGGCGCGTCGGTCTCTTCCTGGCGTGCGGGGTCACCGTGATCGTACGGGGTGGGCTCGGCGCCTGGCGGCGGCTCGGGCTCCACGGAGGCATCTTCGGCCCCGGCTTCCGGTTCACCTTCACGCTGCCGCTGCTCGCGGCGACGCCAGATCATCACAGACATGAGGATGCTGAGTTCGAAGAGGAGGTAGATCGGCACCATCATGATGACCGTCACGACGATCACGTCGCCCGGCGACAGGAGCGCCGCCAGGGTCGCGATGATGACGATCGCGTGCCGGCGCTTGGACCGGAGGAACGCGGGCGTGACCAGGCCAAGCACGCTCAGCACCAGCACCACCACGGGAAGTTCGAAGAGGATGCCGAAGGCGAGCAGGAGCTTGACGACGAACCCCATGTAGAGGCCGAAGGTCCAGTTGTGCTCCAGGAGGCCGGTCAGGAGGCCGGTGAGGAAGCGCAGCGAGATCGGCAGGACGAAGTACGCCAGAACGACGCCGCCCACAAACAGCACCATTCCCATGTAGAGCGCGGGAATGATTGCCCTCTTCTCGTGCGCTTCCAGCGCGGGGGCCAGGAAGGCCCAGGTCTGGTAGATGATCGTGGGCGACGCCAGGATCAGTCCGATCGTGAGGGAGACCTTGAGGAGAATGAAGAAGGGGTCTGTGGGCGCAAGGACCTGGGGGGTCCACTCCTCCCCGAAGACGGCCCGACCCGGCTCGAGCAGTATTTCCCAGACGTCGAACATCGTCATCAGCGCCATACCGATGGCGAAGCCCGCCACAATCGCCGCCAGGCTCCACAGAAGGCGCCAACGCAGTTCTTCCAGGTGGTCCAGGAAGGGCATCTCGGCCTTCGGGTTGCGGCGCCCGCGCGCGAGGAGGCCGTCGCGCAGCCTGTTCATTGCTCCTCTCCCGCCATGTCATTGCCACCCACGAGCGGCAGTTCACGCTGGAAGCGCCGCCGGGTCTCGCGCTGGTCTCTCACGGTGAGTTCGTCCACGACTTCCTGGAATTCGTCGATGTGCTGAAAGTTTCGATACACGGAGGCATAGCGTACATACGCCACCCGGTCGAGCGGCTTCAACCCCTCCATGACCTGCTCGCCGATCACGCGCGACGATATTTCGACGCTTGCGGACCCCGATACGTTGTCTTCGATGCGGTCCACAAGGGCCTCGATCTCCGCCGGCGACACCGGACGCTTGGCGCAGGCAGTGGCGATCCCCGCCTCCAGCTTGTCGCGCTGGAAGTCCTCGGCGCTGCCGTCGCTCTTGACCACGCGCACGGCTCGCTCTTCGACACGCTCATAGGTCGTGAATCGCTGCCCGCAGCCCAGACATTCGCGGCGGCGGCGAATGGCCCGGCCACCTTTGGCCGCCCTGGTATCGACGACCTTGCTGGACCCGGATTCACAGGCCGGGCAAGTCATCGGCGTCTCGTCAGGGAATGCCTTCGAGTCGTTCCTGGGCCTGCTCCACGTAGCGGTGGCCCGGGTAGGTGTTGACCAGGCGCTCCAGCAACTGCCGGGCCTGCTCGAAGTCGTTCAACTCGATTGAGAGCACGCCGGCACGGTACAGGGCGTCGGGCACCTCTTCGGCGGTGGGAAAGAGCCTGGGCACTTCGAGATAGATCGCCACGGCCTCTTCGAGGCGTTCCTCACCACTCAGCAGCTCCCCCAGGTGCAGGTGGGCGGATGGCGCGAACTCGCTGTTGGGGTACATCGAGATGAATCGCTCGAAGCCTCGGCGCGCCGTGGAGAGATTCCCGCGGTCGAGCGCCTGTTCGAGGGAAGCGAACGCCACGTCGTCGGCGTCGCCACCACCAACGACTTCCTGGTCGCCGACCTCCCCGCCGGCCAGCTCGAGCGTGTCTCCCGGCGCGTCCCGCGCCCTCAGACGCTCTTCGAGCTGCTGCCGCTGCGCAATGAGCTCCTCTCGCATGTTGGCCAGGCTCCGCTGGCTTTGGCCCACGAGCTCGCCGAGGAGCAGAAGCTGGTCCTGGATCGCGAGCAGCCGATTGCTCACGTCGCCCCTGAACTCGAATACCGATTCCGACAGAGCCCCCACGGAATCGATCACGGCGCGGTTCACCCGCTCCACTCGTCGCAGCGTCATGGTGGCCGTGTCCTGTCGCGCCGCCAGAGCACGGACTTCGGACTCGAGATTCCGGAAATCCGACTTGGTGGCGCACGCGGCCAGCGATGATCCGAGCAACGCGAAGCCGACCCACCTCGCAGCCGTGGTATTCCGCACCACTAGTCCTCGCCTGGTCCTTCCCGCCCAGGCGCCTGCCGACGCGCGGGCAAGCCACATGTCCCTGCAACCGCCGGCACGGTTGTCAGACCGTCGTCCCGGCGGCCCCGGCAACCCCGCCCTATCGCCCGAGGTCTTCGCCGCCGGCGGTAATGACGAATTCGACTCTGCGGTTCTGGGCCCACGCGGCCTCGTTGGACCCCTGAGCCACCGGTCGTTCCTCGCCGTACGAAACGGATGCGAACCGGCCCATGTCGAGCCCGAATCCGGTCAGGAATCGTATCACCGACTCGGCGCGATCGTTCCCCAGCGCGATGTTGTACTCCGAGGTGCCCCGCTCGTCGGCGTGACCCTCCATGCGCAGGCGAACACCGGGATTGTTGCGCAGGATGTCGAGCTTGGCGCGGAGTGTTTCCTCGGTGTCAGGCCGGATGGTCGCTTCGTCATAGTCGAAGTAGACTGTCTCCATGAGAATGCGCCGCGCCGCCGCGGCTGCCCTTTCCCGCGCCGCCTCCGCCTCCCGTTCCCTTCGCTCGTGTTCCCGCCTCGCGGCCTCCTCAGCCGCCCGGATCGAATCCTGCCTCATCCGCTCCAGCTCTTCGGGCGTCGGGCCCGTTGGCGCGGGGTCCGGGGGCGGGGGGTCCGGCCGGCAGGCGGTGGCAATGAGCACTGTTGCGCAGGCAGCGAGGATGAGCCGTGATTTAGACATCCCATCTCCCGTGTGGTGGAGGTAAGCGTTCCGGCGGGAGGCCAGTCCCGGATCGGGCTGTAAACACGCGATTCGTTGTATACACGCGATGTATTTACGCGATTTCTTCGGATTTTGCAAGTGTTCGCGGCACCTGAACAGGACGTTCACCGGGCGTCCTTCGGCCTCGTTCCAGAGCCCGGCCCGCCGGTCTCCACGCCATCGCCGCGCCACGAGAGCCCGGGCGACCAGTCGGTGTCCTCCGCACGCACGCCCGCGACCAGCAGGCGGGTGCGGCCGGTGGCCGTGTCGACCACCAAAACTCCATACCCGTAGCTTCGCGCTCCGGCGAACACGAGGTGCCTTCCATCGGGCGCCCAGCTGGGATCCTCGTTGTTGCCCTCATTGGTGAGCCGCACCAGGCGGTTGTCGGGAGCATCCATGTCGCGGACGAAGATGTCGTACTGGTTGTAGACCCGCTCGTCAACGATTCCGCCGGCGAAGGCCACCTTGTCAGCCGTAGGCGACCAGTCCGGATCCGCAAAGTAGCCGCCCTGCCCGTACTGGTAGGGGGACAGGAGTTCGGCGTCGCCCCCTTCGCCCGGCATGACGTAGATCTGGGGCGTCTGGGGACCCAGGCGATTGGAGAGGAACGCCAGTTTGCTCCCGTCGCGGGAGTAGGAAGGTTGAATATTCTGGTGGTATCCGGCGATCAGACGTGTCAGACAACAGCCGTCCCGGATGTTGTACGTCGAAATCCCCTTCGTGTCCCCTCCTTCAAGCGTCCAGAAGGCGATGCGATCCCCATCGGGATGGTAGGAAGGAGAGAACTGCTGCGCGCCGGAGCTGTTGCTCTCCACCGTTCGCTCGCTGCCGTCGACGAGGTTCAGCTCGTAGATCCTGGGCAGGCCGGACTTGTAGGAGGTGTAGGCAATGCGCACCCCGTCGGGGGACCAGGCCGGAGAAACGGCCAGGTCGTCGTCCCAGGTCGCCCGCTGCAGGCCCTCGCCGTCCGAGTCGACCACGTACAATTCCTTGCTGTCCGGATTCCCGAACGGCCTCATCGAGAAGACGATGCGACTCGCGGCCATGCCGGGCTCGCCGTGTACCCATTCGACCACGGCGTCCGAGATCCGGTGGACCGCGAGCCGGAACGCCTCGTGTCCGGGGGGCGGAATGGGGAATCGGGCACGCGAGCGAATGCTGGAGAAGACGATGTCGTGGAGTTCGACATCGAGGAAGGTCACCCCGTCCTCCCTATCGATGTTCCCCGTCAGCAGCCAGTCGACCCCGTACTGGTCCCAGAGGCTGTACTGGATGCCCTCGGTGTCCACCCCCGCGGGCAGCGAATCCCTGACGTAGAACCGGTCGCTGTAGTCGAGGTCCGTGGCGATGATGGAGGCGATCTCGGCGGCTGCGCCACCCCCGGTGAAGGGCTGGAGGGCGATGGGCGGGATGCGTTCGCCTTCGTAGACGAACCCGAGCGAGACGCCCGGAATCGCCGCTCTTTCCTCCTGGGCCGCACTCCCGGGCACCCACACCACAAAGGGGGCCACCAACACCGTGATGCGCGCCAGCGTGGCCGCGCCGCGCGGCGTCATTCCGTAGCTCCCAACTGGTGTAGCAGCAACATGAAGCGTTCTCTCGGACTGATGGTGTAGTTGATCGGAAGCACCGGATAGCGGTAGTCGTCGGGCAACGGCCCCAGGCGGCCCGGCTGCCCCGCGCACTCGATTGCTTCCTCCGCCGCCGTATCGAACGAAAAGCTCCCGGACGAGGACACGATGGCGATATCGGTGGTGCTTCCGTCGCTCTGCACGAGAAAGCGCACAACGACATCCCTGAGACCCGTGTCCGGGGGCCGGAAACATCGTCTGATCTGGTTGGTAATACGCTCGTAATACTCCGGGAAGTCTCGCCGGAACCCCTCGATCCGCGCCGTGACCTCGTCATCGCCGTCGTCCGGCTCCGGTGCAGTGGTCGAGACGGCTTCGGTCTCCGGAGGCGGCTCCTCTTCGGCGGGGGGCGTCTCCAGCGAGTCCGGTTCGGGTTCCGGCTCCGGTTCGGGCTCGGGCATCGGCGACTCCTCCTGGGGCTCGGGATCGTCCGGCGTCTCCACGATGAGCTGGTCCTCCGGCTCCGGGGCCGCGGCGACCATGTTGATCTCGACGACCTCGTAGAACACCGACTCGGGCTGCAGCGCCGGGACCACCCAGAAGAGAATGACAAAAACTGCCATATGGATCGACAATGACAGTCCCAAAGGCTTCGTTCCGAGCCGCTTCCCCGCCCTCTGCCCACTCCTCCCCGGCTTCTCGCCGTGCTCGACGGGCGAAGCGGCGCCGGTCATCGGCGGATCTCCCGGAGGATCATGGAAAGGCCCACGCCCTCCTGCTGGACCACGGCGCTCATGGCTGCCGCGACCCGTCCGTAAACGGCCAGCGAGTCGCCCCAGAGATAGACCATGTCCGCGCCGTTCTCCTGGATGATCTGCGCGAGGACCTCTGGAAGATCGGCCTCCGCAACCTGCGCCTCGCCGACGAAGATCGTGTTGTCTTCCCTCACGACGACCCTGATCATGTCGTCCGACGCCTCGACGACTTCCACATGTCCCTCCGGCACATTGACCTCGATGCCGCCCTGCAGCACCGGTGCCGTGATGATGAAGATGACCAGCAGGGTGAAGGCTACGTCGACCAGGCTCGTTACGTTGATCTCCGAGCGAACCGGCAGCCGGCCGCGACCTCCTCCCCGCCTCTTCATACGTGCCGTTCCTTGGCCAGGGTCCCGATGAACTCGCTGGCGAACCCCTCCAGCTCACCGAGGACGAGGTTGAGGCGCGATGCGAAGTGGTTGTACGCGATCACCGACGGGATCGCGACGGACAGGCCTGCAACGGTCGTGATCAGGGCCTCGGCCACCCCGGGGGCCACCGCGCTGATGTTGGTGGACGCGGAGGTCGTGATGCCCAGGAAGGTATTCATGATGCCGATGACCGTGCCCATCAGGCCCAGCAGCGGCGAGACCGACCCGATGATCGCCAGCCAGTTGAGGCCGTGGCCAAGCTCGTCGACTTCCTCCGCCTCGACCTTGTCCATGACCAGGCGCAGCGCCTCGAGCTGCGTCAGGGACAGCCCGGTGGCATGGGTGGAGCCTCCAAGTCCACCGGGGTTCAGTTCGGCGAAGAAGTTCAGGCCCGCGCGAAAGAGACGGGTGTAGGGTGACTCCGGCAGCGTGAGCACCGCCTCCGAGGCCTCTCCAAGGCTGTTTACGCGGTCCAGCCGGGCGAGGAATTCATCGCCTTCGCGGCGGACCGTGCGGAACCGGCGAACCTTGGCGAGAATCACCCACAGCGAGAGGATCGAGAAAAGGGCCAGGACGGCCAGCACGACGTGGGTCGGGGGACTGGCCCCCAGAATCATGTCCGCGATGTTCTGCGGAGTCCGCAGGTCCTGTGGAGCCGCGCTCATACGACGCTGGCCACCGCCTGTCGGGCGGCGATGTGCCCGAGCGTCTCGGAAAGCCCGCGGCGAAGGCCGCACTCCGGGACCCAACCCCGCCGCGCGATCCGGGCGATCGAAAGTGCGCTGTGGCGGAGCTCACCGGGCCGCGCATCCCAGGCCACCCTTCCCGTGCGTATCCCCGCGATCTCTTCCATTGTCCGCGCGAGTTCATTCACGCTGGCTCCGACTCCGGTGGCCACGTTGAAGGCTCTCGCGTCCATGCCCCCTGTTGCCGGCAGAGCCATCTCCGCGGCTACCAGGTTGGCGCGCGACACGTCCCCGACGTAGATGTAGTCCCTTGTCTGTTCTCCATCACCGTGGATGCCCAGGGGTTCTCCTCTCAGAAGGCGGTTCGCAAAGATGGCTACTACCCCGGCCTCACCCTGGGGATCCTGTCGCGGGCCGTAGACGTTGCCGTAGCGGAGCGCCACGTAGTCCATCCCGTGGACCTCCCGGTAGCAGTTGAGATAGTGCTCACCTGCGAGCTTGGAGACCCCGTAGGGGGAGAGGGGGGATTTGGGCGCGTGCTCCGGGGTCGGAAGCGTGTCCGGCTCACCATAGACGACGCCCCCGCTTGAAACGAAAACGACCCGCCGCGTCCCGGCCTGACGCGCGGCCTCCAGGATGTTCACCAGGCCGAGAATATTGACCCGGGCGTCGAGGAGCGGATCGGCTACGGAGCGGCGCACGTCGATCTGGGCCGCGTGGTGGTTGACGAGATCGAACCCCACATCGCGAATCAGTTCGCCCACTTCGGGGTCGGCGATGTCCATCCTGTGGAACTCGGCTTCCGACGGCACGTTCTCCAGCCGGCCGGAAGAAAGATCGTCGACGATCCAGACGCGATCGCCCCGCCCGAGATGGGCGTCGGCGACATGACTCCCGATGAAACCGGCGCCGCCGGTGACCAGGACCTTTCGGCCGTGCTCGGGCATCGTCTCCATTCGGTTGCAGTACCTGCGTCGAAAGTTAGCCGCTCACCGCAAAACGAGAACCCCGTCAGCATTCCTCCGGTAGTGTGAGCAGCATGATGCAAGCGTCTTCCGCGGGGTCCTCGTAGTAGGAACCGTGACTGCCGATCACTCTGAATCCGTAGCGCCGGTACAGACGGATCGCTCCAAGGTTGGAAGCCCTCACCGCCAGCAACGTCCTGCGAGCGCCCCGCTCGCGGCAGACCTCGATCGCGCGTGCTACGAGAGCCCGCCCGATCCCCTCTCCGCGGCGGGGGGCGCTCACGGCCAGGTTGGCCAATTCGGCCTCCCGTTCCCGGATGGCCAGCACGGCGTAGCCGGCCACCTCTGCAGCGGCGACCGCGACGAGCACATCCATCCCGGGCGCTCCGAGCAACTCGTCGAAGGTCTCGCGCTTCCAGGGGCGCGAGAAGGATGTCTCCTCGATCTTGCGGATGGCGGCCAAGTCCGAACGCATTGCGCGACGCACGGAGATCCGCCCCCTCATCCGGGCTTCCATTCCCTCACGTAATCCGGCTGCCAATCGGCAACATCCACCGGTTCCCAGCGGCAGCATTCCACCACCGCATCCGCGATGGCGATTCCGGCAGGCGGTGGCCGTGTTTCGTAGCCGGCTGCGTGAATCAGCGCCGCGTGCGTCACCGCCCCATCTCCCATGAAACACGTCCCCATCGGAGGCCGTCCGTTGAGCACCTCCAGGATCGTGCCGCCATGCGGTGGCGTCAACTCGACCGAGCCGTTCGCCTTCACATCGTAGCAAGCACCGTACACCCGACCGTTGCGCGCGTCGAAGAGCACGTAGCGCACCTCCCGTTTACCGTCCTTGCCGGCGAAGGTCTGGCCGTCCCGATCGAGATCCTGGCCAAGCCCCGCCGCGGCGACCGCGTCCGCAAGTTCCCGCAGGTCGCCCGCGAAGGCCTCCCTCGCGAACGACGCGGCCTGAAGGCTGGAGACGGCGTAGAGGGGAACCCCGAGACCCGCCGCGAGGCCCTTTGCCGCTGCCCCGGCAATCCGGACCCCGGTGAAGGAACCCGGCCCAGCCCCGACAACCACTCCCGCGACCTGCGCCAAGCCGGTCCCGCCTTCCTCAAGGACCTCCCGTACAGCCGGCATCAGTCCCGAAGCGTGTCCCGCGCGCTCGGTCAGAAAACGGCGTGCCACAACGGATCCGTCCACCGCCACCGCGACCGATCCCAGCCAGCCGGAGGTCTCGATCGCCACGACGGGACCGCCCGGCGCCCGTCCGGTCACCAGCCGCTCGTGGACAAAGCCGCCCGAGCACCGAGAGCGGCGAGGCGCCGGGCCGACATGTGGTTGTAGTTTCGCATCTTGTTG
>JAPPGZ010000033.1 GCA_028874905.1 Gemmatimonadota bacterium
CGGAGCGGCGTGCATGGTCGGTGCGCGCGACCATGAGGGAGAGGGAGCGCGAACAGGCACGGGAGCGGGAGCGCGCCCGGACCATCACCCGCATCGTTGTCCCGCGACCGCCCCGGCCCCGAGGCCCCGAGCGTGGCGGGGGTGGGTTCGAGCGATGACCGTCGATGTTCGGAATCAGGAATGGGGAGAGGTTGCCGTGCGGTCCAGTGAATCCGTAAGCTTGGCGTGAGTCCTCTAGCTTAGCTAAGCTAGCTATAGCTAGCTTGGAAGGGAGCATGTTCGGGACATGACCAATAGAATACCCAGCGACGCCGAGAGGATGGCCAGTGATATCGTAGCGGAAGCAGCATTCAGGATCGGTCGCCGGACGCCAAGGGAAACGCCATTCTCTGACGCCGTGAACGACTACTCTCCGGGATTGCTCTGGGGGAAAGTCCTGTCGGCTATCAAACAGGAGTGGGGCGGTCTGGAGCCACCCTTCCTCAAAGCAGCCGTCTGGGAGCGAGGAGAGCGAGTTGGCTGGCGCACGGTCGCCGAATACTGGCCGAGCGCTTCCTATTCCGAGAAACTCTCCGAAACCTAGCTCAGCTAGAATCGCCGCGAGGGCCATCCCGCTGCTCTGATGCGGTTGCGGCGAGTGCTGGCACACCGAGCTGGCACTGTCTGGACTCTCCCGGCACCCACGCGTTCTTTATGGCTGTTTTCCACGAATGCTGGCGAGGCACATGTCGCTCCTGCCTGCCGAGCACCGGCAGTAGACACGACCCCGGCGGAAGAGATCCCGGCCGACCAACTGGAGGCCTCATCTTCACCGCCGGTCGTGCTGATCCGCACGGCGGGCGAGATAATCGAATCGGGGGCGACCCGCCGCCACGATGTCGCCGAACGCGTGTTCCATCGGCTGCTGGACTCGCACAAGTTCCTTGCGATCAACTACACGACGATCCCGGCGGACGTTGGCGTCGCGTGCCGGGAGTCGATGCGGAGTCGGAGGTCGCCGGAGAGGTCGTGGGAATCGACCAAGACCAGGCGACAGGATCTAAACCGTGATCGACGCTCCAGTTCCAGTTGCGGGGAGTGGGGGGCAGGGGGTGGAATGGGTATTGGGCATGGGGTAAGATAGGTGAAGCGAACTCTCCTCTCGGCCCCGGTCTTCTGCCGCTACCGAACTCTACCGGAACTCCCTGCCCAACTGCTCTCAGGAGACGAACGATGGCTAAGCGCCACCCGACATTTTCCCACCAAACCTTGCTGGACCGCATCCGGTCGCTTACCAAGTGCCCAGCAGACGAGGCTTCCTTCGACACCTGGATCAGCGCACGGGGCCACCTAGCGTTGCTAGCGCAGAATTCTAGGGAGGAGGATGAGCTCATAGTCTACGTAGCAGCCAAGAGCTTCTTCGTCGATACGGCGATCGTTCCTCGTGCCGAACTCACGCAGTCTGACCAGACCGACTTGCTACAGTGGAGCTCTCACCCCGGTCCTGTCGCTAGCTACTCGACCTCCTTTGACAATGGCCCCTTCACGATCGTCCGCGGGAACTCGTTTCACGGGTCCAAGCTCCTTGCAGCTGCTACCCGCCTGGTCTATCCCCGCAAGCTTGTCGGATTGAAAACGGACGACTCGTACTATATGGAGGTCTTTCAGGAATACCTGCATCTGTCCGAATGCCATTGGCGCCCCGAACGCGGCGCCTACTGTCGCTTTGACGACAACGGGGACTTCGACCCAATCATTTCCGTGTCGGTCAAAGAAGCAGGAGTCACGCTGGTTTCCTTCTCGCGGGAGGATCTTGAAGAATACCTAGCCGCATCGGATTCACTACTTGTGCGGTTTTTCGACTTTACGTTGACGCGTCCGGATTGTCTTGACTGGCCTGACTTCGCCCCGCCCGCGGTTCACGATTCTAACCCAGAGCTGGTGTTCAAGCAGCGCATCTTCCCTGGGTTCGGTTCCTGGGCGCGCGGTTATCAGTTCGCGCACCTATGCCCACGTGATGAGGTATGGGCGCGTCAGCGAGAAAGGTGGGTTGGGGGAGGCGCTGAGGAGGGCGTGGAATTCTGGGCAGAGGACTTGCGAAACGGGACGACTACCAGGATCTCGACTCGCTCCGGTGGTACTGTAAACTACTTCAATGGTGAGGGGACGACACTGCCACACGAGCTGTCTCCGGCATACTTCCGCCCGGAGGTATTGAACAAATACACGACCGACCCCGACAAGTACACCGTGGAGAATAGGAGTATTCACTGCCGGGGAGCATGGACGCTTCGAGGCTATGGCGTGAATGATGCTGGCCAAGTGTCCGCGTACATCTGCTATCTTAGCAACTTGCCCTACCAGGAGCAACTCTACTGGCAGAGCTTCAATGAAAAACCGAAGGCAGGTTTGCCCGACGACATAGTCAGGCCCGACTTCCATGGGCAATGGCCTTCTAGCGACCCGCCGCTGTCGCGCGTTGAGTACGTCTTGCGTGGTTGGAATCGGGAAGCTCCGAGTTGGTGGAAGGTTCGCAAACAAAGGGTGTTGGATGCACTCCGAGTGCCGCGGGGCGACAGTTCCCAAGAGTGGGCCAGCGCGTTCCAAGCGTTGGCTACGGCGGTCGTCGAAGGGTTCCTTGCCCGGCCCATTCGAGGGCTGCTTGCGGCCAAGGGCGTGGAGTTCCGAAAGGAAGACCGAAGCATCACTTTGCTGGAGAGGGCGATCGCCGCAGCGAATACCGCGGATACCCAGGGTGATTCAACTCGACTTGAAGGCCTGCGGGAGGCGCAGAGCATCAGGAGCAAGGTGGCGGCCCACGCGGGCGGCAGCGAGGCTGAGACTCTCAAGGGGGATGCGTTGAGGGATTACGGGACCTTTGCCGGGCATTTCGAAGCCGTGTGTGACGGAATCGCGAACGAGTTGGCCGCTGTCGACGATGCCCTGAAGCTGCTGTCGCAGGTGTAGTGACGGCCCGTCTTGCAAAATGGGTGTGGAGCGGGAGTCTGTGCCGTGAAGGCGCAAAGGGACCGTCATCGGATGGCGTCCGACCCAGAACTCCCGCGCGCGCGCCGCGAATCGCCTCGTCACCCATCTCCAGGGGCCTGAAGGGGAACTTGGAGTCGGCAAGTCACGCAATTGTATGGAATGTAGGGTGTCTCCCCTGTCGCGCCGTGGCAGCGAGTTGCGGAACCGGGTCAAGCGCGGGAGGTGGGCGGTTGCGAAACAACTCAGAAAGTGGACAGGGATGAGAGTCTTGCCCAAGCCGCTGGGCCGTGTCAGCCGTCATCCCGAGAATGACGAGCCAGGATGCCGTGGATTTCGCCCGGATTCAAGGCGACGTCCCAACACCAGCGTCCGAATCCGCCATGCCCGTTCACGGCTTCGACCCATTCGGCGAGGTATCGGCGCTTGGTCCGATCACGTTCGCTGTCCCGGCCCTTCGTCTCCAAAACCAGAATGTCGCCCGACTTCAGCCGGATGAGGAAATCGGGACGGTACTTCCGTACCACGCCCAGGTGGACGTAGAACACCTCGAACCCGAGATGGTCGTTCTTCACCCAAGCGTCCACCTCCGGGGCGTGGTCCAGCGCGAAGGCGTCCGACGCCTCCCAAGTGCCGTCGAAGACGCAGAAGTTGATATGGCTGCGGCGGGCGGGCGAGCACGGTCTACCCGTAAACCAGGTGCGCATGTCACCGGTGGCGCGGATCGGCTGGTCGCGGTCGAAGACCGGCTCGATGCTCGCGGTGTTCTCATGGCGGATGGCTTCCGAGATGTGCTGCACCACTTTGGTCAGGTTCAGTGTGACGACGAGCCGCCGCTTCAGGTCGTCGGCGGCGTAAGGTTCCGGAGTGATGACGATCCTGCCGGATCGCATGAACTGGTCGACGTGCCGGACGAGTTGGGCGAGCAGGAACATCGGCGGTCCCGGCCAGTTCGTCCGCATCTGGTCGTAAACGTCCCGTGCCGCCTCGAAGACGATCTTCTGGGTGCGGAATCTGGGGGCGAGGCCTTCCAGGCTTATCGAGCCGATCTTGGTGATGTCCGGCTTGCCGTCGATGGTTGGCGCGAGTTCTGCAAGCTGCGCCGTCTGGGCTGCATCGAGATACACAGGCTCCACCCGGTCCATGTCGAGCGACAGGATCGGTCGGTAGGCGTGATCGATGCGCACGACATTGGGCCACGAGATGGAGAAGTCCGCCTTGTCCGCGACCGGCTCGATGGCGGTCTTGGGCTTCTGCGGAGGCGGAGGGCCGTCCTCCCGGCTCTCGTGCGGCAAAAAGGTGAAGGGCACGCCGAAGACGTTGACGTGTTCAGCCTCGAACAGGCCCGTGTCAGGGTTCACGTCGTATGACGTGCGTCGAAGGCCGCGCCCCACCACCTGCTCGCACAGAAGCTGGCTGGTGAACGCTCGGAGGCCCATGATGTGGGTCACGGTCTTGGCGTCCCAACCTTCCGACAGCATCCCGACGGAAATGACCTTCTGAATTCGCTCGCCGGGGTGTCCCGGGCGGCCCACGGTGTCCACCTGCCGACGTAACAGTTCGGCCCGCTGCTTTCTGGTGAACTTGTGGCCGCCGCCGTTGGACGGAGCGGGCGCTGCGTCTTCGGTCCCGACCTCGGCGATCGGTTCCTCGGCCGCTTCGGCCGCCGCCAGAACCTTCGAGTCGATGTGCAGAGTGCGCTCCGGGTCGCATAGCTCGTCGATTCGGACCCGCTTACGGTCGAACGCGTGCTTGATGCGGGCGGCCGTCTCGGTTCGGTTGGTGACTGTGATCATCACGGGGGGCGTGGCGGCACCCTTCTTCATCCAGTCCTTGGCGGTCTCGCGCCAATCGTAACCGAGCAGGTAGTAGCCGTTGGTAACCAAGTCCGGCAAGGGTTCCTCCGGCTTGGCTTGACGGTTCAGGTCGTCCTTCACCTCGGCGTCCTGGTAGATGTGGTAGAGGCGCGACTTGTAGGTCTTGGCGTCGGGAACCGCATCGTCTCGTATCACCACCCTTGGCGTCTTCACGAGACCCGACTCGATTGCGTCGTTGAGGCCGAAGTCGCTGACGATCCAACCGAATAGCGCTTCTTCGGAACTTCGCCTGCCCGATGGCACGAATGGCGTCGCGGAGAAGTCGTAGCAGGCGAGAATGCCCCGCGCCCCGTGGATGCGGTCCAGTCCGCCCACCCATTTGGTCGCTTCCTCGACGGCGCTCTTCAGGACCCCCTTTACCTTGCCGCCTGCCGGAACCCGCCATGCGTGATGCGCCTCGTCGTTGATAACCAGCAGGTTGCGCGCGCCCGCCATCTCGCCGAGGACATCCCTGACGTAAGCGGCATCGCTCTTGGGGCCGCGCTTGTCGACGCCCCGCTTCTTGGCGATCCGCTCCTCCGTCTCCCAGTTCAGTGCGTGCCAGTTGCGGATCACGACCTTGCCCCGGCGCAACTTGTCACGTAGCGCCGGAGGCACGACGCGGAACTCCTCGTAGTAATTCTCCTCGTGGGAAGGTTTGAGCACGGCCAAGCGGCTCCTCACGGTAAGGCCGGGGGCTACCACAAGGACGTTCTTCCCGAACCGGACATCGCGGGGGTTCGCGACCTTATTGAGGACATGCCATGCGATGACCATCGCCATGACTACGGTTTTGCCCGATCCTGTCGCCATCTTGGCGCAGAGCCGCTTGATCGCGCCACCGTCCGACGGGATGTCGATCCCCACCCGTTCGCTCGCCGGGGCCTCGGTGAGCCAGATGAGCGTTTCCGCCGCCTCAAGCTGACAGAAGAAGTACCGGCGGCTCTCGAACTCCTCGGGATCGTTCCAATGCTCCAGAAGCCGCTTCGTGATCCCCGTCACGCCGGGATGGCCGCTCTCGCGCCACGACTTCACCCGCTCCCGAATCCGGTTGACGAGCGGAATCTCCCGGAACACGCCGGGATCGTCGAACGCCGCGGCGTCACCGGAGGCCACCACGTACCCCGCAGGCCTCCGACCGTCCTCAAGATTGAACAGCCGGGTAGCCCTATCGTACCGCCAATGCCGGGCCGGCTCTTCGTAGGGGGAATTGACGATCAGCCGGTCGATGGTGGCGCTTGGCAACTTATCCGGGCTCCGGAGGAACCAGAGGCTCCAATCGGGCGATCAAATCCGGCAGGTCGTGGCGAACCGTATCCCATACGACCGGAAGGTCGATGTCGAAGTAGACATGCACGAGCCGGTTGCGCATCCCGACGATCTGCCGCCACGGGATGTCCGGGTTTGCCCGCCTCGCGTCTTCGCGTACCTGCGCGGCAGCCTCGCCGATGATCTCCACCGACTTGAGAACCGACAACTGCGTTCGCCGGTCCCCCACGAAATCGTCGAAGGACATGCTCTCCGTGAAGGACAACGCATCGCGCGCGGCGAGCAGCATGTCCAGCAGATACGCGGAGTCGTCACGTGGCATAGACCACCCGCGCGGATTCCAGAATCGCCTTCCTTCGAATGTAGTTTCGGCTCTTCTCGATGGCGGCCCGGCTCACCAGATCGACCCTGCGGGCGAACAGATCCGCCAGTTCCTGCTGCATCCCGGCCATGCCGAACAGGCCCGGTGTGCGCTCCGACTTGAACCGGATCAGCACGTCGATGTCGCTGTCCGGCCCGAAGTCGTCGCGCAACACCGAACCGAACAGCGCCAGTTCTCCCACCTGCCAGCGGTCGCAGAACGCCTCGATGGCGCTAAGGGATACACCGACCCGGTCCGCCAGCCGCTCGCGGTCTTGGACGGCTCCGGTCGCCGCCCGCAGCGAAGTGCTCATTCCTCCAACTCCACGATCTTGAGGCTCTCAACGCCCCGGTCGTCCACGATCTTGACCGCCGCACGTCCGTGCTCCCCAGTTTCGAACGGGAGCGATGCCGTGCCCCGGTAAGCTGCCATCCGTGTCGGGTCAATCTCCGCCTTAAGGCTCTTCGCCAGCTTGGCCCAGCCGTCCTCGGCACCGGCCATCGGGAAGAACACTTGACGTGGGAACAGGCTGCGACCGTCGTAGTCGGGATCCAACATCCAGAGTGCGATTTTGTCGGCGTTGCCGGATTCGATATTCCCGGTCTCCGAATCGTAGTAGTCGAACCCCTTCACCGAGACACGGAACTTGCCTTCGTCCTGCCCTTGGGAGACGCGTTCGAGCGCCACGTCGGGCTGGCCGACGAGCCAGAAGCTCTCGTTGCTCGCCCGATTCCTCTTGAGGTCGTCGGTCAGCAAGTCGGCGTTCATCTGCGCCTTGAGCAACTGCACGCCGGGCCAGTTAGTCTCGTCGATGTCCTTGGAAGCCTCGGGATCGAATTGGAAGGCGGCGAACACGATTACCGCCGGTTGCGGAACCAGATGGGACGCCTCCTCGATCGCCCTCGCCACCTGCCGCTGCTCCATCGGCGCATGATCCGGGCCAAACGACACCACTGCCCGAGCGCCAAGCGCGGCGTCCTGCGTTCTCCGCGACGCCGCTTGTTCGGTGCCAGTCTCACCCTCGGCATGAAGGTGTCTCTGGCCCGGCAGCGGCTCCAGTCGCACGAACCCAATGCGCCGTCCGCGCTCGCCCCGAATGCCGGTCTTCAGAAGCTCGTCGCGCCAGTCTGCTTGCCGGATCGTCGGCCCCGTCCGTGCCACCGAGTCGTCTGCCGGTAGCGCATCCCCCTCGGCCACTTCGTCAAGAGGGAGCACCGTGGGCGCGGGAACCGCTTCGACCGTGAAGGGGCCGGTGACACGGGCCTTCGAGAGGTCCGGGTGGGGCTGGTCGTACAGAACGACTTCCGCAGGAGGCTCATCGTATGCCAGCGTCTTCGCCGATACTTTTGGGACGCTGCGATACCGGAACCCGGCCCCGACTCCCTCGTGCGGACGGGCCAAGTCGTGGTATTTGAAGGGTGCCGTCATGAGGCGCTGCTTGGCAAGGGCGGTCGCGACACGCGACGTGTCGCAGGTGATCCAGCGCCGCCCCCATTGCTCGGCGACGTAAGCGGTGGTTCCGCTGCCGCAGGTCGGATCGAAGACGAGATCGCCCGGGTCCGTGGTCATCAGGATGCAGCGCTGTATCACCTTGGTGGCCGTCTCAACCACATAGCGCTTGCCGGTGGGCGACATCTGCGCGGGCCAGATGTTGTGTATCCTCCGACCGGGAACCTCGTCTTCGTACTTCTTCCACATTAGCTGGGTTTGGCCCTCTCGGGCTTCCAGCCTCCCGAGGCTGGCTAGTCTGTCCAGCCCATTTGCCGAGACACGCCATTGCTGGCCTGTGGGAACTCGAAACACACGGCCATTCCACTCATAGGGGTCGGATCGACCGGTCGTGGAGTCCCCGCGGGACATAAGAGGCATCCGTCGGCAAATGCGCGCTCCCTTGGGCAAGCAATTGTCCGGATCGACCCTCTCCTCGCGTGTCGGCGCACGACACTCCCCGTCGGGCAACTCGACCATGACATCCCAATTGAAGAAGTCGATCACCTCTGTTCGCGTCAGTTCCTCGTAGAGTTGCCGGTATTTCGCACGGTTCCCATCCTTGGCGTACCACAGGAGATAATCGGCCACCTGCGGCAGCGTCCTGGCCGAACTGCCGCCGGTGGTGGCGTAGGAGATCGTCGCCACCCGGTTGTCCGCGCCGAAGATGTCGTCCATGACCACGCCGACTCGATGGACGTTCTCCTTGCCGATCTGCACGAAACAACTTCCGCTCTCATGGAGCAGCTCGCGGGCCAACAGCAAGCGGTCCCGCAGATAGGAGAGATAGGAGTGAATGCCGAGCTCCCAAGTGTCCCGGAACGCGCGAATCTGCTCGGGCTCAGCCGTCAGGTCGGCATCCCTACCGTCGGTCACGTCGCGCCGGTTGACGAACGGCTGGAAGTTGGAACCGTACCGGATGCCGTAGGGCGGGTCCATGTAGACCATCTGGACCTGCCCGCCGAGACCCTCCTTCTCGATCAGGCTGTTCATGACCAGAAGGCTGTCGCCCGCGATCAGGCGGTTGGTCCAGTTGTGCCGGTGACGGTAGAACTCGATGGCTTGCCGGAGCGGCGGGTTCTCTGCCGGAGTAGAGAATAGCGATCGCTGCTCTTCCGTGGCCTTCGTCTTCCTTACCGCTTCGATGATCGTCCGGGGGTCGATCCGCTCGTGGACGTGCAGCGACACCGTAGGCACCTCGAACGAAGTGTGCTCGGCCTTGCCGGACCACGAGAGATGAGGATCGAGGTGCGGATCATGAGCGTAGCTCTTGTCGGCCGCGTCCCGGTCGGTTTCCGGGGTGACCAGGCCGACGGGCGGGTTGTTCGCACGCTCCTTGTCGGGATGCTCGTACGTGGCGATATTCCGCCCCGCCTTGCCTTTTCGTCGCGCCATGATCGCCCTTGGGTGCCGGGCACCCGGCTGCATCTGCCCTGTGTTCCGGTGATCGTTGGACGAGCCGCTGTCCGTCCACGCCCCGCCGAATGCCTCGAAGGCCACTACCAAGTTCGGTTGTTTCGGGCGAGGTTTCAAGCGGTCGGGCTCCAGGATCGGCGGGGATTCCGGCCTTGCCGGAATAGCCACGGTATCACGCCGGGATCGCGAAGAACAGACGAGCACATGCCCCGACTGGCTTTCTTTCCATGGATCGAGATCGAGTGCGACATCGATGCCCAAGGATACTCGTTGCGGCGGTTCGTGCGGGAAAAACTGCCGTGGCCGGATGACGACCGCCAAGCAACCATTGATGCCGTCCTGTCTCCGTATCGCGATCTCCGGGACAAGCCGATCCGTACTGCGGTCATCTTGGAGGCCCACGGCCGGGAACTAACGGAGCGTCCGTCCGATGAGGACAGGGCGGACCTGTTTCTGTTTGCCGAGTTGTTCGCCTTCGCTGCCTTGGCGGTTCGCGATTACTTCGACTACGACTACTACAACCGCGACGACCTGCGCCTTGTGATTCAGGAGTTCGAGGACCCGCGGGGTGGCGTGTTCCTGGAAATACGCCGACGGGATGGAGTCCAATGGTCGAGCGTCTCGCGCGACTCCTACAGGGTCCAGGCGCCAGCGCATGTGTGCCAAGGCGGCAAGCAGATTAAGCCCGACTGCGCCCTGCTCGAAGCGCTCCTCCGGTCCCGATCCCGTGATGAGTGGTTGGGGTTGTACCGCGGTATCGTCCTCTTCAACCAAGCCAACACCGACGCGCCGGACATGTCCATGGACACGGAATTGGTGCTGACGTACGCGGCGATGGAACAGATTCTGGGAATCTCTTCGCGCGCGGATCGCAAGCAGTTCCACGTGAAGTTCGCCGAAGCATGGCACCCGAGCCGCGAGGTGCCTCGGAGCGAATGGCGAGCGCCACCGACCGGTCGGACATGGATGAAGGAAAGACCACTCCGAGCCTGCTGGGCGGACGACCTAAAGGCCTGTCGCGGGAACTTGGCGCACGGCATGGGTGAGAACGCACGGCCAGCGCTGTGGACCGTTCGCCAGCACCTGCTGTTGACGGCATTCACCGTGCCCAGGCTCGTGAAGCGGGTCCTTTCAAGGATGGACCTCTATCAACTGACGGACGACGACGAGCGGGACATCAACGCCCTCGAACTGTTGCTGAACCTCCCGGATCTGTTCCCGAAAGAGCACGAGGAGAGCGATCCGGGCGAAGGCAACCCGTGGCAGCGGGTGCTACGGCGCGAGAAGGATCGCCAGTTGTATCAGTTGATCGAGAGACACTTGGACCGGCATCATCAAGTCAACGGCATCGACACATAGGTCTTACGTGAGTAGCCAGAACGAACACGCGCACCTGCTCCATCGGCCCCGATCAGCACAGCTCCATAGCGCAGCTGCGTGGGCGAGTTCAACGAAGAGCCTGGAATTGTGGCTGAATCACTCGCAAGCAGGCTCGGGAGCCCACGCTGCATGCCCGACACGCCGCTGCTCGGTTGTGCGCCCGCGCGCAGCGGTTCATGCGCGGGCCTCGTGGCTGGGCGTAGCGGACAACCCAGTGACCATGTGGACGACGGGGCTTCTTTCCCGCCATCCAACCCGGTTTTCCCGCTCTGGCGGCACGATCCAGCAAGGTCCCGTCGAGCGGCAGGAAACGCAGATCGTGCAGCCCTGTAAATAGTTAGACGATTTCCTGCCGTGACTCAGACCCTTGGCGATCCGCTGGCCCATCGAGCCATGTAGTCGCCCATTCTTCCAGCCCATTGTGGTGGCTCTTGTCGGCGGCCGCTCCGTTTCGCCAGGTAGCGGCCGCGACCGCGACGGCGCATCTTGGGGGGCCATGATGAGCTTCGATACACTCCGGGCGGCCAACAGACTGCGAGACGAAGCGGGCTTCAACGAAATCCAGGCCACGGTTCTGGTGGATACCTTCGCGGAGGGATTTGCGGAGCGGTTTCCGACGAAGCGGGATCTGCAGGGGGTTGAGACCGCGCTTCGTGGCGATATGGAGAAGATGGAGACCTCCCTGCGCAATGAGATCGAGCGCGTCGAGACCTCCTTGCGCAACGAGATCGAGCGCGTCGAGACCTCGATCCGCAGCGACATGGAAAAGGTGGAAGCCTCGATCCGCAGCGACATGAAAAAGGTGGAAGCCTCGATCCGCAGCGACATGGAAAGGATGGAAGCCTCGATCCGCAGCGATACGGAAAAGATGGAGACCTCCCTGCGCGGCGAGATCGAGACACTGGCCACTTCCGTCCGCACCGGGATGCGCGACCTCGAGCACCGCATGACCATTCGACTCGGCGGACTCATGGTTCTCGGGATGGGCATGCTGCTCACGCTGCAGCGGTTGTTGCCGTAGTAGCACCGTCGGTGCGGCGCCCGTGTTGTCCCGAACCCGCGGGCAGACCACTATTCGGGCTGTCGCAAACGTTCGACTTGCCCGGAGAACCGCCATGACGCGCCCCCATCCCGGTCCGCCATCCAACATTCTTCCACTAGCCGTCGCCGTCGCCACAGCGGTGCTCCTCACCGCCCCCGCCGCCGCCCAGCAACGCCTCTCCCTTGACCAGTACATGGACATGGAGACCGTGTCGAACCCACGGATCTCGCCGGACGGCGGACGCATCGTCTACACCAGGGGGTGGATCGACAAGATCAACGATTCGCGCCAGTCGTCACTGTGGATCATGAACGTCGACGGCACAAGGAAGCGGCACCTCGTGGACGGTTCCGGCAGCGCCTGGTCGCCCGACGGCACCCGGATCCTTTATACGGCGGCCGGAGAGCCGCGCGGATCGCAGCTCTTCGTCCGGTGGATGGACGCCGAAGGCCTGGCAACCCAGGTTACACGGCTCGAAAACGGGCCATCCAACCCCCGCTGGTCGCCGGACGGCGACTGGATCGCGTTCACCAGCCGGGTATCGGACAGGGCCGACTTCGCGGGGGTCGATCTACCCGCCAGGCCCGATGGCGCCGACTGGGAGCGCGAACCCAAGGTGGTCGAAAGGCCCGCCTACAAGCGCGACGGCGTCGGCTACATCGACACGGGGTGGACGCACGTCTTCGTCGTCCCGGCCGGCGGAGGCACCCCCCGGCAGCTCACCGACGGGAACTGGAACCACTCTTCCATCGAGTGGAGTCCGGACGGAACCGAAATCTACTTCACCTCGTTCCGTCACGAGGACGCCGACCGCCCCGAGCATTGGCAGGAGTCGGAGATCTACGCCGTCTCCGTCGCCACCGCCGAGATCCGCCAGCTGACCGACCGCCGCGGCCCCGACGGCAGTCCCGTCCCCTCTCCCGACGGCTCGCTCATCGCCTACACCGGCATCGACGCGCACGACGACACCTATCGCAACGTCAGGATCCACGTCATGAACCGCGACGGCTCCGGCTCGCGCGTCATTTCGGGAGACCATGACCGGCAGGTGGGTCCCATGACCTGGGCCCCGGACGGAGGCGGTCTCTACTTCAACGTCAGCCGAGACGGCTACCGCCAGCTGCATTTCGTGTCGCTGGAACGGGGCGTCAGCATGCTCACGTCGGGCGAGCACCTCTTCACCATGTCGTCCTTCTCCGACGACGGCGTCGCCGTCGGCACGGTCTCCAGCGCCCACGAACCCGGTGACATCTACCGCTTCAACCTCACCCACCCCGAAGCGGCAACGCGTCTTACCAACATCCACTCCGATGTCCTGGGTCACGTCGAACTCGGCGAAGTCGAGGAGATCTGGTACGACTCGACCGACGACTTCCGCATCCAGGGCTGGATCGTGAAGCCGCCCGACTTCGACCCGTCCCGCCAATACCCCATGATGCTTGTCATCCACGGGGGACCCCATGCCATGTACAACGGCGGGTTCAACTTCGCGTTCCAGGAGCACGCCGCGAACGACTACGTCGTCCTCTACACCAACCCCCGCGGCTCCACCGGCTACGGCACCGAGTTTGCCAATGCGATCAACCACGACTACCCCGGGGCCGACTTCCCCGACCTCATGAACGGCGTCGACGAGATGCTGGAGCGCGGCTACGTCGACGAGGAGAACGTTTTCGTCTACGGCTGCTCGGGCGGCGGCATCCTCACCAGCTACATCGTCGGCAACACCGACCGCTTCCGCGCCGCGTCCGCCAACTGCCCCATCGTGAACTGGATCTCCGCGATGGGCACCTCCGATGCGATCAGCTACTTCCGCACCTTCGAAAGGCCCTTCTGGGAAGACCCCGCCGAGTGGATCGACCGGTCGTCCATCTTCTACGTCGGCAACGTCACCACGCCCACGATGTTCCTGACCGGCGAGATGGACATCCGCACCCCGATGCCGCAGACCGAGGAGATGTACCAGGCGCTGCAGTACCTGGGCGTCCCCACGGTGATGGTGCGTTTCCAGGGCGAGTGGCACGGGACCAGCCGGCGACCGTCGAACTTCCTGCGCACCCAGCTGTACCTGCGGAAGTGGTTCGAGAAGTGGGGAAGTCACAAGGATCCGATGACGACCGAAGAGGGCGGCAGGTGACGGTCACGGGGAGCCTGCAGGAGGACCGCGCGTCCGGTCCGGCGGCCGTGGCCATGCTTGACATCGGCGGGGGCGCGGCGATGGTCGACCTGCACCACCAGGGCGAGGCCACCATCATCGGTGTGGGCGTGCTGGAACTCCCCGCGGGCGGCGTCGCGCTGGTCGATCCCGGCCCCGAGGCACGCCTGGACGGCCTGCGCGGCGGTCTCGCCGAGCTGGGACGCACGCTGAACGATGTCCGCGCCATTCTCCTCACGCACATCCACCTCGACCACGCCACGGCGACCGGCGCCATCGTGCGGGAAGCGCCCGGCGCGATCGTGTACGTGCACGCGGTGGGCGCCCCCCACATGGCGGACCCGTCGCGCCTCCTCGCCTCGGCGGGGCGGATCTACGGCGACGCGATGGCCACCCTGTGGGGCGAGTTCCTCCCCGTCCCGCGCGAGCGCATTCGCGTTGTCGACGAGGGGGATGCCGTCGCGCCGGGGGGACGCCGCTTCGAGGTGGCGTACGTTCCCGGGCACGCCAAGCACCACGTGGCCTACTGCGAGGCCGCGACGGGGACGGCCTGGGTCGGGGACGTGGGGGGGATCCGGATCCGCAGCGGGCCCGCAATGCCGGTAACCCCGCCGCCGGACATCGATGTGGAACTGTGGAAGGCGAGCATGGACAGGGTCATGGCGTGGAGCCCGGAGCGGATCGTGGCGACGCACTTCGGCCCTTACGGGGATGTCGAAGCGCATTTCTCCGAACTCGCAGGCGAGCTGGATGCGTGGGCGCTACGGGTGCGCGACTCGCTGCGCGACGGCCGCTTCGCCAACGACCGAAACCGCGCCACGGCGTTCGCCGAATGGGTCACGGAGAGGGTGGGCCGGAAGGTGTCGGCAGGCCACACGGATTTGTACGGGACCGCCTCGGGGTTCTTCGATTCGTGGTGGGGGTTGGCACGCTTTTGGCGAAAACGGGGAGTCGCCTGACCAGGGCGGAGGAAGGGCCTTGCGGATCGTCCCCCCACCGCTTGCAGCCGTCGGCGTGGCTGGCGGATTCCTCGCGGCCGCATGCGGTACCTCCGACGAGCCGACTACCCCGGTCGCTCCCCCCACCCCCACGGCCACCGTCCAGGTGACCCCCGCCACCGCATCCGTCGAGGTCGGCGACACCGTCCGCTTCACGGCCACCGTCACCGACGCCAACGGCCAGCCGGTCGCCAACCCCGCCATCATCTGGTCCACATCACAGGCCGGTCAGGCCTGGGTCCGCGAGGACGGCCTGGTTACGGGTGCGGGCCCGGGGCAGCCCACCGTGACCGCCACCGGCCACGGAGCGACGGGCACGGCCACCCTGACGGTAACCGCGTCTCCCATCTCCTCGCTGCTCCTCGACGTACGGGTACGCCACGGCCTCATCGGACTTGCCGGCGCGATCGTTACCAGTGATCGGCTCGTCGCCGTGGGTGCGGTGGGCACGCGGGCGCACGGGTCCCTCGTCCCGGTCACCATCCATGACAAGTGGCACCTGGGTTCCATCACGAAGTCGATGACGTCCACGCTTGCCGGCATCCTCGTCGAGGATGGCGCTCTGGAGTGGACGACCACCCTGGAAGCCGCATTCCCCCACTTCCCGAACATTCACCCCGAACTGCGTGCCGTCCCCCTGGAGCCCATCCTCGCCCACCGCGGCGGCTTCACCAACGAAATCGGCCAGTTCTCGACCTGGACGCAGATGCTCACCAGCACGGACGCGCTACCCGAGCAACGGCGCGCGTTCGCGTTGGAGGTACTCGGCACGGCCCCCGAGTTCTCCCCGCTCCAGACCTACCACTACTCCAACGTGGGCTACATGATCGCGGGCGCGGCGCTCGAGGCCGTCACCGGGCAGCAATGGGAGGGCCTCATCCACACACGCCTCTTCGCGCCGCTCGGCATGGACGACACGGGATTCGGCGCCCCAGGAGTGCCGGGCGCCATGGACCAGCCCCGCGGACACCTGGGGCAGGGCACCGGCAGGTTCGCGCTGGAACCGGGTGACCCACGTGCCGACAACCCACCGGGTCTCGGCCCTGCCGGCACCGTACACGCCACGACTCAGGACCTGGGACGCTATGTCGCGATGCACCTGGCGGGCGAACAGGGCCGGACCGATCTGCTTCAGCCGGAGACGATCCGCCGGTTGCACACCCCGGCCGAAGGGTTCAGCTATGCGTCGGGATGGGTGGTCACAAGCCGGCAGTGGGCGGGCGGACGCGCACTGGCCCACTCCGGCAGCAACCTGCGCTGGTATGCCGTGGTGTGGATGGCGCCCGAGAGGGACTTCGCGGTGCTGGTAGCAACGAATCAGGGTGGGGAAACCGCGTTCGAGGCGACCGACGAAGCCGCCTGGCGCCTCATCCAGCTACACCTGGGGTCGTAGCGGTCCGCCTCCGGATCCGCGGCAGCCTACCCTTCGATCGCCTGGTACACCAGCTCCAGGAAGCGCCGCACCGGATTGTTCCCCCTCGGCGTCTGGGTGAACACCAGTACGATCAGCCCGTTCTCCGGGTCGACGAAGGCATTCGTCCCGTCGGATCCGCCGTGCGAGAACACGCCTTCCCCGGAGACCGACCACCCGTACCCGTAGTAGCTGACCGGACCGTCCGACCCCGGGTTGGTGCGGATCTTCGGCGAGGTCATCAGCGCCACCGATTCGTCGGACAGGTAGCGCCGCCCGTCGTATACTCCGCCGTTGAGGAACATCTGGCAGAAGATCACGTAGTCCTCGGCCGTCGAGATCATGCCACCCGAAGCGCGCACGAAAGGCACCTGAGGCGGATCGCCCGGCGTCCATCCGGGCATCCAGCCGCCCTCGCCGTCGCGCTGGTAGTAGACCACCGACATGCGGTCGAGCTTGCCGTCCATCTTCTCGTCGATTTCGTGATGATAGCTGTCGTGCATGCCCAGCGGCGTGTGCGGAATGGTAAGGGTCTGAATCCCGGCAGAAAATCACGTAAGTCTAATCAGGGCTGCACGATCTGCGTTCCCTGCCGTTTCTCT
>JAPPGZ010000024.1 GCA_028874905.1 Gemmatimonadota bacterium
AATAGTCGGCCGTCGCAAAGACCTCGAAGGTCGCCGAGGGACGCCACACGATCGTGCCGCGCCCCGCCTGTCCGTTGTCGTTGCCCTTGTCGAGCCCGTCATGGACGCGTGTCACGTACCCGTCCCGCTTGCGGAGAGCCAGGGCCACGCTCCCGAACAGCCCATCCGCCAGGGCACCGTTTGCCGACGCGGTCAGGTTGGTCATCCGATCGTCGCCGAACTGTGCCCTGATGCTCCTGCGCGCTACGGCGTCCGGCCTCCTGGAGTGCACCGACACGGCTCCGCCCACCGCGTTGCGCCCGAAGAGCGTCCCCTGCGGTCCGCGCAACACCTCGACACGGTCCACGTCGATGAGGTCCATCACCGCTCCTACCGAGCGCGGCATGTATATCCCGTCAACGTAGACCGCAACTCCGGGATCCGTCACCGGCAGGAAGTCACGCTGCCCCACGCCCCGAATGTAGAACTGCGCCGCCGATTTCGTGCCCGAGAGAGCGCCGGAGTGGTTGAAGTGGACGTTCGGCATCATCTGGCCGAGCCGATCGGTCGTGGCGACCTGGCCAAACTCCAGATCACGACCGGAGAAGGCCGAGACCGCCAGCGGGACGCTTTGAAGGAGCTCCTCCCGGTTCCTGGCCGTCACGACCAGCGGCTGCAGCCTGACAACCGAGTCGGGTTCGGGCGGTGGGGGTTCCTGCCCTGACGCCGCGGGTGCCGCGGCGCAAACGGCGACCAGCGTGCTTCCAACGATCAGAAGACACCGCCGGTCCGTGCTACGACCCACCTTCGAGGGCGACGATATCGCGGGTGAACGATCCCTTGGCCGTGGACAACGCCTGCTGAACCTCCGGATCGCCGTAGTGTGCCCAGGACGAAGCCGCGTCGGGAAAGCGCACGACCAGAATGCGGGTCGCTGCATCACGCTCGTTCTGGTAGAGAAGCTCGCCACCGTGTCTCGCCAACGCCGCCGACGCCGCGCTGGTGTACGTTGCGCACCGGTCAGCATCGTGAACTCTGATGCGAATCATCTTGTAGACCGCCATCTCATGCCTCCTTACGCCGGATACAATCCCGCAATCTCCGCCCTCTGACGCACCAGCGCCAGTACCACGTCGATGGTCGGCGTGGGCACCCCGACCAGGCGCCCCAGCTCCTGCACCGAGGTGACCAGCGCGTCGATCTCCATCGTGCGGCCCCGCTCGAGGTCCTGCAGCATCGAGGTGCGGTGGGCGCCCACCCCCGCCGCCCCGTCGATCCGCTTCTCGATGTCGAGCCGGAAGCGCACGCCGAGCGCCTCGCCGATCGCGCGGGTCTCCTCCATCATCCCCCGCGCCACCCCCCGCGTCCCGGGCTCGGTGGCTACCCTGTCCAGAGTGGCCAGGGTGAGCGCGCTGATTGGGTTGAAGGAGACGTTGCCGAGCAGCTTCATCCAGATCTCCTGGCGGATCCGACGCACGGGGGCCCGGATGCCCGCCCCGATCAATGCCCGGCTGAGCGCCTTGATCCGCGCGGTCTTCTCCCCGGTGGGTTCGCCCACGGTGAACCGGTTCCCGTACAGGTGCCGGATCACGCCCGGCTCCGCGATTTCGGTCGCGACGTAGACGACGCAGCCGATTGCCCGCTCCGGTCCGATCCCGTCCCACTGGCGCCCCCCCGGATCCACGCTCTCCAGGCGCGTGCCCTCCCACTCGCCGCCCACGCGATGGAAGTACCACCAGGGGACGCCGTTCTGCGCGGTGATGACGGCCGTGTCGGGGCCCAGGAGCGGCTGCATCGCGTCCACCACGCGCGTGGCCGAGTGCGCCTTCAGCGTGATGATCACGTAGTCCTGCGGGCCCGCCTCTGCCGGATCGTCGGTGCAGAAGGGGCGCGCGACGAGTTCGTCCCCGTCGATGAGCAGCCGCGCGCCATCCCGCTGCATGGCGTCGAGGTGGGGGCCTCGCGCGATCAGGGTGGTGTCGACCCCGGCCCGCGCCAGTTTCACTCCCAGGTATCCGCCCGTCGCCCCCGCGCCGTAGATCGCGATCTTCATAGGTTGAGCTGATCCGCCAGCCCAATCCTGCGCAGCTTCCCCGTCGGTCCCTTCGGGATCTCGTCCAGGATCACCACCTTGCGCGGCACCTTGAACCCGGCCAGCCGCCCGGCCGCGAAGTCGCGCACGTCGCCCGGACCCGCCTCGGCGCCGTCGCGCAGCACGACCGCCGCCGCCACCTCCTCGCCCAGCTTCGGGTGCGGCATCGCGAAGGTGACCACCTGCTGCACGGCCGGGTGGTCCATGAGCACCTCGTCGACCTCGCGCGGCGAGATCTTCTCTCCGCCCCGGTTGATGATCTCCTTGAGGCGCCCGGTGATCGTGAAGTACCCGTCCTCGTCGCGGAACCCCTGGTCGCCGGTGCGGAACCACCCGTGCGTGAAGGCTTCGCGGTTCGCGGCCTCGTTGTTCTCGTAGCCCGGCGTGACGTTGGGCCCCCGGATGACGATCTCGCCCTCCTCGCCCGGCGCGAGGTGACTGCCGGCGGCGTCCATCACCGATACTTCGGGGCCCGCGGCGATCCCCACCGTACCGGGCTTGCGGGCGGCCGGCGGCAGCGGATTGCAGGTCATCTGGTGTGCGGCCTCGGTCATCGCGTAGGCCTCCACGACCGGCGCGCCGAACGCCTCCTCCAGTTCCGCCATCACCCGCGACGGCAGCGCCGCCGACGAGGAGCGTATGAACCGTAGCCGCAGCCGCTGGACGATGCCGGCGTTGCGCCTGGCCCGCGCGAGGATCGCCTGATGCATCGTCGGCACCGCCGAATACCACGTGGGGTCGGCGTCGGCGAGCCACCCGAAGATCCTGAGCGCGTTGAATCCCGGCGCGCAGTAGACGCTCCCGCCCGCGTGCAGCGTCGACAGCACGCACGCCATCAGCCCGTGGATGTGGAAGAGCGGCATCACGTTGAGGCAACGGTCGCCGGACTCCAGCCGCAGCGTCCGGCGGATGTTCTCGGCGGTGGCACACACGTTCCTGTGCAGCAGCGGCACGATCTTCGGTCTCGACGTGGTGCCGGAGGTGTGGAGGACGAGTGCGACGTCGCCGGGCCCAGCCATGCCTCCGTGCCCTGCCGGTGCGCCTTGCGGCTCGCCCACAAAGGAGAAGGTGCCTGCCCGACTATCCGGCTCCGCGCGGATCTCCATGGCTGGCAATCCGAGTGCGGCGGCGGCGGCCCGGGCAGGCGAATCGTCACCCTCGGCCACGACCAGCGCCTTGGCCCCCAGGTCCTGCAGGTAGAACTCGAACTCGGGTTGACGGTACGCGGGGTTGAGGGGCGCGGTGGTCGCTCCGGCTGCGATGGCCACGAAGGCGCTCGCCATCTCGGGTCCGTTGGGCAGCACGATGGCCACGCGGTCGCCCCGCCCGATGCCTCGCCGGTTGAGGGCGGCCACGGTGCGTTCGACGTGGCGGCGCAGGCCGGCGTAGGTGAGGTCGGGACGGCCCGGAGCGGAAAAGGCGGTGTCGTTGGCTGCCCCGGACTGGAGGAGTGCCTGGGTATCGGTTGGAGGAGTCATCCCTCACGCCTCCGGCAACGCCAGCGCGACCAACTCACTTGGCTGACGCCTGGCTCCCACCGCCACGACGATATACTGTCGGCCCTCGTGCATGTAGGTCATTGGCAGCCCCGTCTGGTTGGCGGGCAACTCGATCTCGGCGACGATCTCGCCCGTGGCCTTGTCGTGGGCACGGAACATGTTGCCGCCCGACCCGTACGCGGCGAACATTCCGCCGCCTTCGCCCGCAAACAGAAGCGTCCGCGTGACGAGGAGGCCGCCCCGGTCCGGCCGGCCGGTCCTTCCCACATCGATCCCCTCGAGCGCGGGATGGTCCTTCACGTAGTCGGGCGCGTCGCCGTTGGGCACCTGCCACGCAATCTCGCCCGCGCTCAGGTCGATCGCCGTGATCCTGCCCCATGGCGGCTTGAAGAGCGGCAGACCCTGGGGGCCGCCGCCCTGGCGGAGCCGCAGCCCACCGCCGCGAATGTAATCCATGGTCGAGATGTCGGGTTCGGGTGAGAGCGCGATCACGCTGGGCGCCGTCGCCGACTGGACATACAGGTACCCGGACTCCGGATCGAGGGCACCGCCTGGCCAGTTGGCGCCGCCGAGCGAGCCCGGAACCATCAGTGTGCCCTGTGTGCCTCCCTCGATCGGCCTCGTAGGGGGCGTGTAGAGCGGACCGTGGTGCAACTGCGCCAGGATCTCCTCGGCCTCGGCGCGCAACTCCGGGGTGAAGTCGATGAGGTCGTCGGGATCGACGCCCTGACGGTCGTAGGGCGGCGGTTTCGTCGGGAAGGGCTGGGTGGGGGCGGTGCGCTCGCCGGGGACATCGGTCTGCAGCACGGGTCGCTCTTCGATGGGCCACACGGGCTCGCCGGTGCGACGGTCGAAGACGAACGTGAAGGTCTGCTTGGTGATCAACGCGACCGCGGGGATTTCGCGGCCGTCCACCACCAGGTCCGCAAGGACGGGGGCCGCCGGAGGGTCGTAGTCCCAGATGCCGTGGTGCACCGTCTGGAAGTGCCACGCCCGCTCGCCGGTGGCGGCGTCGAGCGCGACGATGCTCTGCGAGAAGAGGTTGTCGCCGGGGCGGTGGCCGCCGTAGTAGTCGCCCGTGCCCAGTTCGATGGGAAGGTAGACGAGGCCGAGTTCGGGGTCCGCGCTCAGCGCGGTCCAGACGGCTGCGTTTCCGGTGTACTCCCAGGAACCATTCTCCCACGTCCCGTTGCCGTACTCGCCCGGTTGCGGGATGGTATGGAAGGTCCACCGGAGTTCGCCCGTGACCGCATCGTAGCCGCGGACGTGTCCCGGCGGCATTTCCGGTGCGGGCGGCGCGCTGCCCGACGGCAGGGCGGACCCGACTACAACGACATCGTCCACCACGATCGGCGGGGAACTGGAGCCGATCGGGGCGCGCACAAGGTCCAGTTCGCGACCCAGCCCGAGGCGCAACTCAACCACGCCGCCATCGCCGAAGTCGGGTATGGGGCGACCCGTCGCCGGGTCCAGCGCGACCAGCTGGAAGCCGGGAGTCACGAAGAAGATGCGGGGCCCGGTCTCCACCGATTCCCACCACGCGACCCCACGCCCCGAATTGCGGCGCGGGGCGGCTCGGTCTCCTTCGTCCAGGCGGTAGGTCCACAGGGTCTCACCCGTTCCGGCGTCGATCGCGGCGACTGTGCGCCGGTATCCCGCCGTGGCGTACAGCACGCCGTCGACCATGAGGGGGGTCGTGCGGTAGTTGTATTCGGGAGCGGGGCCGAAGTTGGCTGCCTGCCAACGCCACGCGATCTCCAGGGAAGCGACGTTATTGCGGTCGATCTGGTCGAGCGGTGCATAGCGGGTGCTGCCGGCGTCGCCCCCGTAGTAGCGCCATTCACCTTCGGCGGCGCCTTGCTGGGCGTTGGCGGTGGTGGGCGAGAGCGCAACGATCGTGGCAAGCGCCAGGTGTGCGTGCGCGGCTGTCCGTCTGTAGATCAAGTGGAGACTCCGTTCCGAATGGATGTCGCCGGCCGCGCATACGGGATACGTTGCCGAGCCTGTGAACGCGTGAACATGACCTGGTCGTGCAGCGTAGGAAAATAGCCGGACCGCAACAAGGAGGGCCTGGAATGCTCACAGCCTACGTGTTCTGCCTCGCGGTCGGCGGCGGCCTTCTCGCGCTCTCCTTCTTCGGAGATTTCCTCGAGGCCGACGTGGACGTCGACGCGGATGTCGACGTCGCCGCCGACCTGGACGGTATCTCGGCGGGAACAGGGATCGCACAGGTCTTCTCCGTGCGGGCGCTCATCAACGCCATCTTCGGCTTCGGAGCCGCGGGGGCCCTCCTGCATCTCGTCTGGGGCGGCGGTCAGCCGATGCTCACGGCGGCGATCGCGGGGGCCACGGGGCTCGGCTCGGGTGCTCTGATCAGTACCGTATTCGCGTACCTCAAGCGCACCGAGTCCGGGGCCCTGAAAGGGGAGGAGTCGTTCGTCGGACTGACGGGCGAAGTGTCCCTGGAGGTTGGACCGGGCAGCCACGGTACCGTCACCGTCCGCAGGGGCGACCGGCGGGTGCGGCTGCGTGCGCGGCCTGCCGACGCGTCCGGGGCTCCGGCGCTCAGCCTGGGGCAGCCCGTCGTGGTGGTCGAGATGAAGGATGGAATCGCGGCAGTGGCTCCGGTCGGGCCGAAGCTGCTGGAAGATTAAACGGGGCCGGGAGCCCCCCAGGGACGAATGACAGGAGGAGGCAAGTGTTTACTCCATTGGGCGCCCTCGTAGCGGGCTTGGTAATCGTGCTGGTGATTGTCGTGCTGGTTGCGACGATCAAAACTCTCATCGTTATCTCGCCGCCGAACCGGGCGGCGGTGCTGACGGGGCGCAACCGACTGCTCACCGATGGGCAGCAGGTGGGCTACCGCTCCATTTCGGGGGGCCGTGTCTTCCGTGTTCCCATCATCGAGACGGTTCAGCACATGAACCTCGAGACCATCCCCATCGAGGTGTCTGTGAACAATGCCTTTTCGAAGGGCAACATTCCCTTGAACGTGGAAGCCATCGCCAACGTCAAGATCGCCTCCGAGCCGGAATGGGTCTTCAACAACGCCGTCGAGCGGTTGCTCGGAAAGAGCGAGGACGAAATCAAGGCGCTCGCGCAGGACACCCTCACCGGCAACCTGCGCGGCGTGCTGGCAACGCTGACGCCGGAGGAGGTCAACGAGGATCGGCTGGGGTTCGCCAAGGCGCTGTCGGAGGACGCGGGCGAGGACCTGGCCTCACTGGGGTTCCACCTGGACGTGCTCAAGATTCAGAACGTGAGCGACGAGCGCGGGTACCTGGCCGCGATCGGACGGGAGAAATCCGCCGAGGCCATTCGCCAGGCGGAAATCGCGGAAGCGCGGAAGCGGGCGGATACGCGCGAGGCACAGGCGGAGGCCAGCCGGCGCGCGGAGGTGCGGGAGGCCGCAGCGTCGATCAAGGTGGCCGAGGCGAAGAACGCGCTGCGGGTTCGCCAGGCGGAGCTCGACCGTGAAGGGGAGACTGCCGAGAAGATCGCGCGGGTGAAGGCGTTGGAAGCGGAGGTGGAGGCCGAGCGGATCCTGGAAATGAAGCGCGTGGAACGTGAGGAGCAGAGGCTCCTCGCCGATATCGTCGAGCCGGCCAAGGCGGAGAAGATGGCGGCGTTCGCACGGGCCGAGGCCGAAGCGGCTCCGATCCTCGAGCGCGGGAAGGCGCAGGTCGAAGTGCTGCGGCGTCTTTACGGCGAAGTGCGGGCCGGCGGCGATGCCGCGTTCGCCGTGTTCATTGCCGAGAAACTGCCCGAGCTGCTGGAGATCGCGGTGGGTGCGGTCGAGGGAGTGGATATCGACCGAGTGGTGGTCATGGACGGTGGTCAGGGCGAAGGCGTGTCCAACGCGTTGAACCAGCGCGTCAAGGGGGCGTACGGGACGATGGAGGGGCTGGCGTCGGTGCTTGGGCTCGACATCCAGGAAGTCCTGAAGCGCGCGGTCGGCGGGGACACGAGCGAAGGCCCGAAGATGGAGCCAGCTCTGTCCCCCGAGTAGCCGGTCGTGACCCGTCCGTTACGGTATCGGCCCTGTAGTGACCATCTGGCGATGGCTGTGTGACTCTTTCGTTACATGTGGCTGGTAGCATGTAACGCCTCGATGCCCCGGGCCGGCACGGCCGGGCATGCGAGTCCCGGCCACGTTCCAGGCGTTCATCAACCGGGAGGTACACTACGTGATCAGGTTCCGTGTGTTGGCGATGTCGGTTCTCGTCGTCGCCAGCACCGCCGAGACCACGCGGGCACAGGTGGAGATTTCCGCCCGCAGCGCCCAGGTTCGCTTCGGCGGGCGGCTCCATTCCCAGTTTGCGACGAGTTCGGCGGAAGGTGGAAAGGCGACGGATTTCTTCACGCGGCGGGCGCGCTTCACCCTGGACATCGGTGTCACGGACCTGCTGGATGCGCGCGTCCAACCCGATTTCGGAGGAGGCGAACTGGAACTGAAGGACGCGTATTTCCGCCTCAACGTGAGTCGAGGGTTCCGGTTCTCGGTGGGTCAGTTCAAGCGGGCGTTCGACATCTTCGAGCTCAACAGTTCCACCGACATCGTAGTGGTGGAGCGCACCGGACGTATAAACGGTCTCGTTGGGTGCGCGGGACCCGGCGGCACCTGTACGCTCAGCCGCTTCACGGAAAAGCTCGCCTACTCCGATCGGGACATCGGCTTCAAGGCCGACGGTTCGCTCGGCGACAGACTGTCCTACATGGCCACGCTGACGAACGGCACGGGGACAGCGGGATCGGACGAGAACTCGGGCAAGTCGCTTGCGGGACGCCTGACGGTTCGCCTGACGGACGGCGTATCGGCCTCGGCCAACCTGTCCCGGCATGACTATGTCGGCCCGCATGGCGAGGGTGCTTCGGCGACGGCCTTCGGGGGCGACCTCGAGATCGGGGGCTTCCGCAGCGGCACGCACCTGCAGGTGGGCCTGGTCGGCGGTGCGAACTGGCGGTTGCCGGAGTCGGCCGGAGGTGAGGTCCCGAGCTTTCTGACCGGCCAGGTGATCCTGAGCCGGTATGTACCGATTGAGAACGGCAACTTCGAGGCCGTGGAGCCCATGGCGCGGGTGAGTTGGGGAGACCCCAACCGGAATGCCCTCGACGATGGCGGCCTGCTCCTTACCCCGGGGCTGTTCCTCTACGTGGCCGGCAAGAATCGGATCGGCGCGAACCTGGACATCTACGACTCTGCCAGGGGCTCGCGGGAGGTTTCCTTCAAGCTGCAGACCTATCTGTACTACTGATCGCATGCGTCGCGTGGGCATCACCGGTGCACGTGGGGATCATTGGTACACTGTCGTCACTACTCGGTGACCCCGTCGTGACAAATCGTCGCGAGCGTTGCAAACACACCAGATCAGAAACGGAGCGAGAAACCGAATGAAGAGAGTCATCCCCTTTGTCGCGCTGGCGATGCTTGCCTGCGGGGGCGCCGACAGGGCCCAGCGGGCCATGATCCAGAACAAGGGCTCCGACACCCTGTTGAACGTGGCCCAGGCGTGGGCCGAAGTGTACAGCGCGGTCAACCCGAATGTGGCGGTCGCAGTCACCGGCGGAGGGTCCGGTACCGGCATCTCCGCGATGATCAACGGCACCGTGGACATCGCGAACTCCTCGCGGAAGATGCGCGAAGCCGAATTCGAGGCGGCCAGGCGAAACGGGGTCGAGCCCATCGAGTACATCGTCGGGTATGACGCGCTCGCGGTCTATTTGCACGCCGACAACCCGATCGGGAGCATGACCCTGGAGCAACTCAAGGCCTTGTATGGGGAGGACGGCACGGTGACGAGATGGTCTGATCTGGGCGTTGCCGTGCCGGGTTGCGACTCGGACGAAATCGTTCTGGTGAGCCGGCAGAACAATTCGGGCACGTACGTCTATTTCAAGGAGACCGTGCTGGGCGACAACACCGAGTACAAGCTCGGTTCCCGGGACATGCACGGTTCGAAGGACGTTGTCGACCTCGTGGAAAACACGCCTTGCGCCATCGGGTACAGCGGGCTCGCTTATGCCACGGAACACGTCAGCATGCCATGCATCATGGTGGGAGACGCCGGGGGCTGCGTGGAGCCCGCCATTGCCACGGCCGTCGACGGGAGTTATCCCATTGCCCGCCCGCTCTTCATGTACACCGCCGGCGAACCGCAGGGTGCGGTCAAGGAGTACATGGACTGGATCCTCTCACAGGAGGGTCAGTGCGTGATCCTGGAGCGCGGGTACGCGCCCTATACTGACATGGAGTGCGCTTGAGCCTCTACGACCAGCGCCTGGAGGCCGACCTCGCCGCAATCCGCACGCGGCTGCAGGGTGTCGGAGACGAGGTCCTGCACAATTTGCGGCACGGGGCGCGGGCGGTCCTCGACCTCGACCGGCGCCTCGCCAACGATACCCTGATCAGGGACCGCGCGGTCAACCAGGCCACACGCGAGGTCGATCACCTGTGCCACCTCTTCGTGGCCCGGCATCTTCCGAGCGGAAGTCACCTCCGTTTCATCTCCGGGGTGCTGCGGCTTGCCGTCGCAATGGAACGGGTGGGCGACTACTCGGTCGCGATCTGTCGGGTGGCGAGGCAGATCGAGTCCCCCCTGCCCGATGCGGTGTTGAACAACATCGAACTGATGAGCGAGCATGCGCGACGGGCGCTGCGGGCGGCTCTGGACGGGTTTCTGGAAGGTGACCCGGACGCGGCGCATGTTTCGCGGGGGTTCGCCGCTCAGACCGCCGCGCTCTACCCCTACGCCTTCGAAATCCTGAGCGCGGCTGCGGATTCGGACCCTCGTCCGGCGCGCGACCTCTTCGGGGCGTTGCTGGTCTTTCGGCTCTTGCAGCGGACCGCGGAGCAGGCGGAGAACATTTGCCAGCAAACGCTGTTCGCGGTAACGGGGGAACGGAAGCGGGACAAGCGCTACCGCATGCTCTTCGTGGACGAGAACAACGCCATGGTCAGCAAGATGGCGGAGCTGGCGTGTGTCGAAAGCTATCCGCACGCCGGCCGCGTCGGCTCGGCCGGGCTCGAGGCAGCGGCCGAATTCGCTCCGGCATTGCGTAGGTTCTGCCGGCGCCGGGGGATGGTTCTGCCGGCTGATGACGCCCCTAGAAACTTCGCCGATGCGCTCGACTCGTCGCGGCACTATCACGTGATCGTGGGGTTGGGGGTGGATCCCACCAACCATTGTTCCGTCCCCTACCGGACAGCCGCTCTCCAGTGGGATCTGGACCAGGACGCGACCGGCGGCGACTCCAGCGCCGAGGAGCTGTACCGGGAACTCATGCGGCGGATTCGCGGCCTGATGACGACTCTGGGGGTTCGGGACGACGAGTGACGCCTCCGGACTACACCGCGACCGCACCGAGGCCAACCGCAATGGATCCGCGTGACGCAATGGATCGGCGCGACCTCGCGTGGTACGTGGACCGGGTGGCCCAGGCGCTCGTCTTCGTGGGTGGCATCTCCGCGATCATCTTCATCCTCGGGATCTTCGTATTCGTCACCAAGGAAGGGCTCGACTTCGTCCTCGGATCGCTCAATCTCGGTGAGTTCTTTACGTCGATCGCGTGGCGTCCCACCTCCAACAACCCCACCTATGGCGCCCTGGCGCTCATGGTGGGCACGGCCAGCGTCACGGGCTTCGCGATGCTCTTTTCCGTTCCGCTGTCGCTGGGCGCCGCGCTCTATATCGGGGAATTCGCCACGGGGAAGACTCGCGAAGCACTCAAGATCCTGGTGGAAATGCTCGCCGCGATTCCCTCGGTGGTGTGGGGCTTCGTCGGCATGTCGATCATGAACCCGCTGATCATCGAGACGTTTGACGTGCCGGTGGGGCTGGGCGTGCTGAACGCCGGGCTCATCCTGGGACTGATGGCCGCACCGATCATGACCACCATTGCGGAGGACGCCCTGAAGGCGGTTCCCGACACCTACCGGGAGGCTGCTGAGGCCCTGGGGGCCACGCGCTGGGAGGTGATTCTCAAGGTGGTGATCCCGGCCAGCAAGAATGGACTTTTGGCGGCTGTGCTACTCGGCGTGGGAAGGGGCTTCGGAGAGACCATGGCCGTGCTGATGGCCTCGGGCCATGCGATCAACCTGCCCACGAGCCCGTTCGACTCCGTGCGCGCCCTCACGGCAACGATCGCCGCCGAACTCGGGGATACGGTATACGGATCGAGTCACTACGGTGCACTCTTCACCCTGGGCATCTTCCTGTTCCTGGTCACCTTCATCGTCAACCTCACCGCGGACGTCGTGGTTCGCGGCATCCGGAAGAAATAGCCCGTGTTCACCGCGACGACGCTCAACCGGAGAAGCTACCGGACCCAGAACGTGGCCCGGGCCGTGTTCTTCCTGATGACCGTGACCCTGGTGATCCCGGTGCTGATCATCATCGGCACTCTGGTCGTGAAGGGGGGACCGGCGATCTCGTGGGAGTTCCTCTTCACGGAGCCGCGCGACGGGATGACGGCCGGCGGGATCTTCCCGGCACTGGTAGGAACCGTATGGCTGGTGGCAGTGGCGCTGCTGGCTTCAGTGCCGGTTGGGGTGGCCGCGGCCCTTTACCTGAGCGAATACGCGCCGGACAACCTGCTGACCCGGACCATCAACCTGGCGATCATCAACCTGGCCGGAGTGCCCTCGATCGTGCACGCGCTCTTCGGCGTGGGCGCGTTCGTCCTCTTCTTCAACATCGGAGCCTCGATCCTCGCCGCCAGTCTGACTCTCGCCGTGATGACGCTGCCGGTCGTCATCGTTGCCACGCGCGAGTCGCTCCAGGCGGTACCGCAGGCGTTCAGGGAAGCATGTTGGAACATGGGGGCCACACGCTGGCAGACGATTCGCAAAGTCGTTCTACCCAATTCGATCAGCGGGATCCTCACCGGGGTGATCCTCGAGGTCTCACGGACGTCCGGAGAGACTGCGCCGATCATGTTCACGGGAGCCGCCGCGTTCGTGGCGTTCCTTCCGGCCAGCGTGTTCGATCAGACGATGGCCATGTCCTACCATCTGTACTACATCGCGACCCAGCAGACCGGCGTGCCCGAGGAGATTCCGTTCGGCGTGGCCCTGGTGCTTATCTCGATCGTGCTGATGATGAACGCCATCTCGATCGCGTTCCGGGTCTACCTGCGGGGCCTGAAGAAATGGTAGACGGGTTGCCTGCGTCTGCGACGGCCGGCGTGCTGGCCGCGGCGACGACCGCCGGCGGGGTTGCGAGCCCGCTCTACGGGGAGCCTCCCATCATCGAAGTGCGGGACCTGACGATTTCATACGATGGTCAACCCGCGCTGCGGGACATTTCGCTGGACATTTTCAGGCACGAAATCTTCGGGATCATCGGCCCCGCCAACAGCGGCAAGACGTCGTTCCTGCGCACGCTCAACCGCATGGACGGCTTCAATCCGGGGATGGACGTGCGTGGGAGCATCCGTCTCAACGGGAAGGACATCAACGACTGGCGCAACGTGTACGCGCTACGCTCCAGGATCGGGGTCGTGTTCCCGTTGCCGGTGGGCTTGCCGTTGACCGTGTACGACAACGTGGCCTTCTCGCCGCGGCTGCGCGGGATTCGCAGGAAGGCCGATCTGGACGAAGTCGTCGAACGGTGCCTGACCCGCGCCGCGCTGTGGGATGAGGTCAAGGACCGGCTGGATTCGCTGGGGAGCCTGCTTTCCGGTGGCCAACAGCAGCGGCTCACGATCGCGCGCGCGCTGTCGCAGGAACCGGAATTGCTGCTCCTGGACGAGTTCTCGATCGCGGTCGATCCGGTGACCACCATGCGTATCGAGGACGTTCTCCGGGAACTGCGCTCCGAACTGACGATCGTGCTGGTGACGAACCTGGTGCAGCAGGCGCGCCGGCTGGCCGACCGCACGGCCTTCTTTCTGATGGGTGAGATGGTCGACATCGGCGCCACGGAGGATCTCTTTGAGGGCAGGGTCCGGGACGAGCGCACGACCGGCTATATCGAGGGACGCTTTGGCTGACGGCGAGCGCGGCGACTACGCCATCGAGACCCGGGGTCTGAACCTCTGGTACGGGGACTTCCAGGCCCTGTACGATGTCGACCTGGAGGTGAAGCGGGGGATCATCACCTCGATGATCGGTCCTTCGGGTTGCGGCAAGACCACCCTGCTGCGGACTTGCAACCGAATCATTGAGCGGCTCGGCTATGTGCGCACCACTGGGAGCGTGAGCATTCTTGGCCACGACATCTTCGCCGACGATGTCGAACTGGTCCAGGTGCGTAAGCGCATCGGCATGGTCTTCCAGCGTCCGAATCCGCTGCCGATCTCCATCAGGGACAATGTCCTGTTCGGCTTCCGGCTGCACGAAGCGCGGCTCCGGAAGGTGTCGGCGGTCGAGGAGGACGAAATCCTGGAGTCTTCGCTGCGGCAGGTCCTCCTCTGGGACACGGTCAAGGATCGGCTGGACAAGTCCGCGACCGGCCTGTCGCTGGAGGAGCAGCAGAAGCTGTGCATTGCCCGGCTCTTGCCCGTGAAGCCCGAGGTGCTTCTGATGGACGAGCCCTGCTCGGCGCTGGATCCGGCCGGGACGGAGGCTGTCGAGGAACTGATCTGGAAGCTGCGCGGGGACTACACGATCCTGATCGTGACGCACAACATGGCGCAGGCGCGAAGGGCGTCGGACGAGTGCGTGTTCATGCTGCTGGGAAGGATCATCGAGCACGGCCGCACCGATGAGGTGTTCCTGAACCCGGAAAACTCCGAGACCGCCGACTATATCGAGGGGCGGTACGGTTGATGGTGATGCGCGTCCTGGTCACGGCCGGTTTGCTTGCGGCCGTCGGTTCCTGCTCGCCGGAGCCGCCGCCAGCGGACCTGATCCTCCACAACGGCCGGGTCATCACCGTCGACTCCGGCCTTGGCGATGTAGCGGCGCTGGCCGCGCGCGCGGGGCGGGTGCAGGCCGTGGGCTCCGATGCCGAGGTGCTCCGGCTGCGCGGCCCGGACACCCATGTCGTTGACCTCGGCGGCCGCAGCGTTGTCCCTGGCCTGACCGACAACCACTTCCATGCGCTGGGCGGTGGCCCCGGCGTGGACCTGTCGGGCGTGCGCACGATGGCCGACCTGCTGGACGCCATCGCGGCCCGCGCCGCCGAGACCGAACCCGGCGAACTCGTCGTCACAAACAGCAACTGGCATGAGGGCCAGTTGGCGGAGCAGAGACTGCCCCTGCGCGACGACCTCGACCGCGTGGCGCCGGATCACCCCGTGGTTGTCGTACGCGGTGGTCACGAGTTCATCCTCAACTCGGCGGCCCTGTCGCGCTGGGGCATCGACGAGGCCGACGAGTCGCCGCCGGGTGGGCGAATCGGGCGCTACGACGACGGTCGTCTCAACGGGGAACTGGTGGATCGCGCCAAGGACCCGGTGACCCTGCCGGCACGGACCGCGGAGGACGCGGCGGCCCGCTTCCTTGAAACACAGGCCGTGATGAACGCCCTGGGCGTGACGGCGCTGCGGATACCGGGCGGCACGCCGGAGCAGTACACCATGCTGCGGAGGCTGGCCGAAGAGGACCGGCTTACGATGCGGGTCGAGTTCCTTTTCCGCTTGCGCGGCACGCCTGTGGACGAGGTGCGTACGGTTGTGGCGTCGTGGGGCGTGCCACCGGACTTCACCACGGGCCTCCTCTCGGTGGGCGGCGTCAAGCTCGGGGTCGATGGGGGCTTCGAGGGCGGATGGATGCGGGAACCCTACGAGGAGCCGTGGGGAAGGGGAGGCACGTTCCATGGACTGCAGACGATCCCGACCGAGCTGTTCCACGGCACGGTCCGGGAGCTGAGCGCGCTGGGTTGGCGCGTCGCGACACACGCGGTGGGCGATGCCGCCATCGACCTCGTTCTGGGTGCGTATGAACAGGCGGACGCCGCCACCCCCATGGCGGAACGACGCTGGACGATCGAACACGGCTTCATACCCGCGCCCGACCAGTTCGAGCGAGTGCGCCGGCTCGGCCTCACGGTAACCGCGCAACATCACCTCTACGTGGCGGCCCCGAGCCTGGTCGACTACTGGGGCGCCGTGCGCGCGGCGCTGACGACCCCCTTGAGCCGCTATATCGAAGAACAGATCCCGGTTTCGCTCGGGACCGACTCGCCGGTGATTCCTCACAGCCCGTTTGCCGTGCTCTATCACTTCGCGACCCGCGGCACCATTTCCGCGGGCACAATGGGCGCCGAGTACGCCGTCGGCCGCATGGAGGCGCTTCGCACCATGACCACGGGATACGCGTACCAGGTGTTTGCGGAATCGGAGCGGGGGACCCTGGCCCCCGCGATGGCCGCCGACCTGACGGTGTTGTCCGGCGACTACCTGGCCGTGCCCGATGCCGAGATCCCCGGGCTGACTGCGGTGATCACCGTCGTAGACGGGAGGATTGTGCACGACGCGCGTTGACAGCCTGGGTGCGCGAGCGGCGCCGACCAGCGGGTATCCGCCTGGTGGGGCGGAGCCCGTCCCTGGCGCGCCAGACGCGAAACTGCCCTCGGTCGGCCAGCGCGCACACGTCCCCAAACGAGTCCCCCAGCACGCGGGCAAGCGGAAGCCGGCGCTGAGCAACGAGCAGGAGACTTCCACCCTTCGCGAGGGTGGACGGGGCGCCCCGTGCCAGAGCTTCGACGGTGCTCAGGCTTTGGGCGCTGCCGACGTGGATCGGCGGGTTCGTGACGATCAGGTCGAACGGGCCCGGGACCGCGGAGAGGTCGCTGCCCCGCGCCAGGATGGCTCCTGGAGCGTTCACGGCGGCCGCGGCCAGGGAAATGACGTCGGGTTCCAGCAGGTGTACCTCGGTACGCCGGCTCGCGCGTCCCAGCACGGCCGCGCCGATGGGGCCCGTACCGGCGCCGAAATCCAGGACGCGCGACCCGGCGGGAATGTCGGGCAGGGCCTCGATGAGCAGGGCCGTCGCCGGATCGAGGCGGCCGTACGCGAAGACGCCGGGATAGAAGGTCCAGGCCCGCTCGCCGGTGCCCCAGTCAACGGGTGCCTGGAACTTCCAGCTGTCGAGGCCGTCCGGTCGGGGCGGCGGCTGTCCCTTTACGGCAGTGAGCACGCGGCAGCGGCGCTTGATCAGGGCGGCGCGGGGCTCGTCGGTCCCGTCCGGGAAGTGCCGAGCCGCCGACCGGATGCCCTCGTTGTTGGCACCGTAGAGGTGGATACGGCGGCCGTCATGCACCCGGGCCGCAGCAGCGTGGAGAAGCATGGCGGCTTCCAGTGAGGAGCGCGGCATCCTCACCCACACCTCGCCGAACGGGCCCGTCGGCGGCCAGGGCGTGTGGAGCTGGTTCCGGGACGGCAGGCGGTGCCAGCGGGTGACCGTGCGCCCGAGATCCTCCAGTGCACGGGCGAGGCGGGGAGAGGAGTCGCCCAGTACGAGTGCCGTGCCGTCGGTAGTGCCTGTCGCGCCGCGCGGCCGGGTACTGGCCCACTCGGCCGCTACCTCGGCGGCCATTTTGCCGCGCGGAGGGTTCACAGCAGCGCAGAGACTAGGCCCGCGGCGTTCTCGGCCAGCCTGAGCGGCCAACTGCGCGCCGACCACCGGGCCGCATCGACTTTGGTGCAGTCCTCGAGGTAGCGCATTTGAAGGAGACGAAGTTCCGAGGCGAAGTCGCTGTCGTATATCAGCGTGCTGAGTTCGAAATTGATCTCGAAGCTGCGTCGGTCCAGGTTGGCGGTGCTCACGAGCGCAAAATCGCGGTCCACTGTGATGGTCTTGGCGTGAAGCAGCCCCTTCGTGAATTCGTGCACTTCGGCGCCCGCGTTGAGCAGCGTCTCGTAGAAGCTCCGGCTGGCGAGCGCGACGAGGGGCGAGTCGTTCCTGGCCGGGACGACGATGATCGTCCTGACGCCGCGGATCGCCGCCGTGGTCAGCGCCGCGAGCGTACCCTCGTCGGGGACGAAATAGGGCGTGGTGAGGATGAGTTCTTCGCGAGCCATGTGAACGGCGGACTGGATCACGCGCACCAGCGCCTGGTTCTGTGAGTTGACGCCTGTGCCTACGATCTGCACGATGCGGCCGTCCGGAAACTCCTCGGGCGGCTGGGCGATCAGGTGGTCGAGGTTCTCTTCGGTGTCCATGAACCAGTCTTCGATGAAGAGGGCCTGAAGGTCGCGCACCGCGGGCCCCTCGATTCTGAGCGTCGCGTCGATCCACGGTGCAAAACGCGGCTTCGGGTGAAACGCCTCCTCGGCAATGTTGTGACTTCCCGTGTAGCCCACGCGACCGTCCACGACCGCGAACTTTCGATGATTGCGCATGTCGAAGCGGATGGAGGCAATCTGCGTGATCCGCGTCGGCAGTGCCGCGACCACCTGGACACCCGCATTCTTCAGCGTGCGGCACAACTCCGACTTCAGGAAGTCACTCGATCCGACGTTGTCCACCAGCAGACGGCATGCAACTCCCCGTTGCGTCGCCCTGACGAGCGCAGCGGCGACCGTCCGCCCGACGTTGTCGTCCAGGTAGATGTAGGACAACAGGTGGACATGGTCCCGCGCGTCGTCGATGTCGGCCACCAGCGCCCGCGTGAAACGCTCCGCCGTAGCCACCAGTTTCAGCCGGTTTCCGTTGCGCGGCAGCGTGTCGCTCCCAAGCCGTGCGAGCCGGGCGATGGCCTCGCTGCCCCAGGGCACAACGGTCGCAGCCGTCGTCTGGTGCCAGGCGCGCTGCAGGACGGTACGAATATTCTTCTGGATCGTGCGGTGACGGCGTTTGCGCTTGCTGCCGGTACGCACCTCGCCCACGACCAGGTACAGGACGATCCCGCCGAACGGGACGGCGATGATCACAAGAATCCAGGCGAGCGACGAGGGTTGGCGGACGCGTGGACGCAGTAGCACGAACACAACGAAGACCGCATGCAGCCCGATGACCCCGGCAGTAACGACAAAAGCACCCAGGGTCGAGATCATGCCGACAGAGGACTACCCGTCGCGAGGCGGGACAATCATGATATGGGCTCCGGGCGTGCCCGCGGACATCAGGTAGGGACCACCCTGAACGGGCGCAGCCGACAGGCCGATCGACTGCTCGGTTGCTCCAGGCACGTAGATGACCCATCGGAGCATGCCTTCGGCGGTCCGCGTCTCGCTGTCCCACGTTCCGTCGAAGATATACTGCGTGGCGGACATGACCGGCATCGGAAGCGAGCCCGCCTCCATCTCCTCGAAGCGAACAAGGTATCGGTCCTCGCGACTGGTACCCGCCGCGTCCAGTTCCCTGCCGCGGGCAAAGTAGGGTTCCAGTGAAGCGTGGTAGCACGATGAGGAGAATTGCTCACTGGCCGGGTTGGACGCCAGGCAGATGAAGTCGTTGGATCCCTCGCGAAGTTGCACAACGGTGCCGTCGGTTGCGTAGCCGAGGACTCGGGCCCCTTCGGCCAGGTCACCCGGTGCGGCCGTGAGCGCCTGGGCGACCTGCTCTTCGGGATTGGCTACCTGTGGAGAAGCGCAGCTCCATGCGGCGGACACGGCCAGTGCGGCCAACGCGAGCAGGCCTCGGTGAATCGCGCCTCCGCGCGGTGACATGGAACCCGTGGTTGGGGTCAGGCGCTTCAAACGTTTCATGACAAGCCATCCTTCCCATTGCTGATGGTCCCGGCGGGACTGGGGGGTCCCACCCGGCGATACGGCCCCCCGATCATGCAACAACGATCTGCGGCGGGATTCGGTTTCCGAAGATTCGACGATTGCCCGGTGTGGCGCTAGGGGTCGTTGGCGAGGCCTTGCCCGAAGCGAGGATTTGCCTGGACGCCGGAGTCGGGACAGGGTGCGACTCGAAGGCCGGCGACGCGTCCACTGGCGCGCAGCGGTGTTCTTCGTGCAGATTCGGTGTGCAAGGCGTTGATTCCCCTTCGTGACGGGATGTGCGAGTGCATTCGCACAGAATACGGCGAAAAACGAAGCCGTTGGCCGCTGCAGCAGCAGTTGGTGTGCTGGCAGCGTGCAGTGACGGGCCGTTGGGCCCCGGGCCCTCGGGCCCCCTCGATATCGATCTGGCTCTGCCCTGGACCGAGGCCTCCGTGGCCGACGTCGGGGGCTCGCCGGAGCGAATGGCTCGCGCCGTGGAGCTGGCCGGGGCCAACGACCGCATGCGCAGTCTGCTCGTGGTGAAGGACGGTCGGCTGGTCGTGGAAGAGTACTTCGGCGACGGCGCCGACGAGGAGTTGCACGATGTCCGGTCCGTGACCAAGAGCGTCGTATCGGCGCTCGCCGGGATCGCGATCGAACGCGGGGACATCGGCGGACTGGACGATCCGATCGGTGACTATCTGGACCCGTTGACGGGGCCGATCGATCCGGACAAGCGCGCGATCACCGTGGGGAATCTCCTCACCATGACCAGCGGCCTGGAATGGGACGAGACGGGTGGATTCGGATCGTACGTCGAGTGGATCCGTTCGGGCGACTACCTCGGCTTCGTGCTCGAGAAGCCGCTGACGTCAACCCCCGGCACGCGGTTCACCTACAACTCGGGCGCCGTGCACCTGCTTGGCGTCGTGATCGAACAAGCGACCACGATGCACCTCCCCAACTTTGCCCAGCACGTGCTCTTCGATCCCATGGGCATTGCAAGGAGCCGGTGGGAGAGTCTGGGCGGGGGGTACCACAACGGCGGCGCTGGACTCGATCTCCGGCCGCGGGACCTGGCAAGGTTCGGGCAACTCTACCTTCAGCGGGGGTCCAGCGCGGGACGGCAGATCATTCCCGCCGACTGGGTCGATCGGTCTACGCTGGGCCGATTCGACTGGCGCATCGATTCCGGCTCCCTGAAGGGAATCTCGTACGGATTCCTGTGGTGGGTTGCCGCCGACGCCCCCGAGTCCATGTATTTCGCCTGGGGTCACGGCGGGCAGTACATCGTGGTCGTCCCGGATCTGAATCTGGTGGTCGTCACCACCAACAATTGGTGGCGAATGGGGGAAGCGGCGGGTGACTACCAACGGATGACCATGGACATCGTGGTCCAGCACGTCCTGCCCGCATTCCGCTGACCGACCTACCCGGCCGGAAAACGGATGACGTGCGGCTGGTGGCCCTCGGCCGTCAGAAAGCACAACAGGCCCGCGGTGGACAGCGTCGTGGTCTTCGAGTTGTCCAGCGGATGGAAGTTGAGCGGCTCGGCAGCCAGCAGATCCGCGTCCAGTGCCACTTGGACGACGCCTGTGACGTCATTCAGGATCGCGAAGGGAGAGACGCTGCCGCGCCCGATCCCGAGGTAGCCTCCCAGCCGCCGTGCGCTGCAGAAGGTGAGCCGCTTGGTGCCCAGTTCCGATGCCAGCCACTTCAGGTCGAGCTTTCGGTCGGCGAGGCAGGACACCAGCCAATGCCGCTCCTTCTTGTCGCGCACAAAGAGGTTCTTGGAGTGCGCTCCTTCGATGCGCCCCCGCAGGCGCTGCGCCTCCTCGACCGTGAAGACGGGGTCGTGCGTCATCGTGCTGTGGGGGACCCCCAGGTCGTCCAGGCGGCGGAAGAGTTCGCTCGGGCCCTTCGGCCTGTCGCCTGTGATCAGCCGGATTCGCTTGTCGTCCATAGCCTGGTCGCGGCGCGTTTTGCCCGCCGCGCTTGAGGGATCTTCGGTGTCTGATTGCCTCTTCGGGATCTGGTTGCCGTCAAGGCCGGTATGTACGTTGAAACGTAAGCGTCGAGTATCCAAAGGGGAGGCGGACGTGTTTCGTGCCCGATCCAGACTGCTCACTGTCTCGCTGGCAGGCGTCTTCCTCGTGGCGGGCTGCGGCGACGAAATGGTCGTGGTACCGGATCCGATGCCGCCCGATCTCACGGGAACGTATGCCCTCCAGTCCTTTACCTCCGCGCTGGACCCCGAAACGACGCTCGTGCCCCCGGAAGTGTCGGGCAGTTTCACCGTGCAACAAACCGCGGTCGTAGGCGGCGAAGCGACGGGCACGTTCACCAGTGATCTGACGCTGCCCTTCAGCGGCAACATCGTCGAACTCCCGGGCACGGGTACCTACGTCAATCGACTCGACGGCACGTGGGAGCAGGAGTTCCTGACCGGGCCGCTGGTCCAGCTGAGCCCACAGCAGACGGGGACGTACACCTTCGAGAACTCCGTTCTGACGGTCGTGGTCACGCAGCCCCCTCTCTCGGCCTCCACCACGGTCTGGCGCCGTCAGTAGCCGTGCGTGGTCAATTGCGGATCTGCGCTCCGCTGCTCGGGATCGCGGCGCTTTTTGCTTCCGGTCCGCTCATCGCCCAGGAGGGTGCGCCCTTCCGCGGCGTGGTCGTGGACGCGGAATCGGGTGCCGCCGTCGCGCAGGCGGAAGTGCTGGTCATGGGCACGCCGCTTCGCACTTTCACGGGCGAGGATGGCAGCTTCTCACTGGTTCTTCCCGGCTCCGGGCCGCATGAACTGGTCGTGGCGGCATACGGCTACAGCACCGTCGAGCATTCCGTGGTTGCGCAGGCTCCCGGCGACGAGCCTTTCCGGATTGCCGTGACCAGGCAGCTGTTCGAGGTCCCTGGACTTACGGTCACGGCCAGTCGTGGCGCCGCCCGGCCTGGAGACCCTCCCACGAGCGTGGCCGTGATCGGAGCGGAGGAACTGCAGCGCCGCGATGTGACCTCCCTCGACGAGGCGCTTCCATTTGCCCAGGGAGTGACGTTCAACGCGGGCCAGATGGACATTCGCGGTTCAACCGGCATTGCCCGCGGGGTGGGAAGCCGCGTCCTCATGCTGCTAGACGGCCACCGGATGCTCGGCGGTGTGAGTTCGGCGATCGACTTCGGCGTCCTCCCGATCCTGGACGTGGAACGGATCGAGATCGTCAAGGGTCCGCACTCCACCCTCTGGGGGACCAACGCCATGGGTGGCGTCGTCAACGTGATCACGCGGCCCCTGGTGGTCGAAGCCGAGTCCGTGGTCCGCGGATACTATGGTGTCTTCGACACCCCCGGGGACGTGCACTTCACGGACGAACGCCTGAACATGCAGGGGCTTCAGTTGCAGCACGCACGCAGGATCGGCACGACCGATCTGACGCTCTTCGGCGGCCGCGAGAGATCCGACGGCTTCCGCCAGAACGGCAACGTGGACCGCTGGCACCTGCGGGCGAAGGCGGTGTTGGGAGCGGAGTCCCTGACCCCCTGGGCGGTCTTTGCGACCTGGAAGCGGGAGGACGCGCAGGAGTTCTTCACGTGGCGCTCCGCGGATCGGCGGCTGGAAGTCGATCCCAGCCAGCTGGGCGACTGGATCCGCAACTCCGACCTGGTGGTTGGCCTGACGGGTACGCCGTTGGTGAATTCCCGGCTCAAGCTTCAGATACGACCGCAGGTTCAGCACGTCCGCGTACAAAACCACTTTCACGACAATGAGGACTATCACCGCTCGACGCGGTACGGGACAGATGTTCAGTTCTCGCTTTTCGGTGCGGGAAGCAATTCCCTCACCTTCGGCGGAGAGGCGGCCTATACCGGTGTGGCCTCGAACTTCCTGGATCCGACGCCGAACGTCACCGATTTTGCACTCTTTGCCCAGGATGACATCAGATTCTCCGAGACCGTGCGAGGTTCCGTCGGCTTGCGGCTGGACAGGCACGCAGCCTCGTTCGTGGAGTCGGACCTGACCCTCAACCCGAAGATCGGGTTTGTCCTCCAGCGGAGCGACCGCCTGAGCTTCAGGACCTCGTTCAGCCGGGGCTATCGGGCCCCCTCGGTCTCCGAGCAGTTCACGTCCACGGTGGTGTTCGGCTTTCGCGTCGTTCCCAACCTGCAATTGCGCGGAGAGTCGGCCTGGGCCGGCGAGGTCGGCCTGACCGCCAGTCCCCGCGATTGGCTGTGGTTCGATGCGGGTCTTTTCTGGAGCGAGTACGACGGCCTGATCGAGGTATCCGGTGCCCCGGGCCAGTTCCTTACGTTTCAGTTCCGGAACGTTGCGGAAGCTCGGGTGAGGGGGCTGGACGCGGGTCTGAGGGTCGGGCTTGTGCCGCGCAAGCTCAATGTCGAGACGAACTACCTCCTTCTCGACAGCAGGGACCTCAACACGGACCTCCGGCTAGCGTACCGCTCCCGGCACAACATCACGACAACCCTGTCCGGCTGGACGGACCTGGTCGCGCTGGACCTGCGCTATCGCAGCCGGCCCGAGCAGGTTCTCGCGTTTCCGCTCGACGAACGTGGGGCGATCACGCTTGTGGACCTGAGGTTCGGGATGGAGGTCAGGGACATGGAAGTGCAGGCCAAGGTCGCCAATCTGCTGCAGGCCGAGTACGTCGACGTCCAGGAGCGCAATCCGGGCGCCACCCGCAGCTTCCGCATCACCCTCACCTCCCGCTTCTGACCGGGGGCCCGTCCAGATGAACACGCCAGTTGCCCTTTCGCCTGTTGCGCGCGTTGTCGCCACGGCGCTCTGCGCACTTCCTGTCGCGACTCCGATCGCAGGTCAGGATACTTCCGGTCCATCCGACGTGCCCGCGCCGCAGACGATGCCGGTGGATCCGCTCGTGGAGGTCGATTGGCTCATGCAGCACATCGGGGACGAGGACGTCATCGTGATTGAGGCCGAACGGCGGGCCGGAGCCTTCGCCGCGGAGCATATTCCCGGTGCCCGTCCGTTGCGGTTCGACGACATCGCGTGGGAGGGTGAGGAGGGCTGGATTGCCGAATTCCGGGAGCTCGACGACATTGCGGCCACCCTGCGCGCGGCGGGCGTGCGGCGCGAGTCCCGGGTCGTGATCTACGGCGCCAGCATGACAATGACCGCACGAACCTGGGTCACTTTCGATCTGCTGGGTCTGGGAGACCGCGCGTTCGTCCTGAACGGGGGCCTCGAGGCCTGGAAGGCGGCGGGCGGCGAGGTTGCGACCGGACCGCCACCGGAGGTCGCTGCGGGAGATGTCGAGCCCGCGCACCGCGTCGACTTCCGCGTGTCGGCGGACTGGATTCATGCGCGACTCGCGGACGAGTCCCTGGTCCTGCTGGACGCCAGACCCGACGACGAGTACACCGGCGACGACGGGGGTCTCGGCAACGGAGGCCGGCCCGGACACATTCCCGGCGCGGCGCAGCTCTACTGGGAAGAGTTGATGGACCCGGACAACAACACCCGATTCCGGCCCCGCGCGGAGATCGCGCGCATCCTTGAGCGCCACGGGGCGGGCGAGGGCAGGACCCATGTCGCGTACTGCATGATCGGTATGAGAGCCAGCGTGGACTACATGGCGGCGCGCATGATGGGGCTGGACATCCATTTCTACGACGGCAGCTGGCGCGACTGGGGCGACCGCCGCGATCTGCCTGTCGAAATGGGCCCGGATCCGCGCGACCGGGAGCCGTAGAGGCCCTGCAGCGGCCCTAGCGGCCGCCTGTTACCCGGTGCTGCACCATCGCCAGTGCCGGCACGATCATCATCAGCACTGCCGTCGCGAACAGAATGCCGAAGCCCAGCGAAGCCGCCATCGGGATCAGGAACTGGGCCTGGAGGCTCGTCTCGAACACGAGCGGCGCAACGCCGAGGAAGGTCGTCACGGAGGTCAGGAAGATCGGGCGGAAGCGCGCCTTGGCGCCTGCGATGATCGCTTCGCGCCCGGGCATGCCCTGCCGTAGCCGCTCGTTGATGAAGTCGATCATGACCAGCGAATCGTTCACGACCACGCCGCTCAGCCCGATGACTCCGAAGAGGGACATGATGGCCATCTGGAGCCCGAGGATCGCATGGCCCAGCACGGCCCCAATGATCCCGAAGGGGATTGCCGCCATGATGATCAACGGCTTGGTGTAGGAGCCGAACGGAATTGCCAGGAGCGCGTAGATCGCAAGCAGCGCCAGGGCGAAGCCTCCGCCGAGCGCACTGAACGATTCCACCTGTTCCTGCTGTTCCCCGCCGAACGAATAGGTCAGTCCCGGGTTGCGGCTGACGAGTTCAGGGAGGATTGAGCGGTCCAGGATGTTGGTCATCTCGTCGCCGGTGACGACGTTGATGTTGACGTCGCCGGTGACGGTGAGCACCCGTTGGCCGTCCTTGCGGCGGATGGTGGTCGGTGAGCGGCCGAATCGCACGGAAGCCACGCGGGCCAGGGGGACCTCTCCGCCCCCCGGGGTGCGGACCAGGTAGCCCTCTACGTCGGCGATGGCGTTGCGCTCATCCTCGGGCAGTCGGACGTAGACGCGCATGTCCTCGCGGCCGCGCTGCACACGCAGGGCCTCGTCACCGAAAAAGGCCGAACGCACCTGCCTGGCCAGGTTGTCGAGCGTAAGTCCCAGGGTTCGTGCTTCGGGCAGCAGATCGAGCTGAATCTCCCGCAGCCCCTGGTCCTGATCCGCCTGAACGTCGAACACGCCCGCGAAACCGTGGAGCCTGGCCATGACGGTGTCGCCGATCGTGCCGAGACGGTCCGGATCCGGGTGCGAGAGTTCGACGTGCACGGGGGCGCCGAAGCTGATGAGTTCGGCGGTGATGGTCAACGACTTGGCCTCGGGGAGCGGGCCGATCGCTTCGCGCCACTCCTGTTGGAGGTCGGTAGCGGAAATGTCCCGGTCATCAGGGCTTACGAGCTTGAATTCGACGGCCGCGATGTTCGCCTGCGGGTTGGCTTGAGCGTCCGCGGCACCAGCTGGACCGCTCTGCCTGGCGGGCAATCCAACCGTGACGTTGACGCCGGTCAGGACACCGTCAAGACCTTCGCTGCCATCCGCCGCCAGCCGCTCGAGCGCTTCGTATCCCGCCGATTCCAGTCTCCCGGCCACGTCCGATGTGCGCTGGACGGGCGTGCCTTCGGGCATCTCCAGGCTGGCGGTCACGAGGTCGGCCTCCACCGAAGGCATGAAGTCGACCTTGATGATCCCGGCCGGAATCATTGCCACGGAGATCACGATCATCCCGACGCCGCTGGCGATGACGATTCCAGGCCGGCCCGTCGCGAACCGCAGGCTCCGGTCGAGCGGGCCTTCGATGAACCGCTTGAGCCCCGCTTCGACCCGTGACCGCATCCGGGAGACCGGGTTGGGGTTCCGGCTGGCCAGGGGCCTGCCACGGTCGGGGAGATGGGAGAGGTGGTTCGGAAGAACGAGAAGAGACTCGATCAGGGAGAAGAGAAGGACCGAGATGACAATGATCGGGATCTCCCCGACGATCCTTCCGATGGAACTGGGGATGAAAAAGAGCGGACAGAAGGCCACTACGGTGGTCAGGATTGCGAAGATCACCGGCTTGGTGACCCTGCGCGCGCCGCGGATCGACGCCGCGACGCCCCTGTGGCCCCGCTCGCGGGCTGCGTAGATGTTCTCGCCCACCACGATCGCGTCGTCCACGACGATCCCCACGGCGAGGATGAAGGCGAAGAGCGACATCAGGTTGATGGAGACGCCCAGCAGGGCCATGACGCCGAATGTGCCCACGAAGGAGACGGCGATGCCCACCGCCACCCAGAAGGCCAGCCTGATCTCCAGGAAGATCGCCAGCGCGAGCAGGACGAGAGTCAGCCCGAGCAGGCCGTTCTTTACGAGCAGTCCGAGCCGATCCTGGAGGATATTGGCGTCGTTGTTCCAGATCTCGAGTCCGACGCCCGCCGGGAGCGCCGGGATCACCTCCTCGTCAAGGTGCTGCTCCACGGCGTCCACGATCTCGAGAGCCTTCTCGTCGGCGGTTCGGAAGACCTCCACGTATGCGGCGGGTTGCCCTCCGTACCGACCGACGAGGTCCACGTCGCGGAAACCGTCGCGCACCTCGGCGATGTCGCCCAGCCGCACAACGGTTCCATCGGCCCGGCTGACGACGATGATTTCCTCGAAGTCCTGCTGCGTGTAGTTCTGCCCCGTGGTGCGGATGCGCACCTCTTCGTCACGGGTGTCGATGCTTCCCGCCGAGAGGTCCAGCGAGCCGCTCCGGACGGCCATTGAGATGTCGCGCAGCGTGAGACCCAGCGCCCGCAGCCGCTGCAGCGGGACCTCGATCGAAATCTCGTACTCGCGCACCCCGGTGGTCTCGACGTAGGAGACTTCGGGCAGCGCGGAGAGCATGTCCTCGGTACGGTAGGCGATTTCCTTCAGGGTTCGCTCGGACGCGTCCCCGAAGAGGACGAGGCGGATAACGCTCTGCCGGTTGGTCACCTCGGTGACCTCCGGACGCTCGGCACCGGCGGGGAAGGTCTGGATCCTGTCGATCTGCGCCTTGATGTCGTCGAGGAAGCGATTCAGATCCTCGCCGAGCTCCAGTTCGGCGACGACGGACCCGCGGCCCTCCGCCGCCGTCGACCGGATTTGCTTGAGGCCTTCAACACCTTCGATCTGTTCCTCGATCTTGAGAATGATCGATTCCTCGACCTCGTCCGGAGTGGCGCCGGGGTAGGGGACCGAGATGTTGACCCGGTCCATCGAGATCTCGGGAAAGACCTCCTGCACCAGAGTCGTGAGGGCAAAGAATCCGGCAAGGAGAATGAAGAACATCAGGAGGTTGGCCGCGACGCCGTTTCGCGCCATGTAGGCGATCGGTCCTCCCGGCTCGCGAGGGCCCAGGCCGTCGTCCTGACTCATTGCCGCCGGCCGATCCTTGACCAAACCGCCCTCGCGTCAGCGGCCGCCCGTTCGGCGGCCGCGATCACCGCGTATTCCCCGTCTGTACCAGCATGCCCTCGGTCGCGATCTGGATCCCCCTGACGATGACCGGCTGATTCGGCTCCAGGGCGCCGGTGACGTAGACCTGGTCCTCGGACCGCTGCAGCACCTGCACGGGCACGATGGTCACCAGCGTGTCCTGGCGCGTCGCCCAGACCTCGTTGCCGGTTCGCAGCGCGGCGCGAGGCACCACGAAGTACCGGTCGGGCGCAACTCCGTCGATCTCCACCTCCACGAACTGGCCCACCAGAAGCGGCGGCCCCGATCCGGAGAAGGGGTTCGGGACGCGCACGATCACGTCAATCGTACGGGTCTGCTCGTCCAGTGCTGCTTCGGCGCGGTCCACGTACCCATCCCAATCGTGGTTCGCCGGACCGTAGCCCGCGGTCACGACGGCGCGGACACTGCGGTTTCCATCGCCGGCGGCCAGTCGCCAAAGGTTCGGAACCAGCGCGGCGTCCGAGTCGGACAGGGGCACCACGACCTCGACCGCGTCGTCGGCGTACAGTCGACCGACGCCCTGGCCCGCCGCAACGAACTGCCCGACATCGACCGATTCGGTCCGCACGGCCCCGCTGAACGGCGCCAACACCTCGGTACGCGACAGGGCAAGTTCGGCGTCCGCCAGCGCCGCGCTATCTCGCGCAAGCGCAGCGCGCGCGGCGGCGAGCTGTGGCTCACGCAACGCGAGCGGGCTGGCTTCGCCCGAGCCTGCGGCATCGGGCTGACGCTTCAGGAAGAGCGCATACTCCTCGCGCGCGATTCGCGCGTCCTCCTCGGCTTGCAGAAGCGCGACCTGTCCCGCCGCAACGTTGGCGCGCGCCTGCTGCACACGGTTGCGGTAGTCCGCGTCGTCGATGCGAAAGAGAACGTCGCCGCTCCGGACACGGCCGCCCCCCTGGAAGGCCGGAGATACCCACGCGACCTTGCCATTGATCTGGGCCGCGACGTCGATCTCCGCATGCGGCCTGACCGTGCCGGCGCCGAAGACCGGGATCGCGCCCTCGCCGGCAATCGTGGGTGCGGTCGTGACGAAGGGGACCAGCGAAGGTGGCTCGCGCATCGGGGGCTCGGGCCTGAGCTGAAACATGATCACCGCGATGACGATCGCGCCGAGCAGGATGCCCCCGGCAGTCAAGGCGTTCTTGAAACGACCCATCTATCTGCTCCATTCGGAGTTACGTGCGTTGCCGTCGCCGTCCGACCCCGTGACGGGGACCATTTCCAGCCCTTCCAGGGATTCGGGCGGTGCGGTCCACTCGCCTCCCAGGGCGCGGTGCACCGCCAGTCGGGCCAAAGCCAGGTCTCGGCTGGCCCCGGACAGGGTCGATTCGACATTGAGAAGTGTGCGCAGCGCGTCCAGGTAGTCGGTGTAGCCGCCGACCCCCGATGCGTACCGCTCCGACTGGAGGTCGACCGAGCCCTGGGCTTCCTCCCGCTGGGCGACAAGGAACGCGTGGCGGCGGTCTTCGTTGGCCAGCGCGGCCAGCGCGGCTTCGACCTCGTAGACGGCCGTAACCACCGTGCGCCCGTACACGGCTGCGGCCTGCCCGAACTGGGCGTGCGCCAGCGCGATGTTCTGCCGGATGCGGCCGCCCTGGAAGATCGGGGCGGTCAGGTTGCCCAGCAGGTTGCGGAACCACTGGTCCACGTTGAAGAGCCCGTCGGCCTGCGCGGACTGGACGCCGATCGTGCCGGAAAGAGACAGCGATGGAAGCATCTCTGCCCTCCGCGCACCGATCGCAAAGCGCGCCGCGTCCAGCCGCAGTCCCGCGGCCAGCACATCGGGCCGCTGATACAGGAGGTTCGCGGGGACGCCGACGGCGACCGGATCTCCCAGGGGCACGGGGGCGAGCGAGTCGGGCAGGATCGCGTCGAGTTTCCCGCGGAACCCGCCCAGAAGAACCGCCAGGCGCCCCTCGGCATCGGTCAACAGGGTCTCCAACTGGGGAAGTGTGGCCTGTGTGTTGCGGAGATCCAGTCTGACCTGATAGAGCTCGAACGAGGTGACCAGGCCACGGTCGTATCGCGTTTCCGCCAGTGCCTCGCGCTCCAACAGCACATCGATCGTTCGGCGGGCAAGCTCGGAGCGGCGACGCAGGTCCACGATCTCGAAATAGGTCGAGATCGTTGTCGCCAGCACCCCGATGCGTGCTGCGTGGTAGTCCGACTCCGAAGCCATGTACTGGGCGCCCGCCGCACGGGCGTCGTTGCGGGCCCGGCCCCAGAAGTCGAGTTCGTACGCGAAGTCGACGCCCAGCGAATAGGTCGTGAAGGCCAGCCGGTCCGGGAACTGAAAGCCTCCGGGCAGCGCTCCGTCCTCGCCACCCGCCAGCTTGCGAAACTGCTCGCCGAATCCGGCGTTGGCGGGCGTGTCCTGATCGGTGGCGCTGGCACTGGCCTGCAGGGCCGGGAACAGCCCCGCTCTGGCGATCCCCGCCTGTGCCCGCGCTTGCTGTACGCGGGCTATCGCTTCGGCCAGGTCGAAGTTTGCCGCGAGGACCGAATCCACCACCGTGCTCAGCACGGGATCCTGGAAGATCTCCCACCACTCGCGCGTCTCATAGTCCCCGGGCAGCGAACTGCCCATGAAGTTGCCGGGCAACTCGGCGACCGGTTCCGGGACCGCCGGCGGCGGCGCAAACGAGCAAGCCGACGACAGGAGTAGCGCGCCCGTGGCCAGCAGCAACCGTCGCTTGCCGAGCCCGGACATTCCCGTCCCGCCGCCAGCGCGAGCTGATGAGGTCAGTGTCCCGTTCATGTGCCCTCTCGACCGATTGTATCGTTGCCGGCGCTCGTCCCGCGTCGCGCGCGGAGCCTCCGGCGCGGGGCTGGCGTGATCGCCCTCCCACACGGAACTTTCCCGGGCGTCCGGCGGCGACGCAAGTACGACGAGGCTGCTTTCCCACGACAGCGAGACCACCAATGACGATAACCCGAAGCGTGGCCATTCGCAGACTCCGGAGCCCGGTAGTGTTCCTCGTGATTGCCCTTGTCGCTGCCTGCGACCTGCCACGGGAGGCCGGATCTCCGGAAGCGGGCGTCAACACCGGACATGAGCCGCCCGCGTTTCAGGTCGACGCGTCGTGGCCTCTCGAAATGCCGGACAGGTGGATCATGGGGGCCGTGACGGCGGTGTTCGTCGACGCTCGCGACCACGTCTGGGTGGCGCACCTGCCGGAGACCCTGACACCGGAGGAGACCTCGGCGGTTCAGGATCCGCCCATCGGGACCTGTTGCGTGCCCGCCCCGTCCGTGATCGAGTTCGATCCCGACGGGCGGGTGGTGCAGGGATGGGGCGATCCGTCGCAGGACATTGCCGACTATCCCCGCAATCCCCACGGCCTCTTCGTGGACCACAACGACTTCGTCTGGGTGGGCACCTACCGCCACCACCGTGTCATGAAGTTCACACGCGAGGGCGAGTTGGTCATGACGCTGGGTGAGTACGACGTCACCGGCGGGAGCGACGACACCCGGCTGCTGGGAGGGCCGGCGGGCATGTGGGTGGACCCCGGCACGAACGAGGTGTTCATCGCCGATGGCTACGCCAACCGCCGCGTTGTCGTGTTCGACGGCGAAACGGGCGAGTACCGGCGTCACTGGGGCGCGTACGGCGAGCCACCCGTCGACGAATACGAGTACGACTACGCGGGCCGCGACCCGGATGGCCCGCCCCCTCTCCAGTATTCGACCGTTCACGGGATCATCGGGTCCGCCGACGGCCTGATTTATGTGGCGGACCGCCGGGGCAACCGGATCCAGGTCTTCCGGCAGAGCGGAGAGTACGTGACCGAGAAGACGATCGCGCCGCGTACCCTGGCCTCCGGTTCAGCCTTTGTGCCGGCTTTGTCTCCCGACCCCGGGCAGCGGTGGCTCTACCTTGCCGACGGTACGAATCACAAGGTCTGGACCCTGCGCCGCGACGACCTCGAAGTGGTGGGCGAGTTCGGGCGTGGCGGACGGCAGGCGGGCCAGTTCCTTCGCCCCCACGGCATGGATGTCGATTCGCGCGGCAATCTGTACGTCGGCGAGGCGTCGACGGGTCGCCGGGTGCAGAAGTTCACCGTGGCCCCGGGCCGCCAGGGAAGCTCCTAGTCCAGCTCGTAGTCCAGGGCGAGAGTGTGGGTGCCGTCCTGCGTGACCGAGATCTCCATCTTGCCGGTCATGCCGGCCAGCTCGCCGGTGCCTGAGCCGGGCACGACGTGTCCGGCAGTCCTGGGTGGCGTGCCGGCTGCCACCACTCCCCAGTGCTGCAGCACGAAACTGCCCTTTCGGCCCTCCAGGCTTCCCTCGACCATTTCCGAGGCCACATACCCTGCGTTTTCGCTATTGCTGGCGGGATCGGCCCGACACATAAGCAGTCGCGCCCGCCCCACGCCTTCGAGTTCGCCGCGGTAACGCTTGAGCACCAGCGCCTCACCCAGGCTTGGGCCGTCGCCTTCCTCCCCGTACGGAGTCTCCTCCCAGCCCGTCACTTCGAAGGCTGAAACGATGCGGCGGCCCATCAGATTGCTGCCGTCCGGGGCGCGGTCGCCGGGGCTGAGGGCGCGGTCGCCGCCGTCCGAGGTGCCGCCGCCGCGCTCCCGAGTATCCGGTCCAGCGCCTCCGCCAGGGTGTCCACCGTACGATCGACCTGACCCAGCTTGTCCAGCCCGAAGAGCCCCAGGCGGAACGTGCTGAATCCCTCGGGCTCGCCGCACTGCAGCGGCACGCCGGCCGCGATCTGCACGCCGACCCGCGCGAAACCGGTGCCTTGCCTGATTTCGGGGTCGTCGGTGTAGCAGACAACGACCCCTGGCGCCTCGAATCCCGGCGCGGCCACGCTCCTGAAGCCTCGTCCGGCAAGGAGCGCCCGGACTCGATCGCCGAGCTGCCGTTGGCGCGCCCTGGCCTTCTCGTGGCCGAATGTCTGCATTTCGACCATGGCGTCGTGAAGCATGCGGAGTGCGTCCGTGGGCATAGTGGCGTGATAGGTGTGTCCGCCTTCTTCGTAGCTCTGCATCACGTGGAGCCAGCGCAGCAGGTCGCACGAGAAGCTGGTGTTGTCCGCCGGGTCCATCCTGGCCAGCGCCTCCGGCCCCAGCATCACCAACCCTGCGCACGGCGAACCGCTCCACCCCTTCTGCGGCGCGCTGAGCAGGACGTCGACGCCGCACGCCTTCATGTCGACCCACATCGCCCCCGACGCAATGCTGTCGAGCACGAAGAGTCCCCCCGCCGCGTGCGTCGCGTCCGCGACGCCACGCAGGTAGCCGTCCGGCAGCAGGATTCCGGCCGAGGTCTCCACATGGGGCGCGAAGACGACGTCCGGGCGCTCCGCCGCGATGGCCGCTGTGACCTCGGCGATGGGCGGCGGCGCGAATGGAGCGTGCGGACCGTCGGCTACGGGGCGCGCGGAAAGCACCGTCTCGGCGGACGGGATCCCTCCGGCCTCGAAGATCTGGGTCCAACGGTAGCTGAACCAGCCGTTGCGAATGACCAGGCAGCGCTTGCCGGTGCCGAACTGCCGCGCTACCGCCTCCATCGCGTAGGTCCCGCCGCCGGGCACCACGGCGACCGCTTCCGCACTGTATGTCGCCTTCAAGGTCCCCGAGACGTACTTCATGATGTCGCGGAACCGCTCCGACATGTGATTCAGTGACCGGTCGGTGAAGACGACCGAGTATTCCAGCAGTCCGTCGGGATCGATATGGGGATGCAGCCCGGGCACTTCCGCCTCCTTGGATCGAGATGAGAAGTGATACGTTAGCCAGAGGGCCCCACGATGAGAATAGAGCGCGCATCGGCTTCGACTGCGGTGCGCCAGGCCATGCGAGGCAAGTGATGATACAGCGAGTCAAACCGTTGGTTGCGGCAGCTGCGGTGCTGCCGCTCTTCCTCGGCGGCTGCGGGGACTCCGTCGCCGTGCTCGGCTACGAACTGCGGCGCACGCTTCCGCACGATCCCTCCGGATATACGCAGGGACTGCTGATCCACGACGGCGTGTTCTTCGAGAGCACGGGCCAGTACGGGGAGTCCGACGTCCGGCGGGTCGACATCGCGACCGGCGAGGTGCTGCACAGCCACGGACTCTCGGACGAGCATTTCGGCGAGGGAATCGCTCTGGTGGGCGACAAGCTGATCCAGCTCACCTGGAAGGCGGGTCTGGCCTTCGTCTACGATGCCGCGACGCTGGCCCGGGAGGGCACTTTCTCTTACGAGGGCGAGGGTTGGGGACTCTGTCACGACGGCGAATCGCTGTTCATGTCGGATGGATCGAATACCTTGCAGCGGCGGGATCCCGCAACCTTCGAACTGCTGGACCACATCGACGTCACGCGCTCCGGCTTCTCGGTACGCAACCTCAACGAGCTCGAATGCGTCGGCGACGACATCTACGCGAACATCTACCTGAGAGACGAAATCGTTCGGATCGACAAGACGACGGGCGAGGTCACGGGCCAGCTCGATGCCTTCGGACTCTCGCTGGCGAGCGGCCGGCCGGCGGATGCGGGCGCGGTCTTCAATGGCATCGCCTACGACGAGGCCACCGGCACCTTCTACGTAACCGGCAAGCTGTGGCCGTCGATGTTCGAAATCGTCATCACGGAAGAGTAGCTTCGCCTCCGGGAGCAGCTCCGTCCCCCTTTATCCGAACAGCAACCGGTCGAGCCCGCGAACCAGTCCCTGGACATCGCCGACCCGGCGCGCCGCCAGCAGCGTTCCCGCCACGTACGGCTCGGCGCTCTCGCCCGCGTCGTGGCGAATGGTGAGGTGCTCGCCGGGGAGGCCGAACAGGACTTCGACCGAGATGACGTAGCCAGGGAGCCGCACCGAATGCACCTGGGTTCCCTCGATGCCCGCGCCGCGGGTCCCCGGCACCCCCACGATCTCGTCCACGGGAACGTGGATGCGGTTGGGTGCGACGGTGTCCAGGTACTCCGCCAGCTCCATCGCCGTGCCGCTCGGGGCGTCCGGCTTGCCGGCGTGGGCGTAGTCGACGATCTCCCGGTGCGGCAGGTGGCGCGACGCGATCCCGGCCAGGTGCTTGAGACACGCGGCCGTCAGCGAAAAATTGCCCGCCGCGATCACCCCCGCACCGTGCGCGACCGCCGCTGCCTCGATGTCCCCGTAGTCGGATGCTCCCAGCCCCGAGGTGCCGACCACCACCCGGGTGCCCGCCGCCAGGGCGGTCAGTGCGTTTTTTTTCACCGCCAACGGATGCGTATAGTCGATCCAGACGTCGGGTGCGCAGGACAGCGCGCGCAGCGGGTCGGCCGTGATCTCCACCCCCGTGTGCTTCTCCCAGCCGAGCGCCTCGCCGACATCCGTGCCCGCTGCCCGGCGCGCGACCGCCGCCACCAGTTCGAACTCCTGCGAATCCTGCACGGCCGCGGCCACCTCGCGCCCCGTCCATCCGGTGACACCCGCCACGCATAACCGCAGGCTCACCCGAATAGCCCCTTGAAGTCCTCGCTGTCCGCAAACTCTGCGAAACCGCCGTCGTCCTCGGCTGCTTCACCGATCCTCTCCACCCCTCGACGGATGTCCTCCATGCTGTTGGCGATCGACAGCCGCAGGAAGTCCTGTCCCTCCGCACCGATTCGGCCGAACGACGCCCGGTCCATCGACGCCACTCCGTAGCGGTACAAGAGGAACATCTGGAGGATGGCCGCCGGCGTCGCCCGCCCGCGCGCCTCGGCCGGCAACCGCGCCCACGCGTCGTACACCCCGAGCCGCTCACACATCCCCGACACGTCGGGGAAGACGTAGAACGCCCCCTTCGGCAGCCGGCACCTCACGCCCGGAACGCCGTTCAGCGCCGGCACGACCCAGTCCCGCCGCCGCTCGAACTCCCGCACCATCTGCTCGACCTGCACCGCCGACTCCGGGTCCTCGTACGCGGCCGCGCCCGCCTCCTGGAGGAACGGGGGCACGCACGACATGATGTTGATATTGAGCTGCTTGAAGATCCCGGCCTCCTCCTCGGTGGGCAGGATCGCCCATCCCAGGCGCCACCCGGTCATCGCGAAGCCCTTGGAATGGCCGCTCGCCAGGACGGTTCGCTCGGGCATGCCCTCGTGAGACATGATGCTTTCGTGTTCGAGCCCGTCGAAGAGAATGTGCTCGTAGATCTCGTCGGCGTAGATGCGCACGTCGGGACGGCAGCGCTCCCGGACCAGCGCGGCGATCCCCGCCAGATCCTCCCGCGACAGCACGCCCCCTGTCGGATTGGAGGGCGAGCACAGGATGATCACCTTCGTCCGCCTGGTAATCAGCTCAGCGAGATCGTCGGCGGTGAACGCGAAGTCGCGCTCGTCAGAGAGCAGCAGCGGCACCGGTACCGCGCGCGCGAAGCGCACCCATGATTCGTAGATCGGGAAACCGGGCGAGGGGTAGATGACCTCGTCGCCCTCGTCGACGTAGGTCTGCAGCGTGTAGCCGATCGGGGGCTTGGCTCCCGGCGTGACGACCACGCGGCCCGGGGTCACCTCCACGCCGCGTGTGCGCGACACATGAGCCGCGACGGCCTCGCGAAAGGGCAAGATGCCGGCGGGATCGCAGTATCCGGAATTCCCCGCGTCCAGCGCCTCGCTGGCGACGCGATTGAGGTGCGGGGCACTGCGAAAATCGGGCGCGCCCAGGTTGAAGCGGATCACGTCCATTCCCCGGTCGACGCATCGCTGGATGTCGTCGCCGAGCTTGAAGGCGTTCTCCGTACCCAGGTGGCTCATGCGCTGGGCGATCAGTGACAAGGTGCGCTCCTGTCTGGGTTTTTGGGAAGGGAGCTCGCGTGCGTGCTCCGCGGACGGGACTGGCAACGGAAGCTGCCTACCCGGTATGATGAGAGCAACCCGCCCGTTCGGCCCAGTCCCAGGAGGCAGCCTCGTGAAGCGTCGAACCAGCCGCCGCTCCTTCCTCGCCGACGTGGCCGCCGGAGCCGTCGTCCTCCCCGCAGCCATCTCGCGCACAGCCGATCCTCCCGCAGATCCGGGTGTGCCCTCCGGAGGTCCGGCCCGGCCTCCCACGGGTTCCGCCTCACCAGCCGACGAGTCCTACTGGGGGCAGGTCCGCGCGCAGTTCTCATTCACCGAGGAACGCGTCCCTATGAACGCGGCCAACCTGTGCCCGTCGCCCCGCTCCGTGGCCGCGCGCGTGGAGGACCTGACCCGCGACATCGACCGCGACTGCTCGTCCAACAACCGCGCCAAGTTCCGCACCCTGACGGAGACGTCCCGGTCGGCCGTCGCGGCCCAGCTCGGCGTCAGCCCCGACGAGATCGCGCTCGTCCGCAACACCAGCGAAGCCAACAACACGGTCAACAACGGCGTGCCGCTGAGCGCGGGCGACGAGGTGGTTGTCTGGGACCAGAACCACCCGACCAACAACGTCGCGTGGGACGTGCGGGCGGCGAGGTTCGGGATCGCGGTGAAGAGGGTCGCCGTGCCACGTCACCCTGCCTCGGCCCAGGAGCTCATCGACCCCTTCGTCTCGGCCCTGACCGCCCGGACGCGGGTGCTGGCGCTCACGCACGTATCGAACGTCAGCGGTGTGCGGCTTCCCGTCCGCGACCTCGTCGAGGCGGCACACGCCCGCGGCATCCACGTCCATCTGGATGGCGCACAGAGCTGGGGCGCGCTCGACGTCGACCTGCGCCAACTCGGATGCGACTCCTATTCCGCCTCCTCCCACAAGTGGTTCATGGGCCCGAAGGAGGCGGGTGTGCTCTACGTGAAGGAGCCCCGCATCCCCGAGATCTGGCCCAACATCGTGGCGCCGGGGTGGGGCAACGACGCCGACCCGGACGTGAAGGGCGCACGCAAGTTCGAGTCGATGGGCCAGCGCGACGATGCGTGCCTGGCCGCGGTCGGCACGACGGCGGAGTTCCATGCCGCGATCGGCGGACGCGAGACGGAAGCGCGGATCAGCGAACTCGCGACGACCCTGAAGCAGGGGCTCGCCGAGCTCGGGATGACCCTGGTTACGCCGATGGAACCGGAGCTCTCCGGCGGCGTCTGCATCATCGAGGTGCCGGGCGATCGCGGTGCGGCGCTCCGTCGCCTGTACGAGGAGCACGGAATCGCGGGGGCGGGCACGGGCGGGCTCCGGCTGTGTCCACACGTTTACAACACGCGCGAGCATGTGGCCCGAGCGGTGGCGGGCGTCAAGGCGCTGCGCGACGTTGTTCTGGGGTAGAGGGGAACTCAATTCCGGGCGTAGGATCCACTTGTACTGCCCACGCCGTGAGGCCGCGAGACGATACCAATCACTGGCGAGCCGCGAAGACGTTTCCTGTGAAACGCTCCCGCCCCTTTCCCCGACCAGACCCGGCGAATCTCACCACTACTAAATATTCTGGTTTAGTATTCTTTCGACCATTCTAAACATAAATATTTAGTATCCCGCCAGCCGCATACTGGCCGGCTGCGGTCGGCTACCGCTTCAAAGCCCCGCTGCTTCGCGGCCCCACCACCTCCACCTACCGCCGTACCGCAGTCCCCATCACCTCGAACCGGGCCCCGAAGAGAAGCCGCCCCGATCCCAGGAACGCGCGGGCCGGAAACTCGCCGGTGAAGTAGGTGCGGTAGACGCTATTGAAGGCGTCGTAGTCCGCGACGTCCGAGGCGAACACTTGGACTACCACCAGATCGTCCATCGTCAGACCCTCGCCCTCCAGGACGCCCTTGATGCCATCGAGGACATTGGTGGCCTCCTGTTCCGCAGTCTCCGGAACCTGGCCCGCCTCGAGCCCGAGCATGCCGGACACGTAGAAGGTGTTGTCGACCCACACGGCGCCGCTGAACGGCAGCACGCCGTCTCCGTCGGCCGTCGAGCGCGCGTTGACGAACTCGACTGTGGGGACGGCGTCCTGCATCGGCATCTCGCCGGCCGTGCCGGCGTCTGCGCAGCCCATGGCCAGAACGGGGGGCGCGGCTGCCAGGGCCGCAAACGGGAATCTGCGCAGCATTGTCGAGGTCAGCGGGATTGTCGAGTTCATTGGGCTTGCCTTTCGCGTATGGAAGGGTGCCAGGCCACGGAGAGGACGGACAACGGAAAGCGCTTTACGTTGTGTCCAGAGTCATGGCGAGATTAAGGCTGGCGTGTCCGGCACGGCAAGACCCGGGGCAGAGGGTCGGAAGGACGGGAACCATGAGACGCATCGTCCACGGAATCGCAGCCCTGGCGCTTGTCGGTTGTGACGGCGACCGGCCACCCGCGGCGCCGGCCGCGGAGGTCACCGACTCGGCCGGAGTCTCCATCGTGACCAGCCTGCCCACCGGCGCCGTATACGCGGAACTCGGGGCAGAGCCGTCACCGTCGATCGGCGCCCTGGAGGGGCCGGAGGAAATCCTCTTCGACGGTATCGTCAGCGTTGTCCGGGATGACGATGGCAACCTCATCGTGGCCGACAACGGCGCCGGCGAGATCCGGGTCTTCGACGCCGAGGGCGGCCATCTGCGCTCCTTCGGATCTCGTGGTGACGGTCCGGGCGAATTCCAGGCGCTGGTCGGTGCGTGGCTGTTCGCGGACGGGAGCATCGTTGCGGCGGACCGGCGCCTGCAGCGCATTTCGCGATTCGATCCCCGGGGGACGCTGCTTGGCACCGGGGCCCTTGCGGGGGTGGAGGGCATGGGCATGATCACACCGGTCGGACCTGCAGGTCCTGCGATCTTCCTGAGCCGGGTGCGGTCTCTCACGATGCGCGGCATCAGCGAATCACCGCTGGAGAGTCTGGAGGAGGCCTTCGGAGGAGACGAGGCCCCACCGGAGTACTTCGTGAGGTACCGTCTGGACGGCGCGCCGATCGACACCGTGGCCCGCCATCCGGGCGTGAAGATGTCGCTGTCGGCGTCCGGCAGCGGCAACAGGATGTCCTTGGACCTCTTGAGGGTACCGTTCTCTCCGGAGCCGACGGCGCACGGATCCCACCGTGGCGTCGTCGTAACCGCAGGCACCCGATACGAAGTCGGCGTGTTCGATGACACCGGCGCGCTGATCCGGATCGTCCGGCTTGCCGAACCCCCGGCCCCACGCACCGACGAGCACCTTGAGGCGTATGTCCGCAATTCCGGCAACCCGTTCGCGCAGGATGAAGCTTCCATTCGGACCATGGTCGCGAACTACCGGGAAATGCCGCTGCCGGAGACGCTCCCCGCCTACACGGATCTGCGCACCTCCGATTCGGGAGGGCTCTGGGCTCGCCGCTACCACCTGCGCGGCGCCCCAGCCTTCCGCTGGGACGTCTTCGGTGCCGATGGCCGCTACCTGGGCCGCGTTGACGTGCCCTCGTCCTTCGCCGTCGAGGAGGTTGGCCGAGGCCAGGTCGTTGGCGTGGGCACCGACGAGTTCGGGGTGGAGCGCGTGCAGGTCCGCGAGCTTATCTTGAGTGGCCGGTAGGAGGCACCGGCCCAAGGACCGAGAACCGGGAGGAACCCACGAATGAGCCGCAACCTCGAATGGCGCTATCACCGCCCTGGCTGAACCAGTTGCAAGCGTACGCAGGAGTTTCTTGCGCAGAATGAAATCGACGCGGCTGAAACGAGAAGCGCGAGCCGGGATCCGGTGGTGGCGAACGAGGTCCTGTCGCTGCTCGAGGGCATGACCGAGCTCTGCGTGGCGAAGGGCCGTAAGGTGGTGCGCGTGGACCTTTCGGCGGACGACCGTCCCGCGGACAGCGACCTCGTCGGCATGATGACGAGCCGTTGGGGCAAGCTCAGGGCTCCGGCAATGAGGGTCGGCACCACGTTCGTGGTCGGCTTCAACCAGGACATGCTCGCCGAGGTCTTCGGCACGGCCAACGACTGAATCGCCGGTCGCGCACCGGTCGCCGGCTGCGCACCACTGGCGGCCCGGTCCAATCCTGCCCAACCTTGTCGCTGGCAGGCGTCGTGGGGGACGGGGACGGCGGGTTCCGTCCGGGCGTTCCCCCGACGACGATTCCGCTGTTCCTCAGCCCGGAGATCCGGACCATGTCCTTTGCTCGCCCCCGCACGACGGCCTTGACTCTCTCGCTCGCCTTGCTTGCGGCCGCCGCCCCTGCGCTCGCGCAACAGCGCGCCCTCGACCACGAGGATGCCCTTCACTGGAACACCATCGGCAGCCCCTCTCTATCACCGGACGGTAACTGGCTGGTGTTCGTGCTGACCGCCATGGAGGGCGACCCCGTCCTGACCATCCGCGCCGCTCGTGAAGGGGCCGAGCCGCTGACCCTGAGGGGCACGAGCCCGCGGTTCACCTCCGATTCCCGGTTCGTGGTCTACGAGGTACCGCCGGTGGAGGCTGTGGTGGATTCACTGAGGCGGGAGGGCAAGAGGGGCGACGCGCTGCCGAAGGACTCTCTGGGTGTCGCGACCTTTGGTGGCGGAGACGGTGGGATTCAGGCGCGCACGGTGGGTGCGGTCGAGAGCCACAGGGTGGCGGGCAGCGGAAGCTGGGTGGCCTATGTACCGGTCGAGGAGGAGGAAGCCGAAGCAGAGGAAGAAGAAGGTGCCGCCGAAGAGGAAGCCCAGGCCGAAGAACCGGCTCCGGAGCCGGAACCGGAGCAGGAGACCGGAGAAGAGGACGAAGAAGAAAGGGAGAAGGACGAGGGCTCGCCATTGGTCCTGCTGAACCTTGCGACCGGCGACGAGGTACGGTACGAAAAGGTCACCGATTTCTTCTTCGCCGAAGACGCCGAGGTCCTCGCCTTCGCGACCTCGACGAGCGATGGATCCGGCGACGGCGTCTACATCGTCGACCTGGCGACCCTGGCGCGTCACGCGGTTATGGAGGGAGAGGGTAACTACAAGCAGTTGGCTGTCGCCGAGGACGGGACCCGGGCCGCGTTCCTGTCCGACCGGGACGACTACGAGGCCGATCAGCCCGAGTTCACGCTATACCACGGTGCGGGCCCGTCCTGGTTGGGCGCCGCCATGGCCAATTCAGCCACCAGCGGTGTGCCGTCCGGCTGGTGGGTCAGTGAAAACGGCAACGTGAGCTTCTCGGACGGCGGCGGACGAATCCGCTTCGGCACGGCGCCGCGCCCCGAACCGGAGGAAGAGGACGACACGCTGGACCGCGACAAGGTCACACTGGATATCTGGAACTGGAAGGATCCCTATCTGCAGCCCATGCAACTCGTGCAAGCGAACCAGGAGCGCAACCGCACGTACAGCGCGATCGTGCACCTGCACGGCGACGCTTCCGGCGGCCGAGTCGTGCAGCTGGGCAGTCCGGATGTCCCCATGGTGCGCTTCGCTGCGGAAGGCGATGCCTCGTACGCGCTCGGCGCGACCGACGTCCCCTACCGGCAGCTCATCTCCTGGGACGGCCGCTACAACGACGTCTACGCGATCGATGTCGCCACGGGCGAGCGGCGCATGGTCGCGGAGATGGTGAAGGGCTTCTTCGGCGCGTCGATATCGCCGGGCGGCAACTACGCGTCCTGGTGGGACGGGGAAGCGCGGCATTGGATGGTCGCACCCGTGGATGGCGGCGAGGCGATGGCGGCCAGCGCCGACGTCCCGCACGCGGTCTGGAACGAGCTGGACGACCATCCCGACCTCCCACCCCCGTACGGATCTGCCGGATGGACCGAGGACGACGAGGCCTTCCTCTTCTACGACCGTTACGATGCCTGGCGCTTCGAGCCCGCCACGGGCGAGACCACCAACCTTACCGATGGCGCGGGCCGAGCGTCGGGTACCCGATTCCGGTACGCCCGCACGGACTTCGAAGAACCCGCCATCGCGGAAGGCGAGGCGCTCTGGCAGGCCTTCCACTACCTCGGCAAGCAGTCGGGCTTCCACCGGGGCCGCACCGACCGGACCGCCACGCCGGACCCGGTCATCATGGCGGACAAGACCTTCCGCTTCCGCGGGAAGGCCGAGGACGCGGACCGCTGGCTGATCACCCGCGAGGACTTCCGTGAGTTCCCGGATCTGTGGGTTGCCGGAGGCGAGGGCGCCGACATCGACTTCCCCGACCTGGTCAGGATGTCGGACGCCAATCCGCAACAGGCCGACTACCGCTGGGGATCGGCCGAGATCGTCGAATGGAACTCCAACGACGGGACCCCGCTCCAGGGCATTCTCTTCACCCCCGACGGCTTCGATCCGTCCACCCGGTACCCGATGATGGTGTACTTCTACGAGCGCATGTCCGACGGGATCCACCAGTACCGCTCGCCCCGGCCCGGGGGCTCGTCCGTCTCGGTGCCGTTCTACGTCAGCCGCGGCTACGTCGTCTTCATCCCCGACATCCCGTACGAGATCGGCTACCCGGGCGAGAGCGCCCTCGACGCGGTGGTGCCCGGCGTGCTGAGTCTGGTTGCCCGCGGCTTCGTCAAGGAGGACAGGATCGGGGTGCAGGGTCACTCATGGGGCGGCTACCAGATCGCGTACATGATCACCAAGACGAACCTGTTCGCCGCGGCCGAGGCGGGCGCCCCGGTCAGCAACATGACCAGCGCCTACGGCGGCATCCGCTGGCAGTCCGGCATGAGCCGCATGTTCCAGTACGAGCGCACGCAGAGCCGCATCGGCGGCACGCTGTGGGAATCGACGAACGAATACCTTCACAACTCGCCGGTCTTCTACACCGACAAGATCCACACGCCGCTCCTGATGATGCACAACGACGAAGACGGCGCCGTACCCTGGTACCAGGGGATCGAGATGTTCGTCGCCATGCGCCGCCTGCAGAAGCCGGTGTGGATGCTCAACTACAACGGGCAGGGGCATGGGCTGAGCCGCGAGGCCGACCGCAAGGACTGGGCCATCCGCATGCAGCAGTTCTTCGACCACTACCTGCTGGACGCGCCCGCGCCGGTTTGGATGGAGGAAGGCGTGCCCGCGATCCTGAAGGGCAAGACTCTGGGGCTGGAAGTGAAGCGGAAGGTGTCGTAGGGGGCGTGCCATGGCATCGGGTGTGGGGTGGGGCCGGCTTGCAGCGTCGGTGTTCGGAGTGGCCGCTGCCTGCACGCCGCCCGCCGCCGAACCGCCGCCCTCGAGCGCGTTCGCGTTCGGCGTCTATGGGGACGGCCCCTACTTCTTCTGGGAGAACGGACGGCATCGCCGGCTGCTCGCGGACGTGGCGGCCTCCGATGTCGACTGGCTGGTGCACATCGGCGACCTCCTCTGGACACCCTGCTCGGACGACGCTTTCCGCGAGCGCCGGGCGCTCCTGGATGCCCTGGAGCTCCCGGTGATCTACACGCCGGGAGACAACGAGTGGACCGACTGTCACGAGGAAGCGTCCGGCGGCCATGACACGCTGGAGCGCCTCGCCGCCCTCAGGCGCGTCTTCTTCGACGATCCGCACACGAGTCTGGGCGGCCATCCAATGCCACTCCTTTCGCAGGCGGCTACGCCGGACTACCCCGACTTCCCCGAGAACGCGCGCTGGAGTCGAGGCGGCTTCGTCTTCGCCACGGTGCACATCGTCGGGTCCGCGAACGGCACGCTGGTTTTCGAGGGCCGTACGGCCGCGCACGACGCCGAAGTGCTGCGCCGCATGGAGGCCGCGGTGGCGTGGCTGGACGCGACTTTCGCCGCGGCGCGTGCCGACAGTGCGACCGGGGTCGTGATCATCGCCCACGGGAATGTCGCCCTGGAGACCGGAGGTGCGTGGGGTGAATGGGGATCCGAGCCCTACGAGCCATTCGTTACCGCATTGGAGAAGCAGGTCGCGGGTTTTCCGGGACCGATCCTTTTCATCCACGGCGACTCGCACGAGCAGCGGGCCGACCAGCCGCTCCGCGACAGCGCGGGTGTGGTCCACGCCAACTTCACCCGGCTGGAGACCTTCGGCTCGCCGGACATCGGCTGGGTGCGCGTGGTCGTCGACACCGTCGGAGGGCGCTTCCTGGAGTTCGAGCCCCGACTCATGCGCGGCTGGTTCTAGCCTCACGTCGCGTACTGGTCCCCCCCTCGCCCCCCGCTTACCTTCCAGCCATGCCCATCTACGAGTACACCTGCGGGGACTGCGGCCTCGACTTCGAACGCCTCGTGCTCGGCGGCCGCACCCCGTCCTGCCCGGAGTGCGCGAGCCAAAACCTTGCGCGGCGCCTGTCCTTGCCGCGCGTCAAGTCCTCCACCACGCGCGAGATGGCGATGCGCGCCGCCCGAAAGCGCGACGCGGGTCAGGCCCGGGACCGGATGCACGAGCGCATCCGGTATGAAGAGAGCCACGACCGGCACGGTTGAGCCTTGAACCCGGTTCGAGCACTTGTGCTGCTCGCCCTGGCCGTCGCTTCGGCGGGTTGCGCGGGCGACCGGGCCTCCGGTGTCCTGGACACCATAGCCGGTGAAGCCCGCGCCGCCATCGACGCGTACGTTGACGCCGTGAACGCGCTCGACCTCGATTCGGCCAGCACGTTCTACTCGGACGCGCCGGGATTCCAGTGGGTCGAGGACGGTGCCGTGCGCTACGGCTCGGCTCGCGAAGCACGCGAGTCACTGGCCGCTCTGGGCGCGATGGCGTCGTCCACCAGCCTCACCCTGAGCGACCTGTCGGTCACGGCGCTCGGACTGGGCAGCGCCGTCGCGAACTGTCACTTCGACCAGCAGATCGGCATCGAGGGCAGGGGCGGGTTTTCATACTCGGGGGCGATGACCATCGTCCTGCGCAACGAAGACGGCCGCTGGCTCTTCGCCTCCGGTCACACATCCACGGCTTCGCCCGTGCCTGGCCGCCCTGAGGGAGCGGCGCCCACAGAGCCCCGGGAACGCCCGTGACGAACGGCAAGTCCGACGGAGGCGGGACCGGCGCACAACAGTCCCCGGGACTCAGCAGGCAGCTGGGACTGCTCGGACTGACCGCGACCGGCATCTGTGCGATGCTGGGTGCCGCGATCAATATCATCCCGATCATGCTGCAACGGAACGTCCCCGGGATCGGGCCCCACGTCCTTTCCTCGTACCTCTTCGCCGCGATTCCCGCGCTGGTGGCCGCGCTCGCCTATGCAAGCCTGTCCTCGGCCATGCCGCGCGCGGGCGGCAGCTACATCTACGTGAGCCGCTCGCTCAGCCCCTACTGGGGGTTCGTGGCCAGCTTCTCGCAGTGGTTCGGGCTGTCGATCGCGATCGGCGTCGTGTCCTATGTGCTCATTCCCTTCGTGAGGGACATCTTCGATGCCGTGGGATGGGAGGCGATGGCGGCGGCGCTCGACACCGGACCGATCCGGGTCGGCCTCGCGCTCGCATTCCTGTGGACGTTCGTGATGGTGAACGTGCGTGGCCTCGGCGTGTACCAGGTCACGCTCGTTCCGATGATGTTCCTCATGTTCGCGCTGGGCAGCGTGGTCATCGTGGCCGGCTTCCTCTTCGATCATGGGGACTTCGGCGCGGCCCTGATGGCCACCGAGGGGCGGGCCGTCCCGCCCGAGCCCGCCGCTCCCTTCCGCATCGGTCCCTTCCTCGCGGCCGCCGCGCTTCTCTTCTCGAGCTTCATCGGCTTCGACTCCATCGCCCAGGCGGGTGGCGAGGCCCGCAACCCGGCCCGCAACCTCCCTCTCGCAACCTGCCTCGCCGTCGTCACGGTCGGTGCTTTCTATCTCCTCTTCACGGCCGCGATCTATCACGCGATCCCCTGGAGTTTCGTGGCCCAGGAGGCGCAGCTCCGCGACCTCACCGCGCCCGGCCTCCTCGGCTACCTGCTTCCCACGGGCTGGACGGTGGCGATTGTCGCGGGGGCGGCCGTGGCGCTCATCAACGACCTGCCCGCCATGCTGCTCGCCGTCTCGCGCCTCATGTTCGCGTGGGCCAGGGACGGGATCTTCCCGCGCATGACCGCGAGCGTGAACGCTCGCTGGCGGACCCCCCACGCGGCACTGCTGGCGAGCGGCCTGATGGCGACGGTGGGCATCCTGGGAAGCCATCTGGCCGGTGATTTCTTCCTGGGGATCGATATCCTCGTCACCGCGATGCTGGTCAACTTTCTGCTCATGTGCCTGTCGCTGCTGAACCTGGCCCGCCGCAACCCCGAGCACGCGGCGCGCATGCAGGTGCTCAGGGGCCGCGCGGGCCAGCTTGTGTCCGGTACGGCCGGCGTCGTGCTGCTCACCGTCTTCCTGGCCGTGCACATCAACAAGGATCTGAGTGCCGACGTGGGCGCCTGGTACTTCCACTCCACGTGGGTGTGGATCGGCGTCATGGCCGTCGCCTCGGCGATCTTCTTCGTGCGCGTGGCGCGGATGCGGAGGGAGGGCGCGGACACGGGCGCCCTCTTCCGGGAGCTGCCGCGGGGTTGATGACGGGCGGGGCTGGGAGGTGTCGGGGGAGATGCCGGTGCCCGTGGGACCATTGACATGCCCACTTTGCCCATGGAGGTAGAGCGCGCATCGCTGGGTCCGGGACTCGAGGTGTCCCGCGTCCTGACCGGACTCTGGCAGGTTGCCGACCAGGAGCGGGGTGGCCGGACGCTCGACCCGGAAGCCGCCTCGCGGGCCCTGGAGCCATACGCCGACGCGGGTCTCGCCAGCTTCGACATGGCGGACCACTACGGCTCGGCCGAGATCATCGCCGGGAGGCTGGCGAAGCGTCGCCGCGATGTCCAGCTCCTCACGAAGTGGGTGCCCGAGCCGGGGCCCGCGAGCCCGGAGACCGCGGCGGCTGCTGTTGACCGGGCGCTCACGCGACTCGGCACGGACCGTATCGACCTCCTGCAGTTCCACCCGTGGAGCTACGCGGACCCGAGCTGGCTGGACAACCTCTTCCTGCTCGCCGAGCACCAGGCCGCCGGTCGGATCCTGCATCTCGGACTCACCAACTGCGATGCCGTCCACCTCGACATGGCGATCCGGAGCGGCGTGCCCATCGTGTCCAACCAGGTGTGCTTCTCGCTCGTCGACCGCCGGGCAGCCGGCACGATGTCGCAGGTTTGCCGGGAGCACGGCGTGAAGCTGCTCGCGTACGGGACGCTGGCGGGCGGCCTGCTCAGCGACCGCTGGCTGGGGTGCGCGGAGCCGGCGATCGACGAATCGCTGACCTGGTCGCAGATGAAGTACCGTCGCTTCGTCGACCAGGCGGGCGGGTGGGAGCGGTTTCAGGCGCTCCTCGGTACCGCACGCCGGATCGCGGATCGGCTCGATGTGGCGGACCCGGAGGGGGACCCTAACGTTACGTCAGGGTTGGCGGAAAAGAACGTCTCCATAGCCAATGTGGCCTGCCGCTACGTGCTCGATCAGCGCGAGGTCGCCGGCATCATCGTGGGTGCGAGACCCGGGGAAAGAACCCACATCGAGGAGAACCTCCGGCTCTTCCGATTCGCGCTTGACGCGCAGGCGCGCCGGGAACTGGAGGCGGCGTGCGAGGCGCTCCATCCGATCCCCGGCGACTGCGGCGACGAGTACCGGCGTCCTCCCTTCCTGACTGCTTCGGGGGATCTCAGCCACCACGTCACGCACTTTCCCGCGCCTTGGCCGGTCACAGCCGGCGGCGGTGCCGCGCGGGTCTCCACGGGGACACCCTGGGAAGCGCTGGCGGGCTACAGTCGCGCCGTGCGAAAGGGCGACCGGATTCATGTATCGGGCACGACCTCGAGCCATGCCGGCCGGGTGATCGGCGGTCGCGATCCCGCAGCCCAGACCCATTTCGTCATCGACAAGATCGACGGGGCGCTGCAATCGCTGGGCGGGTCGCTGGAGGATGTCGTGCGCACCCGGATCTTCATTCGGGACGGCGTGGAATGGGAGCCGGTGGCACGGGCCCACGGGCTTCGTTTCGCGCACATTCGTCCAGCAAATACGCTCGTGCGGGCGAACACGGTGGACGACGACCTTCTCGTCGAGATCGAAGCGGACGCGGAGCTGTCGTGAAGGCGTCCGGGTGCTCGGGGAGGCAGCCCGCCGCGCGGTGCTCGCACCCCGGGGTGATCCTCTTCGACCTGCTATCGGCGCTGCTCGACTCGTGGTCGCTCTGGGACGACATCGCGGGGGGGCGGGGTCCGGGGCGCCGCTGGCGCATGGAATACCTGGAGCTCACCTATGCGGCGGGCGCGTACGTCCCCTATCTGGACCTCGTCGCCGACTCGGCGGAGGCCGTGGGCCTGCCCCGCGACTGCGCGCACGAGCTCGAAGCCCGGTGGGACGAACTCGCTCCGTGGCCGGGCGCCGGCGAGGTGTTGCGCCGGCTGGCGGAGGACAGACCGCTGGGCGTCGTAACCAACTGTTCCGAAACGATGGGCCGGCGGGCGGCCGATCTCGTGGGCGCGCCATTCGAGGCGGTCGTGACCGCGGAGTCCGCGGGCTTCTACAAGCCCGACGCGCGCATCTACGCGGCCGGTGCGAAGGCGATGGGTGCCGCGCCGGCCGAGGTGCTTTTCGTGGCCGGATCTCCGTTCGACGTCATTGGAGCCAGCGCGGCCGGCTTCGCGGTGGTGTGGCACAATCCGGCCGGCCTGCTGTCGCCTGCCGCGGAAGCGGCCGCCGCCTCCGTCCTCGACGACCTGCGCGAACTGCCTTCCTTGCTGGCATGATTCCCCGCGAGGCTTACCTTGACTCCCTGCCCTGGGCTTCTTCCTGCCCAGGACTTCCCTGAAGAAGGTTGATCCCGATGTCCGCTCGCCGTCGCCTGCTCACTCCGCTCCTGCTTCTGGGCCTTGCCGCCTGCGTGCCCGAGGCCACACTGGAAACCGACGCGCAGAAGGCCAGCTACGGCATCGGCCTGAACATGGGCCGGTCGCTCGTCGACGTGATTGAACACGTGGACATGCCCGCGCTGATGAAGGGACTCAACGACGGCCTGGGAGACGTAGGTCCGGCGCTGTCGCATGAGGAAATCCAGACGGCCATGACGGCCTTCGGCGACGCGATCCAGGCCGCCGCGGAGGAGGTGGGGAGAGTGGAAGGGGATGCGTTCCTGGCGGACAACGGGGCCAGGGAAAGGGTGATGACCACCGAGTCCGGCCTGCAGTACGAGGTGTTGCGGGAAGGGGACGGCCCCGGCATCGAGTCGGGTCAGATCGCCATTCTGCACTACCGGGGCACGCTCACCGACGGAACCGTCTTCGACTCTTCCTACGACGACGATCCGGCCACCGAGGACCAGCCCGCCAGCTTCGGCGTCGACAACGTCATCGCGGGCTTCTCCGAGGCGCTCAAGCTGATGGCGGTGGGCGGCCGCATGCGGGTGGTGATCCCCAGTGAGCTGGCCTACGGCGTGGCCGGAGCGCCGCCGAACATCGGTCCCAACCAGGTACTCATCTTCGAGATCGAATTGCTGGGGGTGCAGTAGGCTCGCGCGCGGGCTCACGCGTCACGCGCCCGTCGCCCCGCGAGCAGGTAGAACACGAGTCCGGCGCCGATGACCAGTGGGGCCATCGCGGCCTCTGCCGGCCGGTCGATCGCGATGTACACCAGGGTCCACAGCGTCAGCCCGATGTAGACGAGCGGCGTGACCGGGAACCCCCAGGTGCGGTACGGGCGGGGGGCATCGGGCTCTCGCACGCGCAGAATGATGACCCCGGCGACCGCCAGCAGGCTGTTCAGCCCGAGGGTGAAGCCGGCGAAGACGAGGATCGACTCGAACGAGGCAGTGACGATGAAGGTGAGCGTGAGCGCGGCCTGGGTCACGATCGCAATCGCGGGAATGCCGTGGCGGTTGACCCGGCTCAGCCGCCGGAAGGCCTGGTAGTCCTCGCCGATCACCTGGAGCACACGCGGTCCGGCCATGACCATCGCGCTCACCGTGGAGACCAGCAGCGTGGCCAGGGTGACGCCCATGATCGCTGCTCCCACGGGGCCGAAGACATGGGTCGCGGCCACGTAGCCGACCTCCAGCCTTCCCTCCAGCTCCGCCATCGGGGCCGCGCGCAGGAAGGCGTAGTTCAGGGCGGCGTAGAGCACCATCACGAGCAGCGTGCCGGCGCCGAGCACCCGGGGAAGGGTGCGGCCGGGGCGCCGCACCTCTCCCGTGAGATAGGTGGCCGCGTTCCAGCCCGTGTAGGCGTAGGAGACGTAGATGAGGGAGACGGCGAAGGCGCCGCTGAGGACCAGCGCGCCGTCGCCCCGGACGGGGAGAAGCGACACGGTCTGCGGCGTGTCCACCATCGTGGCGGCGGCCACGCAGAAGGCGGCGATCAGCACGACCTTCACCGTCGTGAAGGAGCGCTGGAGGAAGCTGGAGTTGCGGTGGGTCGTGGCGTGGATCCAGGTGAGCGCGACGACCAGCCCGGCCCCGAGCCAGGTAGGCGACAGGGTGGGGAAGACGGAGGCGAGGTAGGTGCCGAAGGTGATGGCGGCCAGGGCGGTTGGGGCCGCGAAGCCGATCGTGGCGGAGATCCAGCCCGATATGAACCCGGCGACCGGATGGTAGATCCGCGACAGGAAGGTGTATTCGCCTCCCGACCTGGGAATTGCCGCCCCGAGTTCGGCGTATGAGATCGCGCCGCAGAAAGCCGCCACCCCGCCGACCACCCAGAGCAGGAGCAGGGGGAAGGTGGACTGGAGGTCGAGCAGCTGGAACCCCAGGCTGGTGAACACGCCGGTGCCGATCATGTTGGCGACCACTACCGACAGGGCTGCGTAGGGTCCGTAGCCCCGCGCAGGGGCCGCGGCACCGGTGGCCGACCCTGCGGCACCCTTGGCGGACCCTGCGGAGCCGTTCGCGCGCACGCCGTTCATTGGCGCGTCACCTCCCGAGTTGCGAGATTGGGGCCTCCAATACTCTCCTGTTCGCACGGTTCGATCCAGCGGTGAATCAGCTACCCATTGTCGGAGTCATGGGCTCGGGCGCCCGCGCGCACGCAGATCTTGCCGCGCCGTTGGGGCGCCGTCTGGCCCGGTTGGGCGTTCACCTGCTGACCGGAGGCGGGCGCGGGGTCATGGCGTCGGTCTCTCGGGCGTTTGCGGAGGTGGAGGGGCGTGCGGGCCTGGTGATAGGGATTCTCCCGCACCTGGAGGAAGACGGCGGGCCGGCCTCGCCGCCGGGGTATCCCAACCGCTGGGTCGAGCTGCCGATCCGCACACAGTTGGGTAAGGAGGGCGCAGAGCCCGATTCCCGCAACCACGTCAACGTGCTCACGTCGGATGTGGTTGTGGCGCTGCCCGGCAGCTCGGGCACGGCCTCGGAAGTCGACCTGGCCCTCAGTTACGGCCGCCCCCTGATTCTCCTGGGCGATCTCGGGCGGGCGCGGAATCTGCCCCGGCCGGTCGCCACCGCCTCGACCGTCGACGAGGTCATCGCGTTCGTCGGTCGTTCGCTGATCGATGCGGGCCCGCCGCCGTCCGCGCTCGAGGCAGACCCGCCGCCCGCCGCCCAACAGCAACAACCCGAAGCTCATGCCCCCCCGCCCGAGGGCGGTGCCCAGCAGTAGTCTCGCAATGCACCCGCCAACGCCCTCCCAACCACCCCGCCTCGGCGGCATCGTCGGCTTCTCGATCGATCGCGTCGCGCAGGCCGCCGAGGCCGACGCCGAAGTCCTCCGCCTGGAGAACCTCGACACCGACGTCCCTCCGCCCCGGGCCGCGATCGAGGCCACCCGAGCCGCCGTCGGTCTCGATGACGCCAACAGCTACCTCCCCTTCCTGGGGGGTGCCGAATTGCGCGCAGCGGCCGCCGCGCACGTGAGCCGGCTGAGCGGCGTCCCCTACGACCCGGACACGCAGACGATCATCACGGCCGGCGGCACCGAGGGGCTGTTCAACGCGCTGCTGGCACTCATCGAGCCGGGCGACGAAGTCGTGGTCACCGACCCCACCTACGCGGGTATGCTCTACCGCGTCCGCCTGGCGGGCGGCGTAGCCCGTTTCGCGCCCCTACTGATCCGTGAAGGGGGCTGGGCGCTGGATCTCGACCGCTTCCGCGACGCCGTCACCGACCGCACCCGCGTGATCTTCCTCATGAACCCGTCCATCCCGTCGGGCGCGGTGCTGACTCGCGAGGACTGGGACGAAATCGCCGGCGTGTGCACCGAACGCGGGATCTGGCTCCTCTACAACGCCGCGATGGAGCGCATCCTCTTCCGCCCCCGCCGCTACATTCACCCGGCGAGCGTGGGCGGACTCGCGGACCTCACGATCACGGTCGGCTCCGTGTCCAAGGAATACCGCATGATCGGTTGGCGCGTCGGCTGGGTGACCGGGCCGCGCCGGATCATGAACCGCATTGGGTTGGTAAGCATCTACAATGTCGTCACACCCGTGGGAATCGCGCAGCCCGGTGCGCTGGCGGCCCTCGTTGAGCCTGCGGGAGGAGGCGTGACGGACGCGGTCGCGGAGTGGGAGCGCAGGCGCGACACCGTGCAGGCGGAGCTGGACGGTCTTCCCGTCGTGCGCGCGGACGGCGGCTGGTCGCTCCTGGTGGACACGGGAGCGCTCGGCTAGGACGGGGCGGAGGCGTCGGCGCGGCTGCTGGAGCACGGCAAGGTGGCGGCCACGCCCATGACCCACTGGGGCCGAAAGAACGCGGCCCAATTCGTGCGGATCGTCTTCAGCAACGAGCCGGTGGAGCGCTTGCGGGGGCTGGGGGAGCGGTTCGGGCGGGCACTGCAGCTCTGAGGCCGCCGGGCCGGATACTTAACACTATTGTTCAGTTTCAGCTGAAACGTCCTGCTTCGCGTTTCACCTGAAACGTCCTCCCGCCGAAATACTAAACCAACACGTTTAGTATTGCGCGCGCCCCAGTTCGTCCAGCCAGGCCTGGATCGCGCGCTGGTGGTAGTTCGGGCTGAACATCATCCACTCGCCCAGCTCTGCGGGGACTTCGTAGGCCGCCGCCGCGTCGTCCGAGTTGACTCCGCGCCGCCACGCGTTCCGCGCGGCCTCTTCGACGGAGTCGATCAGCGCTACGTATCGCGCCATGACCTCGGCGTCCGCCAGCGGACCGTGGCCGGGCACGAAGGTGGCCGCGCCCATCGCCTGAAGCGCCCGGACCGAGCGCGACAGCCGCGACGGCACCGCGTCCATGTAGTTGGGGAACATGGCGTTCCACACCAGGTCGCCGCACCAGACCGGTCCTTCCCCCCTGTCCACCTCCACCGAGAGGTCGCTTGCGGTGTGGCCTTCGCGCGGCACCACCGACACCGCTCGGCTGCCGAGGTCGATCTCGACCGGACCGTCCTCGGGCACGACCTCCACGTCGGCCCAGGGGGCCTTTGCGGCCTCGTCGCCCGGCGAGCTCTGCACGAGGTCGCGTGTGGTCGCGGTGGCTCGAAGACGCGGCGTGGTCTCGCCATCCTCCCCGTAGCCGGCCGGCCCGGCGGAGTGATCGCCGTGGTAGTGTGTCACGACGATGTGCGTGGGCCAGCGCCCGGTAAGCGCGCGCGCCTGCTCCGCCGCCCACCTTGCACCCTCGGGAGTGGCGAACGCCTCCACCACCACCGTCCCGGACGAGCCGCCGATGATGCCGCCGTTGCACACGGTGGTAAAGTCCCCGTCCAGCGGCGTGGAGATGATCGCGAACATCCCGTCGCCCAGCTCCTCGATGCGCGCAAAAGGCGTCCGGGCCACGATCCTGCGCGCCCTCACGCCGCTCCACCTCCGCAGAGCGGGTTCGCTCAGCAGGGGTCCCGCGGCGGCCAGGTACGAAGCACAACCCGCCGAGGTCGTGACAAAGCGGCGGCGGCTCATGCTCCTCATGATCCGGTCCTGTGCAGGTAGATGTTCGACGCGATGCGCCCGCCCAGAAAGGCCACGACGGCGGCCGTGGCCCCGACCCATCCCAGCCCCCAGGCCAGCACGGGGAAGATGACCACAATGCCGAGCAGTCCGAGGGTCGTGGCCATCGTAATGGCCTTGGTACGGCGCCTCAACACCATAATCGCACTCTGGTGCGCCAGCCAGAAGGCGAGCCCGGGCACGGGGATCAGCACGATTGCCGGGATCCGGGCGTATCCGGACAACTCGGGAGTCAGCCCCGACACGGTTTCGAACCAGACGCCGAAGAGCGGGGTGAGGACGATCAGCGCGTAGGCGGCGGTGGCCGCCAGACCCATTCGGAGCGCGAAGCGTCCCACCGGCCGGCGGTGCTCGAAGTCGTTCCCCGTCAGCGCGATCGCGGCCTCCTGGTAGCTGAGCCCCGCGGCGCGGAAGAGAAACGACAGGGAGTGAACGACCGGAAGGACCGCCAGCGACTCGAGCGGGTCGCGCGCACGTCCCACGAAGAAGGTGAGCATGGGGTGCGTGGACAGCGCTACCAGCGACGTCAGCGCGAGGGGATAGTAGAAGGTGAGAATCCCCCGGTAGCTCATCGGCGCGGCGCCGCTCTCCGCAGGCGATGTCGCGAGTACCCGCCGAATCGAACCGGTCGCCATGATGCGAGCCGCAACCGCCTCGACGCACACGCCGACCGTAAGGCTGGCGGCGCCCACCCACGCACCGTGCAGGTCGGTGACCACGGGCAGGGTGAATGCGGTTCCCGCCATGGAAGCCAGGCGGAATACGGTGCCGACCGCGACCTGCCTCGTCTGGCCGGTGCTGATCATCACGCCGTGAATGAAGCGCCGGTAGCCGATCGCGGCCGGCCAGGGCAGGTAGATCCACAGCGCCCCGTAGATGATGTCGGCGACCTCGCGGGGAAGATCGAGGAGCCCCAGGATCAGCGGCTCGAAGACGGCCGGTACCAGGAGCAGGACGACCAGCAGCGTGGAGAGCGCGTTGAGCCCGTGGGCGAAAAGGCGCAGCTTGCGGTAGCTGTCCCGGTCGCGCACCAGTGCCGTGGCCGCCGTCATGAGCATGATCACCGGGGCCTCGACCAGGATCGCGATGGCAAAGACCACGCCGTGGGACGCCAGGTTGATCTTGGCCTCGGGGAGGCGCGCGATGGTGGCTGCGATGAGCGGGCCTTCGAGCGCCATCATGATCCAGGTCGCGGCCAGGGGGGACCAGAACCGCGCGATGTGGCCGGAAGTCAGCGTCCCGCCGGGAGCGGGGTTCATGTTGAATGGGTCTCCGCGCGGACCGGACGGCCGCATGATTGGGAATGAACGACAGCAAGTACGATAACGCCGCCGTAAACGGGTCATGAGCGAAACAGGTAGCGGGCATGGGCGAGAGTGAAGCTCCGGTCACCGACGCTTTCGGCGAAACCGATGTGTGGGGCGATAGCTGCCCGGCCGGGTGGGGCGCGTTCTGGCTGCGCGTCGCACGGTCCTTTCCCGGCGGCCGGCCGTGGAGCCGGCTCGCGGTTCTCGCCCGACGGGCCGCGCGCCGGCACCTGACCGGCCCCGTCGACACCCTGGTCTGGGGGCAGCGCACGCGCCTCTTCCCCGACCGCTCGGTGTCGGAGGCCAGGATCCTGTTCCTGCCCCGTTCCTGGGACCGGGCGGAACGCCGGCTTCTCGCGAAGTGGGCAAGGCCTGGATTCACATTCGTGGATGTCGGCGCCAACGTCGGCGGCTACTCTTTGTGGGTTCTCTCCCTGCTTGGTGCTTCGGCGCACATCGTCGCTGTGGAGCCCAACCCCGATCTCACGCGGCAGCTCCGGTTCAACGTGCGCGTAAACGGCGCGCAGGACCGCGTGCGGGTGGTCGAGGCAGCGGTGGGCGCGACACGGGGCACGGGTGCGCTCGCGGTCAATCCGCGGAACTCGGGCGAGGGACGGCTGGTCGGGCCGGAGGATTCGTCGGATGCTGCCCGTGCCATTCCCGTGCAAGTCGTCACCCTGGGCGACATCGTGAACGACGCGCGACTTGACCGTGTCGACTGCCTCAAGGTCGATGTGGAGGGGCACGAGCCCGATGTCATCCAACCCTTTCTGCGTGATGCGCCGCGTGGACTGTGGCCCCGGCACATCATCGTCGAACTGAAGGCCGGTCGGCGCGATTGGCGACGATCGGGCGAACTGGAGGCGTGGCTCGTCGCCCGCGGCTACCGCCTCGAACTGCGCACCCGGCTGAACGGGCTCTTTCGGCTGACCTGATCCCCGCCGAACTGGCGTGAAGTCGCGCCGAGCCAGCCGGAATTCACTCCGAACTGGCCCGCATCGCGGCCACCGGGCTATGTTGCACCGGTCATAGACGAGGACGCACGCCTGAGGAGTCCGCCGATGAAGTCGCTCTTCCGCCTCACCATCGCCTCTGCCGTCGCCGGCCTTGCCACACTCGCCTCGTCCGAAGCCGGATCGGCGCAAGCCCGCCCGGAAGCGATGACGCGCGCTGCCGAACCGGACGGCTGGACGATCTCGTTTGCCCCCAGGGTCGGGTATTTCCTGCCCCAGCACGGCGGGGATCAGAGCACGATGCGGCGACCCACCTACGGCGTGGAGTTGGCGGCGAAGCGCAGGGGCTCCTGGTACGGTGCCAGGGCACTGTTCGAGCGCTCAACGCGCTGGACCCCGCGGAGCGATCCGGCGAGCAGCATCCTGTCGAATGGCCTGACCGTATTCGACGATTCTCAGGATTCGCGGTACTTCGAGACCGTGGTCGTGGACATCATGGCCTACACACCGTCATACGACGGCGTCCGGGCCTACATGTTCTCGGGCTTCGGCTCCAAGATCATCGGGTCTCCCGAGCAGACGCCCATCCTGCCCTATTCCCTCGTCGGCGCCCAGCGGGCACGCACCCTCCACGGCGGTTTCGGGATCGAGGCGCCGCTTGGCAACGGGGCGGCCGTCTTCGAGGTGGGCGACTACTACGGCCGGAACGGCGGCGAGAACCGCGTCCACGACATTCACATCACCCTGATGGCCCGCCTTTCCGGCGTCGGCGACTTCATCAGGACGCTTGTCACGGGCGAAGAGTCGGACGGGTAGGCAACCGCACCGCCGCCGGCCCGCACGCGAATGGCGCGTGGTGCGCCATGCGGATCCGCGCGCCTTCCTGGACCGGGCCGAGCCCTGGCTGCTGCAGCGCGAAGCCGAGAACAACCTGCCCCTGGGGGTGGCCGCCTCGCTGGTGGGGACGCGCCCTGCGGAGTCGTCGGATCGTGCGTCTTCGTCGGGTCCTGCGGCGGCCTCCACGCACTCTGTGGCCGTCCACCCACCCCCTTTCTACTTCGCGACGATCGAGCTGGGCAACGACATCGTCGGATGCGCCTTCCGCACGCCGCCCTACAAGCTGGGCCTGACCGACATGCCTCTGGAGGCGATTCCGCCATTGGCCGGTGATGTGGCCGACATCTACGAGGAGATACCAGCGGTTCTTGGACCGGTCACGGTGGCCCGCGCCTTCGGTGACGCCTGGAACCGGCTCAGGGGAGTCAGGGTGACGCCGGGAACGCGGCAGCGGATCCATATCCTGGAGCGCGTGATGGCACCTGCGCGGATGGCCGCGGGAAAGGCGCGGCTTGCCGCACCCGCGGATGTCGAACTCGTCACCGAGTGGCTGGACTCGTTCGAGCGGGAGACCGGGCTGGGACATCCGGGAGATCCGCTGGCGCGTGCCCGCCGACTGTGTGGTGGCGATGGCGGCAACCGCCTGCTGGCGCTGTGGGAGGACGGAGCGCCCGTGTCCATGGCCGGATTCCCGGCGCACACCCGCCACGGCGTTCGAATCGGCTATGTCTACACCCCCGACGAGCATCGCCGCAGAGGCTACGCCACCGCGCTGGTGGCCCGGCTGAGCAGCCATGCGCTCGACCTGGGCTTCGGCCACTGCGTCCTCTATACCGACCTCGCGAACCCCACGTCCAACAAGATCTACCGCGAAATCGGGTACCGGCCGCTCCAGGATGTCATGGATGTGGAGTTTGAGTAGTCTTCTCGAATGATCGATCTCCGCAGCGACACCGTCACCCGCCCCTCGCCGGCCATGCGCGAGGCAATGGCACAGGCCGTCGTCGGCGACGACGTCTACGGCGACGACCCCACCGTCAAGCGCCTCGAGGCCCGGACGGCGGAGTTGCTCGGCAAGGCGGACGCCGTGTACATGCCGACCGGGTCGATGACGAATCAGGTGGCAATCCGCGCCCATACCGAGCCGGGCGACCTCGTCCTGATGGATGCCGCGTCCCATGTCGTGCGCTCGGAGGGTGGCGGGCCGGCGGCGCTCTCCGGGGTCACGGCCCAGCGCATGGCCGGCGACCGCGGGATCTTCACGGCCGATCAAGTGCGGGACGCGCTGGGAACGTCGCACCCGGGTTCGCCCTCCACCCTCGCTCCCCCGCCGACCCTGCTCTCAGTCGAGAACACGCACAACGGCGGGGGAGGCAGTATCTGGCCCCTGGAGCAAATGGACGCGGTCGTCGCGGTCGCCCGCGCCGCCGGGCTCCGTTGCCACCTCGACGGAGCCAGGATCTGGAACGCCTCCGCCGCGACGGGCATCCCGCCGGCCCGCTATGCGCGCGACTTCGACAGCGTCTCGGTGTGTTTCTCGAAGGCGCTGGGAGCACCGGTGGGTTCGGCCCTGGCCGGTTCCGGGGAGTTCGTGCGGCGGGCGAGGCGGTTCAAACAGCTCTTCGGCGGCGGGTTCAGACAGGCGGGCATCATCGCGGCGGGGGCCCTGTACGCGTTGGAGCACCACCGCGCGTGCCTGGCGGAGGACCACGCCAAGGCGGCTCTCCTCGCCGATGCGCTGGTCGAGGTCCCGGGCGTGGACCTGGTTCGGGAGCACGTGGAGACCAACATCCTGCGCTTTGCCGTGCGCTGCCCGGCGGGCGACTTCGTGGACGCGTGCATCGCGCAGGGCGTCGCGATGCTGGTCTCGGGCCGCCACGATGTGCGGGCGGTGATGCACCGGGATGTCTCGGTTTACGACGCCGAGCGCGCCGCGCAGGTGATTCGCGAAGTGATGCCGAAGCTCAACCCGTCAGGATGACCGTCCGTTTCCGGAGGGCGTGATCCCGGCCAACATCGCTTCGATCTCCCCGATGCGCTCGCTGGCCTCCGGGAATCCGGTCAGAAAGGCGCCCTCGGGTGCGACCAGCGTGAAGAGCGCGGCGGCCTTGGCCAGAGAGGAACGGGCCAGATCCGTCTCTCCCGAGGACAGCAGACTCACCCCGTCCGTCATCAGCACCTCGGCCAGCAGCCAGCAGCGCGCGGGATCGACCTCGCCCGTGGGTGCCATCATCGCGGGGAGCGCGTCGATGGACGCCGCGCGGGCGAGGTCCAGGTCCATGCCCGCGCCGGCAGCCGCGCGACGCAGGGTGTCCTCCACGTCGGCCGCCCGGGCCGAGCCGCCCAGGATTGCCCTGCGCAGCGCGATCAGCACCGCGCCCAGTTCCTCGATCACGCGCAGGATGTAGTCACGCTGTACCATCATCCCGCGTATGCCCAGAGCCATTCGCGGCTGGCCGGGTCCAATGCCTCCGGATCAGGGACGTGATACAGGTCGCCGGCCAGGTCGCGTATCAGCAGACCCCCGTCGGCGATCTGGACCGGCCAGTCGTCCAGCCGCGTCTGAAACCTCCGTGACCCCTGGCGTGTTCGGACTGCCCAGTGCCGGATTTCAACCTCCTCGGATACGTCTTCGACGGCTGTAATCTCCAGCAGGAATCCGGCTGCGACAAGCGCACGCTCGAGCGCCGCGCGTGACTCCTCCTCCAGCTCCGACACGTCGCGTACGTAGGCGAACTCCTCGTCGTCATGGTCCCGCAGCGAGATGTGCCGGGCCGGATCGGACCACTGAAAGCACCGATGAACCACGACAGGAGCATGGCGTCCCCCGGCCTCGGCCCACAGCTGTGCGTCAGGCCGCCAACAGAGCACGACCGGGTCTCGGCCTGAAGTCCCCTTTTGCCCTCTCACATTGCTCACGTCAATCGTCCTTTCGTGTTTCGATCTGCAACTCGTAGAGCCTTCTGTAGACTCCGTCCTCGAGCGCCAGCAGTTCCCCCTGGGTGCCCGCCTCGACGAGGTAGCCGTTCTTCATTACGAAGATCCGGTCCGCGCGTGCCAGCGTCGAAAGCCGGTGCGCGATCGCGAACACGGTTCGCCCGGAGACAAGCCGATCGATCGCTTCCTGTATCTTGCGCTCGGTCTCGGTGTCGACGGCCGATGTCGCCTCGTCCAGAATCAGGATTCGCGGGTCGTGGAGGATCGCGCGCGCGATCGAGACGCGCTGGCGCTCACCCCCGGACAGCGTCTGTCCCCTTTCCCCGACCACGGTGTCGTAGCCCAGCGGCAGCCGGCAGATGAAGTCGTGCGCATTGGCTGCTCTCGACGCCTCTACCACCGCATCGAGCGATGCTTCCGGGTCGCCGTAACGGATGTTCTCCAGGATCGAGCCGTGGAACAGGTACGGGTCCTGCAGCACAATCCCGATCTGGCGCCGGTAGTGGCCGGTGTCGAGCGTGCGGACATCGGTTCCGTCGATCAATACGCGCCCGCCGGTGGCGTCGTAGAAGCGCGCGATGAGGTTCGTGATGGTGGTCTTGCCGCCGCCCGAAGGTCCCACGAGTCCGATCATCTCGCCCGTCCGGACGGAGAACGACACGCCCTTCACCACCTGCTTGACGCCGTCGTATCCGAAGGTCACCGATTCGAACTCCACGGCCCCGCGCACCGGTTCCAGCCGCACGGGGTGCGCCGCGTCACGCACCTCCGGCTCCGTGTCCAGCACCTCGAAGACGCGGTGGGCCGAACTCGTCGCCCGGTTCATCACCCGGGCCATCTGGCCGATGACCTCGATGGGCTGCACGTACATCGTCATGTACAGGAGGAACGAGACGAACGTGCCCGACGTGAGGTTGCCGGGGCTTTCCGGTGTGCCGAGGAGCCGTGGCACCGCCAGCGCCCACACGGCCATGGTCATGACGTGCACGCCCAGCATCAGCGCCGGCCAAAAGAAGGTCCAGACGCGGTGGATGCGGTTGAACTCGCCCATCGCGGCGTCGTTGCTGGCGTCGAAGCGCCGCTTCTCGCGGTCCTCCTGGTTGAACGCCTTCACCACGCGCATCCCGGGGATCGTGTCCGACAGGATGTCCGTGAGCCCCGACCATTTCCGCCACGCCCGTGCGAACAGACGGTGGATGCGCTCGCCGTGCCGGAAGATCGACCAGCACAGCAGAGGTACGGGAAGGATCATGACGAGACCCAGCCGCCAGTCCAGGTTGAGCAGGACGGCGCTCAGCCCCGCGAGCATCACCGCCGAGAGCGACACGTCCACGATCCCGAAGGCCAGGAACTCCCACAGTCGATCCGTGTCCGAGCTGACCCTTGTGATGAGGCCGCCCGTCTTCTTCCTGGCATAGAAGCTCAGGCTCAGGCGCTGCAGGTGCTCGTACAGTTCGGTGCGCAGATCGCGCGCCACGTACTCGCCGAGCACGCTCATCTGCTTCAGGCGGACGTGGGCCGCACCCTCCCGCACCAGGTACATCAGCGCCATGCCGGCTACCGCTACCCACGCCGTCCGCAGCGCGTCGGCCATGGCAAGCGAACCGTCGCGCGCCGGTCTCACGACCTCGTCGATCAGATAGCCCGCCAGAAAGGGCGGCACCAGGCTCACCCCCGTGATGAAGGCCGCGGCGGCGAAACCGGCCAGCAACCGCGTCCTGTACGGTCCCAGGTAGCTGAGCAGCCTCCACAGAACCGCCCTTCGCGTGCCCCCCACCAGCGCCTGCGCCTCGCGCACGGGGCCGGCCACGCCTCTTTCGTACTCGAGGTCCGCGTCGGCGGGTGATCTGGCGTCCTTGCCATCGAGCTGCACGCCGTCCTCGCTATCCGCGTTGAGCACGCCGGCCGCCGGCGCGATCCCGTGTTCCAGCACGAAGCGAAGATTCTCCATCGCGCGCCGCTGGCGGTGCGTGTAGCGCAGACTCGCCAGGGGCCGCTCGCCGGCGGGCCCCAGGACCAGGAGGACCGTGCTGCTCAGTCCCGGTATCTCCCGGACGCCCTCCACATCGCGACGCTCGAAGGAGTCGATCCTCCATGAGCCGTCGGTGCGCCGCGTCGCGGTCGCCCCCCGTGAGGGTCCCAGGGCGAACCACCGCTCGGTGAGCGTCATGGCCTCGTCCAGGTCGGCCATCGCGTAGAGCTGCACGGGCTCCCCGTCCCAGCGGTCCTCGATGAGCCGCCGCACCTCGGCGGGCATGCGCGCGGGCTGATCCGTGTAGCGCTCGATGATCCGTCTGTCTTGTGTCAGGTGTGACATGGTTTCTGCTGGCTCCTCAAAAGAAATCGGCCCCCTGGCGGTGCGAGCGCCGGAGGGCCGATTCGGTCCCGATGAACGTCTTGTCTACCGTTCTATGGCGCTCTCTCCCTGGTCGCGGCCGCGACGCGGTCTCTGGCGAAACGCACGGCGGCGGACGCAATGCCCCCGTTGGGCGGAGAACCGTGCGACTTGCGCCGGTACATCCACCCTGCGGGAACGTTGTGGGTCGTCGGTCTCATTGCTTCGCCGTGTGTCGAGAGTGAAGGTTGTCCACCTGCGTGAACCCGCTACTACGGGGCCGCCGCCAACAAGGTTTCGGCGGGCCCGGTTGGGAGAGGACAGACGATGGCGCCGAAGTGTTGGGCCGTTTTCGTGGCACGTGTGATCCTGGGGCTCATCTTCTTCGCCGCCGGCCTCTGGAAGGTGTTCCGGCTTGGTGCGGTCGAGCATGCCAGGAGCCTGTTCGTCGAGCCCTACGCATCGGGCCCGCTGCCCGAGTGGTCCCTCTGGTTCACCGGCGTCGTGATCCCCTACGTGGAGCTGATCGGCGGCGCCCTCATGCTGGCCGGGTGGAAGCGCTTCGCGGCGGCGGCCGGGTTGGGGTGTGTGCTGATACTGGTCACCTTCGGGCACCTCCTGGCCGAGCCGCTGTACGCGTTCCACACCCATGTGATCCCGCGCGTCCTGCTGCTGATCGTGGTGCTGGCCCTGTTCGAAGAGGACCGGCTGAGTCTGGATTCGTGGCTGGCTGGAAGGCGGCGGGCTGCCTCGCCAACCCCATGACACCGGCCGCCGAAGCCTTCGCGTGGCGCCTGCGCGGCCACCTGTACCGCCGGATCCGGGATACCGGGACGGTGCCTTCGCGCGCCGAGCTTGCTGCCGGCCTCGCCGCGGCCGATACCGAGATCGACCGGGCGCTTCGCTTCCTGGTCGACGCCTGTGTTCTGGCCCTGGATGAACGCGGTGAAGTCTGGATGGCCCACCCCTTCTCCGCGGTGCCCACGCCGTACCGGGTCGAGACGCCGAGCGGCGCGTACTGGGCGAACTGCGCCTGGGACGCGCTGGCGATCCCGTTGCTTCTCGGCACCGACGGCCGCACGCGCGCCAGCTGTCCCCAGTCGGGCACGCGTTTCGACCTGACCATTACGCGCGGCCGGGCCGGGCCGCGGGGAGCCGTCGTCCGTCTGGCCGTGCCCGTGCGCGACTTCTGGGACGACATCGGCTTCACCTGACGCAACATCGTGGCCTTCCGGTCGGAGGCGGATGCGAGAGCGTGGGAGCGGGGGCGGGGCGGGGATCCCGGCGCCATCGTGCCGGTCGAGGTGCTGGGCGAGTTGAGCCGGGACTGGTACGCGGGGCGGCTCGACGACGCATGGCGGCCGTACTCGGTCCAGGCCAGGCAAGTGCTGCTCAAGGATGTGGGGTTGAGCGGGGAGTTCTGGGAGTTGGGGTGATTGCGGGGTTGCGGAGCCCGAAGCATCCTGCTAGCTGCCGCCCCACGTCCCGATTCGACTGCCACCGAGGTCACGCATGCGTCACTCTGCCCCACCCACCGCCACCACACTCACCCTCGCCGCCGTCCTCTGCACCACCGTCGCCCCCCTCCACGCCCAGTCCCCTGGCGGCTCCAGGACGACGCCCCCCACCATCGACGAGAACCTCCTCTCCGCCCTCGAACTCCGCGGCATCGGCCCGGCCTTCATGTCCGGCCGGATCGCGGACGTGGCGGTGGACCCGACCAATCGGAGCGTCTGGTATGTCGCCACCTCCTCGTCGAACGTGTGGAAGACCGAGAACCGCGGCACCACCTGGACGCCCATCTTCGACGACTACCCCGCGTACTCCACCGGCTCGATCGCGGTCGATCCCACCGACTCCAACGTGATCTGGCTCGGGACCGGCGAGAACACGAGCCAGCGGAGCGTCGGCTGGGGCGACGGGGTCTACAAGAGCCTGGACGGCGGGCGCAGCTGGACCAACACCGGGCTGCGGACCTCCGAGCACATCGGCCAGATCCTGATCGATCCGCGCGACCCGAACGTGGTGTATGCGGCGGCGATGGGCGGGTTGTGGGCTCCCGGCGGCGACCGCGGCCTCTTCAAGACCACCGACGGCGGTGCCACGTGGGCCCCGGTCCTCGAAATCAGCGAGAACACCGGCATCGCCGATGTGGCCATGGACCCGCGCGACCCGGACGTGCTATATGCGGTGGCGTTTCAGCGACGCCGCCACGTCGGAGTGCTGGTCGCCGGCGGCCCCGAATCCGGCGTCTGGAAGAGCACCGACGGCGGCGAAACCTGGCGCGACATCACGAGCGGCCTACCTTCCGGCGACCTCGGACGGATCGCCCTGGCGGTTTCCCCGATCGACCCCGACGTGCTCTACGCAAATGCCGCCGCCACCGAGGACAGGAGCGGCTTCTACCGCTCCCCCGACCGGGGCGAGACGTGGGTGCGCATGTCCGACTACATCGTCGTCGACCCGCAGTACTACGGCGAACTCTACCCGGACCCGCACCGCATGGACCGGGTGTACGCGGTCGACGTCATCATCCACGTCACCAACGACGGCGGGCGCACCTTCGACCAGGTCAACACGCGCTTCAAGCACGTCGACAACCACGAGATCGTCTTCGACCCGGACGACCCCGACTACATGCTGGTCGGCAGCGACGGCGGCCTCTACGAGACCTTCGACGGCACCCGCACCTGGCGCTACGTCTCGGGCAACATGCCGCTGATGCAGTTCTACCGCGTCGGCATCGACAACATGTCGCCCTTCTACACGGTCTACGGCGGCACGCAGGACAACTCGTCCGTCGGCGGCCCGTCGCGGACCGACAACGTGCACGGGATCCGCAACAGCGACTGGTTCATCACCCACGGCGGCGACGGATTCCAGGCGCGCGTCGACCCCGACGACCCGAACATCGTCTACACGCAGTCCCAGTACGCGGGCATCGTCCGCTACGACCGGGCGAGCGGCGAGGAGCTCGACATCCAGCCGCAACCCGAGGCGGGGGAGGGGGCGCTCCGCTGGCACTGGGACTCGCCGCTGATCATCAGCCCGCACAACTCGCGCCGCATCTACTTCGCGGCCCAGAAGCTCTTCCGCTCCGACGACCGCGCCGAGACGTGGACGGCGGTCAGCGGGGACCTCAGCCGCGGGCTCGACCGCAACCAGCGTCCGGTGATGGGCCGGATCTGGCCGCCCGAGGCGGTCTGGAAGAACGTCTTCACTTCCCCCTACGGGACCGTCGTGGCGCTCGACGAGTCGCCCCTGGTCGAAGGGCTGCTGTATGTGGGGACGGATGATGGACTCGTGCAGGTCAGCGAGGACGGCGGTGGCAGTTGGCGCCGGCACGAAGCGTTCCCGGCGGTGCCTGCGATGGCCTATGTGGCCGACGTGGTGGCGTCCCGGCACATGGCGGACCGTGTCTACGCCGTCTTCAACAACCACAAGGAGGGGGACTTCGCGCCGTACGTCGTGCGGAGCGACGACCGGGGTGCGAGCTGGACGAACATCACCGGGGACGTGCCCGACGGGCAGTCGAGCTGGACCCTCATGGAGGACCACGTCGACCCGCACCTGCTCTTCCTGGGCACCGAGTTCGGGCTCTTCGTGACGCAGGGCGGGGGCACCTCGTGGGTGCGCCTGCGCGGCGGGCTGCCGACGATCGCGGTACGCGACCTGGAGATTCAGCGGCGCGAGGACGACCTGGTGCTCGCGACGTTCGGGCGCGGCTTCTACATCCTGGACGACTACTCGCCGCTCCGGGAGATGGGCGAGGCGGTGGCGGGGAGCGGGGCCGGGCCGGGCCAGGCCGACGCGGCCGGCGTGGCGGCCCCGGCTCACCTGTTCCCGGTGAAGGATCCGTGGGCGTACATACCGGCGCGGCCGCTGGGCGGGCAGCAGAAGGGGACGTTTGGCGACGCCTTCTTCACGGCGCCCAACCCCCCCTTCGGCGCCGTCTTCACGTACTATCTGCCGGGCAGCCACGAGTCGTTGAAGGAGCGCCGCCAGCGGATGGAGCGGGAGGCCCTGGCACGGGGCGATGACATCGCGTACCCCGACCAGGCCACACTGACCGCCGAAGACATGGACCAGCCTCCGGAGGTATTCGTGGTGGTATCCGACGCGGGGGGCGATGTGGTGCGGCGCGTGCCCGCTCCGAGACGGGCGGGGCTGCACCGCATTGCCTGGGACCTGCGGTACGCGTCGCTGCAACCGCCGTCGCCCGGTGGCGGCGAGGCGGATGGCCCGATGGTGGCCCCCGGCGAGTTCTCCGCGCGGGTCGTCCTGGCGACCGGCGACGGCTACGAAGACCTCACGGCGCCCCGGTCCTTCACCGTCAAGCCGCTCGGCACGGCCACCCTGGCCGCCGCCGACCGGGAGGCCCTGCTGGCCTTCCAGCGCGAGGTCGCCGAGTTGCAGCGGGCCGCCGTCGCCGTGGATCGCGCAGCACGGGAGACATCGGAACGGCTGGCACTGCTGCGCCGTGCGGTGCGCGCCGCCCCCGGACTGGACGCGGCCCCCTACGAGACGCGCATCACCGCCTTCGAGGCGCGCCTCTTCGACATCCGGCGCGTCCTGTCCCGCGACCGCACCGCGCTGGACCGGGCCGAGTTTGCGCCCCCGTCGGTGATGCAGCGCGTCTCGCGCATCGTGGGCGCACAGTTCAGGGCGACGTCCGCACCCACGACCACCCAGCAGGGCAGCTACGCCGTGGCGTCGGCGCAGCTGGCCGAGATGTCGGAGGTGCTGCGGGCGCTGGTGGAGGGGGATGTGGCCGCGCTCGAGGCGGAACTGGAAGCCGCAGGCGTGCCGTGGACGCCGGGACGGCCGATTCCGAGGTGGCCGCGGTGAGACGCCTGACAGTTGCGTTGGTGCTGCTGACAAGCGCCCACCCGGCGTGGGCGCAGATGGACACCCTGGATCTGTCCCGGGATCCAGTCGCCACGGTGATCCCTGCCGAATACGACGGAGGCTTCTTCGCGCGCATCGGGGACGTCGTGGTCAACAACCTGGGCGTCTGGGTTTCGGACCCGGGACACAACCATGTGTTGAGGTTCGACGCTGCCGGCAGTCTGCTGACCGAATACGGCAGAGAGGGCAACGGACCGGGAGAGTTCCTGAGCCCCGGGATCGTCCGCATCGACTCCGTTCTCACCGTTGGAGACTTTAGGCAGGGCAGGTACGTCCGTTTCTCGCTGGACGGCAGCCACCTGGAGACGGTGCGGGCACAGCACTTCGCCGACCCGGGCGGAGGGGAGAAGCCACTCACCGACGCAGTACCGCTGAAGGGTGGCTTCACTGTCGGCATGATTCCCGCCAACTACCGGATCTCCTTCTCACAAGACGTCGTTTACGATTTGCGGAACCACGTCGTTCTCGTGTCGCCCGAAGGCGAATCCGCCGACACGCTCCTCTCCTTTCACTGGGGGGCGGCAGCCTGGACGACTACCGTGACGGGAGCCGTCGAGTCCACCCGTTTCGGTGCCGCCGGAGCCTGGAGCGTGCTCGGAGACACCGCTGTCGTTCTCGCCGACGGTGCCGCCGGGACCCTCACGATCGTCTCCCCCGAAGCGGGGTTGGTCCGTGCCGACACCGTCGACCTGGGGATCGCAGGACGCGCGGTCACGGAACGCGATCTGGACGACGTGGAAGAGGACATCAGGGAGAGCACCAGTCGAGATCTCCCGCGAGAGATCGAGATCGACGCACCCGAATACTGGTCCGTCGCGACACGCCTCATCCCTGCCAGCGATCATCTGTTCTGGCTGCGTCAAGGCGTCGACGATGAACGCGGGCACTGGGTCGTCGTCGATATCGCGACCATGCGGAAGCGGGCGGTGATTCTGCCAGAGCGTTTCCGGTTGACATCGGTGTATGGAGGCCTTCTCTACGGCGTCACCAGGGACGAACTGGATGTTCCGAGCGTTGGCGCGATGGCGAACCCCGTTGCGGCGCAGCCCGTGCCGGAGCCGGCATGAGCCCCTACCGCCGAGGCACCATCGTGTCCGTTGCGCCCGGCGTAGCCGCGACGGCCATCCTGCTGGCCACCGCCGCCTGCGATTCCGTCCAAATACATACTTTACATACTTTACACACCGACTCCGCCGGGATCCCCATCGTCACCGCCGTCGCCCCTCTCTGGGAACCGGATGACGTCTGGACGGTCGATCCGGAGCCCGTCGTCGAGATCGGCACGGTTTCCGGCGCCCTGGAATACCAGTTCAGCGAAGTCGTAGCCGCGGTGCGCCTGAGCAACGGCGACATCGTGGTCGCGGACCGCCGCGCCTCGGAACTGCGGAGCTACGGCACAGCGGGATCCTTCCAGTGGCATGTGGCGCGGCTTTCCCAGGGCCCCGTGCTCCCCGTGCTGCGCTCGATCCACGTCGACGCCACCGGGCACCTCTGGCTACAGCCCTATTTCGTGGCCGGCGCCTAGCCCCCGCCCTTTGAGATCCATGCCCCCGACGGTTCCTGGCTGGGCAGCGTGTCGGTGCCTCCCGGCCTGCAGCGCGCCTTCGTCCAATACCAGGCGCCCTACATGGAGATTGGAGAGGACTACATACTCGGCGTCTGGACCGACGAACTGGACGTTCAGTACGTGCGGATGTACCGGATCAACAAGTAGCTCTAGTTCGACGGCGGGCTGGGCACTTCGTCGTCGAGCCTGAACAGCTGGGCCCGGATTCTCCAGTCGCGTCCCTGGCGGATCAGGACGGTCATGTGGATCCCGCCGACGGTTCGTGATCTCCGCGCTTCGCGCATCTGGAAGGTCAGCAGGCCGGAGATGAGTCCCATGCGGCCGCTCGCGTCGAAGTCGGTAAAGGCCGCCTGCACCTCGCCGGTCCTCTCGAGGAGCGTCACCAGCTTCTCGCGAATCGCCTCGCGCCCCTGAACCGGGGCGTCGTTGGTGAAGATGAACGTGGCGTCCTCGGTGTAGAGTTCCAGCACGGCGTCGAGGTCGTCCGCTGCCCACGCCGCCCGCCACTTGGACAGGACCTCGTTGGTGTGCTCCAGGACGTCGGCGTAGAACTCGGCCCTTGCGGCCGCCGCCGAGAATCCGTCGCTGCCCGGCGCTCCCGGATGACGGCGCGTCTGCCCGTCGGCGTCCGCTGGAAACAGACTCGCCGACAGCACGAGGCCGATTGGCGGCAGGCGACGCGTCATTCTCTGTCTTCCCATCCATTTAGAATAGGCCTTCGCGCGGGTCGCGCCAACTCGGTCGACCGGGGAACCGGGGGCGTCAAGGTTGCAGAAATTTTTAGGCTTGCCTAAATTCCCGGCGATTCCAGACCACACCGCAGCCTCCAGCCGACCGCACGGTCTCCGACGCCCATGCCCGATCCGATTCTCGCACTCGCCGTCTTCACGGGTCTGGTTGCGCTTGGCTGTGTGGTCCTGTGGCCCGGGTCCGGCGTTGCCGCGCGGCTGCGGCGACTGGCTCGCCTGACCGAGCGCGTGCGGCTGGAAGACATGCTCAAGCAACTCTACAAGCTGGAGTACGACAGGCATCCCGCCACGGCGGACAGCGTCGCCGGCGGCGTCCAGATCCCGCGACATCAGGCCATCCGGCTGCTGCAGCGGCTCGAGGAAAAGGGTCTGGTGACCGCAAGCGGGACCCGCTTCAGCCTCACCGAGCCCGGTCGGGGGCAGGCTCTGCGGATTGTTCGCACCCATCGCCTTTGGGAGCGCTTCCTCGCGGACAGGACGGGAACGCGTCCAGAGGATTGGCATGACCAGGCCGAAAACCGAGAGCACACGCTGTCGGCGGAGGAGACCGAGGATCTGGCGGCGTCGCTGGGGAATCCGGTTTATGACCCGCACGGGGATCCCATCCCGACGGCCTCGGGCGAGATGCCCGCCCGGTCGGGTGTGCCGCTGTCGTCCCTGAGACCGGGTGACCAGGCGGTCATCGTTCACCTCGAAGACGAACCCGCCGAGATCTACGGTCAACTGGTCGCGCTCGGACTGGGTCTGATGGAGCCCGTGCGGCGATTGGAGGGGGAGGCGGGAAGGGTCCATTTCCAGACTGGCGACCGGCAGTACGAGGTATCCAGCGCGCTGGCCCGCAACGTGACGGTCGAAATCGCGGAGGACGTGGCCGGGCCGCGCTGGTCGCGTACGCTGGCCGAAATCGAGCCGGGGGAGGTGGCCACGGTGGTCGGGATCTCGACCCGGTGCCGTGGTCCGGCCCGCCGGCGACTTCTCGACCTCGGGGTCGTCCCGGGTACGGTCGTGCGGCCCCGGATGCGCAGCGCCGGCGGTGATCCGGTGGCATACGACATCAGGGGCGCATTGATCGCCCTGCGCCGCGAACAGGCGGCCCTGATCCACGTCAATGGCGATTGGCTGGAGGACGGGTCATGACTGCCCAGGCAGCAGCCGCGACGCGCCATAAGCGGGAGCCGCGACGCGACCGAAATCTGATCCGCCTCGGCCTGAGCCCGCACAAGTGGGATCACCTGATCGCGCTGGCCGGCAATCCCAACGTCGGCAAGACGACCGTATTCAACGCCCTGACCGGGCTTCGGCAACATACCGGCAACTGGCCCGGCAAGACCGTGACCCGGGCGGAGGGCGCGTTCCTGTACGACGGACGCCGGGTCAAGGTGGTGGACCTGCCCGGCACCTATTCCCTTCAGGCCGGCAGCGTCGACGAGGAGGTCGCGCGCGACTTCATCCTGTTCGGACAACCGGATGTAACCGTCGTGGTGGTGGATGCCATGCGCCTCGAGCGCAACCTGAACCTGGTGCTGCAGATCCTCGAAATCACCGATCGGGTGGTCGTCTGCCTCAACCTGGTGGACGAGGCCCGGCGGCACGGCGTGTCGGTGGATCCTTTGCGCCTGGAGCAGGAACTCGGTATCCCGGTCGTGCCGACGGTGGCCCGTCAGGGTGAGGGGATCGACGAACTGCTGCGCACGGCTTCCGAAGTGGCGACCGGCTCGCGGAAGACGACTCCCCATCGCTTGCGGTCGCATCCGGCCGGTGTCGAGGACGCAGTCGACGCCCTGCGGCCCCTCATCGTGGAGGCGTTCCCCGAACTGCCCAACGCGAAGTGGGTGGCGTTGCGGTTGCTGAACGCGGACGAGCGGGTGACGGGGGCCGTGCGGTCCGGCGAGATCGGTGATCTCAACCTGCACACGGCCCCGAATGACCCGGACGCCGGCGAGGAGGTGCCGGAGAACCGTACGGCTCGCGCATCACCACCGGAGGCGACCGCCGCCCGGGCGCGCATTCTGGATGCCGCCACCCGTCAGCGCTGGACCCTGCGGCCCGGCTTTCAGGATGCCGTTGCGGAAAACCTCTACCGGGAAGCTGCCCGGATCGGCGAGGCAAGCGTGCATCGGGGATTGAAAAAGACGGGCGCGGGATTGGATCGTCGCCTGGATCGCTGGCTGACGAGCCGCATCCTCGGGTTCCCACTCATGCTGGGCATCCTGGCAGTCGTCTTCTGGCTGACGATCGCCGGTGCGAATGTCCCCTCGGCGATGCTCGCCACGCTTCTGATCGACAACCTGCACCCCGTGCTGCTGGGCTTCGGCGAATGGGCCCGAATGCCGTGGTGGCTCAGCGGCTTTCTCTTCGACGGCGTGTACCTGGCGACCGCCTGGGTGGTGAGCGTCATGCTGCCGCCCATGGCCATCTTCTTCCCGTTGTTCACCCTGCTCGAGGACTTCGGATACCTGCCGCGCGTCGCCTTCAACCTGGATTCGCTGTTCAGGCGCGCAGGCGCCCACGGCAAGCAGGCGCTGACCATGAGCATGGGTTTCGGCTGCAACGCGGCCGGAGTTGTCGCAACGCGCGTGATCGACAGCCCCAGGGAACGCCTGATCGCCGTCATCACGAACAACTTCTCGCTTTGCAACGGGCGGTGGCCGACCCAGATCCTGATCGCGACGATCTTCATCGGGGCCCTTGTGCCGCCTCATCTGGCGGGCGTGGTCTCGGCCGGCGCCGTCGTGACGATCGCCCTGCTCGGGATCTTCTTCATGTTCATCACTTCGTGGGGGCTGTCCAACACCGTGCTCAAGGGCGAGGCCACGACCTTTTCGCTCGAACTGCCCCCTTACCGCCCGCCACGGGTCCTGCAGACGCTGTACACCTCGATCATCGACCGGACCCTGATCATCCTCTGGCGCGCGGTCCTCTTCGCGGTTCCCGCCGGCGCGGTGATCTGGCTGATTTCGAACATCGGCTTCGGCGGTGCTTCACTGGCCGAACACGCGATCAACGGAATGGACCCCTTCGGCGTGCTGCTCGGGCTCAACGGGGTCATCCTGCTCGCCTACATCATCGCGATCCCGGCCAACGAGATCGTGATTCCGACCATCCTGATGCTCACCGTCCTGGCCCTGGGGACGCCCGAGCTCGGCGCGGGGGCCGGCGTGATGTTCGAGGGCGATTCCGTTGGCGAGATGGAGGGGCTGCTGCGCGCGGGTGGCTGGACGTTGCTGACCGGCGTCAACCTCATGCTGTTCAGCCTGTTGCATAATCCCTGCTCCACGACCATCTACACCATCTACAAGGAGACGAAGAGCGGTCGCTGGACGGCACTGTCGGCGCTGCTGCCGCTGGCCATGGGGTTCGTGGTCTGCTTCCTGGTGGCGCAGGTCTGGCGGCTTGCGGGGGGTGTCTGACGGGGTGCCAGTCGGCACTCGCGGGAGGTGTCTGACGAGGCGCCAGTCTGCACTTGGAGGCGCTGGCGGACGCGCGCCCGCAGTCAGTCGCGGGACCCAGGCGTCCCCGCCGCATCGAGCATCTCCGGTACGCGGCAGAACTTGACCCGTGGCCGTCCCTGAGCCTCTCCGAGCGCCGTTTCACACGCATCCATGCGCGTCCACCCCTTCTTGTCGACCCAGCGAACGCCGCGCCGGTCCAGCAGCCGCGGGAGATCATCCGGGCGGTCACGCCCGCACCCCACGAAGATCCCCGCGCCACGGTCGTCGGACATGAGGGCGACCGTGCCCGCCGCGTCGGCCTTGTTCGTCCCGATCACGCCCGACGGGCCCCGCTTCGCCCACCCCACCACGTACTCGCCCGGGACGACCTCCTTACCACCCGCGCGAACCAGCACTCGGCCGCCCTCGTTCGGCACGATCCCGGCGCGCTCGTCGAAGGGCACGCCCGGCACCGGAGCCCCCCGGTATCCCACGGAGCGGATCAGCATACCGCACCGGAGCGTCTCCACAACGCCGGTGCCTTCGGCTCGCTGGTAGCCGCCCTTCTGCGCGACCAGGCGGTTCCGCTCCACGCGCACACCGCACACCTTGCCGCCCTTGCCCACCACCTCGAACGGCGACACCAGGAAGCGGAAGCGCACGACGCGGTCCCCGTCCGCGGGCTTGCTCTCCGCGTACCCTCGCAGCGTGTTCATGTTGCGCTTTCGCACCGCGTTGTCCTCGATTTCGGCCGCGCTCGCGGCATCGAGTTCCAGTTCAGCGGCGTCCACCTCTGCCGAGACGCCCTCCAGGCGACCGAATTCCCGCAGCTCCGGGTTCGTGAACGAGGCCTGAGCGGGCCCCCGGCGACCCAGCACCGTGACCCGCCTCACGCGGCTCTTGCGCAGCGCCGCCAGCGCATGGTCGGCGATATCGGTGGTCGCCAGGCGCTCGGGCCGGAGCACCAGGATGCGCGCCACGTCGATCGCGACGTTGCCGTTCCCGATCACCACCACGTCCTCACAGTCGAGATCGAAGTACTCGGTCCGGAAGCGCGGGTGGGCGTTATACCAGCCCACGAAGCGCATCGCTGCGTGGCTCCCGGCCAGATCCTCTCCCGGAATCCCCAGGCGGCGGTCGCTCTGCGCCCCGACCGCGTAGACGATCTGGTCGTAGCGGGAGCGCAGGTCCTCCAGCGTCACGTCCTCGCCGAGGGTGACGTTGCCGAAATAGCGGACCTCGTCCCGGGCCAGCAGACTCGCGTAGACGCGCGTAACCGACTTGATGGCCTGATGGTCCGGCGCCACGCCGTCGCGTACGAGCCCATAGGGCGCGGGCAGATTGTTGATCAGGTCGATCGCGACGGGGTCATCCCGCTTCAGCAGTGCCTCCGCCGCAAAGAAGCCGGCCGGCCCGGCTCCTATGATCGCAATGTTCGCGGGCGAGTTTTTCACGTTGTCGACGATCCCTGGACGCGATGCGGCACCCTTGCGGTTGACCGGTGCCACGCGCACACGCGAGCTTCCGGTCGCAACACATCGAGAACACACTGATTCGAGGAACGAAGATAATGACTGGGAACAGGGGGCATGCACTGCTCCAACACGCGGTCATCGCCGTGGCCCTCGTCACGGCTGCGGCCTGCGGCGGGGGCGATTCCGGCTCCGCGGGCTCGGAAGAAGCGGGGGACGCGGACATGAATCCGGCATCGCCAGCCGGCACCGAGGCGGTTGATCTGTTGGCAGGGCTCGATCCGGCCATTCTTCCAGAGGGCGTGACGGTCACCATGGTCGAGCAGGGACGCGACCTCTTCAACGGCGGTGGAATCTGCTACACCTGTCACACGATCGAGGCTACCGGCGGACCGCTCGCGCCCGATCTTACCGACGATACGTGGATCAACGTGGACGGCGAGTACCAGTCGATCATCGAACTGGTCAAGACCGGTGTCTCGCAGCCTATCGAGCATCCGGGCGCGATGCTGCCGCGCGCCGGCATGCCGCTAACCGACGAGCAGGTGGAGGCGGTTGCCGCCTACGCGTACATCCTGAGCCGATTGTAGGACCTCCGGGCGAACACACGCAGACACACGACGCGGAGGGAAGCGGCCCGGCCCGGATCCATCGCCGCTCGAATGCCGGGGGGATTCTGTCCACGGGCTCCTAGGGCTCGAAGAGGTCTCCCTGGGTTCCTCCGTGCCTGCGGAACCCGTTCGTCGAAAGCCTCGGCGGCTTTCGGTCCAGCCCGAGCTTGCGAGCGCTGGCGCGGAACAGTCGTTCAATCTGCTTCGCGTATTGTCCCTTGCCCCGGAAACGGGTGTGAAACCCGGAGTCGTTCAACCTGCCGCCGCGCACCTCCCTGATCCTGTGCAGGACCCTGGACTTCCTGTCCGGGAAATGAGCCTCCAGCCAGTTCGTGAAGTGGTCGGCCACCCCCATCGGCAATCTCAGCAGCAGAAAGGACGCGTAGGCCGCGCCCGCTTCGGCGGCCGCCTGCAGGATGGCCGGTATTTCCTCGTCGTTCAGTCCTGGAATCACAGGCGCTACAAACACGCCGACGGGTATCCCGGCGGACGAGAGACTCCAGATGGCGTCGAGCCGCCTCGCCGGAATGGAGGTGCGTGGCTCCATCACGCGTTGCAGTTCGTTCTTCAAGGTGGTCACGGACACGGTCACGTTCACGCATTCGTGCGCCGACAGGTCTCCCAGCACATCCGCATCCCGGGTCACGAGATGGTTCTTGGTCACGATGGCCACCGGGTTGCGGAAGTCCCTCAGCACTTCCAGGCAGCCCCGCGTCAGGGCCAGGCGCCGCTCCACCGGCTGGTAGGGATCGGTGACTCCGGAAATGCCGATCAGCCTGGGCCGCCAGGAGCTCGCCGCGAGAGCCTCCCGCAGCAACTCGGGCGCCCGGTGCTTCACCAGGATTTTCCTCTCGAAATCAAGTCCGGAAGAGAAGCCGAGGAATTCGTGCGTCGGTCGCGCGTAGCAGTAGACGCAGCCGTGCTCGCAGCCGCGGTAAGGGTTCACAGATGCGTCGAAGGGAATGTCCGGACTGCTGTTGGTCGCTATGATCTCCCTCGTGGCATCCCTGAGAAACTCGGTTCGGGGAGATTCGCCCGCGAGGCTCTCGGGGTCGATCTCCACGTGAACCGTTTCGAAACGGTTGGGAGGATCGTAAGGTACGGCACGTCCCTTTAGCCGATGGCGGATCGAGGGGCCCGCCCGAGGACGGCCCGGATCCTTCCGGAGTTTGACAGTTGGCATCCGCATGCCTCAATTTCGGATTTTATTCGGCTTTTGGCAAGGAGATCGCTCCGAATGACGTTGGATGAGCTCGAAAAGAGGCTGAACAGCCTGGCCGACCGCACGCTTAGATACCACTACATCATCCAGCTGGGCCGGCGGCTGCCCCCAATGCCGAGCGAGCTGAAGACGGAGGAGAATCAGGTGCGCGGATGCATGAGTCCGGCCTGGCTCGCCGGTGGTCTTGAAGACGGTGACCCTCCGGTCCTCCGCTTCGTCGGGGACTCGGAGTCCGTGATCGTGAAGGGACTCTTCGCGATTCTGGCGGAGGTGTACAACGGCCACCCGCCGGAAGAGGCCCTGGCGGTGGACCTCTCCGACATTTTCGATCGACTCAAACTGGGTGAGGCGCTAAGCCCGAACCGACGCAACGGGTTCTATTCGATGGTCGAGAAGATCCGCAGCGTGGCCGCTTCGCTGGCGTGAAAGGCCGTCAGACGGCCTCGATTTCGTAGCCTATGCGCCAGTTGGACATGTTCTCGGGGTCGTCGGAACCCTCGTCGCCGGGCTGAATCACGGCGACATGGGCCCCGATGGGCCCCGTGAACGTCCTCCGGTAGGTATCGAGCTGGTCGTTGGCGCTGAACTGGTCGAGCTCCTCGCCCCGCAGCTCAACGACGAGGTGATCGGTCACCTCGCCCTCGAAGAGCACCTTGTCAAGGTTCTTGAGGCGGTTCCATCGTGGGCGGTCCGAGATCGAGTAGTGCCCTTGCCCGGGCATCCGGGTCTCCTGCACCTGACCGCCGTGGTTGTCCGTAATCACCTTCGCCCAAAAGACGAACTCGCCCTTCTCCTTGAAGAACGGTTCCAGGTTGTCGAGGATCTGCAGCCATCTCAACGTAACTCTGATCCGCGTTCCGCCCTTTCCAGTCATTTCCGCCTAGCTCCTTGGTTGTGGGCCCGGGATACCCGGGCAACGGTCGGCGTCAAGGTACGACAAGACGGGGTCACTCGTCCAGACCCCATTTTCTGATGAAGGCCTCCGGCTCCACTCCCAGGCCATCCGCTATGCGCGTGATGTAGTTGAAGAACGCGATGACCTGCACCGCGTCGTGGATCGCCCGGTCGCTCAGCCCCGCGCCACGCAGCCTGTCCAGATCGGTTTCCGTCATGACGGTCCGCTTGGCGGTCAGACGCGCCGCGTAGTCGCACAGCGCCCGGTCGGCCGGTGAAAGCGGCGCACCCTGCCAGTCGGCCACGACCCGGTGCACCAGCATGTCGCCCTCTTCTTCGTCCACGCCCATCTCCTCGACCTCTGCCCGGAGGTCATGCGCATGCGCCTGGGTTCAGTAGAAGCAGTCCAGCTCGGCCGAGACCACCGTGGCGAGGAGCTCGCGCTGGAACCGGGACAGGGGAGAGGGACCGAACATGATGGCTCCGTACTGTGCCATGGTGGCCCGGAGGACCGGCGCATTCAGGCTCATCACCTGCACGATGTTCCAGACGCGTCCGGAGCGTGCCACGGCTGCGTCGAATTCCCTTCGGAGAAGCCCGGTGGCGTCCTCGGGCAGGACTTCCTGGATCCAGGCCATGGTTCAGCAGTCCGTGGATGAAGCCGCCCGCGCACCGAGAGCGGCGAGGCGCCGGGCCGGCAAGGCGCGACGAAGGGCCAGTAGCAGCGCTCCGGGCCCGAGGAGCAACGCAGAGCGAAGCGGTCCGGCGCGGATGCATCGCCGTTCGAATGCCGGGGGGATTTTGTCCACGGGCTGCTCAGTCCCTTCGCTTCACGTGACAGGCTTGAATCTCTGCAGCATCCGGGTCCGCAACGCAACCGCGAGTTCCTTGCGATGGGGGGCGCGCACGGGAGCGTCTCCGAACCGGATGGTGCAGTAGACCCGCCTGAGTCCGAACAGTGCCAGCGCATGCGGTACGAAGCCGACGGTCTGCCACCAGCAGACCCGGTCGCGGGCGGAGGGGTTTCCGGGGGGCGTTCGATACGACAGCGTCAGCCAGTAGACGGGCATGTTGCGCTCGGCGGCGCCGGCCAGGAGCGCCGGTTTCAGCGGGCGAATGGTCGATCCGTCGGTGGTGGTAGCTTCAGGGAAGACCAGGACGCGGTCGCCTCGCTGCATGGCTGCCTCCATGTCGCGTCGCACGCGGATCACGTCGCGCTTCCTGGTCCTGTCGACGAACACGGTTCCGCCCAGCGCCGCCACGGCTCCCCAGAAGGGCCAGCGTCGCACATCCGCCCTGGAAACGAAGACCATCGGCGCGACGGAGTTCAAAGCCGCGATGTCCAGGTATCCGAGGTGGTTGGAGACGACCATGACGCCTTCGGGCGGGGGGGTGCCCTCGGCGGACATCCGGACACCGATGGCGAGCATCATCCCCCTCCCCCAGGCGCGCTGGGCACGGCGCCGGATCCGGGATCGCAGCGGTGGACCGGCGGCCCGCATCGCCAGCGTCGGTGCCCAGGCCGCGAGCATCGCCCCGGCGACGGCGGTTGTCCACAGGAAGACGACAACCGTGCGCCAAATCGCGCGGAGCCATTCGCGTGTCCGCAACCGCTGCCGCCCGGGCGTTTCGGGTGTGGCGTCGGGCCCTGCGGCTTCGGCAACGGTCTCCAAGCGCGTTCCGGCTCCTTCGTTCGGCGAAGCGGATGACTGATTCGTGGTGAAGCTACAAGGGGTGTCCATGCACCGCATGTGCGGGGGAATGCGGCGGTCCGCGAAACAAACCGTTTCGGCCCCTCGTACCATCAGGGGCATGGCCCGACCATAACGAGCGTGGCGCGATGAACCTGCTCCAGGACCCGGAGGAACTCATGTCCGACCCCTATTCGGAAGCGACTCGTCACGACCGGCGGGGAATGTCCCCGTTGGCAAAGATCATGGTCGTCGTGGCGGGGTGCGCCGCGTTGGGGATTACGGCGCTTGTCGTCGTAGGCCTGCTGTTCGTGCGCAACGCGTCCGAGAGGGCTGTCGATTTCCGCGAGAATCCGGCGGAGGCATTCGCGGAAATGGCCGAGCTGTTCGGTGAGGACGTCACGGTCGTGGAGACCGACGAGAGCGAGGAACGGGTGGTTCTTCGCCTCGGCGACGAGGGCGAGGTGGTGACCGTGGACCTCGCACAAGCATTGGACAGGGTCCGGGAAGGCGTTCGGTTTGAAGGTGAAGCGAGCGAATCCGGCGGGCGGATCCGGATACGAACCTCGGACGGCGAGACCAGGATCGAACTCCGGGGGGACGGGGACGGTGGCTTCCTGCGCATCGACTCTCCCGACGGCGAGATGCGGTTCAGTGCGGGCAACGAGGCGGGAGAGCTCCCGGATTGGGTGCCGGTGTATCCCGGTGCGCAGGTGCGGAATCTGCTCTTTTCCAATGAGTCGGAATCGGGGCGGTCGGGAGCCGTGGTGTTGAGCACGGATGCCGACGCCGGCGATGTCGTCGCCTGGTACGGTGACCGGTTGGACGAGGCGGGATACTGGACATCGGTGGTGGTCGCGGGGCCGGACGGAGACCGCGGTCGGGTGGAGGTCAGGTCGTCGGATGGCGACGAAGGGCGAAAACTGTCCGTGGTGGCCGGTCGGGACGACGACGGGAGCGGGTTGATCGTCCTCCTCTACAGCGAGTCGCAATAGGTCAAGGGGACCAGATCCCGGCCTGCGCTGCCGGCGGCCTCCTGCGCGCTCCAGCCTAGCGGGTCCAGAGGAGCAGCGCGCCGTTGGCCGCACGGGCGCCATAGCGGGCCAGCGCTTCGAGGGGCGGTACGATTTCCAGGCCCGCCAGATCCGCCGGAGTGACGCTTCCGAGGACTTCGGCCGGATCGGGCACGAGCGTGTCGTCCACGACAACCGCCATCATGGCGCAAGCCCCCGCCCGGGCCGCGATGTCATCTTCGTTGGCGAAGCCCAGCTCGTCCCTTGCACCGGCCAGCCGGCTGCCCGTCTTGGGCAGGACCGAGCGATTGCGCCCCAGCTCGACGCACACGCCGGTTTCCGGAGCTCCGGTGGAGAGGGCCATGCGCCGCGCGCGGAGCCTTGGAATGTTCATCGTCGCAAGGAGCGACATCAGGTCGCTGCGGGGTCCTCGCGACTCGATTTCGGCGCGCGTCAGTCGCCCGACCAGTGTGCCGCGGGAGCGCTCCCCCGCCAGAAGGCCTCGCAGGCGGCCCGCATCCGGCGTGTTGCGCGTCGACCGGACCGTGAGCGAATCGAGCGTGATGGGCGTCGGGGGGAGCAGGATGTCAACGGTGACGTCGTCCACACCAACGTCCAGTCGGGGGGAGATCGCCTGCTGGTACCCGATCCGCGCGACGCCCAGCATGTATGAGCCGCTGCCCGGCGCGTCGATCGCGAAGGTGCCGGCGGGATCGGTGAACACGCTGGCCACGCGGTCGCCGGTTTCGTTGACCAGGACGACGAGCGCATTCTCGACGGGACGGGTGGAGGCGGGATCGGTCACGGTGCCGCGTACGGTTTGGGCGCCCGCCTGACCCGCTGGCAGAGAACTTGCCAGAACCGCCAGCACGGCCGCGACCACTTTGATTTGCATACTGTGCCCTCTGTTTTTCTTCCCCCAAGTTACTATCCTGAGTCGTGTACGTTCCACCCGCAACGACCCGCAACGGCGATCCCGGTCAGTAGGAGGCCCCCCAATGACACACCGGCTCAAGTTGACGACCCCTTGCGTGTTCGCGTGCCTGCTCACGGTGGGTGCATGCGTGCCAGAGTCCCCGGACACTGCCGAGTCCGGAACCGACGGGGCGCTCGGCTTTCCCGCCATCGCCGCCACGCTGCTGGAACGCTCCGCACCGCAACCCGGCGAACGGGTACTGTTGCTGGGACAGGCCGGGACCCGATGGGACGCGGTGCTGCCGCTTTTGAGCGGAGGAATCCAGGAGGCGGGAGCCGTCTACCTGGGTGCGGTGGACATCTTCGGGGCACCGCTTCCCGGGGCGGAGTCCACCGAGTTTGCGACGGGGCTCGGACTTGATCCGGAAGGGTGGGGTGACATGCTGGTCGAGGTGGATCTCGCGGTCAAGCTTCCCGGGGCCACGCCCTCGCCCGATGTCGACTACGACGTCTATCGGGCGCTCCAGGATGTCCTGCGCGGGGACCGCGCCCGCACCGTGCATTTCCATTGGGCCGGCGCGACCTCGTTCGCGATGGAGGAGCTTCCCGTGGACGAACATGTCGACATGGTGTACCAGAGAGCGCTGCTGGAGACCGACTACGAAGCGCTGGCCGCGACGCTGACGGCCTTCGAGGCCGCGTTGCGGGCGGGGGTGGTGAGGGTGACCACGCCGGGGGGCACCGATATCAGCTTCGAGGTGGCCGACCGGCCTGTGACGCGCCAGGACGGAGACGCTTCGGCGGCGAGAATGGCGGAGGCCCGCAACCTGATCGACCGCGAAGTGGAATTGCCCGCAGGGGCCGCGCGCGTGTCGCCGGTGCTGGGGACTGTTGAGGGGACGATTGCCTTTCCGCCTGCGCAGTGGGGTGGCCGTGCAGTCGAGGGACTGGTCCTGAGCTTCATGGAGGGCCGTGTTGTCGACGTGGAGGCGGACAGCGGCCGGGAAGGGGTGATCGCGGAGATGGATGCCGCGGGTGACGCCGGACGCGCATTCCGTGAGCTTGCCGTGGGATTCAACCCGCTCCTGGCGATTCCCGACGGGGAGGAGTGGATCCCCTACTACGGATACGGCGCCGGGGTGGTGAGGCTCTCGCTGGGCGACAACACCGAACTCGGTGGGGCGGTCGGCGGAGGATACGTTCGCTGGAACTTCTTCACCGACGCCACGGTGGTGGTGGGCGGGGAGGTCTGGGTTCGGGACGGGGTGCTGGTGGCGCGCTGACGCGCGGCGTCGCGGCGTTCACGCTGTGCCGCCTCGCCTCACGCCGCCTCGCCTTTCCGCCGCGAAGAGACCGTCTATCTCGGCGGACTCGTACGCGGGCGTCCACTTCGCGAGCACCCAGTAGGTGAGGAATGAGAGTCCCACGCCGGGGAAGACCTGGTGAATGCCCCCTGTGCCCGGCAAACGGTTCCACAGGAGGAGCACCGCGAGCCCGACGACGAATGACGCCACCGTGGCGGTGCCATTGCCCCTTCGCCAGTAGAGTCCCATGAGAAGCGCCGGTCCGAAACAGGCGCCGTAGACGGCTCCGGAAAACGCGGTCAAGGCCACGACGCCGTCGGGAGGATTGAGCGCGATGATGGCGGTGATGAGGGCGAAGAGCGCCACGTACCACCTCGTCGCCGTCAGGGTGCCGCGTTCCGAGACGGATCCGAAGGCCACACCCACCAGGTCCCGCTGCACGGTCGACGCCAGGACGAGAAGCACGCTGTCCAGCGACGACATCGCCGCCGCGACCATCGCCAGCAGCAGGAAGGCGCTCGTTCCGGCGGCGAAGACATCCGGCGCGGCGAGCAGGCGGGGCACCACCAGGTCGGTGTCTCCCAGGCCGCCGGGAATGATGTTGCGCGCGTACAGGCCGACCGGGATCAGAAGCGAATACACGAGGATGAACGCGGCCGTCGACACCCACACGCCCTTCCGGATCGCGGCTCGGCTTTCGAGCGCATAGAAGCGCGACAGCTGACGTGGCTCCACCGCGAACTTGACGGTTCCCGCGAACACGACCCCCAGCGCCAGTGGGACCGACACGCCGCCGCCCCATCGTAGCAGGGGTTCCGTGGACGGGTCATTGGCCAGCGCCCCGACGGAATCGATTCCGCCCGCGGCTGCGACCGCCCCGCGAAAGAGCAGGATTCCCGCCAGAATCATCACCACACCCTGCACGGCATCGGTCTTCACCACCGAGATGAAGCCGCCTACGACCGTGTAGATCATCACGATGAAGAAGACGATGATGATCGCGGTCCGATACGGAATCTCGAGGAAGACTTCGAGCAGGTTTCCGATCCCCTTGAACACCGCCGTCATGTAGAAGAACGACGCGAAAATGACGATCAGGGCTGCGAGGACGCGTGCGGGCGTGCTGCCGAACCGGAAACCGATGAAATCGGGGATCGTCAGCGAACCGAGAGACTCCGTGAAGGTCCTCAGCCGTGGGGCCACCGCGATCCATGCGAACAGCGAGAATCCGACCACGGCCGGGACCAGCAGGAACCATGTGATCCCCCAGTCATACGCCTGTCCGGAGAAGCCCACGAACGAGTTCGTGCTGGAGTAGGTCGCGAAGAACGAGAGGCCGATCGCGATGGGCCCCATGGATCGTCCGCCGACGAAATAGTCTGTGACGCCGCTCGTCTTGCGGTTCCCGTGCCAGGCGTGGTAGGCGAGAAGGACCGTATACACGAGCAGGAGTGCGTGGACGATCCAGTAGGTGCGCAAGTTGTCCAGGATGGCCTGAATCAAGCGGGCTCCTCATTCGGGTTGGAGTCCGGCGCGCCGCGGTCCGCGGGGGCGGACCCGCGTGGTCGGACTTCGGGCCCGCCGAGACGGGCTTCGGACGGCTTGAACATGCGGGAGACGGCGTCTTTTCGCACTTTCCCCATCGCGTTGCGCGGCAGACCTCCGACCGGAAGGAAGTCGTGAGGCACCTTGTAGGGGGCAAGTCGCTCCTTGCCCCATGCGCGCAGGGCGGGCCCGTCCAGGGGGCCGAAACCGTCCGCTGGCACCCATACCGCGCAGATCCGCTCGCCCCACTCAGGGTCCGGGACGCCGACCACGGCAAGGTCGCGGATCGCTGCGTGCGTCCTGTAGGTCTCCTCTACCTCCAGCGCCGACACCTTGTACCCCCCGGTCTTGACGATATCCACGCTGCGCCGTCCGAGAATCCGATGGTAGCCGCCTTCGCCCACCAGTCCTTCGTCACCGGTGCGGAACCAGCCGTCTCGGAACGACGCCTCGGTCTCCTGGGGGCGCCGCCAGTACTCGCGGAAAACCTGGGGACCGCGGATGACGATCTCGCCCTGGCCTCCCGCAGCGACGGGTCGCCCTTCACCGTCGACGATCCGCACTTCGACCCCGGGCAGAGGATGTCCGACGTGTCCCGCACGACGTTCGCCCTCCAGGGGATTGGACAACGCCATGCCGATCTCCGTCATGCCGTAGCGCTCAAGCAGCGTGTGGCCGGTAATTTGCCGCCAGCGCCGAAACGACGCCACGGGAAGCGCGGCCGAACCCGACACCATGAGACGGAGCCGCCGAGCTCCGTGCGCCCACCGCTGCCGCGTGGAGCGGGGAGCGTCCTCCCAGGCGCGGATCAGGCGGGCGTATACGGTGGGGACGGCCATGAAGAGCGTGATGTCGCCGGACGCGAACCGCTCCCAGGTGGTGGCCGGCGCTCCCGGGCCGAATTCGCAAGTGGCGCCGGACCAGAGGGCGCAGGCCAGGGCGTTGACGAGGCCGTGGATGTGGTGGAGGGGGAGGGTGTGGAGGATGTGGTCACTCTCCCGCCATGCCCACGCGGTGGTCAGCGCGGTGATCTGAGCCGCGACGTTGTGGTGGGTGGTGACGACTCCCTTGGGCCGGCCCGTGGTGCCGCTGGTGTAGATGATGAAGGCGGGATCGGCGGGGTCGGGCGGGTGAACGTCGGCGCGATCGGCGTGGGAGCGCGCTCGGGGTGGAGACGGCGTGCCCGGGGCCTCCAGTACGGGGATGCCCCGCGCCGACGCGGTGGTGGCCAGCGCGGCCGAGTGCGGCAACGCCGGATCCAGTACAACGACACTCGGCTGGGCGTCCGCGAGCACGTAATCGAGCTCCGGGGGCGGGTGCGACACGGCCAGCGGTACCGCGACGCCACGTGCCAGCCACGTGCCTGTCTGTACCGCCACATGGCCGGCTCCAGGCGGCATCAGGTAGGCCACGCGCTCGCCCGCAAGGGGTTCGTCAGCCGGCCCCCGCGGCGCGGCCGGGGCACGCGCGGATGCCGGTTCCGGGGAGGGGCGAGACATCGCTGCCTCTACCAGGCGGTCCCGCGTCGCGGTCGCGGCGCCCAGCAGGTCGGCGTAGGTCCAGCGGCTTTCGCCGTCGATCAGGGCCGTTCGGTCGAAGCAGGAGGGCCGCGCCAGCCGGGCCGAAAGGGTGTTGATGTCGTGTGCGATCGGAACGCTGCGGGTTCGAGGGAACGTGTCCGTGGCAACCCGAAGTTTGAGGGGAGATGCGTGTGCGCAACAGGCAGAAGGAGTGGTCTTCCGAGAGTGATGTTGGCAGCGTCCGGGGGCTGAGCCCATCTTTCCCCATGTCCGTCGACTCCAATATACCGTCGGATTCACCCCGTCGTGATGACCCCGTCAGCCGGGGCGCCTGGGCCAGGATCCGCGATACGGCGCTCCTGGACAGGACAGTGTACGACGAGGTGGCCCGGGATCGGCGTGCCACCCCCCAGGCAGCCTGTGTGGTCATTCTTGCGTCGGTGGCGGTGGCCAGCAGCGACTACCCGCTGGGATGGATGGAGATGGCCAAGGCCGCCGCCGCCGGCATACTGCAATGGTGGGTCTGGGCAGCCATCGCCCATGTCGTGGGCGGGAAGATTCTGGGCGGGAACGCCGACTGGGGAGCGCTGATTCGCGTGCTGGGCTTTGCAAGGGGGCCTGGAATCTTCGCGGTGCTGGCACCGCTGGTCGGCGGGATCCACCTCGCTGCGCAGGCCTGGGTGCTCGTGGCCGGGACAGCGGCGCTACGCGCGACCATGGGTTTCGGTACAGGGCGGGCCCTAGTGACCGCGTTGGTGGGAATGGTGCCGTACTGGTCTGTCCAGCTCTTCTACCTCCACTGACAGGTCGGGTGTTCATGCGGGCAACACGGGCTACACGGTGGGCTGGTGGCCCCGCCGTGGTGCTGGCGGCCGGGGTATTGCTTGCCGGGACCAGGGGGCCGCAGGCGAACGTGCAGCGGCCGAACCAGGCCCAACCCGACGGGGAACGGCTTGTCGCGTCGCTTGGTTGCGGTGCCTGTCACGAGGGAGTCCCCGAAGCGGAGGAAATCCGGCTGGTGTCGCCCGCGATGGGCGACGGAGCCGCACCGCTGGCACCGGCATACGTCTTCCACTACATGGCCGACCCGCAGATGATCCGGCCCGACATCGCGCCGGCGCGGATGCCCCGCTACGACCTTACGGAACGGGAGCGTGTGGCCCTCGCGCTCTTTGTCACCAACGAGCGGGAACTGCGGGGTGTGGACGAAGCGTTTCGCGCCGCACTGGAACGTCACCCTGACGCGGACAGGGCCGAGGGCCGAATCCTGTTTCAAACCCTGAACTGCGCGGGCTGCCATGCGCATCCGGATGTGGCGCCCAGCCGCAATGCGCCGGACCTGAGCCTCCAGGGCTCAAGGGTCCTTGCGGACTGGCTGGCCGAATACCTCTCCGACCCGGTGACGATCCGGCCCTCCGGACCAATGCCCGGACTCGGTGGGCAGATGCCTGATTTCCGCCTGGCGTCTGCGGAGGTGAGCGTGATTACCGGCTACCTGATGGACCGTTCGGCTTTCGCCGTAGCGGCGTGGGAGCCAGCCGAGGTGTCCCCGTTCTCCATGGAAAAGGCCGAAACGTTGCTGCGGGATCGATGGAGCTGCCTCGGCTGTCATCAACTCGGTGATGACGGCGGCCGGGTCGGGCCCCGCCTCGATGGCATCGTGCATCGGCTTCAGCCCGGATACGTCCGCCTGCTGATCGAGGACCCGGCTCATCTGGCCGCCGACATCGTCATGCCGGGATCGCTGGAGCAGCCGGACCGGCTCGATCTGGTCGCGTCCTTCCTGCTTCGCCGGGAAGTGGAGTGGCTCGGCAGCGATCCCGTCCCCGGAATGCCCGCCCTGCCCGACACTGCTACCGGTCCCAAGGCCACGGCAGCGGTCGAGGCGGCCATGCCACGGACGGGCGAAGCGCTATACCTGTCGCGTTGCGCACCCTGTCACGGTGTTGACGGTAGTGGCGACGGCTTCAACGCACCCTTCATGCCTGTGCCCCCCGTTGCGCATGCCGATTCAGCGGCGATGTCCCTCCGTCCGGATGACACCCTGTACGACGGCATCCACTCGGGCGGCTGGATTCTCGGCAAGAGTCACCGCATGCCCGCGTTCGGAAAGTCCCTGGACAACGGTCAGATCAGGTCGCTGGTCGCCTACATCCGCACGCTTTGCAACTGCCAGGGTCCCGCGTGGTCGAGGGACGGCCGCCGCCCCTGATGGCGCGCCACGGCCACTAGAACTGCCAGACCACCAGCAGCTGGACAATGTTCTCGTCGACGTCGGTCCCGAGCTTGTTGCGCCAGTACTGGTACTCGATGCCCAGGAAGTACCCGTTCTGTTCACCGATATCCCAGCGCAACTGCGGCTGCGCCAGGATCGAGAACGGTACGTCGCTGCCCAGTTCGTCGGTGGTGGGGCTGGCGTATTCCGCATGGCCGGTGATCGATAGGGACTGACTGCCGAGGTTGAAAGGCAACAGCCCGTTGATGTCGAAGACGAAGCGGTTGCCCGCCTTCGGCGCCCCTCCGCTATCGAGGCCTCCGCTGTAGTCCACGGCCCCCATGAAGTCGGTGTTGAGAAAAACGAAGCCCGGTATGCGCCACGAGATGCGAGCCCCCGTGAGCTGCTGCATGAAGTTGGCATCTCCGCCGGCGGCAAAGCCGAAGATCACGCCGAGGTCCGCAACGGGACCGGTCTCCAACCCTCCGCCACGCAGCTTGGTCAGGCTTATGTTGGAGTACAACTCGCCATAGAAGTCGATGTCGTTGAAGCCGTCGTCGACCCCGTCATCGATCACGTCGATGAAGAAAAAGTGGTCGCCGGACTTCCAGAACGACGCGTGCTGAAAGGTGACGACGACCGTACCGGTGCTGGTTTCCGCGAACGGGTTCGTGAGACTCCCGTACTGGAAGTGCATCTCGGTCTGGGCCTGGCCGGCACCCGGCGCGACCGCCAACGGAAGCCCGGTGAGCAGGGCGCGCAACCCGTACCTGACGGTCAAGGCCGGCCGCCCGTCTGGATCGTACCCGGGACGCGGATGCGGTCGACAAGTTCGCGGACGCTCTCCGGTGGGGACGGCGTGAACTTCGATACCGTGAACGCGACGGCGAAGTTGAGCAGCATTCCCACCGTGCCGATCCCTTCGGGCGAGATGCCGAACCACCAGTTCTCGGGCGAGTCAGCCGCAGGGTTCACGAAGCGGAAGTAGATGATGTAGGCGGCGGTCAGCGTGATGCCGGAGAGCATGCCGGCGATCGCCCCCTCGCGGTTCATCGTGCGCGTGAACGTCCCCAGAATGATCACGGGGAAGAACGATGATGCCGCCAGGCCGAACGCAAACGCGACGATCTGTGCCACGAATCCCGGCGGGTAGATGCCCAGCAGCCCCGCCACCACAACCGCAAAGGCCGCACTGATCCGGGCCGCCAGCAGTTCACCCTTCTCCGATATGTCCGGCTTCCACGCCCGTTTCAGCAGGTCGTGACTGATCGCCGACGAGATCACCAGCAGCAGCCCCGCCGCCGTCGACAGCGCCGCCGCCAGCCCTCCCGCAGCGACCAGTCCCACCACCCAGTTGGGAAGGCGCGAGATCTCGGGGTTGGCGAGCACCATGATGTCCCGGTCGATCGTGAGTTCGTTCTCGGCCGCGTCGCCCACGTACTGGATGTTCCCGTCGCCGTTCTTGTCCTCGTAGGTGATCAGCCCCGTGTCCTCCCATTTGCTGAACCACTCGGGCATCTCCGCGTACGGCTGTCCGGCGACGGTGTCCAGCAGGTTGGTGCGCGCGAAGACGGCCACGGCGGGCGCGGTGGTGTAGAGGATCGCGATGAAGAGCAGGGCCCACCCCACCGAGATGCGCGCGTCCCGCACCTTGGGCACCGTGTAGAAGCGGATGATCACGTGCGGCAGCCCGGCCGTGCCCACCATGAGCGCCGCCGTGATGAAGAACACGTCGATCATCGACTTGGTGCCGTCGGTGTACGGTGTGAAGCCCAGCTCCTGGTGCAGTCCGTCCAGCTTGTCGAGCAGGAAGACGCCGCTGGCCGGGTCCGCGCCCCCGAATCCGAGCTGCGGGATGAAGGTGCCCGACAGCATGATCGCCAGAAAGAACGCGGGCACCATGTAGGCGAAGATGAGCACGCAGTACTGCGCCACCTGGGTGTACGTGATGCCCTTCATCCCGCCCAGAACCGCGTAGAAAAAGACGATCCCCATCCCGATGACGACGCCGACGGTCACGTCCACCTCGAGGAAGCGGCTGAACACGATGCCGACGCCGCGCATCTGGCCGCTCACGTAGGTGAACGAGACGAAGATTGCGCACGCCACCGCCACCACCCGCGCCACCTGCGAGTAGTACCGCTGGCCCACGAACTCCGGCACCGTGTACGCCCCGAACTTCCGCAGGTATGGCGCCAGCAGCATGGCCAGCAGCACGTATCCCCCAGTCCACCCCATCAGGTAGACCGAGCCGTCGTACCCCATGAACGAGATCAGCCCCGCCATCGAGATGAACGAGGCCGCCGACATCCAGTCCGCCGCCGTGGCCATCCCGTTGGCGAGCGGCGACACCCCCGTGCCGGCCACGTAGAAGTCCCTGGTGGAGCCGGCCCGCGACCAGATCGCCACCCCGATATAGAGGGCGAACGAGATCCCCACCATGATGAAGGTCCAGAGGCGGACGTCCATGGGCTAGCGGGGCGCTGCCCGGGAGGGTCGCCGAGGGGCCCGCCTGGTCAGCCCTGGGCCTCGCGGCGCGTTGGGGCCGGCCCTCATTCCTCGGCCACCCCGAACTCCTGGTCCAGCCGGTTCATCAGGCGTGCGTAGACGAAGATCAGGACCACGAAAACGTAGATCGACCCCTGCTGCGCGAACCAGAAGCCGAGCTTGAAGCCGGTGCCGGGGATCCGGATCGCGTTGAGCGCGTCAGCGAAGACGATCGCGCAGCCGTAGGACACGACGAACCAGATCGACAACAGGATCCCGAGATAGCGGAGGTTGCGGGACCAGTAGGCGTTGGCGTCGGGCATGGGGAAGGGTTTCTTGGGGGAAGGGAAGAGGTCGACGGGTTCGATGCGGCGACAACTTGGGCAAGCAAGCGGTTGTTGGCCAGCCCAGCCGCGAGGGGAAGGGGGAGCCATCTCGACTTCGGCGAGGGCTTGAAGCGTGTATGGGCGATCGAAACGGGGTTGGCCGGCCTACTCCCTGACGAGCACGATCGGGGAGCTGCCTCCAGTCGGCCTCAACTCGATCCGTCCCGTGTCGACGATCTCGCCATCGTAGATCAGTCGGCCCATCTCCCGCCACTCCTCCCAAACGCGCACTTGATGTGCATCGACCTCGAAATGGTGAACGGCATCCCTGTCGGCAAACCGGAAGACGGCCATGTGGGAGCGATTGTATTCGAAGAACACGCGTTGCAGGCGTGCGCCGTCGCTCTCGACCGTGGCGCCGCGGTCCTCCACCGTCCAGACGCCGTCGATCGGGGTAGGCTCGCGATTGTTGTAGTTGGCGGCCCAATAGCCGAATCCCCATGCTCCGGCGAGTACGGCCACAACAGCGGCAACCCGGATTGTCGCCGCTCTCCGCGACGACCTGATGTCCAGCAATGCGGCCTCCGCGAGTGGCCGCGCGTGCGGCCAGACGATGACCAGCAGACAGACCAGCACCGTCACCGAGACCGGCAGGGCGCCCACGCCGAACAGGATGTCCGTGAGGATGATGTTGCCCACCACCGGCAACAGGACGAGTGCGCCCAGCAGGGAGGTCCGTGGCCAGGCGAGCAGGAGCCCGCCACCGATCTCGACCAGTGCGATGACCGTGCCGTAGAAGCCGGAGAAGTAGTACCAGGTCAGCCAGAACCCGCTGACCTGGCCCATTGGCTTCGTGACTTCCGAGTCGAGCACCGTGAACTGGGAGCCGGTCAGCTTTGCGAAGCCGTAGGCGATCATGATGACCGCCGCCAGCCATCTCGCGACCCGAACACCCCTGCTCATTTCCAGCCTCCTACATCAGCCCCGAAATCACCCCGTCGTCATCGATCGTCATGTTCAGCGCGGCCGGCCTTGCGGCAAGCCCCGGCATCGTCATGATGGAGCCCGTCTTCACGACCACGAAGCCCGCGCCGGCGGACGGCGTGACCTCACGCACAGCGATCCGGAAGCCTCGCGGCCGCCCCAGCAGCGCGGGGTTGTCCGAGAAGGAGTACTGTGTCTTGGCAATGCAGACGGGAGCGTCGGCCAGCCCAAAGGACTCAAGGCGTTCCAGCTCCGCGGCTACCCCGGATTGGAAGTCCACCCCCGCCGCGCCGTAGATCCCGGTCGCCACGGTCTCGATCTTCTCCTTGAGCGGCATTGCGTCCGGGTAGAGGGGCCGGAAGTCGGCCTCGCCGCTGTTCGCCAGTTCCCAGACCGCGTCGGCCAGGTCGACGCACCCGTCCCCGCCGCCGCCGTGCGGGTCGGCCTCGACTGCGTGGATCCCGCGCGCCGCACAGCCGTCCAGCACGGTCGCGACCTCGGCAGGCGTGTCGCTCGCGAACCGGTTGAGCGCGACCACCGCCGGGACGCCGAACCTGGCCACGTTCTCGACATGGCCGTAGAGGTTTTCCATACCGTGCCGGAGCGCGCCCACGTCCTCGGTCGCCAGGCTGTCCCTGGATGCTCCCCCATTCATCTTGAGTGCGCGGACCGTCGCGACGATCGCGACGGCATCGGGGCTGAGCCCACCCAGCCGACACTTGATGTCGAAGAACTTCTCGGCCCCCAGGTCGGCCCCGAAGCCGGCTTCAGTGACCACGATGTCGCCGAGCTTGAGCCCCGCGCGGGTCGCGATCAGCGAGTTGCAGCCGTGTGCGATGTTGGCGAACGGCCCGCCGTGGACGAATGCCGGCGTGCCACCCAGCGTCTGCACGAGGTTGGGGTGCAGCGCGTCGCGCATGAGGATGGTCATCGCCTGATGGGCGCCGATGTCGCGGCAGCGCACGGGCTCGCGGCTCCGCGTGTACCCGATGATGATGTTGCCCAGCCGCCGCTCCAGGTCGGCCAGATCCCGCGCCAGGCAGAAGATCGCCATGACCTCGGAAGCGGCCGTTATCATGAACCCGTCTTCACGCGGGATCCCCCCGAAGGGTCCGCCCAGTCCCACGATCACGTTGCGCAGCGCGCGGTCGTTCATGTCGACGGCGCGCCCCCAGGTGATCCGGCGGTGGTCCAGTCCCGTGCTGTTCGGCCGGAAAAGGTGGTTGTCGAGCATCGCCGAAAGCAGGGAGTGCGCCGACGTGATCGCGTGGAAGTCGCCGGTGAAGTGGAGGTTGATGTCCTCCATCGGGACCACCTGCGAATAGCCCCCGCCGGCCGCCCCGCCCTTGATTCCGAAGACCGGGCCCAGCGAGGCCTCGCGAATGCACAGCACGGGGTTGCGTCCCCGCAGGTTGAGCGCGTCGGCGAGGCCCACGGAGATCGTGGACTTGCCTTCGCCCGCAGCGGTCGGGCTGCATCCGGTGACCAGCACCAGCCTGGCGCCGCGGTCGGGACGCGCCTGCACCACATCCAGAGGGACCTTGGCCTTGTCGTGGCCATATTGCAGAATCTCGCCCGGGCCGAGCCCGATGCTGGCGGCGATCTCCGCGATCGGCTTCATTCGGTGAGCTTGCGCGATTTCGATGTCGGAAAGCATGGTAGTTATCGGAGAGAGAGTGGGGGCGTGCAGTTGGACTTGGGTGACGCCTGGACGGGAAAAACGGCGATCAAAGTCTGGCGCGGATGTGAAGGGCGAGCAAGGGGGATGCACAATGTGGGGAGCGATCATCGGAGACGTCGTCGGATCCGTCTACGAATGGGGCAGGATAAAGACCAAGACGTTCGACCTGTTCCACTCTGAGGGTCACTTTACGGACGACTCGGTCTGCACGGCGGCGATCGCGGACATCCTCCTGCATGATCGCAAGGCTGCCGAGACACTTCAGAAGTGGTGTCGCCGACACCCGGCGTCCTATGGAAGCTGGTTCGTCGACTGGATGTGGTCCGATCACCCCGAGCCGTACGGGAGCTTCGGAAACGGCGCGGCGATGCGCATTTCGCCGGCCGCGTTCCTGCACTACGACGATCTGGACGCCGCGCTTGCCGCCTCCGACCGGCTTACGGGCATCACCCACAATCACCCGGAAGGGATCAAGGGCGCGCGGGCGACGGTCCATGCGACCTGGCTGGCGCTCGAGGGCGAAGAGGCGCACGTCATCCGAAGGACCATTGCGGCACGCTACCGTTACAACCTTGTGCGGTCGGTGGACGACATACGGACCTTCTATCGATTCGACGAGACCTGCCAGAACACGGTCCCCGAGGCGATCACCTGCGCGCTCGAGTCGACCTGCTTCGAGGACGCGATTCGCAACGCAATCTCCCTGGGCGGGGACTCCGACACGCTCGCTGCCATCGCCGGTCCGATCGCGGAGGGACTCCACGGCATTCCGGAAGGGATACAGCGGGTGGTCGAAGAGCGCTTTCTGGCCAAGGCGCCCGACATCGCCGACGTGATGCACGAAATGTACGACGAGGTCGAGAAGCGCCGCGCCAGGCAGCGGGAGCTTCGGAAGAAGAAGGCTACCAGGCCGCGACCCCGGTTCCCGGCCCGGTCTGGCTGAGCGCGGGCGGCGGCCCCACCGGCTTCAGCGCCACCGGACACGCCTTGAGCGCGGCCGTCTGCGTCACCGGATCGTAGCCGCCCCCGGTCAGCACGTTCACGGGCACGTCCTCGAAGGCGAACGACGCGAAAACCGTCCCCTTCGGCGACTTGGTGGTCGCGCGCACCTTCACGTAGACGCAACCCCGGGGATTGCTCAGCTCGGCGTACCCCCCGTCTTCCAGCCCCAGCCGCACGATGTCGTCGGGATGCACCTCCAGCGTCTCCTCGGACAGCAGGTAGTCGATCCCGTCCGAGCGCCCGGTCTGTGTCCGCGTGTGGTACTGGGGCAGCCGCCGGCCGGTCGTGAGCCACATCGGGTACTCGTCCGAAAGTGTCTCCTCGGGGTCGCGATATTCCAGCATCTTGAAAAGCCCGCGTCCGTTCTCGAAGCGCTCCTCGTGCAGCCTCGGCGTCCCCGGGTGATCGCGGGCGGGCACGGGCCACTGGTACTCGCCCCGGTCGATCCGGTCCCAGTCGAGGCCGTTGTAGAGGGGTGAGAGGGCGCAGAGCTCGTTGAAGACCTCCTTGGCGGACCCGAAATCGAAGCCTCGCCAGCCCATTCGCTGAGCAAGGCGCGAGATGATCCACCAGTCGGGTTTCGCTTCGCCTGGCGGCGGCACCGCCGCGCGCAACCGCTGCACGCGCCGCTCGGTGTTGGTGCAGACGCCGTCGGTTTCGGCCCAGGCCGTGGCCGGGAACACCACGTCCGCCACCTTCGCCGTCTCGGTCATGAAGATGTCGATCACGACCAGGCAGTCGAGGCTCTTGAGCGCGTGCTCGCAGTGGTGGCGGTCCGGGTCGGTGACCAGCGTGTTCTCGCCGTCGATGATCATCGCGTGGATGCCGTCACCGCACAGGTCCAGCGCCGTGACCTTGGTCATGCCGGTTTCCAGGTCGACCTTGCGCCCGTACGCCTGGTGGAACTTCTCCTGGTGGGCCGGATCGGTGACGGTCTGGAAACCGGGATAGTTGTTCGGCAGCGCGCCCGCGTCGCCGGCACCCTGGATGTTGTTCTGCCCGCGCATGGGGTTCACCCCCGTGCCCTCGCGGCCCAGGTTGCCGGTCATCAGCGCCAGGTTGCAGAGGCTCTGCACGTTGTCGACGCCGCAAATGTGCTCTGTGACCCCGACTGTGTAGTAGATGGCGCCCCGGTCGGCCCCGCCGTACAGCAGCGCCGCCTGCTCGATGTCCTCGGGCGCGCATTCGCAGATCTCGGACGCCCACTCGGGGGTGAAGCGCTCCACGTGCTTCAGGAAGTCCTCGCCGTGGGCCGTGCGTGTGCCGACGAACTCCTCGTTCACGAGTCCCTCGCGCGCGATGACATGCGCCATCGCCAGCAGCAGGGACACGTCCGAGCCAACGCGAATGGGAAGATGCACATCGGCGATCTCGGCCAGCCCGATCCGGCGCGGATCCGCTACGATCATCTTCGCGCCGCGCGCGAGCGCCCTCTTGAGCCGCGTGGCCGCCACGGGGTGGCACTCGGTCATGTTGGTGCCGATGCAGAAGATCA
>JAPPGZ010000074.1 GCA_028874905.1 Gemmatimonadota bacterium
GAGCGCCTGCCTTACAAGCAGGAGGTCGGCGGTTCGAATCCGTCAGCGCCCATTACACTTAGGGGATTTGGGGTGCCCGATGTTCGCTATTTATGTCCGCTAAATGGGCCGCGAATCCGGCCTCCGGCGGTCCTGCAGCGCCTTCCTGAGCTGGTCCTCGTCGGCCTGCTGGTAGCACTGAAGGATCGTGTGCGGCGTCTCTTAGGAATGCGAGGAGTTGACTGAGTGTTTGTACTTGGGAGGACCAGAGCGTCCGGTCCAGCTTCGCGAGATCCTCCCGCGTCGGCGTCTCGATCCCCGACGCCCTGGCCACCTGCTCCAGCCACTCCTCGTAGCCCTTGCCGTCGTCGCGCCGCACGATCGAGCGCATCGCCGCGTTCGCCTCAAGCGTCGTCGAGTCCACCCCCAGCGTCCTGCCGCTCGGAAGACCCGAGGACCGCAGCAACTCCACCACCCGGCCGAACACCGCCGCGTGCGCCTCGACGCTCAGCCGCTTGCGCGTCTTCGACAGCCCGGAATGCTCCGGCGGGTTCTTCGAGAGTCCGTATCCCAGGAACTCGCGCAGCGAGATCGAGTCCGCGCACCGCCACGCGATCCCCCGCTCCGAGCCGATCCCCTCCAGATACCCCACCATCGGCATCCGGAAGTACACTCCCGGCGGAATGCCCGGTCGGCCTCGCTTCTCCGCGTAAAACTCGCGGCACGCTGCTTCCGCGAACTCGTCGAAGCCGTGCTCGTCCAGCAGCCGGTTCAGCGCCCGGTGGAACGGGTTGCCCAGCGCCCGAACCTCGCTGGCCGCCACGAACAACTCCCGCTGCCGACCCTTGCGCCGCCTGCCCATCGCCATCGCCTTCCTCCTTGCCGAAGGACACCGTGTCCCTCCAATCCAATCGACACCAAGAAAGGCTGCGGACAACTTTATCCACGGACTGCCAGGTGGGGAGAGGGAGGACGGCCAGATCCCTCGAGCGCCGCGCCGGGGCACAACCTCGGAGGGGACCAAGCGTCCTCCATCCCATGCCGTGCTCGGCGCGGGCGAACCCCGGGCCGAGCGCCCGCCGACGCTCCCGCGAGGGGGCGGGCGCGACCCAAAGCTCCAGTGCCGGGGGTGGGATTCGAACCCACACGGGATTGCTCCCAGGAGATTTTAAGTCCTCTGCGTCTACCGTTTCGCCACCCCGGCTGGCCGGCCGCAGCCCGCTCTGCCCGGCATCAGGAGCGACCGCACGCCGGACCGGTCGCGGCGCGATGGCGCGGGCGCGGACGGCCGCTCAGCGCGCTCCTACCGACTCCCGAACCGACTCGAGCAGCTTGGCGGCGTCGTATCCGACCCCGTCCTTGAAGACGATCTCAACGTTCCGGATCTCGGCCGGCCGGCTCACGGGATCGCCCGAGATCACGACCATGTCCGCCCACTTTCCGGCCGTGATCGATCCGACGCGCTCGAACTCGCCCAGGACTTTGGCTCCGTTGGCCGTCATGATCTCGACCGCCTGGAGGGGCGTGAAGCCCGCTTCGATCAGCAGCTCGAAGTTCCTCTGGTCGCCGAAGCCCGGAATCGCCCCTCCGTTGCCGGTGGGATCGACCCCCGCGACCAGGAGCCCGCCGGCGTCGACGAACGCCTTCTCGAAGGCGAGGGCGTTGTTCCACACGAGTCCCGTCACCGAGGACGCCGAGCTCTCCTGCAGCATCCGGTGCCGCTCCAGGAACGCCTCCCGCACCTCGGGCGACATCATCTCCAGTACGCGGTCCTCGACGGGACGGTCGGGCGTGAGCTGCTCGACGACGGCCAGGGTGGACGTGATCGCCACGCCGTTGTCGACGGCCTTCTGGATGAGCGCCTGGACCTCAGGGCCCTCGACGTCGAGGTCGACGAGGCTCTCCCACTGATCGGGCGGGCAGACGTCGGGCTCCTTGTCGGCTACGAAGTCCGAGGAGACGTAGACGCCGTGCTCAAGGTTGTCGATCCCCATGTCGATCGCCTCGGAATAGGTGACCGAACAGACGTGTCCCGTGAACTTGATCCCCTGCCTGTGCGCCTCATCGATCGCCGCCGCCAAGTTCGCACGGGTGATGCGCGAGTGAGCCTTGATCCAGCTCGCGCCCTCCTCGGCCCAGTAGCGAACGATGCGCCGGGCCTGCTCCTCGCCCGTGGGCGAATAGTTGGCCAGCCCTTCGGAGAGGCGGGGGCCCGTGATGTACATGCGCGGACCCGGCGTCTCTCCCGCGTCGATCGAGTGCTTGAGGTTCAGCTCGATGTAGGGCGACATGCTCCCGGTGGTGCGCGTGGCCGTGACGCCGCTCGCCAGGTACATGCGGGGCGCGCTGAAGCCGAGCGTGAGCCGACCCCTGGCCCCCGCGTAGTCCGTGTGGTTGTGCATGCCGATGATGCCCGGGATGACGGTGTGATTCGCGAGGTCCACGACCCGCGCGCCGTCCGGCACCTCGACCTCGGCCCTCGGACCCACCTCCGTGATCAGCCCGTCGGCCACCACGATCGTCTGGTCGTCGAGCGGAGACGCGCCCGTGCCGTCGACGACGCGCACTCCGCTGAGCGCGAACGAGGGCTCGGAGACGCTCACGAACTCGAGGACCTCGGCGGAGAGCGAGGCGGCGGACTGGGCGCTCGCCGCTCGGGTCGGCGTGAGCGAAGCGAGGAGAACGAGGCAGAGGGCGGGCGTGAACTTCGGCATGGATGGGCTCCTTCGAGTGCACGAGCTGCCGGCGAACCTCCACTCTCGGCGCGGGACGCGTGGCGCCTGGGCCTGGACGCTCGCTTGACACTGCTTCGGCGGAACCCTACCATACGCCGAAAGCCGCGCGGGCGTAAGGGCAATAGACGCGGTCCTCGCAGGAGATGTCGCCGGGCCGCGCACGAGGTCGAACAGCTTCGACAGGAGGAGGACGACCCATGAAGCGATCGACGTCAGTCTTGCTGCTGGCTTTCTTGATGGCCAGCCTGCCGCCGGGCCTTGCCGCCCAGGATGCCGGCGTCCTCACGGGTCAGGTGACCGACGCCGCGACCGGAGCGCCGATCGCTTCGGCCCAGATCTTCATCCTGGGAACCGGTCGAGGCACGCTCACCAACTCCGAGGGCCGCTACCTCCTGGCTCAGGTTCCGGTCGGCGAGTACGAGCTGCAGGCCGAGCTCATCGGGTTCGCCGCCTCCACGCAGCCGGTCACGGTCGTCGCCGGACAGACCACCATCACGGACTTCAGCCTGTCGGTGACGGCGCTTCAGCTCGACGAACTGGTGGTGACCGGAACGGCGGGCGTTCGCCTCCGCCGCGAGCAGCCGGCGACGATCGCTCAGGTGGACGCCGCCGCCCTGACGGAGTTCGCACCGATCTCGAACGTCGCCGACGTCCTCCAGTCCCGGCTCCCGGGAGTGTCGATGAAGCAGGGGAACGGGCAGTCGGGAGCGGGGCAGGTGATCCACATTCGGGGGGTCTCCTCGATCTCGCTCTCCAACCAACCGCTGATCTACATCGACGGCGTCCGGATCGACTCCCGCAACGAAGTGGCGCGTCCCGACGGAGAGGAATCGAGCCCGGCGACGAGCTTCGACGCGACGGGCGGCGGGGCGGCGGGGCGGCTGAACGACCTCAACCCCTACGACATCGAGAGCGTCGAGATCGTGAAGGGGCCGGCGGCGGCCACCCTGTACGGCGCCGATGCCTCGGCTGGGGTGATCCAGATCATCACGAAGCGGGGCGGAGAGGGCGACTTCCGCCAGAACATCCAGGTCGAGTTCAATTCGATCGACATGTCGTTCGACCTCAAGGAGAACTGGGCCGCGTGCACCCAGGCGGCGATCGACGCCGGCGCGTATCTGTGCCGGGGCCAAGCCGTCGGCACGCTCGTCAGCGACAACCCGCTCGAGCGTGCCGGAGCGTTCCGGAAAGGCAATCGATGGAGCACCTCGTGGAGCGGCCGGGGCGGCGGGGAAGGCTACGGATACTTCACCTCTTTGAACTGGATCGACGAGGACGGCACGATCTCGAACAACTACTTGGAGAGCCTCAAGGGCCGCCTGAACTTCGACTGGCAGCCCCATGAGACCCTCCGTTTCGAGGCGGGATACGCGCTCGGCAAGATCGACAACAACCTGCCGATGAGTAACCACAGCCCGCTCGGCATTCCGACGAGCGGGTATCTGGGGAACCCGCTGAGCCTCATGACGCCCGACGACGACGGATGCGGCTTCGGCAAGTGCGTGGGGATCCTCGAGGCCGAGCACTATGTCCGCACGCTGCGGAACACGCTTTCGCTCACCACGCGGCACGCGCCGTTGGATTGGTTCAATCAGTGGCTCACGCTCGGCGGCGACTTCACGCGGACCGAGCGCCGGCAGTTCTTCCCGAAGAACGATCAGGGCTGGTACTTCGGCGAGATCAACTCGGGATACGTCGACGAGAACCGCAACTCGTTCGAGAACGTGACCGTCGACTACCTCGCCAACGCCCAGTTCTCGTTCGGAGGCGACGACCAGTGGTCGAGCGACGTCTCGGCCGGGCTCCAGTTCATCCGGAGGCGCGAGGAGTTCGTCGTCTCCACCGGCGTCGGCCTCACGACCAATACGGCGCGCACGGTATCGGCGGCCACAGAGAGGGCGGGCGCGCAATGGTTCCAGGATAACCGGTCCCTCGGCTACCTGGCCCAGTATCAGCTCGGCTACCGGGATCGGCTCTTCCTCCAGGTGGGCGCGAGGTGGGACCAGAACTCCTCGTTCGGTGAGGCCGCGCCGGTCTTCTTCCTCCCGAAGGTCGGAATCTCATGGGTGCTCTCCGACGAGCCGTTCTGGCGCGAGACGTTCCCCTGGATGGACCAGTTCCGCCTGCGCGGGGCTCTGGGCACGACGGGCCGCGCGCCCGAAGAGGGAGTCGCGCTCCGGACCTACGACCCGGCTCCTTACGTCAGCGGCCCGAACAGCATCGCTCCGGGGGTCCGGCTCGCCAATCCCGGCAACCCGGACCTGACGGCCGAGCGGGGCACCGAGTTCGAGGCCGGGTTCGATCTCGCCCTCCTGCGGAACCGGCTCGGGGTCGAGTTCACCTACTTCAACAAGACCACCAACGATCTCATCCTCGAAAAGCCCGTCTCCCCCTCGCTCGGATTCCTCCAGAACCCCCTCGTCAACATCGGGGAAGTCCTGAACCGGGGCGTCGAGGTGGCGGTGCGCAGCGACATCGTCCGCCGGCCGAACCTGGCCTGGTCGGTCAATGTCGGGATGAACACGCTCTACAACGAGCTGGTGTCGCTCGGCGGGCTCGAGGCGTTCGGAAACCGCGGCCGGAGGTTCGTCGAGGGGCTCCCCCTCGGATCGGCCTTCGTGCGCACGATCCGTAGAGTGGAGGCGGACCGCACGATCGTGTCCGACACGCTCGAGTACGGTGGCGACGGAATTCCGGACTTCGAGGGGAGCTTCCAGTCGAATCTGACGCTCTTCGAGGTGCTCGACATCCGAGGCCAGCTCGACTGGAAGACCGGGTTCCAGATCCGGAATTCCACAGACGAGTTCCGGGAGACGAGCATCGTTCGGGCGCGAGAGCGGCTCGACGAGAGCGTCCTTTCGCCGGAGGAGCGGCGCAGGCGCTACGGTCCGTTCTACAGCGAGTCGGGGTCTTCGGTGCCGATCAGCCAGGCGGATGCCGTCTATCTGCAGGACGGGGACTTCCTCAGGCTCCGCGAGCTCACGGTGAGCGTGTCGCTGCCCCAGGAGGTCCTGGCTCGGATCGGAGCCCAGAGCGGGCGCTTCACCGTCGGAGGTCGCAATCTCGCGCTGTGGACCGGCTACGAGGGCGTGGATCCGGAGACGACACCCAACATCCTCAACAGCGAGAGGGCCTCGTTCGGCTCATACTCCTTCTTCACGCTCCCGCCGCCAAGGCGCCTGATCACCCGAATCAGCCTCGCGTTCTGAGGGGAGGATGAAGACGATGAAGACCATGACGAAAAGGCTCACGACCCGCGTGGCGGTGCTCGCAACGACAGTGCTCGTGGCGGCCACGACCGGGTGCGATCTGAAGCTCCTCGAGGTCGAGAACCCCAACGTGATCGACGCCCGAGAGATCGATCCCGCACGCGATGCCGACCTTCTGGCCGGCTCGACGATGCAGGACTTTGCCGCGGCGTACCCGTGGCAGATTTTCTACACCTCGTACTTCACGGGCGAAATGTTGGGCGCCGACATCGGATCCTCGATCAACCGGGCGGCCCGAAGGGACTTCCAGGGCGAGGAGGGTGGCCTCACCACCATCTTCGGACGCATGAACATCTCGCGCACGTCCGCTGTGTCGCTGCTCGAGGTGCTGGCCGGGGTTGCCGGCCAGGAGCAGAACACCGCCGTCGCATCGACGGTGGCGGGCTACTCGTTCCTGATGCTGGCCGAGACCTTCTGCCGGGCCACGGTCGCCGAGGGCCCGGCGATCGATCCGCCCGCTCTCCTCGACTCGGCGGTCGTGCATCTGACGAACGCGATCAGCGTGGGGCGCTCCGCCGGGACGATGGCCGCGGATTCCTTCGCGAACGCAGCTCTGGTCGGCCGGGCGAGGGCACACCTCCAGGCGGGCCGTACCTCTGAGGCGCTGGCGGACGCGTCGTCGGTGCCCGCCGGCTTCCAATTCGACGTAACCTACGTCTCCGACCTGGCCGACCGGAGCACCGAGGACCCGCGCGTCGGAAACCCTCTGTACGACCATACCTACGACGGAGACAAGAGCCTGTCGGTCGCCCCGGCGTTTCGTCTCGACGATCCGCGGGTCAGGGCGGTCCCGCCCGAGGAGCACGGCATCTCCGCCCGGGACGGCGTGACTCCCTATTGGACCCAGACGAAGTACACGGCGTGGGACGCGCCGATTCGCCTGGCCTCGAAGCTGCTGGCCGACTACATCGCGGCGGAGGCGCAGGGCACCTCGGCGATGCTCGACATGATTCAGGCTAGGCGCATGGCGAACGATCAGCCCGCCTATGACGGGGCCTTGGACGCTCAGAGCGTGCTCGGGGAGTTCCTCTGGCAGAAGTCCCTCGACTTCTACTTCGAGGGCACTCGCATGGCCGACTCGAGGCGGCATCCCGCAGCGGTCAGGGCCATGCCCGTGCCGGGTGCCGAGTACCACAAACAGCCCTTCGATCCGATCCGCGACCAGACGTGCTTCCCGATTCCGGACAGCGAGATCGACAACAACCCGAACCTCTCAGGCTGACGAAGCACGGCGCTTGGAGTGGCATGAGGCCTGGGGGCTCGGCGGGGCGGACCGCTCGCCGGGCCCCCAGGGTATCTGAGCCCGGGGCCCCGAGGGACGGGCTCGCGTTCTCTTCCCTCGTGCAGGGGCGAATGCAGTGACGGACCAGCGAGTCAACCACCCCCGCCCGGACGCGCTCGCGCCGGTCCGCCGGTCCTCGGGCATGCTCGTCTTCCTTGCTCTCTTCGTGGCCCCCCCCGACGCGAGGAGCCAGCTCGCTCCAACCACCGAACATTGCATCCGAGTGGAGGTGCGGAACGACCAGTTCCTCGACGTCAACATCCGCCCCTACGTCAACGGGATCGCCGTGGGGGAGAAGCTCTACGTGCAGGGGCTGAGGAGCGGGAGCTTCAGCCTCCGCGCGGCCACGTATCTCAACGCCCAGCTGCGGTTCGCGATCGATCCCGTCGGGTCGTCCGAGGTCCACTTCGTGCCCGGCCACAGCGGCCTGCACATCGCCTCCACGTCGACCCTCGTGGAGATCCGCGTCGCGAGCCGCATTTGGCTTTCCACCCTCTCCCTCGTCGATCTCGAGGACCCGCCGTCCGGCTGTCCCCCTCCCCGCTAGGCGGCGCGTTCGGGACGAGAGATCGATCCCGCACACCTCGATCCTTCTCGGGTTCAGACTTCCGGGCGTTCCGCGAGACCGCTCCGGAGCCTGCTAGCCCGCATTTCTCACACGGTGGCCGAGTAGTGTGCTGAGAGCGGGGTGTGGGGCGTTGTTTGGGGAGGGTACGGTGACCTGGTTGGCAAGAGTAGCCTGCGGGCGTACCGGATGGAGTCGTTTGTAGGGGGGATTTAGGTGACCGAAGGTGCCCGAGCGGTCTTGGGGCGCACGGGTGTCGGGGAGCGGGCCTGAGAAGAAGTCGGGAGTGGGTGGAAGGTTACCCTCGTAATCGGACGTGGGCCCGTGCGAAGGCCGCAGCGTAGGGATGGGCGGAGTCCATGGCCACCTTGACCCGTCGCACCGAGACCGTGACGCGAGCGCCGATCTTGAGGAGCTTGAGCCGGAGCGTTCCGGCGGTGGCGCGGGCCAGACGGGTGCCCACGAGCGTGCGTCTGAGGACATCGAAGAGGATCGACGCAAAGGCGGAAAACAGGAGCCGTAGCTGGTTGGCGTCGAAGCGCGACGCCGAGGTCCGGTCGGAGAAGAGATCCAGCTGCTGTTCCTTGATCGTGTTCTCCATGTCGCCCCGCGGACAGTAGACGCGCTCGTAGACGGTGCGGGCCGAGAAGGTGTCGGCGGGCAGTGACGTGACGACGAAGCGGGGATTGGCCTTGCCCGGCAGGTGTTCTGCCTTGGCGACGACCCGGCGCTCGCGCGACCAACTCTTCAGCGTGGCGTAGAGGAACTCGGCGAACCGGCGTGCCGGGCGCCACCCGCCGCCTTCCGGGCCCAGCGAGGATAACCCGGATGCCCGCCATTAGACGCCGTTCTTCCGCTATACTAGAACGGCAGAGTCAGACCCGTGTGAACGGCGAGAACGGCAGATCGTGCAGTCCAGGTTGAACTTGGTCGATTTCTCGCCGTAAAACGTCGGTCCTCTCGTGGTTCTTACAAGCAGGAGGTCGGCGGTTCGAATCCGTCAGCGCCCACTTAAGCCCACCTTCCATGGCTCAAGGCGGCATCGCGAGGACGACGGTGTCCGAATAATCGGAGCACCCGGCCTTGTTGCAGGCCTTCACCCGGTAGGCAGTGGTCTGGTATGCCCCCAGGAAGGTGTTGGGATCGGTGTCCAGGTAGCTTGTCGCGGGGGCCGAAACCTCGGCATCGAGGTCGTTGTCGTGGTAGACCCTGTAGAACGTTGCTCCTGGAACAGCGTCCCAGTGCACGCGGGCCAGGTCGGTACCGAGAGGGATGTTGACCTTTTCTCCCCGAATCGTGGGTACCGCGGGAATGTCGACGGGACCTTCGGCCTCCGTCAGACCACCCCACTCGTTCGAGTCCTCGGAGCAGAACCGACCGTTGCAGGCGATCGCCTTGTAGTAATAGACGGTGTTCGGCTCCAGGCCGCCGTCGAGGTACGTCGTGACGTCGCCCGATGCCGAGAGGTCCCTCACCAGCGCGTACTCCCCCGTCTCTGATCGGCTGCGGTAGATCCGGTAGCTCGTTTGTCCCGAGCCCGCCATCCTGCTCGTCAGGGACTCGTGGGTTCTGTCCACGACCGCACCAACCGGGGGCGGCATGAAGATCTCGACCCCTGCCGCGGTGGAGCAGTTGTTGGTCGGATCGATCTCGTCGGGCAGAGGATCCACACAGGCCCCGAAATACAGCGTCCCGAACTCGCCGTAGGGGGGCTCTACGCGGAGCCCCGCCACGAACTCCGCATTCACCGCAAGCGTGTCCGTGAACTCGGAGCCCATCACGGCGTCGGCGGTGGTGATCGTGCCGTCGACGGAATGGAGGAAGAACACCTGTGTCCTGCCCGCCGTCAGCGTGCCCCGGTTGAGCACCGTAACGTCCATGTAGAAGCTGCGTCCGTGGGCAACCCTGCCCGGAACGTCCGGTGCCGAGACGATCAGATCGGGTCCCTCCGGAGGGAGGTCCGTCGGTGAATCTCCGCCGCCGCAGCCAACGGCCACGAGGGCGGCGGCCATGCCAACGCGCTTCGCCGACATGCTTGCCTCCTTAATGGATGTGCCCCTATGGCCCCGGGCGAGACAATGACGTACTATGGAGCAACATATGAGATACCAGACGAGCGGTCATTGGCACGGTCTCGGGGTTTGCCACGCCCTTGTCGGTCGGGAATCTGACGCCAACGTCGCAAAAACCGACCCTCAGGCAGGCCGACCCCCCCCTGGGAGACCGTTTTCGCCCCGTTTTGGGGTCTGGCAGTTTGGCACGCTGCTTGCGCAAGGAAAACGGGCATGAGCAATCCCCTTTTCTACCGTCCCCTCGATTCGCGAGGCCAGGACGTGAACATAGACCTCCGGTCCGTAGTGGGCCCGCCGGCGAAGCGCCGGGGGGCGGCACGGACCGATTTTCCCCATTCCTACCGAAAGGACAGTGGAATGAGAGACAGTCTCAGAAAGTACCTGGCGGCGGCAACGTTGCTGGTGCTCCCGATCATCGCCGCGTGCGGAGAGGACGTCATGCCTCCTCCGCCGACGGGCTCCATTGTGGGCCAGGTGTCGATCGAGGGCATGGGGATCGACGGAGTATCCGTCTCCCTTAGCAACGGGGCCTCCACTGCCACGGCTGGCGGCGGGAACTACCGCTTTGACAGTGTGGAGCAGGGCTCCTACACGGTCACGATCAGCGGATTCCCCGCGGACGCCAGCTTCGATCAAACTTCAGCTCCCGCCAGCATCGGCGACACCGGCGGGACGGTCACCGTGGACTTCCGCGGCACCTATATCCGCACCGCAGCCATTATGGGGACGGTAACGGTAGAGAATATGGGTCTGGGTGGAGTTGCGGTTCGTCTGTCGGGCGCTGCGGACTCGGAGACGATGACCGACGACAGCGGGCAGTACTCGTTCACGGGGCTGCGCGCGGGAACGTATCAGGTTGAGATCTCCGGGTTCAACACGAGCGAAGTGAGCTTTTCGAGCACGTCGGGTGCTGCGACGGTCGGCGTAGGCGAGTCGAAGGTCGTGAGCTTCGACGGCACGTATCTGCGCACGGCGGGGATCATAGGCACGGTGACGGTGGAAGGCGAGGGTCTTGCGAACGTCACGGTGAGCCTGACGGGCGGTCCGGACGGCAACGACGAGACGACGATGACCGACGCGGCGGGGCAGTACAGCTTCTCGCAGCTGCGTGCGGGCGAATACGCGGTCGGCATCTCGGGCTACGACACCGACGACTACGAGTTCGTGACGACGTCGAAGAGCGTGACGATCGCGGTCGGCGAGACGGCGAACGTTCCCTTCGATGGCATTCTGCTTCGCACCGCCGGCATCAGCGGCCGTGTGAGCGTGGAGGGGACGGGTCTTGCGGACGTGACGGTGACGCTGTCGATGGCCGACGCGGACGACATGACGACGATGACCGACGCGGGCGGGCAGTACGCGTTCGCGGGTCTTGCGGCGGGCGACTACACGGTGTCGATCGCGCTGTCCGCAGAGCAGATGGTTGCCTTTGTCTTCGATTCGACCAGCGAGGACGTGACGGTTGCCGACGACGAGACGGCGATCGTGAACTTCGACGCCGAGCACGCCGCGACGGCGAGCGTGACCGTAAGGCTGTTCGTCGACGAGGGTCCGAAGAACGACATGATGGACGAAGGCGAGATGATGTTCCCGACGCCTGAGATGCTGGCGGTGGTGGCCGAGTTGGGGCTGCCGCTGGCGCTGCCGATTTCGCTGTCGGGCCCGGGAGTCCATGACATGCACACCGGCATGGCCATGCCGGACGGCAGTGTCGTGTTCGGCGGCCTGAAGGCCGGCGGGTATCAGGTGATCGTCACGGACATCCCCGACGAGGTGCTGGCTGCGTTGCCGCCCGCGTTGGGCAATGCCCTGCGGGACTATGCCTACGGCGGACCGGCGACCGGCTACCCGATCGCGGTTGGCGTGGGCCAGGATGCGATGCAGTACGCGCCGGTCGACATCACGCACCAGACGGTCCACTTCTCGACCTGGCTGAAGCACGGCGACATGACCGGTGATGCGCTTGCCGGCGCGACGGTCACGCTGTACGCGGACGAGGACGGCACGGACATGGTCGGCAGCGGCATGACCGATGACATGGGTGTGACGTCGATCCGGTTCGAGCGGGCGGACACGGAAGGCAACATGGTGTACGCCGGCATCGAGGCGCCCGAGGGCGACTTTGCGGTATCGGCCGACGGCAAGCAGGCCGTGATGTGGAATCCGATGTACCCGACGGGCGACGTGGTGACGAACACCGCGGACATCGTGAACCTGAAGGCCGAAGTCAGCTTTGGCGGGCAGACGATCACGACCGCCATGGGCGGTGGTGAGGCGCTGGCCGGTTGGGCCATCGACGTCACGATGATGGGCGAGGACGGCAAGGTAGCGGTCGAGGGCGCGCCGACGATGCTCGACGACGAGGGCATGGGCACGCTCATGATGATGGCAGGGTCGATCGACGATCTGCCGATGACCTACTACGTGAATCCCGCCGCCGACCAGGACGACGAAATGGACGGCAGCGAGAGCTACGAGGCGGTCGACGAGGTGATGCACACGCACACCGGGCTCTCGATGGGCACCGAGATGGACGCGGGCATGATGACCGTGCGCTTCACGACGCAGACGCTGGTCGTGTCGGTGTATCATGAGCTGGACCAGGTTCCCGGCTACACGGGCAACATCGGCACCAAGGACGCGTCGGCCACCTGCATCGCCCGCGACGACGACGACGACTGCGTCACCGGCGTGGAGCTCGAGCTCCGGCACGAAACGCCCAGCAACAGGCGGGGCACCATCGATCCGAAGGTGTGGCGTTGGGAGGAACGCAATGTGTCCGGCCGCACGGTGTGGATCAGCAGGGGCGTCTATACTTTCCGCCACCTTCCGACCGATCACAACATCTTCGTTCTGGCCGACGAGATCGGTCATGTCGAGGTTGTGCATTCGGACAATCTGGCGGCGTACGAGAATGCTGACGACAACGGGATCATGGGCAGTGCCTTCGGTGCCGAGGGCGGCTTTGGTCACACGGTCAAGCTCTGCCCCCTGATGAAGGTGGACCCAACGGGCCAGGACTTCGGCGAGTGCGGTTCATTCGGCTTCGTGTCCAAACACGTTGTTTCCGCGCACGTGAAGAAGATGATCGTCGAGACGGACAACAACGACGGCTTCAAGGCTGAGCGGGCCATCAACGTCACCGGGGTCGAAGTCGGCCTCATGCCTGTCACCGGCCAGAACATTGCCGGCGATGCGGCATCGATCACGACCCTGAAGAATCAAGTCAGGTCGGCGGGTGAGACTTCGAGTTCCAGCACCTGGGATGACGACATCGACGAGCGACAGGATCTGTACTTCGGTCGCACGCCCGAGGGCGTCTACAACGTTTCCGTTTCCGACAAGTGGTCGACGACGGTCAACGGTGCCGCGGTCGGCAAGGAATTCCGGCTTGACGCGGATGACTTGATAGACGTCACAGACCCGGCCTTGACCGGTTTGGATGGTCCCTTCCGCCCGAGCGACACGGAAGGCGTCTACATCGAAGTGCGGCCGAAAACGAGTACGCTCTATGGCGTCATCCTGGACGCGTTCGACGATCCCGTCGAAGACGTCGAGGTGACGGTCAACGGCGTAACGGTGCAGACCGACATCGACGGTCGCTACATCGCGCCGGACTTCAGCCGCATGACCTCCAGGGCATCGCCCCGGGCCGGTAGCAAGCTCTACATTACCGTGGCCAAGGCCGGATACAAGACCCAGACCGACGACCCGAACAATTCGAGATCGAGTCGCAGATACCAGATCGAAGACGCCGACGGCGCCAAGGACGGTATCGATTTCACGACCAACGATCCGCAGCGACTCGACATCACGCTCATAGAGTCGGATCTGGTGGCGACGATCACGGGAACGGTCACGGACAAGAACGGCGACCCGGTCGCCGGTGTCGACATCACGGTGACCAACGAGGCCGGTGAGGACAGGCTGAACAACTGGCAGTGGCTATCTGGAATTGGGTACTGTCAAACTGACGGTCGCCGAGTCGAAGGTGTGGGCGACGTTATCGACGCCGACCTGTACTGCCGCAGGACCGGTGAGGATGGAACGTACGAACTGCAGGTCCTGGTCACTGAGGACGACGCGGACTACACCATCACGCCGAGCAAGAACCGGTACTACTTCGACGATCCCTACGAGATCGAAAGGGTCGAATCCGGCGATACGGAAGAGGACCTGAACTTCGAGGCGCTCAAGCAGAGCAGGATCCGCGGAGCCGTCAAGACGGACGACGACAGCGGCGTTGGAGGGGTAAAGGTCATGGCCACGGCCCAGGGCAGAGTGCCGGCCTACATGCCCTACGACGAGACCAACAGCAACGGTCGCTTCACCATCTGGGTCGACGGTGACGAGAGGTACGACATCACGGCCTCGAAGGACGACTACAGCTTCGAGAATCCGGAAGACGCGGACGGGCTCAGGGTCGACGACGACGAGACGCACGACATCGGTACCTTCGTGGCTTCGTCCGTGCCGTCGAACGTCGCGACGCTGTCTGGTCTGACTGTGACGCCGGGCGTGATGGATCCGGCAACGTTCGACCCGATGACGAAGGCGTACACGGCTAAGGTCGGATACACCACGACATCGACTCGGGTTACCGCTACGGCGACCTCCTCGGCCGCCACGATCACGATCACGGCAGGCGAAACCACCGAGACGGGAACCGGTAGCGCCATGGCGGACGTCGAGCTCGAGGTCGGCAACACCACGGTCACCATAGCCGTCGAGTCTCAAGACGAGTCGACGACGGAGATCTATACCCTCACCGTGACGCGGGAAGCGAACCAGCCGACTGCGCCGCGGAACCTGAAGGCCGTTTCGGCCGCTAGCCAGACACTGACCGTGACCTGGGAGCCGCCCGTGAATATCGCCAGTCTTACCGGCTACGAATGGAGTGCTACCGGTGATGACGGGTCCTGGGCGCCGGCCAACGCTGGCGGCACCGCTATAACCATCACCGGTGCAGGCGGCTCGCTAACCCTCGAGGCCGGCGACGGCTTGCAAAACGGTTTGGATCAGGATATCCATGTGCGTGCCTTCAGCGATCCTGATGGCACTCGCGGCAACGCCGATGACGTAGTAGGCGCGGCGGCATCCATAACGGCCGCCCCATGGCCAGCGATCACAACGGTGGCAGCCGCGTCCACCACCATAAGCGAGAGCGCTGCAGCGAGTCCAACCGGCCCGACCGAGACGGACACGACGACCGTGACGATCACGGTGGGCGCAGTCGCGTACGAAGACTTCGACGTGATGCTTGCCGTGGCCGATGAGGAACAGGCCGGACTGCTGACCTTCGAGGGGCGGGCTACCGTTCGGAGGGGTCAGACAACGGCTGAGGTGCTCGTGACGGCGGTCGACAATGTCAACGATGCGAGCGCCGCTGATCCCACGGTTACCGATCCCGTGGTCTTGCTCAACGCGACGATGGTGCCGGCCGAAGCCGCCGATCGCGATGCTGTCGCGACCGGTACGGGCGTGACCATCACGGACGACGATGTGGCACCAACCGCGCCGACGGCTTTCGCCGCTACGCAGGTTGGTACGACCAGCACCTTTGAGGTGACGTGGACGTTCCTGGCCACTCAGTGGGGCACGTCGGATGTGGGACGTAAGTTCCAGTACCGCGTGAAGAACGCTGCCTTCACCGACACGGCTGCGGACAACGCCTTGTGGACGGATGTATCAGGCGGAACCACTGTGCGTGCGGTGAATGTGACGCTCGAAGCACCAGCCACCGGCACGGTCACCTACAACATTGAGGTGCGGGCCGTCACCGAAGCGGGTAACGGTGCGGCATTAGCAGGGACTCAAGACCGAGCCGCCAGCTAAACCTTCAACCCTGGGAACGTTGATCCCAGGCAGCAGTAACAACAGCCCCCGCCCGGCTCGCCGGGCGGGGGCAAGTTGTTCCCCCCATGGGCGGCCCTGGTGCGAAGTGACCGTGTACAACGACCGGAAGGGTGCGAGAGGCATGATACGGAACGAACGCGGGATACTCGGTGCGGTGGTTCTGGCGATGGCGGTGGTGTTCGCGGTTTTGACACCGTCCGGAGGTGCGCGTGCGCAGGAGCCGTCTGCGGGCGGTTCGGGCGTAGCGGGCGTGCCGGCTGCGTCGCCCGCGGCGGTCCGTCCGACGGTCACGATGTCGCATCGATGGACCGGGGATGCGCAGGAAGAGTTTCGTCTCGACATCACGTTTTCGCAGCGCGTGACGGGCTTCGATATCACGGACATCGAGGTCGAGGGCGCCGAACCGGCCGACACCGACGTGACCGAGGTGGGCAGTTCCGGTCGGCGGTATCGCATCATGATGGACACCGAGGACGACTACGATGACGACGTGACGATCGACATCGCCAGGAACGCGGCGGAGAACTCGGACGGCGAGGGGAACCTTGCGGAGTCGTACGACTTCCACGCGGACACGCGGATCCCCGAAGCGGTCGATGCCG
>JAPPGZ010000020.1 GCA_028874905.1 Gemmatimonadota bacterium
GCATCCGCACCCCGGAGGCGTCGGACTGGACGAAGGCGACGCGGTTGCCGTCGGGGCTCCATGCGGCGCGGCCGTTGGAGACGGATTGGGCGGTGGTGTGGGTCAGGCGGGTCGTTTGCGCGGCCGCGAGGTCGTGGACGTGAAGGTCGCCGTCACGGCTGAAGAGGACGCGGCCTCCTTCCGGGGAGACGGTGCTGCCGGGGCCAGCCTCCACCCTCTTCAGCGTGGAGGTGGCGGGTTCGAGCATCCAGAAGCCGTCGGTGTCGGTACGGAGGAGCGCCCAGGTGCCGTCCGGGGCGAACTGGTAGGTGGAGATGCTCAAGGGCTCCGAGCGCCCGGCGGGCGTGAGGTGGGAAAGCGAGGCGAGGACCGTCCGGTCGCCGCTGGCGGCATCGTAACGAATCAACTCCGGCTGCAACGCGCCCGAGGGGGTCTCCAGGATCGTGTATGCGGATCCATCGGGTAGCCAGGTCGCCTGGAATGACCGGGCGTCAAAGTCTCCCGCCTCGAAGATGGAACGGAGGCGGGCTTCCGTCTCTGCGGGGACCTGGCAGATAGCCGGAGCCGGCAAAAGCGTGGCGATGGCAAGGAGACCAACTAGCCAGAGGCTGCAGCAAATCCGTGTCGCGGTTATGTCGATCAGCTTGTCCGTCATGGGTGCCTCCGCCCGGATGTCAGATCTCACGATAGCTGACTCGGGTGTGTCTCCGCATCTGTAGTTAGTACACGTTAGATGTATCTAAGGACGAAACCCGTCTAACTGCATCTAACTCTGTAAAGATGCCGGGCGCGTTGGAGGCGAGGGTCCTCCGTGCGGGCTAATCCGTGTGTTCCTGGCAGAGACCGGTATGGCCTACCGCCTTATGCAGCCTGGGCAGGCGCTCGCGCTTCTCCAAGGCCGCCCTGTACAGGTCGGCACAACGCATGCAAACCGTCTCCCGGGCCCGCCGGTACTTGGACGCATGGCCCCACACACGGCCCGCAACGCCCATGGCGGAAACGTAGCGGGCCTCCCAATCGATATCGGCCCCAGACCGGTCGTCGATGTCGGCAATGTCGGCCAGGGTTCTCAGGATTTGCTCAGGTATCGCCATGGACAAAACCTCCTGTCCCGTTGGGTCTCAGCGAACGGCACCGCCAGGGGTAGTGACGGCAGCCCGCTGGGCCTCTACGCCTCTGCGATCATACCGGCACGTCGTAGAAACGTTCGCATGGCGCTTGGGATTGCCACCCAGCTTGCGGAGGTCCCTCCAACCAGCCAAGAGTTAGATCTCCATCAGCCGAAGGAACGCATGCGGACGCTGAACTCCAGAGACGCGAAGTACCGCTTCAGCCGACTGATCTTCCCCTCCCGGGCGGTGCACGCCTTTGTCGACGGAATCCACCGTAGTCCACTGGCGCTCGTCTTGTTCCTGGCGGCCGCCCCCGCGTTCGCAGTTCCCCGGGTCTCCGCACAGGAGACGGACCAGGGATATGTGTTCGAGGGCAATGTGCGCGACGCTCAGACCGGCGAGCCCCTGGCGGGAGCGAACGTGTCGGTGGTCGGGAGGGACACCAGGGCGGTGACCCGGGGAGACGGGAACTTCCACCTGACCGGGCTCGCCGCGGGCGCGTACATCCTTCGAGCCGATCGCCTGGGATACCGGGGCGCCACCGCCGTCGTGACCGTGGGAACCGAGCGCGCGCGGCGGGCCGTGGCCGAGGCGGCGGAGGTCGTGATCGAGTTGACGCCGTCCCCCATTGCGCTGGAGAACCTGGTGGTGACGGCCACGATCAGCGAGCGCGCCGCGGCCGAGGCGCTTCGGCCGGTCAGCGTCATGGCGGGCGACGACCTGCAGCGCCAGATGACGGCGACCGTCGCGGGGACCCTGGCGTCGATGCCGGGACTGGCGGCCACCAGGATGGGTCCCTCGGTTGCGCAACCGGTGATTCGGGGACTGAGCGGGGATCGGGTACTGATGCTCGAGGACGGGAGTGCGGTGGGCGATGCCTCCAGCCAGGGCGCGGACCACACCACCGCGCTCGACCCGTCGTCGGCCAGGCGGATCGAGGTTGTGCGGGGTCCGGGCGCACTGCTCTACGGGGGCAATGCGCTGGGCGGGGTCATCAACGTCATCCGCGACGAGATTCCGACCACCGCGCCCACTCGCCTGACGGGCGCCGCGTCGCTGCAGACGCAGAGCGCGACCGGCTCGCTGGCCGGCAGCGCGTCGGGCGTGTTCGCCATCGCTGAGCGCGTGCCGCTGCGCGTGGAGGTGGCCGCGCGGACGGCGGGAGATCTGAAGACGCCCGCCGGTACGCTGCTCAACACCGACGGCGAACTCCTGAGCGGGGGTGCGGGGACGGCCTGGGTGGCCGACCGGGGCCGCGTGGGGGCATCCTTCCGTGGCTACCGCAACTACTACGGCATCCCGGGTGGTTTCGTGGGCGGGCACGACGAGGGCGTGCGCATCGAAATGGAGCGATTCTCATCGAAGTTGCGGACCGTGCTCGACGACCCGGCCGGAGCCTTCAACAACCTCCGCTTCGACGCGACTCACACCTGGTACACGCACCGCGAGCTCGAAGCATCGGACATTCTGGGCACGCTCTTCGAGCAGCAGAACGCGAACGCGGACGTCCTGGGCCGGCATGGGAGGTGGGGACCGTTTGCTGCGGGTGCGATGGGCGGCCGCGCGTCCTGGGAGGACTTCCGATACGGGGGATCGCTGCACACGCCCGACACGCGTCGGCTCAGGGCGGCCCTGTACCTGCTCGAGGAGGTCGATCTGGGCCCGATCCAGATCGAGTCGGGGCTGCGCTACGACTGGAGCATGGCCGATCCGGGGGAAGACCGGGTTTCGGACATCGGTGAGATCCGTGACCGCAGATTCCAGTCCCTGTCGGGGTCGTTGGGTGTCCTCTACCAGTCCGCCTCGGGGCTGGTGCTCGGCGCCAGCGTTGCCCGGGCGTTTCGCACACCCGACGTCACCGAACTCTATTCGGAAGGACCGCATCTGGCGGCCTACGTCTTTGAAGTCGGAAATCCGTCTCTGGAAGGAGAGGTGGGGAGGGGGCTCGATGTCTTCCTTCGCTTCGAGTCCGACCGGCTGCGGGCCGAGTTGACCGGCTTCCACAATGACATCACGAACCACATCTACGGAGAGGACACGGGCCGCCTGAGCCGCGTGCGCCTCCCCATCTATCAGTTCCGGGGCAACGACGCCGTGTTCAGCGGCTTCGAGGCCAGCGTGGACGTCGACGCCGGGCGCGGGCTGGCGCTCGAGGGAGTGGCCTCGTCGGTAAGCGGCAGTCTCAAGGGAACCGATCAGCCCTTGCCTCTCGTTCCTCCGCTCAAGGGACATTTGGCGCTGAAGTACGAGAGGCCGTCGTGGTATGTCCGGGCGGAGGCTGAAATGGCAGGCCGGCAGGATCGGGTTGGCGAATTCGAGACGCCGACGCGTGGGTATACCGTCCTCAACGCCGCGGCAGGGGCGCGGTTCACGTTCGGCGGGCGTCTGAACGTCCTGACCGTCAGCCTCGCCAACGCGGCGAATGCCGAGTACCGCAACCACCTGTCGCGGGTGAAGGAGATCATGCCGGAGGCCGGGCGCAGTCTGAACGTCAGCTATCGGGTGGTCTTCTGACCCTAGCGCGCCAGCCAGGCGCTGAAGCGCTCGTTCAGTTCGTCCTGGTTGTCGACCCAGAACGCCCAGTCGTAACGAAGCGCACGATCCGCGTTGCCCGCGCTGGCCGGCAGGTGAGGCTCCATGTCGATCCCTGCGACGACATGCGTGGTCACCAGCGGCGTGCCTGATCTGCGCGCCGGGGAATAGGAGATGCGGCGGCCGATGCGCGCCAGAGACTCGGCACTGGTGGCGAAGGTCACGTATCTCAGCGCGTCTTCAAGCCTCGGCGTGCCTGCGACGATCCCGAGCTGACCCACATCCAGCAACTGCCCGTCCCACACGATCACGAACGGCTGGTTTTCCAGGATGCGGGCATTGAAGATGCGGCCGTTGTACGCCGTGCTCATGACCACCTCCCCGTCGGCCAGCATCTGCGGCGGCTGGGCGCCCGCCTCCCACCAGACCACCTCGTCCTTGATCGTTTCGAGCTTCGCAAAGGCCCGGTCCAGGCCCTCCGGCGTCTCCAGCGTGGCGTACACGTCTTCGAGCGGCACGCCGTCGGCGATCAGGGCGAACTCCAGGTTCACCTGCGGGACCCGCCGCATCCCGCGCCGGCCCGGGAACTGCTCCAGGTCGAAAAAGTCGGCCATGGTGGCGGGCGCCTCGCCCGGGAAGTTCTCTTCGCTGTACGCGTACACGGTTGACCAATACAGATTGCCCACCCCGCAATCGGTGTGGCTCTCGGCCACAAAGTCGTCGGCTGCGGGAGTGCCGTCGGGTCCGGGAGGCAGATCGTCGATGTCTATCGGCTCGAGCAGCCCCTCGTCGCAGCCGCGCACGGCATCGGCCATTTCCAGGTCGACCACATCCCAATGGATGCTGCCGAAGTCCACCTGCGCCCGTATCTGGGCCAGGCCGCCGTTGTAGGCCTCCAGGGCGATGCGGATTCCGGTCGCCTCGCTGAAGGGAATGTTGGCGCCCTCGTTGACGGCGCGGCCGTAGGAGCCGCCCCACGACACGACGGTGAGCGACTGTCCGGCGGCGGGAACGAGCGGGATGCTGGAAAGGAGCGAGACGAGCCCCAGGGTGGCCACCGCCCGAAAACATCTCACGGCTCCCTGTCTCATTCCGTTTCTCCGTCATGCCTGAGCCCACCCGAACCTGAAAGGGGTCCCGGTTCGGAAAGAGTCCTCACCGTCCGAGCCTCACGCGGCTGGATCGGCGAGCCCGTAATACTTGAGGAGCGCGTCGGCGGGCCGCAAGGCGGAGCGATGCGCCTCCGGGCGGGACAATGATGGGCTGCACAATCCGCGCTGTCCTGTCGCGCTACGCGGACGATGTCCATATTGCGCCCCGAGCGGCGCACTCTTCCGAAGATATCCGCCCGCTCCTCGACTCCCTCCATCCACGAACCGCAGAAAAGGGAGCCCCCATGGCGCTGCCTGCCAGCCGATCCGGTCCCGAAGTTCGATTCGAGCCCGACGAAAAACCCGGATTGCCGGTCACGATCGGGCTGGCGCTGCAGTACTGCCTGCTGACGGTCGGGCCGATCGTGCTGACCGTCGCGATCGTGGTACGGGCGGCCGGCGAGAGCGAGCTCTTTCTGTCGTGGGCGGCCTGCGCGGCGCTGCTGGTGAGCGGCATCGCGACGATGGTCCAGGCCCGGCGCGTGGGACACCTCGGGGCGGGATACATCCTGCTGATGGGCACGTCGGGGGCCTTCATAGCGGTGTCGGTGACCGCGCTGGTGCAGGGGGGGCCGGCGCTGCTGGCGACGCTGGTGGCGGTCTCGGCGGTGTTTCAGTTCGCGCTGGCTTCGCGGCTGTCGCTGCTGCGGCGGATCATCACGCCGACCGTCGCGGGGACGGTGATCATGCTGATCGCGGTGACGGTGATGCCCCTGATCCTCGACCTGATCGCGCAGGTGCCCGAGGGAGTGGCGCCCGCGGCCGGGCCGGTCACGGCCGCGGTGACCCTCGGCGTTACGATGGTGATCGTGCTGCGCGCTTCCGGGGCGATGCGGCTGTGGGGTCCCGTGATCGGGATCGTGGCCGGAAGCGTGGTTGCCGGCTTCTTCGGCGTGTTCTCGTGGGATGCGGTGGCCGCGGCCCCGTGGTTCGGACTTCCGCTGGAGGGCTGGCCGGGATTCGACTTCAGCTTCGGGCCCGTGTTCTGGGCGCTGCTCCCGGCGTTCGTGTTCGTCACGCTGGTGGGGGCGATCGAGACCATCGGCGATGCGGTGGCCGTGCAGCGCGTGTCATGGCGCAAGGAGCGGGCCACGGACTTTCGCGGGGTGCAGGGGGCGGTCATGGCGGACGGGCTGGGCAACCTCCTCTCGGGACTGCTCGCCACGGTTCCCAACACGACCTATTCGAGCAGCGTCGCGATCGTGGAGATCACGGGGGTGGCCGCGCGGCGGGTGGGCGTCGCCATCGGCGTCGGGTTCTGCGCGCTGGCCCTGCTGCCCAAGCTGGTGGCGGTGATCCTCTCGGTCCCCGACGCGATTATCGGCACCTACCTGATCGTGCTGATCTCAATCCTGTTCGTTCTGGGCATGCGCATAGTCGTGGCGGACGGCATGAACTATCGCAAGGCGGCCATCGTCGGGGTCTCGTTCTGGGTCGGCTACGGCTTCCAGAGCGGTGGCCTGTTCATAGACCAGATGACCCCATTCTTCGCCGAGATGCTCGGGAACGGCATGACCTCGGGCGGGCTGACGGCCCTCGCGCTGTCGGTATTCGTCGAGCTCGCCGGCCCGCGCCGCAAGCGTCTCGTGACCACGCTCGACGTGGACGCGCTGCCCGGGATCAGGGCGTTCATCGACAGTTGCGCGGCGCGCGCCGGATGGGGCGGCGACATGCTCCAGCGGGTCCACCTGGCTTCGGAGGAAGCGCTGGTGAGCCTGATGGGCGACGGGAGCGCCGACGAGGACGCCGACGAAGCCCCGGCGCGGCGGCTGCGACTCGGCGTGCGTCTCGAGCGCGGGGCAGCGGAACTGGAGTTCCTCGCCGTGTCAGGGGGAGGGAACATTGAAGACCGGATGGCGCTGGCCGCAGAGCAATCGGTCGAGATCGAGGCCCAGCACGACTTCTCGCTACGGCTGCTGCGTCACCTGGCCGCGTCGGTCCGGCACCAGAAGTACCACGATACAGACATTCTCACGCTTCGGGTGGAGGCGCCGGGCGGGTAGGGGTCACGTCTCCCACGCGCGCGTCACCGAGTCACACGACGGCCACGACGAGACCTCCAGGCTGCTGAACGCGGCGCTGCGTCGCTCCGGACCGGCTAGCGCCGTGGTTCAGGGTGGCCCTCCCACGGGGTTCCAACCTGCCCACTCCCGGAACCTTTCTTGCACGACGGTCGCCGATCACGATACCCTCATGCCCATAGGCCAGTGGGTTGCCCAACCTCGAAGCGCGGAGGTGATGATGCCTGACCGGAAGCCGCCACTGCGGTCGTGGAATCACCTATACTCGGGGTTCTGCGGAATGGCCCTGATGGGGATTCTCTGGTTTGCCATGTCGGCCGACAGCTCAAAGCTGCTCACGGTCTCGGTCGGCGAGGCTACCCTGGAGATGCAGGCCGACAACATGGAGATCAACCACGAAGCGCTTCTGGACTCGATGTACACGAATAGCTTCGCTCGTGGTGGCCTCATGACCTGGCTCGCAGGCAAGCAGATCTTTGCCGCCGTCGATCCGACCCTGGTGGAAGCGATCGCCACTGAAGTATGCGAGCCTATTCCCGAGAATGATCGAGAAGCAAGGCTGCGTCTCGGTCGCGACTGCGCCCGCAACGAGATCGTCGCAGAACTACGCCGCCGGGCCGATCGCCGGATTACGCCATTCCATTATGTCGGTGACATTGTGACGATCGGTGTTCCAGAGGCCAGACCGCCCCAGGGCCGAGCCTACGGGTGCAGAGACGGGTTGTTCTGGCGGAGGACTGTCCGGTTGACGAATCTGGACGATGACCAGCGATTCGTCCGCGTGGAAGTTACCGCCGGGCACTACCCCTGCATTGATCCAACGGCACCACAAATCCAACTGAGTGAAGCAGATGCGGTTTCACTCTTCGGCGGACCCACTCGAAGAATAGAAAGAGCCGAGGCGATCGTGGTGGACTAGAGGGCACGCGCCCGCGTTTCCACGTCCTTCATCCACGGGCACCCTCGGCCGAAGCTGGGCGACGGAGTGCGAGGAGGTCTGAGCGCAGGCTTCGCGCACTCAGCTAGCGCAGTCGCCGTGTCGCACGCCGCGGACACGCTGGTCGGAACCGGGAAACACTCCAGGAGCCCGTCTCCGTAAACAACTAAGTTTTTAGTTGACAGATCCGCCCTCGCTCCCCATCGTACCCAACCGGTGTTCTTCGGAAGGGTTGAGCCTCACGACGAGGAGAGACGATGAGCGACAACGAATCTGCGCAGGTGCAGGAAGGCGCGCCGCTGGAGACGGCGAACGACCGCTTCAAGAAGTCGTTCGACACCTGGTTCTGGGGATCGGTTCTGGTCGCGACCGTGGTTCACTTCGTGATGTTCATGTTCTGGCCGAGCATGACCGCCGAGGACGTCTCCTTCGATTCCGAGGAACTCGTGGCGATCGAGCTCCCGCCCGAGATCGAGATCCCGCCGCCGCCCCAGGCGATCAGCCGGCCCGCGACCCCCGTGATCGCCGCGGCCGACATCAGCGAGGACATCACCATCGCGCCGACCACCTTCGAGGACAATCCGGTCGCGGAGCTGCCTCCTCCGCCCGACGAGGAGGCCGTCGACATCTCCGCGGCGCCGTCGTTTACGCCCCACACGGTCCGCCCCGACCTCATCAACCAGCCTGAAGTGGAGCGTGCGCTGGAGCGGGAGTATCCCCCGATCCTGCGTGACAACGGCATCGGCGGGAGGGTGACGGTGCACTTCTTCATCGACGAGGACGGGATCGTTCAGAACACCCTCGTCGCGGAGACCTCGGGACACTCCTCGCTCGACGACGCGGCGTTGCGCGTGGCCAACGTGTTCAGGTTCACTCCGGCGCTCAACCTGGACAAGGTGGTTCCGGTGTGGATCTCGCTTCCCATAACCTTCCAGACGCGGTAGTCGCCTATTACGGGCTCGTCGATCCAGCCACCCCTGTTGAAGGAGGTTCCAGAATGCCGAGAACGCGGTTGACCCAACTCGTAGTGGCAAGCGTCTTCGCTGTCGCCACCCCGGCCCTCGTGGCGCAGGAAGTGATCGAGCTGCCCGCCGAAGACCGGATGCTCGAGGCGGAGTTCGACGAGGTCTACCGGGTGGGGTCCATTGCCGGTAACGCGTGGGAGCAGTTCAGCCGGGTCAGCGCCGTCGGCTTCGGCGAGTCCGGCAACCTGCATGTGATGGACGACCAGGGCGGACGAGTTGTGGTCGTGAGCGAGGAGGGCGAGTTAGTCCACGAGTTTGGACGGATCGGCGATGGGCCCGGGGAGTTTGCCGGGAATACCAACACGGCCGTCGGATTCACTGTGCTCCGTGACGGGCGCACGGTGGTGTTCGATCCCGGTCACAGCGCATTTGACGTGTTCGCACCGGACGGCGAGTTCGACCGCTCGGTACGCATGCCCGGCAACGCACTCTACGGGATGCGGACCCTGTTGCCCGCCAGGGACGGCCAGAACGTCATCACGACAAGCTTCTCGGCCTTCACCATGGGAAGCCCCGCCGGCGGCCCCGGCCCCGAGCCATCGTTCCGCCCCGTCTACCGATTGGTCCTGACCGGCGACGAGGCTGTGCAGGACACGGTGATCCGGGCGTGGCGGCCATCGGGAGATCCCGACGGGTTCGCGCCGGAGCTGGTGGCAGGGGCGCTGCCGGGCGGCGAGCTGGTCTACACCGACTCTTCCGCCTATGCGATCAAGGTGGGTACTGGAAACGGGGAACTGACCCGGGTGCTCACCCGGCCGTTTCAGCCTGAACCGGTTACTGCCCGCATGAGGGAACGGGAGATTGAGCGCCAGTTGCAGGAAGACGAGGAACGCGCCGCCAGATTGGATTTGCCGTTCGCCGCCGCCTTGGCTGAAATGGCACGCGAGCGAATCCAGAACATGGAGTTCTACCACGAGGTGCCGGTGGTCCGCGACCTGCAGACCACCTGGGAGGGGACCATCTGGGTGCTTCGGCGCGGTGAGGAACCGGTCAGCGATGGCCCGATCGATGTGCTGACCCCGGACGGCCGCTACATCGGGACGTTCGCTGCCGGCACGACCGCGATGCCGGACGCGTTCGGGCCGGACGGGCTGGCGGCGTTCATCGAGCGTGACGAATTCGACGTGGCGAGCGTCGTGGTGCGGCGGCTGCCGGCCGATGTGAGGTGACGTCTCATTACTTGAGGAGCGCTTCGGCGACCCGCAGGGCGGAGTAGTGCGCCTTCGGGCGCAACGAGGTTTGGGCACAAGGCTTGCTGGCGAAACGATCCGTAGCCGTATCGTGTCCAACCAGGCGACGGCACGATCTCACAACGGATCCCCCGAGACAACGGAGCCCCATGAAGCCGGTACGCCGTGCACTTTCTACGCCGTGCCTGCTCTGGCTCGCCATCATCGTCTTCGCCACACCGGCGGCGACGGTGGCGCAGCAAACCGATCAGCTTTCCGAGGCCCTGCTTCAGGGCGTTGTCTACGACGTCCAGACCGGGGATGCCATCGCCGGCGCGACCGTGGCGTTCAGCTCGCTGCAGCAGTTCATCTCTTCGGATTCCGCAGGCGTCTTCTCGGTCCGCGGTCTTCGGCCGGGCGGCCACATCGTCACCGTGACCCGGATCGGCTACGAACGGCGGGACCTGCCGATCAACCTGGCCGGCGACGGCAGCACCTTCATCGAGATCGCGCTGACCCCCAGCCCCATCCTGCTGGACAGTCTCACGGTCGTCGCGCCCGAACGTGTTGCGGTCCGCGGCGTCGTCTACGACATGGTGAGCGGTACCGCCATCCCCGGCGCCGCCGTCTTCGTTGAATCGGAAAACCACGGCACCCTGGCGGATTCGCTGGGCTCCTTCGTCGCGGCCGATGTCCCGCCGGGACCCCAACTGATCACGGTCAAACAGATCGGCTACCACGACAAGGTGATTGCCTTTACCGCGACCGGTCGCCCCGACGACGTCGTGCAGGTACCTCTGATGCCCAAGCCGTTCATGCTGGACGGGATCACGGCGGTCGCGAGCAACATCGAGACCATGGAGGACCGCATGCGGTCACGGCGAGGCGACGCCTCGGCCGGCCGCGGGCTGATTCGCGCCTACGATCGAGAGGCACTGCTCGCTTCCGGTGCCGCCACCGGTCTCGATTTCGTGGACGACCACACCATCGTTCGGATGATGCCCTGCCCGGCAGGTGAACTCGAGTTCTTCTGCATCGGCAGAGGCTCGTACGTTGGCGCGCCATGGGTCTATATCGATGAAATCTGGCAACCGGAAGGGCTCGCCGCGCTGCAGAGGTATTCAACATCTGAATTGTACTCGGTTGAAGTCTATTTCTCCGGCTCGGAGATTCGCGGCTACACCTACCAGTTCATGGAGCGTACCGCGCGCAAGCCACAGGCCCTGATTCCCGTGCTCCTCTGGCGCTGGGGCCGCCGACCTCCGGACTGATCCGCGCGGCGGGTCCTCGATCCGCAAACTGCCCGGGCTTTCTCGCGACCCGGGGCCCCCCTTTTCCATCGCGGAACCTTTGCGAGTCGTGGCGACTACTACGGTCGTCAACTAGTGCGGTAGTCGTACCGGTGGCGCACATGGCGCCACGGGTCTCTACCCAACTCCGAAGGAGAGCGATGATGAAGATGACATTGATGTTGCTGATGGTGCTCGGCATGGCCGGGGCCGGCTTTTCCGCGCACGCGGAGGGCGGGGAAGCTCTGGCACCTGGTTTGCAGGAGCAACAGCCGGCACAGGAGAGCGCGGACGCGGACAATCTCTACGATCTCGTAAAACAGGCCCGTGCCGACCTCCGCGAGATGCGCGTGACATCGGGCCTCTCCGCGTACGCATCGGGTCCGCAGGCAGGCAGGCCCGAGAGCCACGAAGGTGGCGAGGGTACCTACCTGTCGAAGATGACGAAACAGGACAAGCTCTTCGCGAACGGGGCTCGCCTGGTTCTCGAGTTCGACCCGGCGACGCAGGTCTTCGCCGGCTCGGTAACGAACAGCACCGCGCGGGCTCTCCCGCAGGTGCGCGTCGAGGTCCATCTGGACAACGGCACCGAGCTCGGCCCGACGAGGCGCATCGATGTCGCTCCGGGCGAGACCGTCCCCGTCGAACTGGGAGCCTTCGGGAACGAGTTCAACGCGTGGGTCAGTCACCCCGAAGCCGGCGTCGAGGAAGGCCACGGCGAAGGTGCGGAAGAGGGTGGCGAGGCCGCCGGCGAGCACGGCGGGCGCGAGGGGCGCGGCGAACACGGAGGTGGCGAGACGGCCCGCCCGCGAGGCGCGGCCTACCGGCCGGTATACAACCAGCTCCAGATCCTGCGTGGGGAAATGCATGCGTTTCGGAGCGACCTCGCAGGGAGCGAGCGATGAAGCGGAAGCGGCAACTGGGAGACCTGCAGCTCGCCATCATGCGCGTGCTCTGGGAACGGGGCGAGGCCCCGGCCATCGAGGTACACCAGGCGCTATTCGAAGAGAGGCGCCTTGCCGTCACGACGATCAAGACGATGCTGCGCAAGCTGGAGGAGTACGGGTGCGTGGAGCATCGAACGAAGGGACGGCAGTTCATCTACCGGCCCGTGATCGCCGAGGCGGATGTCCGCAGGAGCATGGTGGCGGACCTGGTGACGCGGTTGTTCTCCGGTGACAGCACGGCACTGGTCAACCATCTGGTCCGGTCCGGCGAGATCGACCCGGACGACCTGGACGATCTGAAGGCGATGGTGTCCAGCAAGCGGATGGGGGAATCGAAATGACGGCGTGGCTGTTTACGTTCCTCATCCACAGCACCCTTTGGTGCGGCGGTGCCTGGCTGGGCCAGCGTCTCTTCCCCCGGACGCGTGCGCGGCTGAGGGAAACGATCTGGTACACGGCGCTCGCCGCCAGCCTGATCACGCCGACGGTCCATTCCCTGACCTCGTGGGACTCTGCGGTCTGGCGGCTCCCCGTGCCCACGTTCATCGCCGGGGAGGAGCGCCACTCCGAGGGCGAACCAGGCCACAGGGACGGCGTGGCCTCCGTCTTCTCGCCGTCGGGCGAAGAAGCCCACAGCGCCGAGATTGCGCTCCCTGCGGGCTGGGGCGACTCCGCGGGCACGCTGTGGGTTGTGTTCGCCGGGGGACTGCTCGCCTTCTACCTCCTCCGATTGGGGAAACTGCGGCGGCGCCTCGGCGACCGTGAGCCGGTGATGGACCCGCGGGCCTCGCGCGCGCTGGCCGCGCTCAGCCGCACGGCGTCCCTGTCGCCGGTGCCCCGTCTGACGGAAAGCGACAACCTGGGCTCGGCCATCGCCCTGGGCGCAGGGACCGGTCGCGAGATCTGCGTGCCCGCGCGCGCTCTCCATGAACTGGACGAAGAGGAACTCCGTGCGCTTCTCGGTCACGAGGTCGCGCACCATCTGCGCGGCGACCCGATCCGGTTGGCCATTCTGAACGTCCTCCAGGCGGTCTTCTTCTTCCAGCCGCTATTCCGGCTTGCCGCGCGCGAGATCCGACTCGCCGCCGAGGAGCTGTGCGACGACTGGGCGGCCAGCCAGGTCGACGACCGCTTCGCGATGGCGAGCTGCCTGGCCGAGGTGGCCGGATGGGTGGTCGGGAGGGACCGGCGCACTCCGGTTCCGTGCATCGGCAGGCGTCGCTCACAACTGGAGCGGCGCGTCCGAAGGCTCATGGCCGGACACGGTGTACCCCAGGCATCGTCGTCCCCCTGGCGACGCATGAGTGCGGTGGGCGTTCTGATCCTCGCCCCGTCGTTCGCCCCCGCGGTGGCACCCGCCCCGGAAACGCCCCATGAGGACCAGCACGCCGTCGAGGGTGCGCGACCGGAGGAACACGAGCGGCCGCGGGAGCACAGGTCTCCCAGGAGCCTCGAGCACGACGACGACGACAACCAACACGACATAGACGAAGGAGAGACTCATGACTAGACATACAGCCTTCCGTACCGCGACCCTCGCCCTCCTGGCCATGGTGGCCGCCTGCAGAAGCGGTTCCACCGAACCGGGCGAGTCGGGCGTCCGTTGGAACGCCGATCAGACGGCGACGGATACCCGGCGCGGCGTGGACCTGGTCATCAGCTACGATACATCAAGCCGGCGGTTCAGCGGCACCGTAACCAACACGACCGGGGCGACGGTGACCGACGTGCGCGTCGAGATCCACCTGTCCAACGGAACCGAACTCGGCCCGACGCCCAGGGTTGACCTCGGGGCGGGGGCGAAGCAGTCTGTCACGCTGGACGCTGCCGGCCAGAATTTCGACTGGTACAGCGTGCATGTCGAAATCGGTTCATCGTCGGGTTAGATTATCGTTGGCGGTCACGCGCTACCATCTACCCCGTCGGAGAAGAGAAGCCCACCATGAGACAGTCGCTCGCCCTCGTGCTCTGCGCATTCCTGCTGGCGATCCCCGCCGACGACACCCAGGCGCAGGAGAGAACCACCGACTTTATCCTGGGAGCCGGAGCGACCATGGGGCTCGCAACGGACGAGGAAGCCACGGAGAGCCGCATCGGACGGAATCTCGCGGGCGGATTCTCCCTGCGGGTGATCGACATGATCGGCCTGAGGGTGGAAGCCGGCTACATCGAGAAGGGCGCCGGGTCGGAAGTCAGCGAGGGCGGCGCGGCTGGTCAGTTGAATATCGAGATCGACTATCTCGTGCTGCGCGGTCTGCTCGAGATCGGCGGCGACTTCCACCTCCTCGCCGGCGCGAGCGTGGGGCGCGACATGAGATGCAACGTGGCCATCGACGTGTCCGTCGAAGGGATCGACATGTCCAGGGAACAGAGCTGCGCCGACATGAGAGTCGAGACGAACACCGACTACGGGATTACCGCCGGGGCGGGCGTCAACGTCGGCCTCTTCGGCGTCACGGTGCTGGCCACCGAGGGCTTGACCGAGATCTTCGCCGGCGACAACGCACCGACCGGCCGCAACCGCACCATCTCGCTCGTCGGGTCCTTTCGCATCCCGCTTGCGGGATAGTCTCTCTCGGTTGCCGGCAGGTCGGGACCGACTCGCTTCCTCATCTCTCCGTCAACAGCCGCAGCTTCGCGATCCGCCAGGGCGGGAAGTGTTCATCAAGCAGAACGTACAGAAACCGGCCTCCGCCCAGCACCCTGGAGCCCTCCGGAAGCGGCACGTCCCTCGTAGAGCTTGGCGCCGCTGTGCCGGTCGTAGACCTCGAGCGACGTATGCACGATCTCGAAGGGCAGCATTGTCCGCTCCGGGTTGTGCCTGGCTCGGGTGAGGATCAAGTGCGGACCGACGGCGTCCATGCGGTGAATGATGTCGAAGCTCGCGAGAAGCCCCGGCAGCGTGGTGCCGTAGCTTCCGAGATCGGCCAACATGCCCGATTCCAATACCTCAATCGGTCGGAACGAAGCGGATGGGGTTCCGAACGTGCCCACGGTCTCGCCCGCCCCGTCGAGAACCGTAATCGGGTACCTGACACCGGACATGACAAAGATCGAGTCGCCGCTCACTGCGATCGGGAAATTCGAGAATGAGCCCCAATAGGGTCTCTCGAAGGGGGAGAAGGGGAGTTCGTAGCTGCTCCAGACCAACTCCGGCGGGATCACGCGGTGAAGGAGTGGTGGATGGCCGAAGCGGCGTTCCTCAGGGTCTCCCGTATTCATCCGCACAAGCAGGTCGGATCCGAGGGCAAGGACATCCATGGCAGCCGTCGGCAACGCGACCATGGTATCGGGAGCGAGGGCACGGGTCAGATAGGTGAGATGGAACGAACGGGAACCCGCGACCACGATCCTCCCTGAAGGTGCTTCCGCCACCGCCCTGATCCGCTGAAACTCGAAAGGAGCGTCTCCGAACCGGCCGAAGGCCGCCTCCAGCCGCCCTTCTTCGTCGTAGGTGCGCACCCGCGGCAGATGCAGATCGCCGATGACGTAGCCGCCGTCCCGCCGTTCGACGAAGTCTCCGATTTCGGCAATCGAGTCGGCGGGGTCTTCGCCGAGCTGGATCACGGCCTCGACGGCGAACACCTCTTCGAGGGGCGCGACAACGGGAGTCGGGCCGGAACGCTGCTGCTCCCCGCAAGCGCACAGAAGCAGCACCGCCGGGAATACCACGGCGTTGGACCTCGAACGCGATATGCCGATACCGTCGACCATCTTCGTCACATGCGCGCCCGGTTCCGGACGAGACTCTCAGCCACCCCTGCCAAACACCACCGCAATCAGCGCGCCGGCCGTCCCGTTGTTCACGACCCCGATCAGGGTG
>JAPPGZ010000003.1 GCA_028874905.1 Gemmatimonadota bacterium
GACGAGATCTCGGTGCTATGGACGTTCGTCGTGAACGGCGACCCGCCCCAGATCGGGGTGAGCGCGGGCCTCGAGCATCAGGCGAGGGAACTCCTGGAGATACACGACGAATTCGTGCTGAACGTGCCGGTGGCATCGATGGTCGAAGCGTTCGACACGGTCGACATGAACTCTGGCACCGTGGCCGACAAATTCGAGCTTTCAGGCCTGACCCGAGGCGAGGCGACCGTGGTCGATGCGCCCACGGTGGCGGAGTCCCCTATCCACTGCGAGTGTCGGATCATCGACTCGCTCGAGGTGCCGCCCGAGCGGAAGCTGTTCATCGCGGAGGTCGTGGCAACCACGGTCATCGAGGGCGCGGTAGACGCCGACGATCGCCTGGTCGTGCCCGCTGTCGACTTCTTCGGGATGACCGCGGGGAGCGGCGAGCACTACACGATGGGTCGTCGGGTCGGCAACATCGGGATGACGGTCGGGCGAAGCGATATCAGGTACTGACGGGTCCTTTCCACGGCGACCGGTCGACTCGCCGCCTCAGTACCCGAGCAGATCGGGCAGCCACAGCACCAACCCCGGCACCAGCGCTATCGCCACCGTGAGCCCCAGCATGAGCGCCAGGTAGGGCCACAGTGGGCGGGCGACTTCCGCCGGCTCGACCCCTCCCACCGAGCACGCCACCAGCAGGCTCACACCAACCGGCGGCAGGAACACGGAGATGCCCTGGGTCGCCACGATGACGGCGCCGTAGTGCACCGGATCGATCCCCAGTTGCGTGGCCAGGGGCAGCAGGATGGGGGTGAGCAGGACGACCGCCGGCACGCCCTCGAGAATCGCGCCGAGCAGAAGGAAGATGAGGATGGTAAGGACCATGAAGCCGACCGGGCCGCCACCCATCGCCACCACCGAAGACGCCAGCGACTGTGGCGCCTGCATGATGGCCAGCACCCAACCCAGCAGGCGCGCGGCACCTACCACGAACAGAACCATCCCCGACACGATGGCAGTCTGGACGATCTTGCTCCACAGCTCACGGGCTGTGAGCGACCGGTACACCGGCCCGGCCAGGAGCAGCGCGTAGGCAACGGCGACGGCGGCGGCCTCGGTAGGCGTGAAGATCCCGAAGCGGATGCCACCCAGAATCACCACGATCATGAAGAGGGGGAGCAGCGCGTCGACCGCCGCGCGGCGGACTTCTGCAAGCGACGCGCGCTCACCCCGCGGCCACCCTTCCCTGCGCGCCTGCCACCCGATCTGCGTCATCAATCCCACGGCGATCAAAAGCGCGGGGATGATCGAGGCGACGAACAGCGCGCCGATCGAGACGTTGCCGATGACGCCATAGACGACCATCACGATGGCCGGCGGAATCAGGATCCCCATCCCGCACGCGGCCGACACGATCGCGGTGGCGCGCGCGCGGCTGTATCCGTTCGCGGTCAACTGCGGCACCATGATCCCGCCGATCGCGGCCGCGTCCGCAGAAGTCGAGCCTGACACCCCCGAGAAGAACATCTCGGCCATGATGACCACCTGTCCGAGCCCTCCCGGAAGGTGCCCTACGAGCGACCGCGCCAGCGTCACCAGGCGTCGGCTGATCCCACCGACGTCCATGAGGAAGCCGGCCAGGATGAAGAGGGGCACGGCCAGCATGGGAAACGAGTCCATCCCGGCGACGATTTGCTGCGGGACGACGACGAGCGGGAGATCGGCCACCACGATGGCGACAATGGCCGCAATCGCGAGCGCGAAGCCGATGGGTACGGCGGCCAGCACCAGAAGGCCGAAGATGCCGAGGAGGAGGCCGCCCATCAGAGATCGTCCCCGGGCGGGCCATCTGCGCTCCGCCCCGCCAGCATGTGGATCACCATCAGCACGCCGGACACCGGCGCCGCGGCGTAGACGAGCGCGAACGGCAGGTCCAGTGCCGCAGAGCGTTCTCCCATGGTCAGGTCCATGAGGGCGATACCCGTGCCGATGAGCAGCAGCGCGAAGAGCAGCACGACCGTGCTGGCGGCCACCTCCACCGCCCTCCTCGCGCGCGGCGCCAGCTTCTTCACGACCTGATCGAACCGGAAGTGCGACCGCTTCTCCACCGCCAACGAGGCCCCGAGCAGCGACAGCCAGATGAAGCAGAAGCGCGACACCTCCTCGCTCCAGGGATTGGGTTGGGCGAGGAGATATCGCATCAGCACCTGGAGGAGGACCACGCCGGAGACGGCGATCACGAGGGCGCCCGCGGCCCAGGTCTCGACGGCCACGAGGATTCGGTTGAGCGCCCGAATTCGCCGCTTCATTCGCGCTCCGCCTCCGCCGCACGCCCCGCCTCGGCCACCAGTCTCGCGATCAACGCCTCTCCACCCGGCAGCCGGTCGGCGAACTCTTTCCAGATTAGCGGCCTGACGGCTGGGTAAAACGGCGCCAGATCAGGGCGGGAGATCTCTACCCCGGCCGCGCGCATCCGGTCCAGAGCGTCCGCCTCCATCCGGCGGGCGACTTCGCTCTGGTACGCGAGTGCGTCAGCCGCCGAGCGGTCGACGATGTCTCTCACCTCACCGGGCAGCGCCCGATAGAAGGGCTCGTTAACCAGCAGCGTGATCGGGTTGTAGGTAATGGACGTGAAGCTGTAGAACTTCGCCACTTCGTGGAGCCGGCTGCTCACGAATCCGATGGCATTCGCCTCGCCGCCGTCGATCACGCCCTGCTGGAGCGCGGAGTAGACCTCGCCGTAGTTCATGGGAGTCGCCTGGACGCCCAGCGCGGAGTAGGCAGCCAGGTACGTCGCGTTCTGGAGGACCCGCAGCTTGAGGCCGACGAGGTCTTCAGGGGCCTCGACAGGCCGTCGCTTGTTGTAGACGTGGCGGAATCCGTAGTCGAGGAATCCCAGGGAGCGGACTCCCGTGCGTTCAAGCACGAGTTCGCGCCACCAGTCCCCGACCGGGCCGTTCATCACGGCGAGTCCATGGTCTCGTGTCTCGAAGAGGAACGGGAGGTCGAACATCTGCCCCTCGGGTACCCAGCCAGAAAGCACGGGGGTGCCCGTGATGGCCATGTGCACCGCGCCGACCTGGATCTGCTCGAAGGCCACGCGCTCGCCCCCCAGCTGTCCCGACGGATAGATGACGACACGGAAGCGGCCGTCGGTGCGCTCGAGCATGAGGTCCCGGAAGCGCTCCGCCATGAGGTGTAACTCGGAGCCGGTCGACAACACGTGCGAGAACCGGACTTCCCAGGCGGGCTGGCCGGAATCGGCAGATTCGGGGGCACGGCAAGACACCGGCAGGAGTGCCGCGACCATGAGGCCGAGGCCGCACCGGACCCAGGCGACCCGCGCGGTCACGAGCCGTGGAGACTCACCAGATCGTCTGGCCGCCATCGACGAACACGGAAGCGCCCGTCATGAGTCGCGCCTCGTCGTTCGACGCGAGGAACACCACCGCGCCCACCACATCGTCCGGGGCACCGATCAGCCCGAGCGGAATGCGGGCCAGACGTCCCTCGCGGAAGACGTCCTGCGCGATGTCGGCCCGGTTGATGTCAGTCTCGATCAGACCCGGAGCCACGGCGTTCACGCGGATGTTGTGGGTCGCGAGTTCGAGCGCCATCTCCCTGGTCAGCATCTCGACCCCGGCCTTCGACACACAGTAGTGGGCAAGGTTCGGGGCGGCGACCGCCTGCCCGGCCGACGACACGTTGACGATCGCACCCTGCGTCCCTGCCTCGACCATGCGGCGCGCCACCGCCTGCCCCACCAGGAAGTAACCTTTCAGGTTGACATCGAGGATGGCGTCCCACTCCTCCTCGCCGATCTCGAGAAAGGGCGTGCGCTTCAGGATCCCGGCGTTGTTCACCAGGACATCGAGACCGCCCAGGAAGTCGTACGCCTCGGCGATGAAGCGTTCGACATCCGATCGGGAACTCGTGGAGCCCTGCACGGCGACCGCACGGCGCCCCGTCTGCTCGATGTCCCGGACTGCACTCTCAGCGTCCCTGCGGCTCTGCCGGTAGTTGACCGCCACATCCGCACCCTCGCGGGCCAATCCCAGGGCGATCGCCCGGCCGATGCCCCTTGAGCCGCCGGTGACGAGAGCCCGCTTGCCTTGGAGACGCATTGGGGAACCGGGGATCAGGCCAGGTCGAAGCGGTCCAGATTCATCACCTTGTCCCACGCCGCCACGAAATCGCGCACGAAAGCTCCGCGCCCGTCCTCACACGCATAGATCTCGGCAAACGCCCGGAGTTCAGAGTTCGAACCGAAGACGAGATCGACGCTGGTACCGGTCCACTTCAGTTCGCCCGTCCCGCGATCGCGACCCTCGAACCGGTCTTCGCCCGCAGCGCCTGACTCCCGCCATTCGATATCCATGTCGAGCAGGTTGACGAAAAAGTCGTTGGTCAGCGCCCCCGGCCGATCCGTAAGGACGCCGAGTGCGGACCGCCCCGAGTTCGCATTCAGAACGCGCAGGCCACCGACCAGCACCGTCATCTCGGGCGCGGTCAGGGTCAGCAGGTCCGCCCGGTCCACCAGCAGCTCCGCCGCCGGCCTCCTGAGTCCGTTTCCGCCAAAGTTGCGAAAACCATCCACCCTCGGTTCGAGCACGGCGAACGACTCCGCGTCCGTCTGTTCCTCCGACGCGTCCGTGCGCCCGGGTGAGAACGGCACCTCCACATCGTGCCCGGCGTTCCTGGCCGCCTGCTCGACGGCCGCGCATCCTCCCAGCACAACCAGATCGGCGAGCGAGACCTGCTTCCCGCCGCTCTGCGCACGGTTGAAGTCCCCCTGGATCCCCTCAAGCACCCCGAGCACCTTGGCCAACTCCGACGGGTCGTTGACTACCCAGTCCTTCTGCGGTGCCAGGCGAATGCGCGCCCCGTTCGCTCCGCCGCGCTTGTCGGTCCCGCGGAACGTCGACGCCGAGGCCCAGGCCGTCGAGACGAGCCCGGCGACTGAAAGCCCCGATGCGAGGACCCTGTCCTTGAGGTCGAAAATGTCGTCGGCGTCGATCAGTTCGTGGTCGACGGCCGGCACGGGATCCTGCCACAGTTGCTGCTCCGACGGCACCTCGGAACCGAGATACCGCGAAACGGGTCCCATGTCGCGGTGCGTGAGCTTGTACCACGCCCGCGCGAACGCATCCGCCAGCTCCTCGGGGTTCTCCAGGAAGCGCTTCGCGATCGGCGCGTAGACCGGATCCATTCTCAGGGAGAGGTCCGTCGTCAGCATCATGGGGGCGTGCTTCTTCGACGGGTCGTGGGCGTCCGGCACGGTGTCCACGCCGGCGCCGTCCCTCGGGGTCCACTGCGCCGCACCGGCGGGACTCGTCACCTGCTTCCACTCGTATCCGTGCAGGTTTTCCAGGAAGTTGTTGTCCCATTTCACCGGGTCGGTCGTCCATGCACCCTCGATCCCGCTGGTGACGGAGTCGACGCCCTTCCCGCTGCCGTAGCTGGTCTTCCAGCCGAGGCCCTGCTCCTCCAGGTCGGCACCCTCCGGCTCAGGACCTACATACCGGCCTACATCGGCCGCGCCGTGCGCCTTGCCGAACGTGTGCCCGCCAGCGATGAGCGCGACCGTCTCCTCGTCGTTCATGGCCATGCGGCGGAACGTCTCCCGGATGTCACGGGCCGCCGCGAGCGGATCCGGCTTGCCATTCGGCCCCTCCGGATTCACGTAGATCAGGCCCATCTGCACAGCGCCGAAGGGCTCGTCGAGCTCGCGGTCGCCGCTGTAGCGCTCGTCTCCGAGCCACGTATCCTCGGAGCCCCAGTCGATGTCCTCGGGCTCCCACACATCCTCGCGGCCTCCGCCGAAACCGAGCGTCCTGAATCCCATCGACTCAAGGGCGCAGTTGCCGGCGAGGATCATGAGGTCGGCCCAGGAGATCTTCCGGCCGGTAGTGGCCGTAGTCGGCCGGCCACCAGTCCTGCGAGGTGGTCATCAACTCGAAGAGGTCGTTCTTCAGGGCCTCAAGGTCGAGCGACTTGAACGCCTCGGCGTAGTCGAAGTCCTCGCCCATGGGGTCCGCCGAGCGGGCATGGCGGTGAAGGGCCTGCAGGCTCAACTGGTTCGGCCACCAGTCCTTGTTCTTCGTGGGCATCCGGTGTTTCCTCAGGGGTTGAAAGGCGTGCGTGGACTCTCGCTTGAACTCTATAGTATCGCGATAGTATCGCGTATGGCAGGTCGAATCCCTATCGCGGAGCGATCCATGAAGCTTTCGGTACGAGTCTCGCTTTTCTGCCCGCTGGCCCTCCCGACCACCTTGGCGGCCGTCCTGATGCCGGGAATGACGCCGGCCGCAGCCCAGTCCTTCCCCTCCGACGATCCGGCGATCCGGGCAATCTGGGAGGAGGGCGTCGAGCGCTCGCAGGTCTACCAACTCGGCCAGGTGATGATGGACTCGATCGGGCCGCGCCTGACCGGCTCGCCCGCCATGGCCGGCGCCAACGACTGGGCGCTGGCCAAATACGCGGAGTGGGGTATCGAGGCGTACAAGGAGCAGTACGGCACATGGCGTAGCTGGGAGCGGGGAATCACCCATATCGATCTCGTCTCGCCACGCGTGCGCACGCTGGAGGGGATGGCGGCCGCGTGGAGCCCGGCCACAGACGGGCCCGTAGAGGCGGAGGTGGTGATCCTGCCGCGCGCCGACAGCCCGGGAGCCTTCCAGGCTTCGCTGTCGGAGGTGCGCGGCAAGTTCGTGCTTGTTTCGCGTCCGGAGCCGAGTTGCCGCGCGCCGGACAACCTGGAGCAGTTCGCACGTCCCGAGACGACAGCTCGCATGACAGCGGAGCGCGAGCGCGCAATCGCGGAGTGGAGCGACCGCGTGGGGAACACGGGGTTTGATCAGCGCTCGCTACCGGAGGTGCTGAGCGTAGCCGAACCCGCCGCGGTCATCCGCTCACAGTGGTCCGAGGGGTGGGGCGTCACCAAGATCTTCGGCACCCGCGCGCAGCGGGCACCGGTCCTGGACCTGAGCTGCGAGGCGTACGGGCTCCTGTACCGGCTGGCCGAGAACGATCAAGGGCCCGTGCTGCGTGTCGACATCCAGGCCCGCGTCCTCGGCGAGGTGCCGGTCTTCAACGCCTTCGCCGTGATCCCCGGCAGCGCCGAGCCGGAGGAATACGTGATCCTCGGAGGCCACTACGACTCCTGGGACGGAGCCGACGGCGCGCTGGACAACGGAACCGGTGCGGTCGCCATCATGGAGGCAATGCGCATCCTGAAGAGCGCGGTTCCGAATCCTCGCCGCACGATCATCGGCGCCCTCTGGAACGGCGAGGAGCAGGGTCTGAACGGCTCGCGCGCCTTCGTCGAGGACCACCCCGAGATCCTCGAGCGCACCCACACGGTGTTCAACGTCGATCACGGGAACGGACCGGTCACCTTCATCCCCATGCAGGGGTTCGCCGCGGCCGCGGGGCGTTTCGGCGAGTGGCTGGCCGAGGTCCCGAGCGAACTGGCGGACCTGGTCACGCTCGAGATTCCGGGCTTGCCCGAGTCCGGCGGGACGGACCACGCCTCCTTCCTGTGCGCCGGCGTGCCGGCGTTCAGCTTCCACGTGGGCGATGGACGCAGCGGCAGGTCCATCGCCGACAACCGCTGGGACACGAGCATCTATACCTGGCACACCAACCGGGACACCTTCGACAAGATCGTCGTCGAGGACCTGCGTGACGACGCGGTGATGACCGCGATGCTCGTCTACCTGGCGTCCGAGGATATGGAGCCGATGCCGCGGACGCGGCGGGCCATGCCGGAGGGAATGGACTGGCCCGAGTGCCGTCCTCCGGCGCGGAGTTCGGGAGCGATTAGTCGGTAACGAATCTCACGTCTTCGCCAGATCGTTTACGCGCAAAACCGCGGCCCGCCTGAACAACCACCCCGATCCCGTGAACAGACCGACGAAGAACGCGTTCGACAGCACAATCTCCAGCGGCCCGCTCCACGGCCGACCCAATCCGCCGAACAAGGCAATGGCGCCGACCAGAGCCTGAGCGGCCGCCGTTACGAACAGCGCGACCGCCATGCCGCGAGGCTCGAAGCGAGCGATGAACGCGCCGGTGATTCCGACGGCAATCACCCCAAAGTACATCACGTTGGCGGGGTCGCCGTCCGCCCCGATCAGACCGACACCCAAGCTCACCCAGGCCAGCAGGAACGCGGCCGCGACGGCGACGCCAACGCCGAATCGCCGCGCCGTGTCTTCCGTGTTCATCGATGCCCCCGCTTCATCGTTCGTCCTCCAGGCCACCTCCCGTGGCGCGAAGCACGTCGTAGTAGGCGATCCACGCTTCGGACCTGAGGGAAAGAGCGCTCGACAGCGCATTCTGAAACGCACTCGCCGCGTCGAGGAGTTCGAGCAACGACATCTCCTGTTCGGAATAGGCAGCCGTCGCGGCCGACAGAAGCGCCTCCCCGTCGGCAAGCAGGCTTGCCGACACGGCCTCCAGCCGAGCCCGCCTGGAGGCGTACCGGTCGGCAGCGGACGCAAGATCGTTACGCGCCAGTTGCCGACGCAGGTCGAGGCGGTACGCGGCCGCGGAGCTCTGGGCGGCCGCTTCCGCCCGCGCCGCCGATCCACGGTCGAAGAGTGGCAACGGCAGATCCACTGCGATGCTGGCGCCCCCCAGCCCGTCAAGATGATGCCGGTATCCCAGGCCAACGGTCGGTTCCGGTATCGCGTAGGTCGCGGCGATCTCCTCCCCGGCACGAGCGGCATCGAGCTCGCGCGCCGCGGCCTCCAGATCCGGTCGCCGAGGCAAGGCCTGCAGTGCGGCCCCGCGGGTCACCATCGGGGGCACACCGTCCATCCCCTCTGATGGCCCGACTTCCTCGGTCCCGGTCCCGGGAGCAATGAGCGTGGCCAGTTTCCTGCGCGCGTCGCGGGACTGTAGAGCCGCCTCGGCCACCTGCTGGTCGGCTTGTACACGCTCGAGACGCAGCCGCCGCGCCTCGAAGGCCGAGATGTCACCCGCGTCGAGGCGGATTTCCGCATCCTCTGCCACCGTCTGAATGACTGAAGCGGTCCGGCGCGCTATGCGCTCGGCCTCTTCGGCGAGCCAGGCTTGCACGTAGGCCTCGCGAACCTCGTAGGCCAGCGCGATCGAGTCGGCGAGCAAGCGGGCTGTGCCGGCACCGGTTGCGTACGTGGCGGCCCGCGCCCTCGCGGCCGTCCGGCCCGGCCACTCCACCGGTTGCGCAAAAAGGAAGGTCTGTTCCCAGTACTCTTCGTCCAGGTGGCCGAGGTCGTCCCGGCCGAACGAGAACGCCGGATTGGTGTAGGCGCGGGCTTGCCTGGCCGCGCCGGCAAGCTGAGCGGTCTCGGATCGCGCGATCTTCAGCGCCAGGCTGTTCTCGGCGAATTCCTCGAGCGCCTCGGTCAGCGAGACGCGTCGTACGGTACCCTGTCCGTGCACGGCAACCGGGAACAGGAGGAGACTGCCCAGCACGAGACCGAGCAGGGTGCGCGCTTCCGCGTTGGGCATCAGGACAACCCCTCCGCGCCACCCCCCTTGATGTACAGCTCCCGCTTCGGATAGGGAATCTCGATGTCCGCTTCGGCGAACTTCACCATCGCCTTCTCCGTGATCTCATCCGCGATCCGGCGCCGATTCCGCGCCTCCTGGATCCACACTCGCAGCTGCAGGTTCACCTCCGACGGTCCGAAGCCCCGCACAATCACGATCGGCGCCGGATCCAGCTTCACGCCCTCCACCTCGCCCGCGGCCTCCTTGAGCAGCACCTTGGCGCGTTCGATGTCCGACTCGTAGGCGCAGGAGAAGGGGATCCGCAGCCGGATGTCCTCGCCCGACATGGTGTAGTTGATGATGTCGCGCCGCATGATCTCGTTGTTCGGCACGACCACCACCAGGTTGTCGGGATTGCGGATCTTCGTCGCCCGCAGCCCGATCTCGATGACGTCCCCCCAGGTGCCGGTTTCCTGGGGAGCGTTCCACAGCTCGATCCTGTCGCCCACCTGGAAGGGGCGATCCATGATCAGGAGCACGCCGGCGATCAGGTTGGAGAGGGTGTCCTTGGCGGCGAGGGACAGGGCCAGGCCGGCCACGCCGGCGCCCGCCAGGAGGGGAGCGATCTCAAGCCCCAGGTGCGTCATGGCGAGCAGCAGGCCGAGTGCGATCACCAGGAAGCGCACGAAGCGGTTGATCATCGGCAGTGCCGTCTCGTCCAGGGCCGTATCCGACGTGCGGGATATCACCCTGGTCTCGAAGCTGCGCATGACATGGCCGACGAAGCGGCTGAGCGGGAAGAAGACCACCGCAATCCAGATGCCCCAAACCCAATCGCGCGGCTGCGTAGCGTATGGCACCCAGGTGCCTTCCGCGTTCTCCGCGCCGAGGACGGGGACCCACAGGCCGATGATCCGCCACAATGCCCACGCCACCACGGTGAACCTGAAGGCATGACGGATGGCCCTGACCAGTTCGTCGTCGAGGTCGGTCTCGGTCTTCGCTGCGAGCCGCCTCTGAACGCGCCGCAGAACCCAGCCTCCCACGAAGTAGGCAAACGCGGCAACCAGGGTGGCGCCGACGGTCGGCAAGAGCAGGGGCACCGAATAGTTGACCGCCCCATTCCACAACTCGACCAACCGGTCGAGGCCGAAATCGAGTCCGAGCAGGTCCACGGCCTATCGCCTCCGAATCACGGGCAGCACAACCCTGGACGGACGGTTCGGCCCGTGGTGGATTGTCTGCGTGGCCACCACCGCTTCGTCCGGGCCCGCCAGCCCCGCGTTGTCGCGTCCCGAGTTGAGATTGCGCAAATAGAAAGGATAATAGCTGCTGGAGATTTCGACCCGGATACGGTGACCGGGCCCGAAAACCGTGCCGGTCACGCGCCAGAACTCCATGTGATAGCGATACGCCCGTCCGGGCTCGATCTCGCTCAGGCGGTCCGGGTTGAAACGGCCGTCGTTGCCGGGGTCGCGGTGGCGCGCGCGCATGATGGCCTCGGCCAGGAGCATCGCCGACCCGTCGGGCCCCATATCCACCAGGCGCACCATCCAGTCGGTGTCACGCGCCGTGGTCGAGGCGTAGAGGATCGCCTCGATCGGTCCGGTGACCTCCATGGGCTCCTGGAAGACGGGCGTCTCATAGACGAGAACATCCTCGCGCAGCGCGGGCACGCCCGCCTCGACGGCGCCGGGAATGTGCCCATGATCGCCATAGGGAGACGGAGTCGGGTCGCCGGGGTCGTAGACGTACGTGTCGGATCCGTCCGCCGCCGGCATCTCCCACAGCAACCCGCCATCCCCCCGGCTGGAGTTCGCGCTTCCGCCCGACGTCAGGTACAGATCGGTCCACTCGGTGCCCGGCAGCGGCCAGTCGTCGGCCGTGTACCACCGGTTCGGCCCCATGACGAAGACATGAACAGGCGGGTCGTTCTCGACGCCGTTGTCGATGCCCTTGAGGAAGTGGTCGTACCAGCGCGTGATATAGCCGTCGAGGTCGATGCGGGCTTCGGGGCCATAGTCGATGCCGCCGACGACGCGGTCGTTCAAACCGTGGAACCAGGGGCCGATGATCAGCCTGGGGCGCCGTGACTCGGGCGTGGCTCCGTGAGCCTTCATGCCGAGGTAGTTGATGGGAGAGCCCGGGAAATCCGCGTCGAACCAGCCGGTCATGTTCAGGGCGGGTACCGTCATGCGCGAAAAGCTCTCCGGCGACTGGTACTCCATCCCGTCCCAGTACGGGTCGGTGGCCACGTAGCCGTTGATCCAGGACTTCCACCAGCCGCCGTCCTGCATCCCCCGGGCCTCGTCGAGGGTCAGGTAGGGGGCGTGCAGGAGATCCTCCCAGCGCGAGTTCGTGAATCCTCCATACGGCCCCTCCTCCTTTACCTGCGCGGTGCGTCCGGACATCCAGGCGGCCCAGTCCACGAAGGGCCCGAGCATGATGCCCTGCTGGTAGGGGATGTTGTGGAAGGGATCCGGGGGCGCGACTTCGGGCGCGATCGCCTTGAGCGACGGCGGCGCCTGGCTGGCGGTCCACCACTGGGTCCAGCCGAGGTACGAGCCGCCGATCATGCCGACGTTCCCGTTCGACCAGGCCTGTGCGCCGATCCATTCAACCAGGTCGTAGCCGTCCGTCTTGTGTTCGACGATGAAGGGATCCCATTCGCCGCCCGAATCGTAGCGTCCGCGGGAATCCGCCAGCACGACGGCGTACCCACGCCGCGCGAACCAGCGCGCCCGGTCACGCGGGCCATTGTTGTCGTACGGGGTGATGGTCAGGATCGCCGGGAAGGGGCCATCGCCGTCGGGAAAGTAGATGTCGGCAGAGAGGCGCACCCCGTCGCGCATGGGGACAAGGTGGCCACGCTCTTCGATCACCTCGTGGACGGCGGGGGAATAACTCCCCGGGTCGGGGGCCTGGGCGCCCGCGGACGGCACCTGGAACGACGATGAGACAATCGCAACCGCCAGAAAGCGGGCCGCGAGGAAGGGACTGAGCGGGTGGCGCTTTGGCATGGAACGGTACTCCGGGTCTCGCATGGTTACAGGATGATGCTCCGGTCCGGCGAACTTCGTGTCAACCGCCCACCGCGCCGGACTGGAGCAGCCCCGCGATCTCATCCGCCGAGAACCCATAGTCGCGCAGCACTTCCTCCGTATGCTCGCCCATTCGCGGGGCACCCCGTTCAACGGGCGCCGGCGGGTCCGAGAACTTGACGGGCATGCCGAGCGACTCGGCCTCGGCGTCCCCCTCCGGCACGCGGACCACCATCTCCCGCGCAGCCGTCTGTGGATGCCGGAGCATCTCCATGATCGTGGAAACGGGGCCGGCCGGCACGTTGGCGGCCTCCAGGCGCTCCAGCCAGGTTGCTGTGGACTCGGTCTCGAGCCTCCGCGACAGCAGGGCACGGAGTTCCTCCAGGTTGGCCATGCGGTCCGCGTTGGTCGCGAACCGCGGATCCTCCGCGAGTTCATTCAGACCGATCGTCCTGACGAGCCGGAGCCAGTTCACCTGGTTCCATCCACCCACCGTGATCCAGCCGTCCGCGGTCGGTAATGCTTCGTAAGGCGCGGCCAGCGGATGCGCGGACCCGAGCGGGGCCGGCGATTCACCGGTCGCGAGCCCCACTGCGGACTGCCAGAAGGTCTGGGTGATTCCGGCCTCGTAGAGCGACGTGTCGACGCGTTGCCCGACACCCGTCCGCTCGCGTGCATAGAGGGCCGACACCACGCCCATCGCGCCCAGAATTCCCGCGGTGATGTCGGTCAGCGGCGGCCCGCACTTGACCGGCGGCCGTCCCGGGCCCTCTCCAGTGACGCTGAGCAGCCCGGTCATCCCCTGGGCGATGAGGTCGAATCCCCGGTGCGAGGCCAGCGGCCCCGTTCTCCCGAAGCCCGTGATCTGACAGTAGATGAGGGCGTCGTTGGCCGCCCGGAGGGTTTCGTACCCGAGGCCGAGTCCCTCCATCACGCCTTCCCGGAAGTTCTCGATCACCACGTCGCAGCGGGCCAGCATGCGCCTGGCCACCTCGCGGCCCGGCTCCGTCTTGAGGTCGATCACGATGCCGCGCTTGTTGCGATTCATCATGATGAACGCGGCGGCGGTACCACCCATCTCCGGCGGCGCGAACGCACGCGTCGGATCGCCGGCCCCGGGCGGCTCCACCTTGACCACGTCGGCCCCCATGTCGGCGAGCATGCGCCCGCAGGTCGGTCCCGCCATGACGTGCGCGAGCTCGACCACACGGATTCCGGACAGCGGACCTGTCCCGGCGCGCAACTCGGCGCACACCCTAATCTCCCTCGAACCTCGGCGGACGCTTATCCATGAACGCGGCCGTCCCCTCTCGGTAGTCGCGCGTCCGGAACGCCTCATACGCCTCCTCGCGCTCCTCCTCCCGAAGCGGACGCGGGTCGGCTATGCGCCGTATGAATTTCTTGTGCCACCGGTTCACGAGGGGCGCTCCCCGCGCAATGTTGCGCGCGACCGCGGCGACCGCGTGCTCCACTTCCCCGTCCGGTACGATCCGGTTGACAATGCCCATCTCGCGGGCACGGCGGGCGTCCACAAGGTCGCCCGTAAGGAGAATCTCCAAAACGGCGCCCGCGCCCGCCACAGCCAGCAGCGGCGCCATCTCCTCGTAAGCCATCGTGGCGCCCAGGCGGTTGACCGGGGCTCCGAAGCGGCTGGACTCGCCGCACACGCGCACATCGCAGCACGCGGCGATGATGAGCCCGCCGCCCACACAGAGCCCCTGCACCACCGCCACCGTCGGGTGCGGACAGTCGTACACGCCTCCTATCCCGCGCCGCAGGGCGGCCGCATACCGCGTCACCTGTGCCGGCGTGCTCCGTTGCGCGCCGAACGCACCGATATCGGACCCGGTGGAGAACGCGCGCCCTCCCTGCCCCTTCACCAGCACGCACCGCACCGAGTCGTCGGCAGACAGCTCCTCGAAGATCTCGCCCAGCCGCTCCCATGCGGCCATGTCGAGCACATTGAGCTTGCCCGGATTACTCAGGGTGACGGTCACGACATCGCCGTCACGGGCCGCAATCACGCGCTCGGATCCGCTCATCGGTAGAACACGTCCACCAGCGCCATCGAGAACGAAGGCACGTACGTGACGACCAGCAGCACCACCAGGAGGACCGCGATGAACCACAGGTTCGCCTTGGTGACGGCCCAGATGTCCGCCTTGGCGACCGAGCACGCGGTCACCAGCACAGAGGCCACGGGGGGCGTCTGCTGTCCGATTCCGAGATTCAGCGTCACGATGAGTCCGAAGTGCACCGGGTCGATCCCCAGCGCCTGCACCAGCGGCATGACGATGGGCACCACGAGAATGATCGCTGCGGCCGAATGGAGAAAGAGCCCGACCGCAAGCAGGAAGACGTTGAGCAGCGCCAGGATCGCGAGCTTCGAGTCCGTCAGGCCCGTGATGGCCAGCGCGACCTGCTGCGGCACGCGCGCTTCGGTGAGAAAATCGCCCAGCAGCGCCGACGCAGCCACGAGCAGCATGACCACCGCCGTCTGGTGCCCGCACTCGAGCACCGCGCGGCGCAGCCCCGCCAGAGTGAGTTCGCGGTATACGGCGCCGCCGATCACGAGCGCGGCGACCACCGCGAGCCCGGCGCCTTCGGTCGCGGTCACCCAGCCCGAGAAGATTCCGCCCAGGATGATGACCGGCAGAAGGAGCGACCAGCCGGCCGCCTTGAACGTCTCGAACACATGCCCGAACCGGAACGCTTCCTCCATGGGGAGGTTGTTGCGCCGCGCCCACAGGTACGACACGAACATCATGAGTACGCCGCCCACGACGCCCGGAATGATTCCCGCGACGAAGAGCTCGACCACCGACGCTCCGGACATGACGCCGTACAGGATCATGGGGATCGAGGGAGGGATGATCACGGCGAGGGTCGCGGACGAAGAGGTGACCGCAGCGGCGAAGTTGCGTGTGTAGCCGCGCTTCTTCATGGCCGGAATCAGGATCGACCCGAGAGCCGCGACATCGGCGACGGCGCTCCCGGAGATCTCCGCGAAGAACATGGAAGCCGAGATGCTCACCATCGAGAGCCCGCCGCGGATGAACCCGAAGACCGCCGACGCGAACGCGATGAGGCGCTGCGAAATCCCCGTCGCGTTCATGATCGTGCCCGCGAGGATGAACAGGGGAATGGCGATCAGCGGGAACTTGGTCGCGCCCGAGAACATGACCAGCCCGACATTGGGGATCGCCGCCCACCCGCCCAGGGCGATGATCGCCACAACCGACATGACGCCAAGCGCTACCGCGATCGGCACGTTGATCACGATCAGGACCAGGAACAGGAGGATCAGGGCGGCCGTCAAGGCAGCGTCCCCTCCTCCGCTCCGCGTTCGCCGCGCAGCACCCGGGGAAGGCTCAGCAGCTGGGCGCAGATGAACAGCACCGCGCCGATCGGAATGACCGACTGGGCAAGGCCGGCAGGCACGGCCGGAAGGCTCACCAGGGTCGTCCCCACAAGCGCCGACTGCACCGCCCATCCGGCCCAGGCCAGGACGGCGAAGAAGCCGATCACGGCAACCTCGCCGGCGATCACGACGCACGTGCGCAGACGCCCGTGGAGCCGTTCCACCATGGCCGGCACCCCGATGTGACCGCGGTGCAGCGCCGCGAGCGCGGCTCCGTAGTAGGTCAGCCACGCCAGCAGGATCGCGGCCACCTCGTCATACCAGACCAGGGCGGCTCCCGCCTTGCGGTAGATCACGCCCATGACCACGACCGCGGCCAGGGCGACCACCACGGCGATCACGATGACCTCGAGGGCGCGCTGAAAGACGCGCCTCACCCGATCCGTGTCGGACACGGCTGCCGGTCGATCTATTCGGACCCGGCTACCCTCATGGCACGATCGACCAGCTCCTGGCCAAGCTCCACGGTCGTCGTGAACTCGTCGTAGATCGGCTGACTCGCCCTCTGGAACGCGTCTCCGTTGGCCCAGTTGACCGAGATCTGCGTGTCCGCAAGCGTCACGAGCAGTTCGCGGTCCAGCGTCCTGGCCGTTTCGTAGACGAAGTCACGCAACCCGCGGGCCTCTTCCTCGACGACCATCCGCACATGCTCGGGAACATCCTCCCAGTGATCGGGGGAGACGGTTACGTACGCGGGCGTATAGACGTGCTCGGTAAGCGACAGGTACTGCTGCACCTCGTTCAGCTTGGACGCATGAATCTGCGCGAGAGGGTTCTCCTGCCCGTCCACCACGCCCGTGCGCAATGCGATCAGCACCTCCGAGAGCGCCATCGGGACAGGGTTCGCCCCGAAGTTCTGGAACAGCTTGACTCGCCAGGTCCCACGCGGCGTCCTCAACTTGAGCCCGGCCAGATCGTCGGGCGCGCGTACCGGACGGGTATTGTTGGTGACGTGGCGGTAGCCGTTTTCCCAGACCCCCAGAATACGGTATCCGTGCTCTTCCGCGAGCGGCGCAAGCACCGGCCAGACGACCTCTTCCTCGATCCGCGCCATGTGCTGCCGATTCCGCACCAGATAGGGCATCTCGAAGATCCCGAACTCCGGAATCCGCGATGACATGATCGACGAGGGCAGGGCAAAGTCCACGGTGCCCAGCTTGAGCTTGTTCAGGAGGACTTCATCGCCGCCCAGCTGGCTCGACCCGTACACGACTACCCTCGCCTCGCCTTCGAGCCGCGCGTTGACGCGCGCCGCGAATTCCTCCGCGGAGAGCGCAAACAGGGAGCCCGGCGCGCCCACGTGCCCGAAGCTGAGTTCCAGGACTTCCTGTTCGGGGGCACCCTCGGTGCATCCCACGGCTCCGACTGTGAGCAGAACGGCCAGCACCTGCCAGGCCCGCTCCCGCATGGGTTAGCCTCCTCGCCGAATCTCCTGTGGTTGCGGCCGCGCAAGCGGCTGTGGCCGCGCGAAAATCCATCTTGTCCCTTGGAAGATGCCAAAGCCTCGCCGCCAGCGCCATTGCGGAGCCCATGCGACAATACGCTCAGCACATCGTCGCAGTTGTCTGGACTCTCATTACACCCCCACCTCCCCCGTGGCGGCCTATCTCCGGTTGCCGCGGTCCGGGGTTGGAGTCTACGTTGGTCGCGGAGTCAACAAAACGTCCCCCGAGCAGTTTGCGCCCGGCCAGCGGAATGCCATTGGCGGGGCGAGAGGGAATACGGTGCGCGGCACGGGTGTGCGCGGACCTCTCCCTTGCGAACCAGGAGGGGACGATGCAGGAATCCAGGAATCCGCGCGGGCGGATTCGCAGGTGCGCAGCTGCGGCGTTGGTGCTGGCGGCAAGCGCACTCGGGAGCGGCCCAATCGCCGCTCAGGAAGCGACCGTTTCGGGAACGGTTGTTGACGAACAGGGCGCTCCGGTCGCCAACGCACAGGTCTTCGTCGAAGGCACCACGTCCGGAACGCTCACCAACTCCCAGGGTGCCTTCCGACTGGCTGTACAGGCCGGGGAACTCACCATCCGCGTGGTCAGTCTCGGATACCGCGCGGAACAGCAGATGGTCACGGCGCCGGCCGATGGCATCCGCTTCGAACTTGTAGCGACCGCCATCAACCTGGACGCGATCGTGGTCACGGGTACGGCGGGCGCGGTCGAACGGCGCGCCGTGGGCACGGCGATCGCGACCATTAACGCCGGTGACCAGGTGGCGCTGGCGCCTACGCCCGACGTCAGCCAACTCATCAACGGGCGCGCACCCGGCGTCGTTGTCACCCCCGGAACGGGCATGGTGGGAAGCGGGCCGACGATCCGGATCCGCGGCGCTTCCAGCTTCTCGCTGAACACGCAGCCGCTGATCTATGTCGATGGCGTCCGTCTCGACAACGGAGTGGGCACGGGGATTTCGATCCAGGGATTCGGATCGGGTGTCGTGAATCGTCTGAACGACGTGAACCCCGAGGATATCGAGAGCATCGAGATCATCAAGGGACCGGCGGCAGCAACCCTCTACGGTACGGAAGCGGCAAACGGCGTGATCCAGATCCTCACCAAGAAGGGGCGGTCGGGAGCACCGGAATGGGGGATCACCATTCGCCAGGGCGCCAACTGGTTCCACAACGCGGAGACCCGGATTGAGCCCAACTGGGGATTCGATCCGGTGACCGGCGAACCGTATCAACACAACCTCTTCGAGTCGGAACGCGCGCTCGGCAACACGATCTTCGACACCGGACACCTGCAGAGCTACGGCGCCAATGTCCGCGGTGGGACCGATGACGTCCGCTACTACCTCGGAGCCGATCTGGAGTTCAATGAGGGGATCGAGCCCACTAACAGCCTGTGGCGGCTGAGCACCCGCAGCAACATCACGTTGTCCACCGATCCGAGCTACGACCTGACTGCATCGATCGGGTACAATCAGGGGAGGACGAACCTCGCCTGCGAGGCGGGCTGCGGAGGGCGCATGTGGGCCACGATGTTCGCCCTTCCGGGCAACCGGGATACTCGCTTCCGCGGCTTCATCAGCTATCCACCGGAGGTCATTTCAGAGGCGTTCAAGTTCTGGCAGGACACGGAGCGTTTCACCCTGAGCCTCTCGGCCAACCACCGGCCCACGTCGTGGCTCAGTCAGCGGCTGAACGTCGGCCAGGACCGCGTCTTCGAAGACAACATGCAGCTATGGGAGCGGATGCCCCCGGAGATCTCTCAGTTCTTCGGGGCCAACACCGCCCGCGGTGGGAAGTTCGTGCAGTCGCGGGATGTCGAGAACACGACCTTCGACTACAGTGCCACCGCTTCGTTTGACATCACGAGTTCGATCCGCTCCGCCACGACCGGGGGCGCGCAGTACTATCGCCGCTTCACCGAGTTCCTGGTAACCGAGGGGAACAACTTTCCGGCCCCGGGACTCACGGTCGTCGATGCGCTGGCACAGACGTTCGGCGGTGAGGACTTCGTCGAGAACAGCACGGTGGGTCTCTTTGTGCAGGAGCGCATCGAGATCGGTGACCGCCTGTTCCTGACGGCGGCCATCCGGGGCGACGACAATAGCGCCTTCGGCAAGGACTACGACTTTGTCGTCTATCCCAAGGCGAGCATTTCCTGGGTGCTTGGCGAGGAGGACTTCTTCAGCCTCCCCGGGGTCAGCGAATTCAGACTGAGATCCGCCTTCGGCATGTCCGGACAGCAGCCGGCCGACTACGCCGCGCTTCGCACTTTCGCCCCGGTAACGGGCGGCGGCGGCATCGCGGCGGTTACGCCGCAGTTCATCGGCAACGACGCCCTCGAGCCGGAAAAGGGCTCGGAGGTGGAGATCGGCTTCGAAGCCGGACTCTTCGACAGCCGCCTTGGCATCGACTTCACCTATTACAACACCCGCACCCAGGACGCGATCCTGTCGCGCAATCTCCCGCCGTCCCTCGGGTTCCCGGGAAGCCAGTTCGTCAACGCCGGCGAGATCAGGAACCAGGGCTTCGAGGTTCAGGTGAACGCGCTCGCGTACGAGTCAGGCGCGATCGGCCTCGACCTGGCCCTGAACCTCGCGACAAACAACAACGAGATCATCGACCTCGGGGGCATCGACCAGGGCACGGGCTTCATCGGAGCCGGCAGCCAGCGGCGCGTGCCAGGCTTCCCGGTGGCGTCCTGGTTCCGCCGCAAGGTGGTCAGCGCGACACTGATGGGAACCGGGCCGACCGCACGTGCCGTCGATCCCATGTGCGATGGCGGGGACCCCAACGGGAAGAAGCTGCCCGACGGAACGCCGCTGGAACTCGGGGGGCCGCCGGTCCCCTGCGCGATTGCTCCACGCCTCTATCTCGGTCATGTGACGCCGGACCTGGAAGGCTCGCTGGGAACCACGCTCACCCTGTTCGACAGGGTGCGCATCTACGCGCTCGTCGACTGGAAGACCGGCTTCACGAAGTTCGACAACAACCTCAGGGCGCGCTGCCAGGTCTTCAACCAGTGCCACGAGAACTTCTTCCCCGAGGAGTACGACCCGGCGCGCATCGCCGAGATCCAGTCCGGCAGTCCGCTCAGATCCTTCATCTTCACTGACGGCAGCTTCGCCAAGCTGCGCGAGGTCTCGGCGAGCGTGAACCTGCCCGGGCGGCTGGTCAGCCCCTTCGGTGCGTCACGGGGTACTCTGACCCTTACCGCTCGCAATCTCATGACATGGACCAACTACACCGGCCTCGATCCCGAGGCGTCGTTCGTCGAGTTCGGCTACACGCTCCTGGAGCAGGACAACACGCCGCAGCTCAACCAGGTTACCGCGACGCTGAACCTGTCGTTCTGAGACCGGGAGGATGAGAACAATGAAATACACGATCAAATACCGGTTGTTTGCAGGCGTCGTGCTCCTGCTGGCGGTTCCGCTCACGGCTTGCGACACCCTGCTTGAGATCGACGCTCCGAGCCGGGTCAGGGCCGACGACCTGGCCAACCCCGACAATGCGCCGCTGCTGGTCGCCAGCGCGGTCGCGGACTTCGAGTGCGCCTTCAGCGAATGGGTGGCTGCCGGAGGGCTGATGGGCAACGAATTGGCGGACGGTCAGCTCGCGGCACGCATGTGGCCCTACGACCGGCGCAGCTTCGAGGAAGCGGGCGGCGTCTACGCGAGCTTCACGTGTGCAGACGCCGACCCCGGCGTGTACACGACGCTATCGACCGCGCGCTGGGCGGCGGACAACGCGCTCGGTGTTTCCCGGGAAATCGGGGACGCGGAGCTCATGGCCACCTCGGCGGCCTATTCCGGGTACGCCCACCTGCTTCTGGGAGAAGCCATGTGCTCGGCGGCCGTGGATGGTGGGCCGGAACTCACCTCGCAACAGATGTTCGCCATGGCCGAGGAGAAGTTCACCATGGCCGCCAACGGCGGCGGACCCGCGGACATCACGAACATGGCCATGGTGGGCCGCGCCCGGGCGCGCCTGAACCAGGGGGACGCTTCGGGCGCAGCCTCGGACGCGGCACAGGTGCCCGCGGGATTCGTCCGGAACGCGCGCTTCAGCGCCGCGTCCTTTCGCTCTTCCAACCGCATCTGGACGCTGAACAATCGCGACGAGCGCATGAGTGTGGAGCGCGTCTTCTGGAACCTTGAGTACATGGGAACGCCCGATCCCCGGGTCACGGTAGTCGACCAGGGCCGCACAGCCGCCTCGGACGACCTGACCCCACTTTGGACGCAGCAGAAATACCCGGCCCAGGACAGCCCGATGCCGATCGCCCGCTACGCCGAAGCGCAGTTGATCATGGCCGAGGCCGCGGGGGGCCAGACGGCGGTGGACATCATCAACGAGCTGCACGCCGCGGCCGGGTTGCCGGCGTTCCCCGGGGGAAGTGATGCCGAGATACGGGAGCAGCTGATCCAGGAGCGCAACCGGGAGCTGTTCCTCGAGGGCCATCATTTCTATGACAAGATCCGCCTGAATCTGCCCTTCACGCCCCCCGCGGGCGTGGTCTTCCAGGAGGGTTCGGGGCCGAAGGGCGGGTTCTACGGGAACACGACCTGCCTGCCGCTGCCGCTCCTCGAAAAGAACAACAACCCCAACATTCCGTGACAACTGCGCCTGGGCCGGGGCTCCGTCCGCATGCGGGCGTGGGCTCCGGCCCGGTCGCTCGGAAGCCTCCCGCCATCGTGAACCGGCCAGAAGCCGCGTAGATTTAGCGCTCTCATCGTCCCCACGACGAGCGGAGCACCCCTTGCGCATTCGGCAATCTGTTGCAGGTTCGCTCGCCGACCGTCTCCGTCGGCACGTCGAGGGCGATGTACGCTTTGACGCGCTGACCCGTGCCCTCTACGCCACCGATGCCTCCATCTACCAGATCAGGCCGGTGGGCGTCGTCCTCCCGCGTTCCCTGGACGACGTGGACGCGGCCATGACCATCGCGCGCGAAGAAGGCGTCCCTGTACTCCCCCGGGGCGCGGGCACGTCCCAGTGCGGACAGACGATCGGCCGCGCTCTGGTGATCGACACCTCCCGCCACCTCGACCGCGTTCTCGCCGTCGACCACGACGCGCGCACGGCCCAGGTCGAACCGGGCGTCGTACTGGACCAGCTCAACCGATACCTCGCCCCGACGGGGCTCTTCTTCCCGGTGGACGTGGCAACCGCGAGCCGGGCGACGCTGGGCGGCATGGCAGGCAACAACAGCGGCGGCGCGCGCTCGATCCGGTACGGGATCATGGCCGACAACGTGATCGAGATCGAAGCGGCGCTGGCAAACGGGAGTATCGTCGACTTCGGACCCTGCACCCCCGGCGACGACGGCCCGGCCGACGACGGCCCGGCCGCCGCTCCCGCCGACACCCATCGCCTGGCCGAGCGAATCCGCGCGATCGCCGCCCGCGAGGCCGACGAGCTGCGGGCACGCGTTCCGAGGGTGCTCCGGCACGTGGCCGGATACAATCTCCACCGGCTCCTCAAGCCGGATGCGTCGATGGCCGAGGTGCTCGTCGGGTCCGAGGGCACCCTGGCCTTCTTCCGGCGCCTCACGGTCAGACTGGCGCGCAGGCCGCGGCGCCGGGTCCTGGGAGTGTGCGGGTTCCCGTCGCTGCTCGAGGCACTGGACGCCGTGCAGCACATCGTCGAACTGGACCCGCACGCGGTCGAACTGGTGGACGACACGCTGACCCGCCTCGCCCGCAAGAACGCCGCCTTCCGCTCGGCGGTGGAGGCCCTGATACCGCCCCGCGCGCACAGTGTGCTGCTGGTCGAATTCGCCGGGGACGACCAGGCGGAGTTGTCACGCAAACTCGGCCGTTTGGAAGAGGTGGCGCACGGCACGGGGCCGGGACGCGAGGTGGCGCGCGCCGAGGACAGCGCCGAACAGGCCGCAATCTGGGCCGTGCGGCGCGCGGGGCTGAACATCGTGATGTCCATGAAGGGCGACCGGAAGCCGGTCTCGATCGTCGAGGATTGCGCGATACCGCTCCCCGCGCTGGCCGAGTTCGGGGCCGCCGTCGAGGACGTCTTCGCGCGCCACGGCACCAGCAGCACCTGGTATGCGCACGCTTCCGTCGGGTGTCTCCATGTGCGGCCGTCGCTGAACATGAAAGACCCGTCCGACATCGAGGCGTTCCGCGCCATCGGCGACGAGGTGATGCACCTCGCCGTGCAGCTGGGAGGATCCCACTCGGGCGAACACGGCGACGGCATCCTCCGCTCCGAGTTCATCGAGCCGATGCTGGGCAGCCGGCTGACGCGGGCGTTCCGCGAAGTGAAGGACGCGCTCGATCCGGCCGGCATGATGAATCCGGGGAAGATCGTCGGCGCGCCGCGCATGGACGACCGCGAGTTGTTCCGCTATGGCCCGGGCTACCGTGCCAGGGCCCTGCCGCTGGCGACGGACTGGTCGGCCGACGGCGGTTTCGCCCGCGCCGTCGAGGCATGCAACAACAACGGGGCCTGCCGTAAGATGGATCCAGGCGTGATGTGCCCGTCGTACCGGGTCACCCGCGAGGAGACGGACACGACCCGCGGCCGCGCCAACGTGCTTCGGCAAGCGCTGACGGGTCAGTTGGGGCCGGAGGGTCTGGCGGGGGATGAGGTCGCCGAGGTTCTCGAACTCTGCGTCGGCTGCAAGGCCTGCCAGCGCGAGTGCCCGGCCGGGGTCGACATGGCCAGGATGAAGGCCGAAGTCCTCCATCTCAGACATCGGCGGCGCGGTGTCCCCCTGCGAGAGCGGCTGTTCGCGTCGCTGCCCCGCCTTGCGCCCATTGGGGCCCGGTTCCCCGGGGTGCTCAATCTGCGGAACCGGAGCGGTGCGTTGCGGTGGCTCGGCGAACGGGTGCTGGGCATCGCGGCCGGGAACGCGCTGCCGGAGTGGCATCGGCGGTCGTTTCGGGATCGTGAGTTGGCGCTAACTCCAATGGACAAATTATCCATAGCTTTTGTCAAAAATGGCTCCGACGGGCCGCTGGAAGTCCCCATGACAGCTCCTGCCATCCTATTCGTGGACACATTCTCCAGATATTTTGACCCAGACATCGCTCGGGCCGCTCAGTCTGTGCTTCTCAGGCTGGGCTATGAAGCGATTGCTCCGACGAAGCCGCAGCCTCGTGGCCGACCCCTTTGCTGCGGGCGGACCTACATCAGCGCCGGTATGCTCGACCACGCGCGGGCGGAGTTGCAGCGCACGGTCGCGGCACTCGCGCCCTTCGCGCGGCGCGGACTGCCCATCGTGGGGCTGGAGCCCAGTTGCCTGCTGACGCTCCGGGACGAGGCGCTCCATCTGCTGGCTGACGACGAGGATCGTGATGGGCCCGTGGTGACGGGGAACGATGCACATGCCGTGACGGGCGACGATGTCCGCGTGGTGGCGGAACAGGCGGTGCTTGTCGACGAGTTCCTGGCCGGGCAGGCGAGTGCCGCAACTCCTCCAACGTCGCGCACCACAGTTCAGATCCACGGACACTGCCACCAGAAGGCGGCTGGCACCGCATCGGCGACCGTCGAAGCGCTTGCCGCGTGTGCGGGCATTCGGGGTGAGCTCATCGAGTCGAGTTGCTGCGGAATGGCGGGCTCGTTCGGGTACGTCGCCAAGCACCTGCGCACGTCCCGTGCAATGGGCGAGCTGAGCCTCTTCCCCGCCCTACGGGCCAGCCCTCCGGAGGATGTCGTGATTGCCAACGGCTTCAGTTGCCGCGCTCAGATCCGCGCGGGGACCGGACGGCGGGCACGGCACGTTGTGGAGGTGCTTGCAGGACGAGTGAGCGCGCGATGAGACCCTCTTTCCGAGGCAGATCCGGCTTGACCCGTCTGCCGGTGATCGTGTGCGTCGCGACCGCCTGCGCCTCGGCAACGATTGCGGTCGCCGCCGGCCGCGCTTCGGCCCAGCAGGTGATCGAGCTTCCCGCCGAGGATCGGTCCCTTGCCGCGGACTTCCCGGAAGTCTATCGCGTCGGCGACGGCTACAGTGATTGGGACCTGTTCTCTCGTGTCGCATCGCTTGGATTCGACTCGCTCGGGAACCTGCACGTCGGGGACCTCAACGGCGACGAGCTGGAAGTGGTGGTCGTCGATCCCGACGGCGAACTCGTCGTCCGTTTCGGTCGGCAAGGGGAAGGTCCGGGCGAGTTCCGCGACGCCTCAGAGGCCTTCGCGCTCCCCGATGGACGGACGCTGGTCCCCGACGACGGACACTTCGCCTATCACGTTTTCGGCCCGGACGGGACGCTCGACCGGATGGTCCGCTACCCGGGAGTACGCCCCGGTCACAACGCTCCGCTCGTGGAGACGCCCGGCAGCTATCCACGCATGCGCCTCGTGGACCGGTGGCGCGGCGACCTGCTGCTGCGGGTCGCCCACGTCTGGGACATGCAGAGGGATCCCGAGACCGGCACCGGGTCCTTCAGGATCGTGGACGGCCCGCGGACGATCCTACGCCTCGAACTCGATGGCGAAGAGGCATCCGAATCGGAGATCGCGCGAGCAGCGAAACCCTACGAAGACGCGGAGTTTCACTTCGGTCCGCTGCCCGGCGGTGCCGTTGCGTTTTCGGACACCAGCGCATACGCCGTCAAGATTGTGGGCCCTGCCACGGACCGGCTTCTGGTTCGCGCGTTTCCCGTAAGACCCTACGCCGAGAACATCGGCGCACTCAGGAACTACTTCAAGGATGGTTTCAGACGGGCGGCGGAGTCGCGGGACGGAGCGGAGATGGTGGCATGGGCTGGTGGAATCGACCGGCTGCTCGGCATGATAGACGACGGGCCGGTTCCGCCCGGCGACATCCACCAGATCGAAGCGCTGAAGACGACCTGGGACGGTCTGATCTGGGTCGGCCGGACACCTGACGACGGCTTCCCGGATTACGATTTCCTCGGCATGGTGCTGGGCGCCTTGAGTCCGGTTCAGAGCGGACCACGACCACGCAGACCCGGTCTCGTCGACGTGATCGCTCCCGATGGCCGGTACATCGGCACCTTCGCCGATACCCCCATGCCCGCGGCCTTCGGTCCGGATGGGCTGGTTGCTTACCTGGAGGTCGACGAACTGGACGTGCCGACCGTAGTGGTCAGGCGTCTGCCGGAAGAGGTGCGATAGCGTGACCAAGAGAAAGTCGTGAACAGCGAAAGCTTGCCTCGGGAATCACGCGTGGCAGATTCGATGAACAGATGACCACACGAAACCGGACCCGTGGAGCCTCAAGCGCCAAGGCAGCACAACACGTAGCTCGACGCTCCGCAAGCTCTGGACTGCTCCTGACGTTGGCAGGGCTGGGTTTGTCCTGCGCGAAAGGAATTGACCCTGCCGCGGAAGTGGAAGAACCCGCCGCAAGGGTGGAGGGCGGCGATGGAAGCGTCGTCCTTCGTCCCGACCGGATCCTCGACGGGAGGGGCGGCTCCTTCACCGGCCGGGAAGTCGTCGTGCGCGGGGGGTTGATCACGGCCGTGGCCGACGCCGGATCCACCGAAGGTGGCCGGGTTTACGACCTTTCCGGGGCCACGCTGCTCCCCGGTCTGATCGATACGCACGTCCACCTCGGCTGGCACTTCGATCGCGAAACCGACCGGCTCCATTCCGCGGCCTCCACCGACGGCCCGCAGGAACAGGTCCTGTACGCGGCCGAAAACGCCTGGAACATGCTCAGGAGCGGCGTTACGACCGTTCAGAGCGTGGGCGGACCCGAGGACGTCCCCGTCCGTGACGCCATCGATCACGGTTCCCTGCCCGGCCCACGAGTGCTGACCTCGATCAGGCCGGTCACGGCGGGCACCGGCGGTCCGGACGATATTCGTGCCCACGTGGACGAGGTCACCGCAGCCGGGGCCGACGTCATCAAGATTTTCGCCTCGGAGAGCATCCGGGTGGGCGGTGGCCCCACCTTGAGCCAGGCGCAGCTCGATGCGGCCTGCGGACGGGCGACGGAACTGGGGCTTCGGGCCGTCGTACACGCCCACGGCCCCGAGAGCGCCCGCCGCGCCGCCCTGGCCGGATGCGCACAAATCGAGCACGGCGCGCTCCTCGACCGCGCCACGCTGGAACTGCTCGCCGAGCGCGGCCTGTACTACGATCCCCACATCCATCTCATCTTCGACAACTACTTCGCCAACGCGGAGCGCTATCTGGGGATCGGCAACTACACGGCAGAGGGCTTCGCACAGATGGAGGCGGCGGTCCCGGTGGCGCTCAAGACCTTTCGCGAGGCCCTGACTGTGGATGGCCTCGACATCGTCTTCGGGACGGATGCGGTCGCCGGAGCACACGGCCACAACTGGAAGGAACTCGTGTACCGGGTCCAGGAGGGCGGACAGGACCCGATGGCGGCGATCGTCTCGGCGACGAGTCTGGCGGCCGAGTCGCTGGGGATGGACAACACGCTGGGCACGGTCGAGGCCGGCTACGCGGCGGACCTGATCGCGGTCGTGGGCGACCCGACGGCGGACATCCGGTCGATCGAGCACGTCGTCTTCGTCATGCGCGCCGGCCAGGTATACCGGTACGACCCTTGATTCTTCGCGTGCAGCACATCGGGATGGTCGTGCGCGACCTCCGTGACGCGTGCCGCTCCTTCGAGCGTGCCCTGGGCCTTCGAGCGCGGGACTTCCGCAACGACCAGGGCCAGGGCATGCAGTTCGACGCCCGCATCCTCCTCGGCAACGAGTGCTGGCTGCATCTGGTGCAGAACTGGAACCCCGAATCGCGGGTCAACAGGTTCCTACGCGAGCGCGGCCAGGGGCTCGAGCACATCTGCATCGAGACCGACGACATCGTGGCCGATGTCGCGCATCTCCGTGAAATCGGGGTCGGCGTATGGGAGGACCGGATCCTCGACGCCAACGACGGGTACGAAGCATTCGTATTCCCGGACAAGCTTCCCGGATTGACCGTGGAGCTCATCCAGTCGCACGAACGCAGTTGGTACTATCCGCCCGAAGCCGTCGGCGAGCCCGTAAGCAACTCTTTGAAGGTGTCGGGTCTCCACCACATCGGCCTTTGCGTGCACGACCTGGACGACGCCTGCCGGCGCTTCGAGCAATACTTCGGCCTCGTTGCGCAGGACTTTGCGGCGGACGAGAGGCTGCCGATGCGCAAAGCGCACATCCACTTCGACAACCGATGCTCGTTACAGCTTGTGGAGAGCAGGAACCCCGGGTCGCGGGCAGGGCGATTCCTGCGGGAGCGTGGAGAGGGTCTGGACCATATCGCGCTCCGGACGGGCGATGTCGGGAGCGACGCTGCACGCTTGCGCGAGCGGGGCATCCCCTTCCGCGAGCTCACCGGTGGGCTCAAGGCGCTCATCGGCCCGGACCAGCTCCCCGGGATGGCCGCGGAGCTGATTCATGAACCGTCGTAGCATGGTGTTGCCGGCGCTCGCGGCCCTCATCGTTCTGGTTTCGGGACGGCGCGAGGGACTCTTCGTCGTTCGTCCGCACTAGTGCATCTCGTGAACCGCCGGCGAGTCGAGTAGATTCTGCACTCGTCACCAAACCCCAAAGCGGAGGATTCCCGTGAGGATTCGGCAATCACACGTCAACCCGCTCCTTGTCCTGACAGCCTGCTGGCTGATCGTCCCCACGCCGGTGGCGGCGCAGGCCTTCGGCGGCGCCGTACTCGTGGCCGACGGACGCGTCTACATCGGTGAAGCCGCCCACGAGCGTGATCCAGGAACGGTTCGGGTATACGCCGCCGACGGCGAATGGAGGGTCGTCGCTACGCTGCGGGCTCCGGAACCGCAAGTACGGGACGGATTCGGAACGGCACTCGCGCGGGCGGGCGAACTGCTGCTTGTGGGGGCAGACGGTATCGACGGAGGCAAGGTGTACGCGTACCGCCTGGACGATGTGGAACGCGAGGACGCGCGCCCGATCCAGGTTCTCGACGGCCCCGGGCTAAGCAGGTTCGGGACGTCCGTGGCCGCATCGGGCAGCGACCTTGCCGTGGCCGCCGCCAATGACGATGGCAACGTTCTGGCCGCCTTCCGCCGCGGGTCCGACGGTCTGTGGACAGCCAGCGGCACGGTCGGCGCTCCCGCGCAGGCCGGCGGGCCCGGCACACCGGGGTTCGACCTGCGGGGAGACCTGCTCATCGTCGGAGATCCCGGAGCCAACGCTATCAGGGTCTTCGAACGCGGGGCCCGGGGCCAGGGGTGGGAGGCCGCCGGCGTCGTAAACGCTCCCGACTCCGATGGCCCGCGCGGGATGCCCTTCGGAACGACCGTGGCGCTGTTCCAGGACGAGATCCTCGTTGGACAGATGACCGTGGAACTGGGTGACGACGGCGACGCGTCCGTTGAGGGAGTCGTGCACCGCTTTGCGCGTGCGGACGGTCAGTGGGCGGCGGTTGGCACGCTGCAGCCGGCGGACGCGGCTGAGAGAGCGGGGTTTGGGATGTCGATCGCCTCGGACGGCACAACGCTGGTGGTGGGCGGTGGTCCGCGTCTCTTCGTCTACGAGCGCGGCGGCACGGCGTTCAACCTTCAGGGCACCGTGGATCTGTTCGGCCCTGACGACGCGGGGGGCGTCATCACTCCTAACCAGACGCTGGCGCTGGCAGGCGATGTCGCTGTATTCGGCAATCCCTCGGTCGACTTCGGACTGGGTGCCGCGACCGTGTTCTCCGGCGACTCCGGCGAGTGGACGCGCAGTGCGGTGCTCACGGTCGACTACGCGGGCCTCCCCGCAATCAACGGCGGCGAGGTCGCTTGCGCCGACGGCGGTGCCGCCGGCTATGACTGCGATCACGTGGACCTGCTCTCGTTCGTCCCGTGGGCGGAGCTGGGCGCCGGCCGCGGGGCGCGGCTGAACGACGTGTGGGGCTGGACCGATCCGCTCGACGGCCGCGAGTACGCGCTGGTCGGCCGCATGGACGGGACCGCGTTCGTCGATGTCACCGACCCGTACAACCCGCGCTACCTGGGCAACCTGGCCATGACCGAGGGCAGCCGGGCCAACAGCTGGCGCGACATGAAGGTGTTCAAGGATCATGCCTTCGTCGTCGCCGACGGGGCTGGCCAGCACGGCATGCAGATCTTCGATCTCACCCAGTTGCGCGACGTGACGGAGCCGCGCGAATTCGAGGCAACCGGCATGTACACGGGCATCGCGTCGTCCCACAACATCGCCATCAACGAGGAGACGGGGTTCGCCTACCTGGTCGGGTCTTCGGACGGCGGTGAGACGTGCGGTGGGGGCTCGCACATGGTGGACATCAACGATCCGCTGAACCCCGTTTTCGCGGGCTGTTTCGCACACCCCAACACCGGACGCCGCAACACGGGCAACTCGCACGACACCCAGTGCGTCATCTACCACGGACCGGACGAGGACTACGCCGGCCGCGAAATCTGCGTGAACTCCAACGAGACCGCGCTGTCCATCGCCGACGTGACCGACAAGGACAATCCCATCGCCGTGGCCGCGGCCGATTATCCGAACGTGGCGTATGCGCATCAGGGCTGGCTCACGGAGGATCATCGCTACTTCTACTCGAACGACGAACTGGACGAGGTGGGCGGCCTGGTCGATGCCACGCGGACGCTGATCTGGGACCTGGCTGACCTCGACGACCCGCTTCTGCTCAGCGAGTACATGAACCCCACGCGGGCCACGGATCACAACATGTACGTCAAGGGCGACCGGCTCTACATGTCGAACAACCGCGCCGGGCTGCGCGTGCTGGACATCAGCGATCCCGAGAACCCCGTCGAGCTGGGCTACTTCGACACTACTCCTTGGAGCGCGGACGAGGCGGGATTCGACGGCACCTGGAGCGTGTACCCGTACTTCGAGAGCGGGAGTGTGTTGCTGTCGAGCCGGCGCGAGGGGCTGTTTGTCGTGCGGCCGCGGGCACGGCGCCTGATTCCCTAGGGGCGCCGCCATCTACCAACTCGAAGACGGGGTCGCGGTCGAGCGCTTCACCGGGCCGTCGCTCAGGGCGTTCGCCGAATCGGTGCTGCGCGCGCTGGGCGCAACGGGTGAGGAGGCGCGCATCAACGCCGACGGCTTGATCACCGCGTCACTGTGGTGGCATCCCGGGCAGGGGCAGGGATTCGAGAAGCTGTTTCGCTACGCCCGCCGGATGCGAAACGGCGGGATCCGGCCGAATGCGGCGATGTCATGGGTGCGCGAGGGTCCGGCAACGGCCCTGCTCGACGCCGGCAAGGGCCTGGGGTACGTGGCGGCCCACCGCGCGATGGACCGGGCGATCGAGATTGCGTCGCGGAGCGGAATCGCGATGGTGGCGGTGCGGCACAGCAACCACTTCGGTATCGCGGGCTATCACGCCAAGCGTGCCGCCGATGGGGGCCTGATCGGGATCGCCATGACCAACGCGGGCGCGGAAATGGCTCCGTGGGGCGCCACCCGGCCGATTCTGGGCACCAATCCCTGGGGGATCGCGGTGCCGCGCGGGGAGCATCATCCCATCATTCTCGACATGGCGCTCACCCAGTCCGGCAAGGGCATGATGCGGTGGCTCGACCGCGCCGGCCTGCCGATGCCCGACACCTGGGCGCTGACCCCGGACGGATCGCGCACGACGGACCCGCGCGCCGCAATGGACGGGCCGCTGCTTCCCATCGGCGACTACAAGGGATACGGCCTGAGCCTGATCACCGACGCGCTGACCGGCGTCTTGACGGGATCGCTCTTCGGGGCGCAGGTATTCCAGGATGACGAGAACTACGACGTGGCCCACGCGATGATCGCGATCAGGATCGAGGCGTTCATCGCCAGGCGGCGGTTCGACGAGCGGCTGGAGGCGCTGATCGCGGATGTGCTGGCCGCGCCGCCGATCGATCCGGACCGGCCGGTGCAGCTCCCCGGTCAGGCCGAGCAGGAGCGCGCGCGGCGGCGGCTTGTGCACGGCGTCCCGGTGGACGGGAAGACGGTGGTCGGGCTGCGGGCGCTCGCCGGGGAGCTGGGCGTGCCGTTCGCGCTGGAGCCGGTGGCGTGACTACGCTTCGCGTCGGTACGGCCAGCGCAGCCAGGGGTACGCGGGCCCGAGGCGCGATCCCGGTGGGCCCGGACGCCGCCGGCCGGATGGGGGAAATCCCGATTCTCATATCCCGGGGTGAAGCCGACGGCCCCGTTCTCTGGGTCAACGGGGCCACCCATGGGGACGAGCCGGAGGGGGCGCTGTCGATCTTCAAGCTCCTCGCGGACCTCGATCCGAAGGCGCTGCGGGGCACGGTCGTCGGAGTCCCCGCCATGAACGTCCCCGCGTTTCAGGCCGGCAAGCGCGGCGACCCCCTCGACACCTTCTCGCACGACATGAACCGGATCTATCCGGGCCGCGCCGACGGATACCCGACCGAGCGGGCGGCCTGGGCGCACTGGGAGGCCATGCGCGACGCCTGCGACCTGCAGATTGCCGTGCACTCCGGTGGCGAGCACTCGTACCTGGCGCACATGATCTTCGCGTCGGACAACCCGCCCAGCCTCGAACTCGCGGCGGCGATGGGACCGCAGTGGGATCTGGTTTTCCGGAGCGGTGTGGGCGGCGCCAACCCTTCGTCGAAGATCGCCGAACGGGGAATGGCAGGGATCACGGTCGAGCTGGGAGGCAACTGCCGCACACTGACCGCCGATTTCCATGCGGTCGCCGAGGATTTGGCGGGAAGCTACGCGAATGTCATGCGGCACTACGGCATGCTCGACGGCGAGGCGCGGTACGCGGGGCGCCTGCGGATGGGGCACCAGCAGGCGCTGCTGGCTCCTGCGTCCGGTATGTGGGTTGGCAGCGAGGACGTGCCGTTTGAGATCGAGATTCCGGCCGGGACACCGCTTGGGCGCGTCTACGACCTCTACGGCGACATTCGTGCGGAGGTGGTGGCACCCGCAGACGGCGTCGTGTTCGGGCTCCGGTCGCGCCCGTCCGTGCTGGCGGGCGAGTGGTGCTGCTTCTTCGGGATCATCGACGAGGTGCGGGAGAACGCGCTGGCGGGGTGACGGCGCGGGTGCGTCACGGCAGGGTCGCCGCAGTGATCCTCCTCCGTTCGGCACGGCGTCCCCGGCCCCGCGCAGCCACCGGCTCGCCACGGTCCACGATCACTTCGCCGCGTGACAGCGTCCAGGTGGGGAAGCCGCCGGCGCGCATCCCCTGGAACGGACTGTAGTCGACAGCCGAGTGGAGCGCCGCCGCGTCGATCTCGACCTCGGCGTCCGGATCCACCACGATCAGGTCGGCGTCCGCACCCACATCGAGCGTGCCCTTGCAGGGATGGAGGCCGAAGATGCGCGCCGGGTTGGTCGCAGCCAGCTCCACGAACCGCTGCGGCGAGATCTTGCCGGTCTTCACACCGTAGGTGAACAGCAGGGGCAGCCGGGTCTCGATGCCGGGGAGGCCGTTCGGAATGCGCGTGAAATCGTCGCGGCCCGCCACCTTCTGGTCGTGATAGCGGAAGGGCGCGTGATCCGAGGACACCTGCTGGATCGAGCCCGCCGCGAGCGCGTCCCACAGTGCGTCGCGATGGTCGGCGGTCCGCATCGGGGGGCTGCAGACGAACTTCGCGACCTCGAACCCCCCCTCGGCGTCGTAGACCGAGTCGTCGAGGACGAGGTACTGCGGACAGGTCTCGGCGACGACGGGCGCCCCCGCGGCCCGCGCCTCCGCAACGTGGCGGGCGGCACCGGCCGACGTCACGTGCGCAATGCACAGCGGCGCATCGACGAGTCGGGCCAGCATGATCGCCCTCTGCGTCGCCTCGGCCTCGACCTCCGGCGGGCGGCTGGGGGCGTGGAAGGCCGGGCCGGTCTTGCCCGCTGCGAGGTGACGCTCGATCAGCCAGGTCACGGCGCAGTCGTTCTCGCAATGCGCGTACACGAGCCCCCCGTTGCTGCCGCCGACCTCCAGCAGCCGCAACAGCCCGGCGTCGTCGACGATCTTGTCTCCGTAGGTCATGTAAACCTTGAAGGACGGGAACCCATCGTCAATGAGGATAGGTATTTCATCCATCACGTCCTCACGTACATCTGTAACGATGGTGTGGAAGCTGTAGTCGATGATGGCGTCGGGTTCGATCTCGGAGAGACGGCGGTCGCGTGCGTGGAGCATCGATTCGCCGCGGCGCTGGAGGGAAAAATCGACAATCGCGGTGACGCCCCCGCACGCAGCCGCAACCGTGCCCGTATGGAAGTCGTCGGCGGTCGTGACTCTCAGTCGGTCGATGGGGTGCGCGAGATGCGTGTGCGTGTCGATCCCGCCCGGCATCACCCAGTGGCCGCGCGCGTCGATGATGCGGGCGCCGCGACGCTCGAACGCCTGACGGTCGAGCCCGTCGCCGGAGCGCGAATCCGGCACCACCGCCGCGATCCGCCCCGCCTCGATGACCACGTCGGCCCGCTCCATGCGGTCCGCGGTAACGATCGTGCCGTCTTTGATGAGAATCATGGTCTCAGCTTGCTGGTGAAGTCTCCGATTCGATCCATCGCTTCGTGGATTCGTGCCTCCGGGGCGAGCAGCGAGACGCGCACCCAGCCGCGCCACCGCTCGCCGAACGAGTTGCCCGGGAACATGAGCACACCCGCTTCGTCGAGAAGCCGGTAGCAGAAGGTCTCGGCGTCCATGCCCCAGCGCGAAACATCCGCCCACATGAACAGGCCGCCGCGGTGCGGACCGTGAGGAATCCCAACGCGGGCGAACCCCCGGATGAGCGCCCGGCGACGGCGGGCATAGACCGTGAGAAACCCGGGCCGGGGATCGGGCTCCGCTTCCAGGGCAGCGAGCGCAGCGTACTGTGAGAATGACGGGCAGGGGCCCGAGGTCGTGCTCTTCAGCGCTTCGACGGCGTCGATGAACGCGGGCGGCCCGATCAGGCAACCCACCCGAAAGCCCGTCATCGCGTAAGCCTTGGAAAAGCCCGAAAGGACCACGCCCCGTTCGCGCGCACCCTCGGCGGACAGGAAGGACAGGAAGGGTTCGTCGCCGAACACGACGTCCTCGTAGATCTCGTCGGAGAGGACCACAAGGCCGAGTTCGGCAGCAGCTCGCGCGATCGAGCGCACACCGTCGTGCCGAACGCAGGAGCCGGTCGGGTTGGAGGGGTTGACGAAGACGAAGACCTTGGCGCCTCGGGCCCGTTGGCGCAGATCGTCGCCGTCCAGGTGAAACGGCAGATCTCCACCCGTCGGGACGGGCACGATGTCGCCGCCCGCAACGCCAATCGCCTGGTCGTAGGAGCTGTAGCGCGGATCCTGACAGGCGACGCGGTCTCCCGGGTCGACGAGCGCCAGCATGGCCAGGAACAGTCCCTCCTGGGCCCCATTCGTGATGGCGATCTCGGTGGCGGGATCCACCGTTACTCCGCGCTCCCGGGAGTAGCGCTCGGCGACGCCTTCACGCAGCGACCGCAGGCCACGCACGGGACCGGGACCGTCGCGGCACGCCCTTGCCGCGAACCGGGCGAGGCCACCCTCGATGATCGGCGCGGGGGTGTCGAGATCGGGGTCGCCTCGTCCCAGCGAGATGACGTCGGTCCGGGCGCGCGCCAGGGCCATCATGCGGTAGCGCAGCGAGGTCCCCCGCTCGCCCTTGCGGAGGGCCGCACGGCCGGCGTCGCGTAGCGCCGTCACGGCCTCACTCCGAGCGCCCACAGCGCTGCCCGCTGAGAGGGTGCGGGCGAACAGATCGAAGACGCCTGCTTCCACCTGGTGATCCCGGCGAGGGTTTGAGGCTCGGCCGCCACGAAGCCGAGACGGAAGGGATGTATCCCGTCGAGGCCGTCCAGGGAGCCGACCACGATCAGGTTGGCGGGAATGTCGCCTCGCAGCGTCCAGCCCTGTGACCCGAGCAGAGAACCGCCGACGTTGTGAACACAAGGCACGGCACGGTCGCGGGGGCTGTCCGTTTGCGGCCCGGTCTCCCTGCTATTGGTTGTGTCCCGGTAGTGAAGTGAGGCTGCAGCGTCCGACTCGGCCCTCGCCAGCCCCATCCAGTCGAAAAGAGCCTGCCGCCGTCCCGGGGCGCTTCCCGTGAAGCGTGTACCCTGCCCCGCACCCAGGCCGAGCAAAGTCACGAACAGCGATTCCCCTTCGCTCGTTGTGATGAGGACGCCGTCCGGGTCCCGCCGCGGATAGCCGATGCCCGGAAGTGCGGCGCCCACAAGGCGGCGCAACTCCACCATGCCCGGACGATCCGGATAGTGGGTCTCGCCCGCGAGCAGGTGGTGGCGCAGGCTGTCCAGCAGGCTGCGGGCCAGGGTCACATTGGTGCCGTCGCCCTCGCCGCGCGCGGACTCCAGCGCCGCACGCGCCCGCCATGTAAGCGCCTTCTCCACCGCGCTCACCGCCGCTCTCCTTTGCTCCGCCCCATCACGGCCCACCCTCCGGCACGTACTCGGCCACCTCATGCACGCGGCCAACGACGCCCTCCATCCCCCACCTCTCCAACGCCTGCGTGAGCACGTGCGCGTCGAAGCGGCACCCGGTGACCTCGCCGCGCAGCGCAGCCAGGAACACGAACGCGGGCCCGAGCGTCACGGGATCCTCCCAGCGCGCCCGCGTCGCCTCGTCCGCAGCCTCCGCCTGGCGCCGGGTGAGCGAAGTCGGTTTCAGGCGGATCCCGGGTGTCACGGCGTTCACGCTCACGCGCGACCCGGCAAGCTCCAGGGCCAGGCACCGCGTGAATGCCTCGATCCCGAACTTCGAGGCACAATACGCCGTCTGCGCCGGGAACCCCTCCACCCCCGCGCGCGACGAAATGTTCACGATCGAGCCCCCGCGGCGGCGCAACGCCGGCAGAAGGCCGCGGGTCAGGAAAACCGGTGCTTCGAGATTCACGCGCATGGTGCGGTCCCAGTGTTCCTGGTCAAGCGACTCGACAGACCGCCGTTCGAGGACCCCGGCGTTGTTGACGATCACGCTCAAGTCGGCGGCCCCCGCGTCCACCCAGCGCACGACGCGGTCGCGCCCGTCGGCCCGTGACAGGTCGGCCACACAGACCTCTGCTTCCCCGCCCGCCTCGCGAATGCCCTGGGCGGTCCACGCCAGCTCGTCCTCGACCTCCGCCGTCAGCCACACGCGCGCGCCGGCGCCGGCCAGCGCCCTGGCGATGCCTCGTCCCAGACCCCGACCGGAACCCGTCACGAGGATGTCGAAGCCCTTGGCACCGTCGGCGCGGTCGGGTTGGAGCGGACCCATGGCTTCTCTTGCCAGCCTCACGTCAGCCCAGCAGCAGGTTCACGAACCGGGCGCACGCGAAGCCCAGGTAGTTCCCGAGTGCGTACCCGAAGATCCCGACGATCACTGCCGGCGCCACCAGTCTGTGCCACTTCATCGCCATTCCGATCGCAAGCGCCGATCCGGGACCGCCGATCGCCGCCTGGCTGGCGATGGAGACCGTGGGCAGGTCGATGCGGAACAGCCACCCCAGCCCGTACGCCAGGACGACGTGAATGCCGATGATCACGATCATGAAGCTGAAGATGGGCAGGCCGGCGTCGACTACCGTCGCCAGATCGGAGGCCGCCCCCAGCGCGATGAAGAAGATGTGCAGCGCGAAATAGGAGAGCACTTCGGCGCCCCGCAGCTTCCGGACCCAGGGCAGCTGCGCCACGATGAGCGCGATGGTGGTGAGCCACAGGACCTCCGGCACCTCGCTCAGGAAGCCCACCAGTCCGTACAGCGGCGCGGTATCCGGCATGGTGGCAAGTGCCTCGCCGAAGGCATCGCTGACAAGGCGCGCCACCCATAGCGCCGCAAGAGGGAGCGCACCGAGAACGGCAAAGTCGGTGATGCTGATGTCCGTATCGGTCCAGCGCCGACGCATGGCCTCTTCGTCCGGCTCGCGGTCATTCTCTGCGCCGGTGCCGCCGGACGGAGCCACAGCCCGACCCGGACCGCAGCGGCGCAGGAACATTGCGGCCAGCACCCCGGCCAGCCACACCTGCAGCAGCAGATACGGCACTGTCGACATGTTGTCGGCAAGGGCCGCGGCGGCGAAGGTGCTCGGTTCGACCTCGAGCCCCTGCCCAACGGCCGCGAAGTTCATCCCGCCGCCCGCGAAGGCCGCCGAGAACGCCCCGGCCAGTTTCCAGGTCTCCGGACCCACCCACCCAGCCATGGTCGCGCCCGCCACCGCACCCCCGACAAAACTGCCGCCGCAGGCCACCAGATAGGCAATCAGCAGCGGCCGCCCCGCATGGGCCAGTTCCTTCATGTGCGTCCCCATGATCACGAGCACGATCGCGTAGGGAATCGCGAAGGTGAACACGCCTTCGTGCGCCGGCCCCGTGTGCTCGATCACACCCACGTTGGCGAGCGCGATCCCCAGCAGCGTGCACACCACCGCGGAACTGATCTTCCTGATCGGCTCGTAGCGCTCCTCAAGCCAGCGCGCGAAGGCCACTACGGCCAGCATGAACGCCAGGACCAGGACGGGCTCTCGTATCATGGGATTCCTGTCGATGCGGTTGTTGTCATGGGTTTCGCAGGCTCAGGGCGATGCGGTCCTCGCGGCGACCACTCCGCGCACCGCACCCCCCTCGGAAACGGCTACGAGGTTAGCCACAACGTCCCTGGCCATGCCAACCTGGCCGCCCCCGGTGCCTCCGCCCACATGCGGCGAGAAGAGCACGTTGGGCGCGCCGCGCAGTGGGCTGTCCTCGGGCAGCGGTTCGTCGAGGAACACATCCAGCCCGGCGCCCGCGATCTGCCTCGCTTTCAGAGCGTCGAGGAGTGCGGCTTCGTCGACGAGTCCGCCGCGTGCGGTATTGATCAGAATGGCGTCGCTCTTCATGGCGCGCAGCGCTGCGCTGTCGATGATGTGCTCGGTGTGCTCGGTGTGGGGCGCGTGCAGGCTCACAACGTCGCTCGCGGCGAGCATTTCATGCAGAGGGAGATACCGCACACCCGCCATCCGCTCGTGCTCTCGCGGCAGCGGTGAGCGCTTGAAGTACAGGACCTCCATGTCGAACGCGCGGGCGCGGCGCACCACTTCGAGGCCGATGCCTCCCAGCCCCACCAGGCCGAGCACGCGGCCGTGCAGCTGGTGGACATCGGGGTAGCGCAGCCAGTTGAACGCGATCTTTCGTTCCGTCGTGCGGACCGGCTCGACCTCAAGATCCCTGTAGTCCGCGTTTCGGGTGCCCAAATGGCCCGGAACCAGCTTGCGGTAGAGGCCGAGCATGAGCGCGATGGTCTGCTCGGCAACCGCGATCGCGCCCCTGTGCGGGAGCATCGAAACCCGCACACCCGCGGCAGCCGCGGCTTCCACGTCCACCGCCCAGGGCGCCCGTCCCTGCACCTGCACCAGGCGCAGCGCCCTCGCAGCCCGGATCAGGTCGCCATCGATAGGCCTCATGACCGTCACGAGCGCGTCTGCCCGCTCGGCAGCGCGGGCCAGTTCGGGCCCGCCCAGTTACCCGCCCCATATGATTTCCGCGCCGGCTCGTTGCGCGGTGCGTTCGAAGAGGTCGCGGATCCACTCTGGCAGGGGCTCGATGTGGAGGGCTTGCATCGTCGTGGCAATTGGGTTCGAGAAGACGACCGGCTATCGGGCCGCCGGAGTTCTGTGGTCGGTGAATCGGCGGGCCTTGACCGGGAACCGCGGGAGCGTGCCCACCGGGACGGTATCCACGCTCGCGCGCAGCCCAAGGATCTTCCGCAGCGCTTCGGGCAACCGTGACAACAGGCGTGTGGCGTCTCCGCTGCGCAACTCCACCCGTACTTCGATCTCGTCGCGGGCATTCCCCTGGTGGACATCCACCGCGAACTCCCGCACTTCCCTGAAGCCGCGGATCACGTTCTCCACCTCGCTGGGGAAGAAGCCGACACCGTGGACATCCAGGAACTGATCCAGTCGACCCAGCACGCCTCCCTTCAGGCAACGGTAGTTGCTGCCGCATGCGCACGGTCGCGAGTGCAGACGACCCCAGTCCCCCGTCCGGTAGCGGATGACCGGCATGCCAACGCGTCCGAGGTTGGTGAAGACGAGCTCGCCCTCTTGCGATGGATTGCCCGTGTCGGGGTCCACGATCTCGCAGATGAACTCGCCTTCGTTGATGTGGACGCCGTCCTGTTCCTGACATTCGAAGCCCCACGGACCGACTTCCGTCGATCCCGGGTGGTCGAAGACCCTGGCGCCGTACGCTTCCTGCAAACGGGCCCTGGTCGACGGGATGCTGGCGCCTGGCTCTCCTGCGTGGATGTTCACCCGCAAGGCGGAACCAGCTAGGTCGATTCCGGCGTCTTCGGCGACTTCGGCCATGCGCAGCGCGTATGCGGGCGTGCACACAAGCACGGTGGGCCGATGCGTCATGATCGCCCGCACCCGCTCCAGAGAGGACATGCCGCCGGCAGGCAGGATCAGGGCGCCGATGCGGCGAGCTCCCTCCACACCGCTCCAGGTCCCGAGGTAGGGGCCAAACGAGAACGGGAAGAAGATACGTTCGGCCGCGGTAACGCCGGCGGCCCGGAAGATCCGGCCCCAGCACGCCGCGTGCCAATCCCAACTCTCCGACGTGTCGAGCCAGCGTAAAGTCTGCCCGGACGTGCCGGAGGTGTGGTGCTCCTGGACATAGCGTTCCAGCGGGTAGGTCGCCAGGGTGCCGTAGCGAGGGGTGCGAGCCTGATCTTCCGTCAGCTCGCGCTTCGTGGTGAAAGGAAGCTGGCGGTACGCGTCCATGCTGCCCAGGTCGGCGGCGGCGGTCATCCCGGCACGTCCCAGCTTCGCGCGGTAGAAGCCGTTGCTCTTCAGGAGCGGCCCCAGCATGGCTCGCAGGCGGCTGAGTTGCTGGCGCTGCAGTGCCGCGGGGTCGAGGGTCTCGGCCTCGGCAAGACTCGCTGGAAAGGTTGTCACGATCCCCGTTAGTTTGGGCGGATTCCCGGTGATGGGCCGGATCAAGGTAACGGAGTGGAAAAGGGAAGGCCGATGACGATGAACCGACGACAGTTCGCCACCGCGGGAGCCGGCGCCATGGCTCTGCTGTGGCAGCAGGCCTGCGCCGAGGTGGCCGACACGGGCGAGGTTTCCCCCGCGACCGCCCGCACCCTCCTCGACCACCAGGGCCCGCGGGGCATCTACGAAGACGCGGAGGAGCTGGACCGCCTCCGCGCCGCGATCGCCAACATGATCGGCGTGCAGCGCGAGTTGCGGGAGTTCCCGCTGGACCCGGATGAGCCGCCCCTCACCGTGTTCTGGAGGGGCTGAGAGGTGCAGGAGGACATCCTTTTTCTCACGGTGCGCGAGCTGTCCGACCTGCTGGCTAGCGGCGCGGTCAGCTCCGTCGACCTCACCCGCGCCTACCTGGACCGCGCGGAGGCGCTCGACGTGCCGCCCTTCGAGCTGCCAAGCGAGCCGCGCAGCGACCACGACGGCAAGCTCGCCACCATGGTCACGATCGCCCGAGACCACGCGCTCGAGGCAGCAGAACGGGCCGACCGCGAACTCGCGGCGGGGCGTCGCCGCGGCATCCTGCACGGCCTTCCCTACGGTGTGAAGGACCTGCTCGACACGCGGGGGATCCGCACCACGTGGGGCTCGGGGATCTTCCGCGACCGCGTCCCGGACCGGAACGCCGCGGTGATCGACCGGCTGGAGGACGCCGGCGCGGTCATGATGGCCAAGATGTCGCTGGGCGAATTCGCGGGCGGCAACACCAGTTCCGCGCTCAATCCGTGGAAGCTCGACCGGACCAGCTTCGGGTCGTCGAGCGGGACGGTGTCCGCCGCCGTCGCCGGGCTGATCGGCTTCGGCATCGGCACCGAGACGGGCGGCTCGATCGTCTTTCCGGCTTCGGCGGTCGGCGCCTCCGGCCTCCGCCCCACCTTCGGTCGCGTGAGCCGGTTCGGCTGCATGGCGCTGTCGTGGAGCCTGGACAAGATCGGGCCCGTCGGCCGCTCGGCGGAGGACTGTGGCCACGTCCTGCAGGAAATCGTGGCGCACGATCCCCGCGACAACGCCACCGCCGACCGCCCGTTCCTCTTCCGCCCCGATGCGGGCCCGATGCGGGGCCGGCGCCTCGGCGTCCACCGGGCCGAGTTCGAATTGTCGGGCTCGGAGACGACCCGCCGAGTCTTCAGGGAGGCGCTGGACGTCTTTGCGCAGATGGGGGTCGAGGTCGAGGACGTGGAACTGCCGCTCAGGCCCACGGGGGCGCTCTTCACGACCATCGTCACCGTCGAAAGCGGCACCAACTTCAAGTCGCTCTTCGACGACGGAAGCGCCGCCGGCATGTTCTCGTTCAACGAGGACCGGCGGGCGGGGTGGATGGCTGGCCGCATGATGCCCGCCGCCGACTACCTGACCGCTCAGCGGATCCGCAACCAGCTGGTGCGCGAGGCCGACGAGATCCTGTCCCGCTACGACGCGGTGATTGCGCCGACGTGGCCGAACGGGGCGGCCATGCGCGAAGTGCAGGGCGGATGGCCGATCCCCGCACGCAACGAGTGGGAACCGCCGGGAGACGTCAGCGCGCGCACTCCCCGCCTCAACTACATCGCCAACCTGGTCGGGCATCCCGGCCTGGCGATCCCCTGTGGATTCGACGAGGACGGCCTGCCGCTTTCGCTGCAGATCGTCGGTTCCCCGATGGACGACCAGAGCGTGCTGGACCTGGGCATGGCGTACCAGCGGGAGACGGACTGGCACCTGCAACGGCCGCCGTATCCGTGGCGGGAGTAGGAAAAGCGCGGCCGTTGCCGGGAGCGCGGGCGCACCTGTTCTCGCCTACCGGCTGAACAACGTCCTCCGCGCGAACTCGTTCCTGAAGACACCCCGCGGATCGAACTCGTCGCAAATCTCCCTGAACGCCGCCAGCCCGGGATAGCACCGCACCACCTGTCCCCCTTCGAGTCCCGCGTCAAGCGGAAACCACTTGCCCCAGTGGAGGCGCGCCCCGAAAAGCGAAGCCATGGCCCCCGCGAGGAAAGCCGCCACTCTCAGGAAGCGCTCCCGCGGTTCGGTCAGGGTGATCAGGCTGATCGCGTACCAGCCCTGCCCTTCCATGCCGTGGCAGGAGGCCATCGAGATCAGCGTGTCGTCGGGCCGAACGCGCCGGACGCAGATCGGGTAGTGGTGGACGAAAGAGCCGCGAAGGCCCTTCAGGGCGGCCCCGGCGCCCAGTGAATCGACCTCTGACCGCACCGCCGGCGAGAGTTCATGGTCCTCGTCGTCCGCCGCCCGCAGGACCTCGCCGACAAAGTCGACGGCCGCCGCCAGATGCTCGCGCGGCACGAACACCTCCATCTCCAGGTGCCGAAAGAGGTCGTGGCGCATCAGCAGCTGCCGGTCGCTGCGGTCGGTGACCCGCCAGCGGGGGAAGATGAATGCCGGCAGAAGGCGCCGATACAGGACGTGGACCAGCCGCCGGCTCCGCATCAGCGAAGCGCAGAACTTCACGCACACGTGCAGCAGGACGTCGATCAGGGTCAGCCAGTACACCCGGTAGAGAGCGGCCCCTCCGGCGCGGCGGTTCGTTGCAGCCACCCGGCGCTCGTGCGCCAGGTACGTCCACGCGTGGGGCATGATGTAGAACTGCTGCAGCGGCGCCTCCGCCTCGCGCTCCAGCACGGCGTCCAGGCCGGGCCGCCAGCGGCACCTCTCGCGCACATAGTACTGCGGCACGCACGGCAGCGTGACCTCCAGCACGACGCCCAACGCCCCAACCGGGCATCGCGCCGCCCGCAGCGTGGCCCCGGAGTCGACCGTCCGCACCGTCGCCGTGCCGTCCGCGCCGTAGCACGCGATCCGCATGCGCTCGACGTAATGCGACATCGAGTGCCGCCCCGAACCGTGCGTGCCGGTCGCAACCGCCCCCGCGATCGTCTGCCGGTCGATGAGCCCGAGCGACGGAAGTGTCAGCCTCCGTCGTGAGAGGTGTTTGAGGAGGGCGCCGATCCGGACCCCGGCTCCCGCCGTCACGCATGTGCGGTCAGTATTCACATGCATATGACGAATGTGCTTCAAGTCGATGAGCACGTCCTGGCTCTCGATGCCCGGGTTCCAGGAGTGCCCGGCCCCCACCACGCGGATCGTCCCGCCGCGGTGGTCGTTCAGGATCTGCAAGATCTCGTCGTCGGTGCGCGGCGCATACCGACGTCGGGGCTCGAAACGGATGTTCCTCCCGAAGTTGGTCAGATCCCTCACGGAGCCTGACCCGGCCTGCGGGGCACGGCCGCCAGGAGTTCGCGCGTGTAGGGATGCTCCGGGTCCCGAAACAGCGCCTCCACCGTCGCCGTCTCCACGATCTTTCCCTTGTGCATCACCGCGACCCGGTCGCAGAGCTGCCGCACCACGCCGAGGTCATGAGAGATGAAGAGGTAGGCCGGCCCGAAGCGCTCCTGAATGTCGGCCAGCAGGGCGACGATCCGGGCCTGAATCGAGATGTCGAGCGACGAGACCGGCTCGTCGCAGACGATCAGGTCGGGCTGGAGGGCGAGTGCCCGTGCGATGCCGATGCGCTGCCGCTGACCGCCGGAGAACTCATGCGGCATCCGCGTGACGAGGCCGGGATCCAGGCCGACAGTGGTCATGAGTTCGGCCACCCGCGCCCCGCGCTCCGCCCGGCTCAGGGTCGTGTGCTGCAGCAGCGGCTCCGCGATGGAGCGGCCAACGCTCCGGCGCGGGTTGAGTGACGAATACGAATCCTGGAAGATCATCTGCATGCGCGGGCGCAGAGCACGCAGTTGGGTGGCCTTCGCCTGCCCGAGATCGACGCCGTCGAACACGACTTGCCCAGCCGTCGGCTCGATGAGGTGGAGCACGGCGCGGGCCACGGTGGTCTTGCCGGATCCGCTTTCGCCCACGAGCCCCAGCGTCTCGCCACGTTTCAACTGAAACGCGACCCCGTCGACAGCCCGGACCGATCCCGTCCGGCGTTGCAGCGCTCCGCGCCGCACCGGGAAGTGCTTCTTCAGATCGGTGACTTCGAGAAGGGGACGCTCCGCCGTCGACCCGCCGCCGTCGCCGAGCGCGGGCATGGACGCCAACAGCCTGCGAGTATATGGATGCGCGGGCACCTCGAACAGCTGCTGTGCGGGCGCGGTCTCGACGATCGATCCCGCGTACATCACGGCCACCCGGTCGGCGACGTTCGCCACCACGCCCAGGTCGTGGCTGATCCAGATCATCGCCATGTCCCGCGCGGCGCGCAGTTCGGCGACCAGTTCGAGGATCTGCGCCTGGATGGTCACGTCGAGAGCCGTGGTGGGCTCGTCGGCGATGAGGAGGTCGGGGTCGCAGGAGAGCGCCATCGCGATCGCCACCCGCTGGCACATCCCGCCCGAAAACTGGTGCGGATAGTCGTCAATCCGTTCATTCGGACGCAGGATCCCGACCAAACGAACCAATTCGATGGCGCGCTCCCGGGCCTCGCGGCGCCCCAGACCGCGATGCAGCTCCAAACTCTCGGTCAGCTGCCGCCCTATGGTGAGCACCGGATTGAGCGAAGCGCGCGGATCCTGGAACACCATCGCGATCTCGGCACCGCGCACGCGCCGCATCCCCTCGTCGTCGAGCGAGAGCAGGTCGCGGCCGCGGAAGCTCATCTCGTCGGCTTCCACCCTGGTTCGATGCGCCGGCAGCAGCCGCAGCACGGAGAGCATGGCGGCCGTCTTCCCGCACCCGCTTTCGCCCACCAGCGCGAGGGTCTCGCCGCGCCGCACCGAGAAGCTCACGCCGTTGACCGCGTGGACATCGCCCTGGTCGCCGAGGAAGCGGGTGTGGAGGCCGCGCACGCGGAGGAGGTCGGGCGTGGAGTCCAGCGTGGGGTCCGGTGTGAGCTCCGACGCCGGGCGGCCGTTGGGGCGGCCCGGAGTCATGGGGCTGCGCCGCCCGCCGCGCCGGGCCGGGCGCCCGGTGCCGCAGCCGAAGCTCGGCGCAACCGATTCCGCAGCTCCCGCATGTCGACCCACCGCCCGCTCGACAGCGACTCGATGCAGCCATGCACCAGAAGCATGGTTTCCAGGTGATCTTCCGCTGTAGTCACAGGATCGGACTCCCCGCGAACGGCTCCCAGAAACTCGGCGAGGAGCGCGCGGGTGTCATCGACAAACGGCACACACGGTTCCAGCGCTTCGGCGACCGGCCTCTCCGCGTCGTCATCCCCCTTGAAGTTCGGCCCGCGCAGCCCCAGCCCGCGATCGAAGTCGACGCGCATGAGGTCCTCGAACTGCTCACGCTGAATGAGGGTCCCGCGCTCGAAGTCGCTACGCCAGCGGAAGTCCATCCGGTTCCAGGCCGCCGTCCAGGTCCCGAGATAGTTCGCGCGCACGCCGTTCTCGAAGCGGAAGAGCACCGAGACGCAGCAGTCGCCCTCGTAGGTGCTCCACGACGGCCGCCACGTGTCGCACACCATTGACTGGACCTCCGAGTCATAGCAATAGCGCAACAGGTCGAAGTGGTGGATGCTCTGCTCCACCAGCATCGGGTGCGCCATCGACATGACGTAGTCGTTCAGGTCGTCCCTGTTGCCGTCGCGCTGTCTGTGATAGGTGAAGTGCGCATGGCTCAGCACGCCCAGCTCTCCGCCGCGGACGCAGCGGCGTATGCGCTGCGACGAGGGGAGGTAGCGGAAGTTCATCCCGACGAGCAGATGGCGCCTGGCCGCCTCGGCCCGCGCGATCAGGTCCACCACTTCGTCGAGATCCTCCGCAAGGGGCTTTTCGCAGAGGACCTGGTGGCGGTGCGCGAGAGCGCGGCTGACGAGGCCGTGATGGGTGGCAGGCGGGGTCGCGATGACGACGGCCTCCGCGTCGATGTCGGGGTCGGCCAGCGCGGAGGCGAGGTCGCGGTGGACGACGGCTTGCGGGGCGTGGGCGCCGCAGGCACGCCGGGCCCGCCCCTCGTCGTTGTCCACGATCGCGGCCAGCGTCGCGTCCCGAGCCTCGGCGATCACGCGCGCCCAGACGCGGCCGCGGACCCCGGCCCCGACGAGGAGGATGCGGGCGGCGTCCGCGTTCATCACGCCCCGCGTGCCTGCTCCACGAAGCGCTGCATCCGCGCCAGCGCCTTCTCCATGGACTCGAACGGCGACAGCAGCGTGATCCGGATATGCCGATTGCCCGGGTCCGCGAACATCGTGCCGGGGAAGGCCATGACCTGTTCCTTGCGCAGCAGTTCGAGGCAGAAGGTCTCGGCGTCCAGCCCGGTGCTCGAGATGTTCGCGTAGACGTACATCCCCCCGCCCGGGCGCCCGTACGAGATGCCCATGTCGTCGAGGCGGCCGAGCACCAGAGCGAGCCGCCGCTCGTACTCGGCCAGCATAGACGCGACCGCCGCGTCTCCTGTCTCCAGGGCCGCCAGTGCACCGCGCTGCAGGGCGGGCGGCGTGCAGATGCTCAGCGTGTGCTTGATCTCGGTCGCCGGCTCCATCATCCAGGCGGGCGCCGCCAGGTATCCCACGCGCCACCCGGTCATCGCGTAGGCCTTGGAGAAGCCGTTGACGGTGACGGTGCGGTCGAGCATGCCGTCGAGAGCGCCGAGGCTCACATGTTCGGCTCCGTCGAAGATCAGCTTTTCGTAGATCTCGTCGGAGATGACCACCAGGTCGTGCTCCACCGCCAGCCTGGCGATGCGTTCCAGCTCCGCGCGCGGGGTCAGTCCGCCGGTGGGATTGTTCGGGTTCGCGATCACGAGGAGTTTCGAACACTTTGTGAGGACCTCGCGGATGGCGGCGGCCCTGAGGGCGTAGTCGTCCTCTTCCAGCGTTGGCACGTCCACGATCCGGCCGCCCGCGAGATTCACCATGTAGTCGAAGGCGTTGAAGCGCGGGGCCTGGAGGATCACCTCGTCGCCCGGATCGACCAGCGCGAGGATGGAGATCAGCAGCGCTTCCTGGGCACCGTTGGTGACAACGATCTGGTCGGCCGAATACTTAACATTGTTGTTAAGTTTCAGCTGAAACGCGATCGCTTCGCGAAGTTCGCGGAGACCCGGCGGCGGACTGTAGTGCGTGTAGCCGCTGATCAGGGCGTCCGCGCCTGCCGCTACGATCGCGGGCGGCGTCTCGAAATCCGGATCGCCCCGGCCGAGCGCGATGATGTCGTCAAGCCCGGCGGCCAGTTCGAGCATCCGGGTGCGGAAGCTGGACCTGACGCCGACGGCGCGGGCGGCGAGCGCGGATCCGTGAGGCTGCCGCGCCATGGGGATCACACCCCCGGCCGCGAGTACAGCAGGCACCCCCGCACGAACGTCATCCGCACCTGCTCCAGGTCACTCAGGTCGTCCAGCGGATTCCCGTCCACGACGATCACATCCCCCTCCTTCCCCGCCTCCAGCGTGCCGATCCGGTCGTCGATCCGGTTCATGATCGCGGCCTCGCGCGTCGCACTCATGATCGCGGCGTGACTGTCCGCCACCACCCCCACCTCGATCATGAACTCCATCTCGGGGACGACCACGCCGTGCCGCACGGCGGGACTCCCCGCATCGGTGCCGAACACGATCCGTACCCCGGCCCGAGCCGCGCGCAACAGCCCATCGTAGCGCCCCTTGTCGGCAACAGCCCGCTGCCGCTCGCGGATCTTCCACTCGGGAATGTTGTACCGGCGCGCGATCTCGGGCTTCGACTGGATCACCACCGGCGAGAACGTGGTGACGACCGGCACGCCCCGCTCCACCAGCTTGCCGATGGTGCGGTCCGACATGCTGCCGCCGTGCTCCACGGTGTCGATGCCGAAATCGACCGCCCGCTCGATCGCGGCGTCAAAGGTGGCGTGGGCGGTGACGGGCAGCCCACTCCGGTGCGTCTCGTCGACGATGGCCGCGAGCTCATCGTCGGTGAACTCCAGCAGGTCGTGACACATCATGATCTTGATCAGGTCGGCGCCAGCCTTCACCTGCTCCCGCACCGCGCGCCGCATCTCGTCGGCCCCGGTGGCCTCGCGGCAGCACCAGTAGGTGTGGCCGCCGGTCTGCACGATCGCTTCCGCGCAGATCAGCAGGCGCGGACCGGCGAAAACCCCCTGCTCCACCGCCTGTTTGGCGAACTCGCCGCTCCGGTTCATCCCCAGGTCGCGCACCATCGTGATTCCGCCGCGCAGGTTCGCCAGCATGTTGGCCGCCGCCTTGTAGGCGCTGATCTCGGGTGCGTCGTGCATCGACTGTGCGGCGAGGTCGTGGATCCCGTCCCAGGCCAGGTGGGCGTGGCTGTTGATCAGGCCGGCCAGGATCGTTCCGCCCGTCGGGACGACCGCCCGACCCTCCTCCGCAGCCGCGCCCCACGCCCCGACCGACACGATCCGGCCAGCCCCCAGCGTAACGTGGCCGTCCTCGATCACCTCATCCCCCACCCCCGTGATCACGCGGCCGCGGAGCGTTACCGATGCGGGCTCGCGCGGCGCCAGATCCTGCAGAACCGGGTGGAACTTCCAGGCTGGTGCTTCCGGCATGTGAGCCTCCCTGCGTCAGATTCCGAGTTCCGCGAGCGCCCGGGCGCCGCCGTCGAGGTTGGTCAGGCGCATGCTCGCGTAGTTGGGCGAGTAGATGACGCCGGCCGCCCCGTTCGAGTATGCCGCGTGCACGCTTTCGTAGACGATTTCCGGCGTGCAAGCGGCCTGGTCCGGGCTGGAACGGGGCGCATCGACGCCAACCCCCATGAGCACCGGCAACTCGCCGTCCAGGGCCTCGATGGTGTCGCGGCATTGGCCACCGACATACGTGGATGGGCGCATTCCCGCACCCATCAGTTCGTCCCACGGCGCCTCGTCGAGCCCGAGAATCCGGTACATGATCGGCGTCATCTCGGCAGGCGCCAGGTCGCGCAGCAGGGTCGCGTGCAGCTGCTTCATCTCGCCCAGGTAGATCCCGCCCGACTGGTGCTGGTACGTGATCGGCTTGACCCAGTCGGCGTAGTCCTTCGTCTCGGCCCACGGCCACTGCGCCTTGCGGAACGGGTTGAAGTGGTTGCGGTTCCACACGTTGAGCCCGAACTCAAGCGCCGGATCGCACCATTTGACCAACCCGTACAACTCGCGGTCCAGGTCCTTGTTGCGCCTGACCCAGTGCCGCTCGAGGAGCAGGAACTCGGGGTTGTCGAAGAGGGTGCGGAGACCGGTGATCAGCGCGCCGTCGGTGAAGTGCTCGCCCGCCCGCGCCCTGCGGAAGTAGTTGTGCAGCAGGCCGGACGCCCGCCGCGCTGCCTCCGGATCGATGCCGCCGGCCGACATGGCAGCCAGACAGTGCCTGCAGAAGCACCCCGGAGCCATCCCGGTGACCAGCTGGTCGAGTGGGGTCCGCCTCTCGTTGCACCACATGATGCCGTCGATGTCGTAGCTCCTGCAGTGGTCCTCGATGAGCGCGTGCCACCAGGTCCGGTAGTCCGGGTTCTCCAGGCAGGGGGCCCCGCCGATCCGGCCCAGATAGTCCACCTCCATGTGCTGGACCAGGTTGGGGATCTGCACGGCGTTGGCCGATCCGTGCCCGGCATACTTGAAGAGCGGCTCCATCAGTTCCGGGATCACCTTCATCCCCCGTGCCCGGGCCCCGGGGATGACCATTTCGAGTATGTCGCGGTCCCGCATGGCCTCGTCCGGCGCGCGGAAGTTGGTGATGGAGGTGTTGCGATAGAACTCGGGATGGTCGGCCAGGTACGATCCTCCCTGCACCTCCAGCGGCTCGGGCACGCCGTGATCAGGCCAGCCGTCGATCTTCCAGGAGATGCTGCGCCCGATCTTCAGCCCCAGCCAGCTGACCGTGCCGAGCAGCACCACATTCACGCCCACTCGCTCCTGAAGGGTGTCGAGCACCGCGTCGACACCTTCGTCCACGAAGCTGGCGGGTCCGATCTGCACGCCTACGAACCTGTCGCTCACCGTTACCTCGCTTTCAGCCTGGGATCGAGCATCTCCTGCAGGCTGTCGCCGAGGAGATTGGTCGCCATCACCACGGTGAATATGGCCAGTCCGGGGAACGTTGAAATCCACCAGGCCGGTCCCAGCACTTCGCGCCCCACCGCCACCATCAGTCCCCACTCCGGCGTGGGCGGCTGCGCGCCGAGCCCGAGGAAGCTCAGGCCCGCGCCGACCGAAATGGCGTACCCGAACTCGAGCGTCGACAGCACGAGTAGCGGTACCGCCGTGTTCGGCAACACGTGCCGCAGCATGATCCGGGTGTCCGGCACGCCGATCAGCCGGGCCGCGTCGACGTAGGCCTGCTCGCGGACCGTTAGCACGGTCGAACGGACCAGACGGGCGTATCGCGGGACAGTCGAGACGCCGACCGCGATCATCACATTCGTGATGCTGGGCCCGAGCGCGGCGATCACGACGAGGGCGAGGAGGATGCCGGGAAAGGCCAGCATGGCGTCGACGATGCGCATGAGCACGGTGTCGGCGGGGCCGCGGTAGTAGCCGGACACCAGCCCCATCGCCGAGCCGAGGGCCGCCCCGATGGCCACGCTGATGAACCCCAGGACGAGCGACACGCGGGCGGCATGGATGACGCGGCTGAACACGTCCCGGCCAAGGCGGTCGGTGCCGAACCAGAACTCTGCCGAGGGGGCCTCGCGGGCACCGGAGACCGTGGCCAGCGGGTCGTGCGGCGTGGCTGCGGGCGCCAGGAGTGCGAGCAGCACCCATCCCGCCAGGATCACCGCGCCCGCGATGAAGCCGGGAGACAGTGTGTGGCCGCCGACCCTCATGCCGGCGCCTCGTTTCGCACGCGCGGGTCGAGCCAAACCGCCAGCAGGTCCACCAGCAGGTTGACCAGGACGTACATCGCGGCCATGCACAGCACGATCCCCTGCACCAGCGGATAGTCCTTCCAGAGGATGGCGCTCACCACGAGGCGGCCGAGGCCGGGCCGGCTGAACACGGTCTCGGTGACGACGGCGCCGGCGAGCATCGCGCCGAATTGCAACCCGAGCATGGTCACGACCGGGAGCAGTGCGTTTCGGAGCGCGTGGCGCAGGTAGACGACGCGGTTGGGCAGCCCCTTCGCCCGGGCTGTGCGGATGTAATCCTCGACCAGGACCTCGCGGAGGGAGGCGCGGGTGAGGCGCGCGATGACGCCCGCGGACACGAGGCCCAGCGACAGGCTGGGCAGCACGAGCGATCGGATCCCCTCGGATCCCGCCGGGGGGAACCAGGAGAGCCGGAAGGAGAAGACCAGAATGAGCAGGAGGCCGAGCCAGAAGAGGGGGAGCGAGACGCCGACGTAGGCAAGCACGCGGCTCAGGCCGTCGATCCAGGAGCCCTGCCGGAGGGCGGCGAGGACGCCGGTGGTGACGCCGATGAGGACCGCGAAGATGATGCCGCCGAGGCTGAGGGCAAGCGTGGGGCCCAGCCGGTCGAGGATGAGATCGAGGACGGGGGCGCGGAGGCGCACGGAGGTCCCGAGGTCGCCGGTGACGGCCCCGCGCAGAAAGCGCCCGTACTGCACCGGGAGCGGATCGTTCAGCCCCATCTCCTCGCGCAGCTGCTCCTGCCGTTCGGGGGTGACGGACCCGCTCTCGGCGCCGGAGAGCATGAGTTGAACCGGGTCGCCGGGAAGGGCGTGCATGATGGAGAAGACCGCGACCGAGACGAGAAGGAGGACGACGCCGAGTTGGGCGAGACGGCGGGTCAGGTAGGTGGCGAGCATGCGGCGAACGCTACCGGTCGGTCTTCTCCGAGAGCCTCATCGGCTGGGTCAACTCGACCGGCGCCGGAAAGTCCTCGCTGGGGAGCCAGTGGTAGAGGAGGTCTCCCGCGACTCTCTCCAGCAGGTCGTCGGCGCAGCGAATGCCGGAGGACCGCACCACGCCGGTCACGTCGACCCGGCCGGTCACCTTCACCCTGAGGCGCACGCTGCCGCGTATGTCGTTGCCGGAAGACCTGATGACGGCCCGACATGCCGCCGGCACATGGACCAGCCTTTCGGTTTCCAGGAAGCGTTCGGGCGGTTCGACCGAAACTCTGCCCGACGGACCCGATATCGCCGGGGGTCCAAAGAAGAGGTCGAGCAGCGTGGCCCCGGGAGCCGGCGTCTCGGCGAGTTCGAGGCTCAGGCCCGGCCTCGCCAGCCCGTCCCTCCGGAAGCCCGGCACAACCAGGAACAGGACCACGTGCAGGAGCCCGGCAAGCACCCAGCACCCGATGAACAGTCTCCGGTCGGCCTTCCTGCGTCGGTCGATTCGGTGTGACATGTGAGAAGTCTAGGGGCTGGCACACTATTCCCGCACGAACTCCACGTTGTGCAGGAAGTAGAACTGCCCCTCCGACGCCAGCTGGAACCCCCGCACCTCGTCTGAAACCGCGTAGAAGATCGGCTCGCTCAGCGTCGGCAGCATCAGCGCGTTGTCCATGATGATCCGCTGGGCTTCCCGCGCCAGCTCGCACCGCGCCTCCGGGTCGGGGATCACCCGCAGCTGGCTCACGATTCCGTCAAGTTCCGCGTCCGTGAACCCCGTCCACGCCCACCCGCCGACCACGTCGTGGGCCGAGTTCCAGAGCATGTCCATCAACAGCGGGTCCGGGCTGCGTTGCCGCTCGTAGATGAGGTCGAAGTCGCGAGCGTTGACCCGTTCCAGTTGCACGGGGCCGGGCACGATCTCGATCACCAGGTCGATCCCGAGCGGGCGCCACTGTGCCTGGACCGCCTCGCCCATCTCCTCGCGGTCGAGGATGGTCCAGCGCACCCTGAGCGGCGTTCCGTCGTCCACACCGGCCACGCCATGGGCCTCCCGGATGCCGTCGCCGTCCCGGTCGGTGTAGCCGGCCGCCTCCAGGAGGCGCCGGGCAGTTTCGGGATCGTGCGGATAGTAGTCCGTGCTCCGCTCCCAGTAGCACCGGTGGACCGTGTTCAGGGGGCCGTCGGAAGTGAGGTAGTGGCCGTCGTAGAGCAAGTCGTTGATCGTGTGCTGGTCGGTGCCGTGAAGGAGCGCCTGCCGGACCCGCAGGTCGCTGAACGGCGGGCGCCGCACGTTCATGACCATCTGCAGTCCGGTTCCTGCCTGGTAGCCGGTGAGGAGCGAGAACCCCTCGGCGCCGCGGTAGTCGTCGATGTACGCGGTGGGCAGATTCATGGCGATGTGGGCGTTGCCGGTCCGGACGACGTTCCCCAGCACGGCTTCCTCGCCGATGAAGCGGATCGTGACGCGTTCGACCCTGGCCGGACCCGGCTCGTCGGCAATCGAGTTCCACCCGCCGTACCCGTCCCAGCGCCGCACCGTCACGCGGTCGTTGGGCACCCACTCTTCCAGCAGGAAGGGTCCGGCGCCCACCAGGTGGCGGTCGAACGCCTCGATGCCCCAGCGCTCGGCGGCGGCTGGCGACCAGATCGGGACGCGCCGGAACGCGTCGAGGACGGTGACCCACGGGGCCTCGTAGTGCAGCGTGACTGTGGTGTCGTCGACGATCTCCACGCGCTCTACCGGGCCGACGTGCGCCGCCATCTCGCCGGACCGCGTCGCCGGGTCGAGGATGCGCTCGACGTTGTAGCGGACGGCCTCGGCGTCGAAGGGCGTCCCGTCCTGGAAGACGACATCGCTCCGCAGGGTGAAGGTCCACTCGTCCGCCACGTCGTTCGACGACCAGCCCGTCGCGAGAGCCGGGTGGAACCCGCCGTCCGGGCCGATGATGAGCAGCGGGTCGGCGATCATGTAGTCGATGAGCCACGCCGTCTGGTACGGCTCGATGTGGCCGTCGAGCGAGGCCGGTTCGCGGGAGGCGGGCCAGGCGATGACGAGATGGTCTTCGGCGTCGCCGGGACGGTCCGGGGAGCCGCAACCAACGAGAGCCGCCAGTGACAGGGCGATGGTGCGCCACGATCCAGGTGGATTCATCCCCGCAGCGCCTTCGTGCCGTCCTTCAGCGCGTAGGCCTCGTATCCCACTGTCTGCAAAAGATTTGCAAGCTGTCCGGACTGGATTCCGTTGTCGCAGAACAGTACATACTTAACATCTTTGTTTAGTTTCGCGACCAGTTCGGGGAAATCGGGCGGCAGTACGCGCTTCGAGCCGGGATGCCGCCACCCGTCGTCCTGCTGTGGGGGGCGGCAGTCGATCACGCGGGCTCCCTCCGGGAGGACATCGAGCCACAGGTAGTCACGCTGCAGGTCCGAGTCGGCGAGCTTCCGCACGTCCAGCACCCTGCGCGCGGCCACTGCGCGGTCGACCAGGCCGGGGTCGAGCGGCGCCTCCTCGCGGTCCACCGCCAGAACCTTCGCAGCCGTGACCGGCTTCCCCTCGAGAATCGCGCAGTATTCCTTGACGCGCGCGGAGAGAGCGGCCGTCCCGATCCGCTTCGCGATGCGAATGATCTCCTCCTTGTCGAGACCCACGAGCGGCCGAAGCACCGGCAGGGACGCGGCGGCCTCAATCGAGCGGAGGTTGCGGAGCGTCTGCGACGACACCTGGCCCAGCGATTCGCCGGTGACCAGTGCGTCCGCGCCGATGTCGGCGGCGACGGCTTCGGCGGCCCGGTACATGAGCCGCTTGAGCACGACCTGCCAGTAGCGGGGCGTGACCTCGGACTGCAGCCGGCTAACCGCCTCTCCGAAGTCGACGACGTGCATGCGGGGGCGGTCGCCGTAGCTCCAGCGGTCGGCGAGCACCCGGGTGACCTGGATCACGGAGCGCTCGAAGGCGGGGCCCGCCAGGTTGCAGAAGACATAGTCGAGGGTGACGCCGCGCTTGAGGAGGAGCCAGGCAGCGACGGCCGAGTCGAAACCCCCGGAGATGAGGCACACCGCGCGGCCTTGCACGCCCAGCGGGAGACCGCCAGCGCCCTCGGTGCGGCCGCTGAAAAGGTAGGCGCGCTGGTCGCGCACCTCGACGGATACGGTGACTTCAGGCGTGGTCAGGTCCACGGTGCCGTAGGGATTGAGCGCGGCTCCGAGCTCGACCGCGATGTCGCGTGACGAGAAGGGGTGGCGGCCGGTGCGGCGGGCGGCAATCGCGTAGCGGCACCCACTGACCGCGTCCTGGTAGGTGTCGTGCCCCACCCGCACGATCGCATCGAGATCGGCCGGGAGCACCGCGTCCAGCCGGGAGAAGGAGTTGATGCCGAAGACGCGGGTGGCGGCGGACATGGCCTGGTCGGCGGCGGGCGCGTCCTGGTCGGCGTCAGACGCGGAGCCTGGGGCGGGAATGGTGACGAACAGCCGGCTCCATCTGTCGGTGATTCGGGCGCTGCTGCCTGTGGAGCGGAGGGCATCGTGGAGGTTGCGCGCGAGCTTTTTCTGGAACCGCCGACGTGTGCGGTTGGACTTGCTGGCGACCTCGGCGGCCAGGCGAACGAGGTAGCGGTTCATGATGTCCTCAGTTCCAGGACAGACCGCGCAGCTGCTCCACGTCCAGGTTCCCCCCGCTCAGCACGCACACCGTCTTCGTGCCCGCCGGCGCGTCGACCAGCCCCCGGAGCAGCGCCCCCACCGGGGACGCCGCCGCGCCCTCGGTCACCAGCTTGGCGCGCGTCATCAGCCAGAGCATGGCGTCGAAGATCTGCTCGTCGGGAAGGGTTACGATCTCGTCCACGAAGCGGGACACGACGGAACAGGTGTTCCCGCCCACGCGCTTCACGACGAGCCCGTCGATGACGCAGTCGACGCGGTCGAGCGTCACTCGCGACCCCGCCTCGACGCTGCGCTTCATGGCCGGGGCCCCCGAGGATTCGACGCCGATGATCCGCACGTCCGGGCTGATGGACTTCACGGCCATGGAGATCCCGGAAATCAGCCCGCCGCCACCGATCGGCACGATGACCAGCTCAACCTCGGGGAACTGGTCGATGATCTCGAGTCCCAGCGTCCCCTGCCCCGCGATCAGGTCGGGGTCGTCGAACGGGTGGACGTACGTGTAGCCCTCGGTCTCAACGAGTTCGAGCGCCTTCTCGTTGGCCTCGTCCCAGATGTTGCCGTGCAGGACGACACGCGCGCCGTAGCCCTTGGTGGCGGCAACCTTCGCCGGCGTTGCGTTCTCGGCCATGCACACCACGGCCTTCACCCCGTAGTGCCGCGCCGCGATCGCCACGCCCTGCGCGTGATTGCCCGCCGAGGAGCAGATCACGCCCCGCGCCCGTTCCTCGTCGCTCAGCCTGGCGATCTTGTTGAGCGGGCCGCGTACCTTGTACGACCCGCCGCGTTGGAACAGCTCGGCCTTGAGGCGCACCTCGAGGCCGCACGCCTCACTCAGCGACCGGCTCGTCAGCAGCGGCGTACGATACACGTGCGGCCGGACGTTCTCGTAGGCGGTCTCGAAGTCGGCGCGCGTCAGGGTGAGGCCCGGGATGCCGGGACGCGTGCCGGTTCCGGCCCTGTCCGCCGCAGCCGCCGGCCCGCCGCCCGCATGGACCCCGCTCACGAGCTGATCCCCGGCAGCCGCACCGGCCCGTCCAGCCATCCCCTCACGGCGTGCGGTCGATACGGGGCCTCCAACTCGGCGCATTCCTCGTCCGACAGCGCCACGTCCGCGGCACCCGCCACCGGGTCCATCTGCTCGACGCGCGTGAACCCCACGACCGGAGCCACCACCGCCGGCCGCGACAGCAACCACGCGAGCGCGACCTGCACGGGCTCGACGCCGCGCCCCTTCGCGACGCCCAAAGTCGCGTCCACCACGTCCCAGTCCGACTCGTGGTCGTACAATTCGTCCGCCATGGATGCGTCGTGTTCGTCGCGCACGGAGGCTTGATGGCTCCCGCGCAAGCGCTTGCCGGTCAGCAGTCCGCGGGCCAGCGGCGACCAGGGGATCACGCCAAGCCCCTCCTCAACGCAGAGCGGCATCATCTCGCGCTCCTCTTCCCGGTAGACGAGGTTGTAATGGTTCTGCATGGACACGAAGCGCGCCCAGCCGCGGCGCTCCGAGACCGATAGCATCTTCATGAGCTGCCACGCGTACATCGACGACGCGCCCAGGTAGAGAACCTTGCCCTGGTGCACCAGGTGGTCCAGCGCGGCCAGCGTCTCCTCGACCGGAGTCGCGGGGTCGGCGCGGTGGATCTGGTAGAGGTCGATCCGCTCCACGCCCAGACGCCTGAGCGAAGCCTCGCACGACTGGACGATGTGCTTCCGGGACAGTCCCCCCCGGTTCGGCCCCGGCCCCATGCGCATCTTGACCTTGGTGGCGATCACCGCCTCGTCGCGGACCGCGAACTCGCGCACCCACTTGCCGGTGATCTCCTCGCTCACCCCCAGCGAATACACGTCCGCCGTGTCGAAGAAGTTGATGCCGAGTTCCACTGCGCGCCGGAAGAAGGGTCTGGCCTCGTCCTCCTCCAGCATCCACGGGCGCCACTCGCGGCTGCCGAAGCTCATGCAGCCGAGTGCGATACGGGAGACGACGAGGCCGCTGTCGCCGAGACGGACGTATTGCAAGGTGTTAGCTCCAGATGGGGTGGCAGGGGTGGCGCACCGGCAAAACCGGCGATGAGAGTAGCAGGACGAAGGCCGTACCAAAAGGCAGGGGCGGCGCCTCCAGCGCAGCGCCTCGCGGCGCCTCGGAGGCCGACCCCGTCAAAACAGCTGCGAGTCCCAGCCAATGTCGATGACCTCGGCCACGCGCAATCGGCCGAATTCCGGATGGCCCGGATTCAGGATCACGTTGCGGCCCCAGGGTTGGGCCACATAGGAGGGCACCTTCAACGCGACCGATTGACGCGATGCGACCCAGTCCCTTCCGATTCTGCGGGAGGCCGCGCCGTCCCGCCAATCCGGATGGTCGGCCCGGTTGAGCTCGGGGATCTCGCACGCCGCGGGCAGCGCGATCCGGGAGGCGATGCGGTCGAGCGGAATCCCGCCTCCCGAACTTCGTACCAGCTGCTCCAGCAGAGCTCCCTCGTATGCCAGCGAGGCGTACACCAGGGGAATGCCCGGAGGGTTCCAGCGTCCCCCGTAGCGTGCGGCCCCCCAGCCATCAAGGGCCGGGTAGCGGCTGCGGTGTATCCGATAGAGGTCCAACCGACGGCACCCGTGCCGCTACACCGGAAGTCCGTGATCCAGCGCGTGAATCATGTACTCCACCTGGCGTGCTCCGACCTCCGAGAGTGCGACCTCGATGGGCACCTCGTGCCCCAGCAACATGTGCGGAGTCGTGAGGAATCTCGCGGCCCGCCTCTCGCAGCCCCACACGTCCACGGCAAGCGCCATCAGAGCGGCGATGCGCACCACCACCTCCCCTTCTTCCGGCGTCAGCCGCTCTCTTCGGCGGAGGGTGGCCCTGGGAACAATCCTGTTCACAAACTCCGAGGGGCGGCTGACTCCGAAGCGCTTCAACGCGGCTTGCAGTTCCTTCACCGCTTCCGGTGGAAGGCCGTTCTCTACCGCTCTGCGAACGCGGCCCAGGCCCGCCGGCGCTCCGCCGTAGGCCGGACTGGATTCGCGCACCATACGGGCGGCCAGCCTGTCCAGACTGAAATCCCCCGCTACATCGTTGCTATTGTTCATTTGAACGTCTCTCATGCGTCATTTGAACAATAGCTGCGTGTTGGAGCAGCAGCAAGGCGGGTCGCTACCCACGCCAGCCCTCGATAATATCCGCCAACGCCTCCAGCCCGTCCGTGAGCGCGGCCGGGCCCGGCTGCAGGATCAGTGCGGACTTGATCTCATGGATGTGCCCGCCCGCCACGGCCGGAATGGCATCCCACCCCTCCCGCGCCACCACCCTTTCGGGCCGGAACTTGCGCCCGCACCACGAGCCGATGATCACGTCGGGCTTTCGGCGCACGACCTCACCCGGGTCCGCGATGATCCGGTCCTTCGCCAGACCGCACTCGCGGAACTCTGGAAAGCAGTCTTCGCCGCCCGCCAGCTCGATCAGCTCCGAAACCCAGCGGATCCCCGAAATCAGCGGGTCGTACCACTCCTCGAAGTACACGCGGGGCCGCCGTGGCGCGGCCGTGGTACGCCTGGCCGCACGCTCGGCCACCCGGTCCAGGCCCGCCCGCAGCTCGCCCACCAGCCGCTCGCCCTTCTCCGGACAACCCACCAGTCCCGCGATCGCCCGGACCGTCCGCAGGATCTCCGCTACGGACCGGTGGTTGAAGATGTGGACTTCGACGCCGCTCCGGATCAGTTCGGCCGCGATGTCCGCCTGAATGTCCGAGAAGCCGAAGACCAGATCCGGCTTCAGCGCGAGGATCCGGTCGATCTTCGCCGAGGTGAACGCCGATACCTTCGGCTTCTCCTTGCGCGCGCGGGCCGGTCGCACGGTGAACCCGGAGATGCCCACGATGCGCCGGTCCTCTCCCAGCCGGTAGAGGATCTCGGTGGGTTCCTCGGTCAGGCAGACGATGCGTTCGTACATGCCCGAAAGTTAGCCGCCTCGCCGCCCCGCGGTGCGGGTTTGCGCCCTGGCGCCCCCGCAGTGATGCTTGGACGCACGCACACGATGCATCACGACGCACTTCCCGGGAGTTCCCATGCACGCTCGCCTCCACGCTGCGGCCCTGCTCGCAGCCGCCATCCTGCTCTCGATTCCCGCCCCCGCCTTCCCTCAGGACCTCCCCACGGTCACACCCGACGACTACGGGCGCTGGGAGCGCCTCGGCGCAAACGCCCTCTCCCCCTACGGCGACTGGATCGCGTACGTGGTCACGCGCGTGGACGAGACCTCGGAACTTCGCGTCCGCAAACTGGCCGACGACTCCACCCGCGTCTTCCCGTGGGGCAGCGCCCCCACCTTTTCGGCCGACGGCCACTGGTTGGCCTGGACGGTCGGCCTGCCGCCGGAGGAACGGGAAGAGCTCCAGGAACAGGACGAACCCGTGCGCGACAAGGCGTCGTTGATGGACCTGCAAACCGGCGAGATCCAGGAATTCGAGGCCGTCTCGGAACGGCGATTCGACGCGTCGGGCCAGCTCATCGCGCTCCGCGGCTACGCGCCCGAAGAGCCGGCCGGCAAGGGCGCGGACGTGCGAATCGTCACGCTGGCGACCGGTGCCGAAACCACCTTCGGGAACGTGGGCGAGATGGCCTGGAGCCCCGCCGAATCCCTGCTGGCGCTCGCGATCGCCACCGGCACCGACGTGGGCAACGGCGTCCAGGTCTACGATCCCGGGACCGGCACCCTGCGCTCTACCGACGCTTCCGGGTCGGCCTACCGCAGCCTCCGCTGGCGCGATGATTCCCACGATCTCGCCGCGCTCCGCTCCCGTGACGCCGCTTCGGCCGACGGGACCGCCTGGGACGTGCTCGCCTGGCGTGACCTGGACCGCGGCATCCAGATGACGGTCCTCGGCGCGAACACCGCGGGCGTTCCGGACACGCTCGAGGTCGTGCGCCACCGCGCGCCATCCTGGTCACGCGACGGCCGCATGATATCGGTGGGGCTGAGGCCCATGGAGGAAGAGAAGGAAGAAGAGGGCGGCGACTCCGGCGATGGCGAGGTGGGCCGGCCCGAAGAGGCCCCGCCACAGGACCCGGCGGAGGAGGAAGAGGGCTCCGCCGAAGAGGAGCCCGACCTTCCCGACCTGCAGATCTGGCACACGAAGGACGTTCGGCTATTCCCGGAACAGAAGGTCAACGAGGGCCGCGACGGCAACCGCACGCTGCTGGCCGCGTGGCACATCGAGGACGACCGGGTGGTGGTGCTCGGCTCGGGCCTCATGGGCAGCGCGCAGTTGCTGCACGGCTGGGAGACCGCGCTCGAGGACATCGACGAACCGTACCCGTGGGGCGCGATGTTCGGCCGCCCCTACCACGACGTCTGGGCGATCGATGTGGCCACCGGCGAGCGGCGGCAGCTGCTCAACCGGGTCCGCTACGAGTGGCCCAGCGCGGGGGGCGAGTGGCTGCTCTCGTGGGACGGTTCAGCCTATCACACGCTCAACATCCGGACAGGCGCCAGGCATGACGTAACGTCAGGGTTAGCGGAAAACTTTTCCAACACCGACTACGACACGCCCACCGACGTGATACCGCCGCACGGGTTCGGTCCGGGCCCTTGGCTGGAAGACGACGACGCGGTCCTGCTCTACGGCAAGCACGACATCTGGCGGGTTGCGCCCGACGGCTCGGGCGGCGAGCGGCTGACCCGGGGTGCCGAGACCGGGATCGCGCACCGCGTGGCACGAGTCGCCGACGATGACGACGAGCCCGGCCTCGATCCCGATTCTCGCCCGTACCTGTCCTTGTACAACGAGAAGACCGAACAGCGCGGCTATGCGCGCCTCGCGGACGGCTGGGCGGACGCAAGCGGCCGCGCGACCGCGCGCGGCGGAGCGGGCACTTCCGACTCGGGTGCCGCCGAGACCCTGATCCTGGACGACGCGTTCCTGTCGGGCCTCGTCCGAGCGGACAGCACCGCCGCGATGATGTACACATCCCAGTCCTTCGGCGACCCGCCCGACCTCTTCGTGGCAGGCCCCGACCTCGCGGATCCCACCCGGACGACGGCCATCAACCCGTTCATCGACGAGGTGGCGTGGGGCCGGGCGGAACTGGTCGACTTCGTAAGCGAATCGGGCCGCGACCTCCAGTTCGTACTCCTTCGTCCCGCGAACCACGAGGAGGGACGCGCGGTCCCCACGATCGTGTACACCTACGAGATGCTCTCCCCCCAAATGCACTTCTTTCGCGTCCCCAGCGAGCGCGACTACTACAACTACACGGCCTGGACGCAGCACGGGTACGCGGTGTTGCTGCCCGACATCGTGTACCGCGCACGGGACCCGGGAGTGAGCGCGCTGGAATCGGTGCGCGCGGCCGTGGCGAAGGCCGTCGAGATGGGCGTGACGGACCCGGATGCGGTCGGGCTGATCGGGCACTCGTGGGGCGGCTACCAGGCGACCTTCCTGCCCACGCGGACGGACATCTTCGCGGCGTCGGTGGCGGGGGCGCCGCTCACGGATTTCGTCAGCTTCATGGGCCAGCTGCACTGGAACCCGGGGATCGCGGAGGTCAGCCACTGGGAGACCGGCCAGGCGCGGATGGAAGTGCCGTTCTGGGAGGATCCGGAGGCGCACCGGCGCAATTCGCCGATCCACGAGGTGCACAACATGGAGACGCCGCTGCTGATGGCCTTCGGCGACGACGACGGAGTCGTGGACTGGGATCAGGGGACCGAGTTCTTCAACTTCGCCCGCCGGGCCGAGAGGCAGATGGTGCTGCTGGTGTACGAGGGTGAAGATCACGGATTCCGGCAGGAGGCCAACCAGAAGGACTACCATCGCCGCATCCTGGAGTGGTTCGGGCACTACCTGAAGGGCGAGCCGGCTCCGGCCTGGATCACGGACGGGGTCGCGCTGGCGGCGCTGGAGGAGGAGAAGAAGCGGGTGGCCGCCGGGAAGCGGTAGCCGGGGCCCGCTGTCCTAGGACACAGCGTTCCTCCTGTGCCCGGGCATCGAGGCAACGACCACCTGACCTGCTTGCTCGTCCCAGAAGTAGTAGATGCGGAGACACCGACGCGGGTCACGCGTGTTGGCGCCCCGCTTGATATGCCAGTTCACGGTGTGGCGTCGACCGTCCCGGAAGTGCTCGAAGCTGTCGCTTCCACACGGCACGTTGAAGGCGCCGTCGATGCCGGCGATCCGTCCGCGCAGGCTGGAGTTGCCACCGTCGAGCCGGCCGTTCCGGTACTCTTTCGCGAGCCAGTTGAGGCAGCGGGCCGCCAGGGCCACATCCGCGAAGCGGGCGCCATCGAGCTCGCGCCGCGCCGCACCCGTCAGAATGAGGCGGCCGCGGAGGCTCTCATCGCACCAGGCGGCGAATTCCGTCCAGGTTGTCGGGAAGGGAATCCTGGTGTCCGGGTCTCCCCCCAGGACCCTGACCAGGCCGGCGAGTTGTTCGGCCCGCTTCAGAGCCTCGTCCCGCTCCTGTTCGACCGCGACGACCCGCTTCTTCACCCGCTCATACCGCTTTGCGCGGGCGATCGCCGTCTCCCTCGCCGCCCTGAGACGGCGCGACGGCCCCGGTGACTCGGGAGCGAAAGCGGGCGCGGGCACGGGTGGCGGCTCGCTAACGACCGCGACCCGATCCGCCCCGCCCCAAATCGATCTGCGCAGGAACGACACCAGACCTCCCCGTCGCGCCGCAATGCGGGCGGCCTCGCGCTCCAGATCCGCGTAGGTGGGGGCGTGATCGCCGCCTCCAGCTTTTCGGACCGCCTCGGCCGATGCGCGCAGGAAGCGCTCGGTCGCACGTGAGATACCGCCTTCCTCGTTCAACCGATCCCACAGGATCAGGGGATGGTCGGTCTTCGACGAACCCGGACCGAACCCCGGCATGTAGAGCCGCCACGCGCCGTTGAACACCGACAGGTGCCTGGTGACGCGCTCGGTCAGGCGAAAGGTCATCGCGGGCGGCAGCACCCACACTACGGCGAGTCCGGTGACCGCTCGGGCCAGGGAATGCGCATGCGTCTCGACGGCGGAACGATCGTTCGCATCGGAAGGCAGCGTCAGGACGGCGAAGGGTGTCTTGCGAGCCGGATCCAGCAGCAGCGCCAGAAAGCCCCTCATCGTGCGCTCCGACTCCACCGTCACGGGCTCATGGGCGAGCCTGCGCCCGCCCTGCCGCAGGGGGATCCGGGCCGCCAGCGCCGCGAGCAGATCAGCGGGGTATTCCCTCTCCACGTCACCGGGAGCGATCGACCGGTCCACGACCCGGATGCCGATCATGACTGGCCCCTCCGGCCCGCCCGATACGACGATTTCGGACGCGATCTCGCGTTCCGGGGCGGGATTTCGCTCGATCATCACCGCCCATTGGTCATTGTCGCCGTCGCGGACCCTGACGCCCTTGCACGCCGTCGTCCCGGTGCGGTGCGAAAAGCCCCGGTACCGCAAGGCCTTGCGCGGAAGGTCCCCCTGGAGGCTGTTCCGCAGCCACTCGAGCACGATGTCACGGCAAAGCCGCGAGGGCGCGCGGCCGGCGTGCGAGGCGACCGAGGCGCCGACGCTCAGTTCGTGACCTCCGCCATCCCACTGCCTCCCTGCCCGCCGCTGTTGCAATTCGTCGAACGACTTCACGCGTTGCCGTGACACCACACACCTCCCCTTCCCCCTCCCCGTCGTGACAATGGACAAGTCCCACAATCTCAACCGATGCGACTCCGGCGCAAGCGGAGTGGATCATCGACCTCGGCCTCACGCCCGCCCGATCGCGGCCGCGTTCTATTCCACGGGCTGCCGGCCCAGTTCCCGCCTCATCACATGACGCCGCACCCCGGCCCGGCCCACCTCGACGAATCCGCGCTCGGCGAACACGGGGACGAAGCCGCAGAAGCGGTAGCTGGGCGAATCCGGCGCTACCGGGTAGGCTTCGACGACCGTGGCCCCGTTGCGGCCGGCGTGGGCCACCGCCTCGTCGATCAGGCGGGACATGACGCCACCCCGCCGGATCCCGCGCTTCACGTAGAAGCAGGTGATCGACCACACGGTGGACGGGTCGCCCTCCGGCCATTCGAGTCCCCTGTACACGGCAAGCGTCTTCCGGGGCGCCACCGAGCACCACGCGACCGGCTCTCCGTCGTCGTACGCCAGAATCCCCACCGGCGTCCCGCACCGGATCTTCGAGGCCATGGCCTGCTTGCGCTCGGCGTTGGTGCGCGGAATCCGGCCCGAGTCGTCCCGGCGGAACGCCATGCACCAGCAGTACTTCGGTCCCCCGCGAGCCTCGAACAGGCGCTCGAAGTCGGTCCAGCGCTTCGGGGTCACCGCGCGGAAGATCATGCCGCCGCCAGCAGCCCGATCCCAAGGAACACCGTGACCGCGCCGATGGTACGCACGCCGCCGAAGCGCTCGCCCAGGAAAAGCCACCCCGCCAGGGCGGCGCACACGATGCCGATCTCCCGCGCGGCACCGGCATAGCTGACCGGGGCGATCCGGAAGGCGCTCAGCACCAGGGAGTACGCGGCCAGGGTCATTATCGCAATGACGACAGTCGGGATCCAGTGCGTGCGCAGCACGGTAAACACATGTCTACCATAGCGCAGCGCGAGCAAGGGGATCAGGACGGCCCCTGCCAGCGCGAACACGACGACAAGGTAGGGAATCGGCGTCCAGTGCCGCACCGCGGCGCCATCGATTGCGGTGTAGACCGACACGAGCAGCGCCACAAGGAAGGCGGTGCCGGTGCCGCGTGCGTGCGTGCGAACCGCCTCCCAACCGCGCTCTCCGCCCCGCCCGACCAGCATTGGCGCGCCGCCTAGCACCACGAGCCCGCCGAGGATCAACGCGATCCCCGCGATGCCGACCGCGCTGGGGCGTTCGTCCAGAAACACGATCGCCCAGATCGTCAACATGGCTGGAGCAGTGCCCCGCGCGACCGGGTACACCAGCGAGAAGGCGCCGCGATCGTAGGCCCGCGCGAGGCAGGTGTAGTACCCCAGCAAGACCGCGGCACTCGCGCCGGCATAGGGCCATACCCGTGCGGGAGGCGGTCCGGCCTGAATGAGCGCAGGCAGGAAGATAATCGCACCGAGCAGCAGACCCCAGGACGTGACAAGCAGGCGTTCGCTTGTGCGCTTGAGAATGAGGTTCCACGACGCGTGCAGGAATCCGGCCCCCAGCACCAGGCCGAGCGCGGTCAGGGACATGAGGGAGCGGGCGGCCGCGGTTCGAGTGCCGTGATTCGCGCCGGTCCCGCCAGCCTACTGCGACACGGGCGCCGACCGCCCGGAGGTCCGGAGGATGAACGCGTCCAGCGTCTCCTTCCACTGCGGCAGCAGCGATTGCTCGACGTACATCATGTGGCCGGCGGCGAAATCGGCGCGCTCGATGTTGTCACGGAGATCCGGCGGCAGACCCATGTGATCCATGGCCCAGACCGCCGCGAAATAAGGCGTCGCGAGGTCGTAGATGCCGTTGATCAGCAGGACTTCCAGGCTGGGATTGCGCTTCATGGCGGTAGCGAGGTCCGGTGAGACATTGGGCGTGCCCCCGCCGCGCACAAAGGCCCCGCCGCCGCCAAGCCGTCCCCAGTTCCAGTTGCGGGTGCCGCCGCTGGGCACGTATTCCCGTTTGCCGTCGTAGCCCAGCTCGTCGCGCACGTAGCTGTTGAAGGCGGAGGTGTACGCCGAGCTGATCGCGGTCGACTGCGGATCGTGCGATGGCCGTCCGCCGAGCACGTCTCCGGCGGGACCCGTGAAGCGCGCGTCCAGGCGTCCGACGATCCGCCCCTCGTCGCGCAGCAGTTCGGCCTCGAAGGCGGGCGCGGTCACGCGCAGATCCGACTTGTCGATGAAGTCGTGGCTCAGTCCCGTGTAGCGATGCATCTGGTCGATTACGCGGACGCGGGTGTCGGCGTCGAGGGTGCCGCCGGCCAGCAGCGCGGTGGCGTACTCGGTCAGGGACCACGCCTCCACCTCGGCCATGAAAGCCTCCAGGTCGGGCGGGTTGGGGCCTGGCAGCGCATCGAGGTAGCGCGCGGTGATCGCGTAGGAGGGCAGATTCACGATGTACGGGAGGTCGTCCCCGGGCGCGAACTGGATCGTGTTGAACTGGAGAACGGCCGATACCAGCACGATCCCGTTCAGGTCGATGTTCGCGCCCTGCAGGTGGCGGGCCAGGACAGCCGACCGCGTCGTGCCGTAGCTCTCGCCGAGGAGGTAGCGCGGCGAGTTCCACCGCTCGTGCTCGCTCAGGAAGCGCCTGATGAACTGCGTCAGTGAGCGCGCGTCCTCGTCGATGCCCCAGTAGTCGGACCCGGGTGTGTCGCCGAGCAAATGACTGAAACCGGTCCCGATGGGGTCGACCATGACGATGTCCGCGACGTCCAGAATCGTGTACTGGTTGTCCTCGAGCGGATAGGGTGGCGCGCCCTGCGGACCCACGTCGGGCGTGACCACCCGGCGCGGGCCCATGATCCCCATGTGGAGCCAGAAGGATGCCGAGCCGGGACCGCCGTTGTACGAGAAGACGAGCGGCCGCTCCCGCGAAGGCGCCCCGTTGGTGCGGAAGTAGGCGGTGTAGAAGAGCTCGGCCGCCGGTTCGCCGTCGGCGTTGGTCAGGGTGGTGGAGGCCACGACCGCATCGTACTCGATCGTCTCGCCGCCGACCACAATCGAGTGGCTGGTCTGCCAGCGCGTGGGGGCGGAATCGGATTCCTGGGCAAGAACGGGCGGGGCGGCCAACAATGCCACGGCGCACATGGCGGCGGCGCAAGGCAGGCCCGCGCGGACCGGCGCATGTCTGATTGCGTTCAAGATCGAATCCTCTCCGAATAGGGTCTGGATACTCTTCTCTCAAGGGGACGACGGCTAATCTGCCCTATGCGGACCCGCGCGCAAGTCGGTGCCGATCCCGAAGATTCAGCCCGACCGACAGCACAAGCGCCGCCAGCGCCGTACCGATGACCAGGCCGTCGACAAGCCCCGCGTGCCAGGCGACGCCCGTGAGCTCGTCCAGGTAATACTTCACCCATGACGCCGGCAGACCGGTTTCCCCCAATGCGCGCTTGACCTGCCAGTGCCAGTCGGTCAGCGGACAGTATCCCCACCCGTACACGATCCCGAGCCCGAACCACGAGAGCAGGGTGGCCGAGATGGTGAGCAGGTGGAACCGCCGGGTCCTGCGCCAGGCCCAGCCGAGCACGTTGAAGACGATGAGCGCGGTGTGGAACGCGATGAACAGGAGGTCGAACAACCTGTAAAGCGCCAGATCGGTCATGGTCGCTGCAATGTATGGCTTGAAGAATCGGCCGGCAGGATCCGTCTCCGTCACCGGATCGAATCAAGTTATGCTAGTAGGAGACAAGTCACCATCGAACACGGGCCACATGGGAACAATTCTGCAGGAGAACGACCGCATTGTCGTCAAGGAAGGAGTCTATTCCGACGATCTGCCCAAGCTGTGTGCCGCGCTGGACCGTGCGATCGGGCAGGAAACTGGCTTGCGAATAGCGTTGGATTTCTCGGGGTGTCCGGCCATCTTCCAATCCGTAATGCTTCCCTTGATCCCGATGGTGGTGCGATATCGGGAATCGCAGCGGATCGGCTTTGATCTCATCGAGCCTCAAGATGAGGTATTGAGAAGGCTCTTCCTGAACGCAAATTGGGCGCACCACATCGATCCCGAAAAACACGCGCCGAACACCTATCCCCACGGGCATGTCCCTGCCCTCCGGTTCCACGGAGATGGTACTAACGGCCAGGAAGCAATCCTGGAAAGAGTCCTGGAACTCATTCTGGGGACGTTGGATACGACCCGGGACACCCTGAAGGCTGTCGAATGGTCGCTTGGAGAGATCATGGACAACGTTCCCCTTCACGCCGGGTCGCCGGTAGGTGGATTTGTGCAGGCAACCGCCTATAGCTCCAGCAATGCGGTCGAGTTTGTCGTCGCCGACGCCGGGATCGGCATTCCGGCGAGCATGGGGAGGGAAGACGATCTGGCCGCTCTGCGAGACGCCATCACCGAAGGGGTTACGCGAGACGTGCAACGCAATGCCGGCAACGGCCTCTTTGGAAGCTACCAGGTGGCGGTTTTGTCTGGAGGGGAATTCGAGATCAGGTCGAACCGGGGCATTCTTCGGCGCGCGGACACCAGCAAGCTGGAGGTCTCGAAGGCGATGGCGCCCTACATGGGAACAACCGTTCGATGCAGAGTCGGACTCGACGATGCAGGGCTGCTTGAGCGGGCTTTGCGATTCAAGGGGAGAGCTTGGGATCCTCCGCACGATTTCGTGGAGCGGGAATTCGAGAGTGCCTCGGGTATCTTGGTGATCAAGATGGCGGAAAAGGCGTCTCGCCACTTCGGCTCCCGCAAGGGAGGCAGGCGCATTCGGCGATTGATCGAGAATCTGCTCGGCGGACGGCCCACCGTGGTCCTCGACTTCGAGGGCGTGGGCGTATTCACGAGCAGCTTTGCCGACGAGGTCTTTGGCCGTTTGTTCGTCTCCATGGGACCCCGGGCGTTCATGACACGCATTCGTATACGGCATGTAAACCCGACAGTCGAGGGGCTTATCGACCGAGCCATCCTGCAGCGAACTCGTCTGGGAAACGACGGCGAGGATCAGGATTGATGGTCCCGCAGCCGGTGTGATCACAACAAGCACCGAATGCAGTGACGTAGGGTAGCACTGCGGGCTTGCACGGCCGATGCACGCCCAGCAACATCATGGCCTCGCAGCGACTTCAAGCCCCATATTACGCCGAGAACCACCAAGCTCGCGAGTCCACCGCACCCACGTGCCATCAAGGGAGCTGTGCCATGATGCGGACCCTCCCCTTCGCCGCCGCGCTCCTCATTCCCGCCGGCATCCTCGCCCAGGAATCCGACGGCGACGGGGACACCGCCCTCCCCCTCCCCATCGACCGTACGCTTGCGATCGACATGACCGTCGGCTCGTGGATCTCGCTGGACGTGAGCCCGGACGGCACGACCATCGTCTTCGACCACCTCGGCAACCTCTTCACGGTGCCGATCACCGGCGGCGACGCCACTCAGCTCACCTCCGGCATGGCGTTCGACGCGCAGCCACGGTTCTCGCCCGACGGCTCGCGCATCGTGTTCACGTCGGACCGCAGCGGCGGCCAGAACGTCTGGGTCATGTCAATGGACGGATCGGACACCGTCCAGGTCACCACGGGCGCGTCCAACCGGACCGAGTCGCCCGACTGGTCCCCCGACGGCGACTACATCGTGGCGTCGAAGGGAGGCTTCCGCGGCGGCGGCCTGCCGAAGCTCTGGCTGTACCACGTGGACGGGGGTTCCGGCGTGCAGCTGATCGACGAGCCCGAAAACCTGAAGACGCTCGGGGCCGCCTTCGATCCCACCGGCCGCTATATCTGGCACGCGCGGCGCACCGGCGACTGGACGTACAACGCGCAACTGCCGCAGTATCAGCTCGCCGTCTACGACCGGGAAACCGGCGAGAGCTACACCCGCACCTCGCGCTTCGGCTCGGGGGTTCGTCCCACCCTGTCCCCCGACGGGCGCTGGCTCGTCTACGGCACGCGCCACGATGCCCGCACGGGGCTGCGGATCCGCGACCTTGCGTCGGGCGACGAACGCTGGCTCGCCCATCCCGTTCAGCACGACGACCAGGAGTCGCGCGCCACCCTCGATGTGCTTCCCGGGATGTCCTTCACCCCCGACTCGCGCCATCTCGTGGTCAGTTACGGCGGCAGGATCTGGAAGCTGGACATCGAGCAGGGCGGCGCGGAGGAGATCCCGTTCCGCGTTCAGTACGACCTCGCGCTCGGCCCTGTCGTCGACTTCGACTACCCGATCGAGGACACCCCCACCTTCACGGTCCGGCAGATCCGCGACGCGGTCCCCTCGCCCGACGGCTCCCGCATCGCGTTCACCGCGCTGGACCGCCTCTGGGTGGCGGGCGCGGACGGCTCCGACCCACGCCGACTGACCGATTCGGACATGTCGGAGCACTACCCGGCGTGGTCCCCCGACGGCGGCGAGGTCGTCTACGCCACGTGGGACGGCGAAGGCGGCCACCTGTTCAAGGCGCGCGCGGACGGGCGCGGGACACCGGTCCAGCTGACCACGATGGCCGCCGTGTACGTGACGCCCGCATGGTCCCCGGCTGGCGACCGGATCGTGGCGCTGAGAGGCTACGCGCGCGACTTCCAGGAATCGGCCGGCGGCTTCGGGTCGGGCGGACCGGCCCCGGCCGAGATCGTGTGGGTTGCGGACGGCGACGGGCCGGGTACCGCCACCGTGATCGCCCCGTTAGACGGCCGCCGCGGGCCGCACTTCGCCGAGGGGGTGGGCGGCAGCGGCAGCACCGGTGGCATGGACGGCCCCTCGGCCGACCGCATCTACCTGCAGCGCGGTCCGGATATCCTGGTCTCCATTCGCTGGGACGGGACCGACGAGCGTGGGCATGTGCGCGTGCGCGGTCCCACACCGCCAGGTTCGCAGAACGCGCTCACGCCGGCCGTGCTGCGCATCGCACCGCGCGGCGACCAGGTCATGGCGCTCATCGAGGGTCAGATCTACACCACGACCGTCCCGCTGGTGGGCGGCGAGGCCCCGCTGATCAACGTCGGCAACCCGGAAAACGTCGCCGTTCCGGCCCGCCGCCTCACGGACATGGGGGGCGAGTTCCCGGCCTGGGCTGCAAGTGGCCGGGCGGTGCACTGGTCGCTTGGCCGCGCCTTCTTCACGTACGACCTGGATGCGGCGGAGGCCTTCGAGGAGGCCGCGCGCGAGGAGGAGGAGGCCACAGAGGGAGCCGAGGAGGAGGAGGGTCAGAACGACGAGGACGAACCCGGCTACCAAGCCGCCGAGGTCTGGATCGAGATCGAAGCGGCACGGGATATCCCCAGCGGCACCGCGCTGCTGACCGGCGCACGCGTCGTGACCGTCGCCGGCGCGGGCGTGATCGAGCGGGGCGACATCCTCGTGCGCAACAATCGCATCGTGGCGGCAGGACCGTCCGGCTCCCTGGACGCGCCCGCCGACGTCCGGGTGATCGACCTCGCGGGCAAGACCGTCGTGCCCGGCTTCGTCGACACCCACGCCCACATGAGGCCGGCGCGCAACCTGCACCGCTCCGACGTCTGGCCCTATCTCGCCAACCTCGCCTATGGCGTCACCACCACGCGCGACCCCCAGACCGGCACCACCGATGTCCTCAGCTACGCCGACCTCGTCCGCACCGGCGACCTCGTGGGCCCCCGCGTGTATTCCACCGGCCCCGGCGTCTTCTGGCAGCACATGATCGATTCCGAGGAGAAGGCGAGGGACATCCTGTCCAAGTACGCGAGCTACTTCGACACCAAGACGATCAAGATGTACGTCGCGGGGAACCGCCAGTCGCGCCAGTGGATCATCATGGCGGCGCGCGAACTGGGCCTCATGCCCACCACCGAGGGGTCGCTCAACCTCCGCCAGAACCTCAACGAGACGATCGACGGCTACCCCGGGCTGGAGCACTCGATCCCCATCTACCCCGTGTACGACGACTACGTCCAGCTCTTCAAGGCGCAGGAACGAGCCTATTCGCCGACCCTGCTCGTGTCGTATGGCGGGCCTTGGGCGGAGAACTACTTCTACAGCCGCGAGAACCCGCACGACGACGCCAAGCTTCGCCGGTTCGTCCCCCACTCGGTGGTCGATGGCGCAACGCGGCGCCGCGGCCAGTGGTTCCGCGACGACGAGCACGTCTTCGCCGACCACGCCCTCTTCGTCAAGGATCTGGTCGAGGCAGGCGGCCGCGCCGGGGTGGGCAGCCACGGCCAGTTGCAGGGACTCGGGTTCCACTGGGAGCTGTGGGCGATGGCGGCCGGCGGCATCGGCGAACTCGACGCGCTCCGCATGGCGACGATCATGGGCGCCGAAGCGATCGGGCTGGACGAGGATCTGGGCACGATCGAGACCGGAAAGCTGGCCGATCTGGTTATCCTTGACGCGAACCCGCTGGACGACCTCCGCAACACGAACCGCATTCACATGGTGATGATGAACGGACGCCTGTACGACGCCGACACGCTCGTCGAGGTTTATCCGGGCGACCGCGAGATCGCGCCGATGTGGTGGTGGGACGACGAGCCGGGCGAGTTGCCCGGCGTGGCGAACACAACCGGGAACTGAGCGCGGTATCCCAGGAGGCAACCCACATGTGCGAACTGTGTGTGAGGGGACTGTCCCGACGCACCTTCATCTCCGCGGCCGCTGGAGCCGCGGCAGCCACTGCCCTGTCGCCGGGCCTGCTCCGCGCGTCCGGGCAGAATGCCGCAGCCGAGCGCCCCTGGCTGCAACTCGCGCTGGAGGCCTGGCGGTGGGTCGACGCCGCCCGCATCGACACCCCCGACGGCGCAACCTGGCCCGCCGACCCGACAGATCCGGAATCAGTCGGTTACACACTGTATACACACTCGCCCGGCGTCATCCAGTTCGCGCTGGAACTCCACCACGCGACCGGCGATGAGCTTCACCTGGACGCGGCGGTGCGGGGCGCGGCGCATCTGGCCGCCAGACTCGACGACGTTCAGGACGCCGGCCTCTACACGGGACTCGCGGGCATCGCTTTCGTCCTTGCCGAGACGGCGCGCGCAACCGGCCGGGAGTCCGACCGCATCACCGCCGCGGGCGCCACTTCCCGGTTGATCGACAGAGCCCGTCGCGTGGGCGCGGGTGTCGTCTGGCCACGCGGCTCCGGCAGCGACGCCATCGAATCCAACGACATCATCAGCGGCACGGCCGGCACCGGTCTCGCACTCCTCCAACTCGGTCGCGCGCTCCGCTACGACAACGCGGTGGAGGCTGCGGAGGGAGCAGGAAGGAGGCTCCTCGATCGCGCCATCGAGACAGACACCGGCCTGCGCTGGGACATGTGGCCCGGCTACGCCCGCGAGATGCCCAACTTCTCACACGGCACCGCCGGCATCGCATACTTCCTGGCCACCCTGCACCGCGCCACCGGAGAGCGCGACTTCCTGGAGGCCGCGTCGGCCGGCGGCCATTACCTCACCTCGCAGGCCACACCGGGCGACGGCGACGCGGACCCGCCCGGTTTCCCCGCCCCCGACTACCGCATCTTCCACTCCCGCCCCGGCGGCGAAGACCTCTACTACCTCTCGTGGTGCCACGGCCCGGTCGGCACCAACCGCCTCTTCCACCAGCTCGGCGAGATCACCGGCGACCCCGAATGGCACGACTGGGTCGCCCGCGGCGCACGCGGCGTCATGGCCACGGGCATCCCGGAACGGCGCACTCCCGGATTCTGGGAGAACATCAGCCAGTGCTGCGGCACTGCGGGGGCAGCGGAACACTTCCTGACCCTGCATCGCAATACCGGCAACGCCGAGTACAAGGCCTTCGTCGACCGGCTGAACACCGACCTCGTCCGGCGCGCGTCGACCGTCGACACACCCGCCGGAGTTGGCCGCAAGTGGACGCAGGCCGAGCACCGTGTGCAGCCCGAACTGCTCGTCGCGCAGACCGGGCACATGCAGGGCGCGGCTGGCGTGGGGAAGTACTTGTTGCACATGAACGCCATGGAGACACGGGGCGAGGGGCCGCGAGTCGTGCTCCCGGACGATCCGTGGTGATCCCGCAGTGACCCGTCCAGCACCGTCAACACCGCGCGTTGCCCAAACAGCACCGCCAACAGCCCTCGCGAACTCACCTTCCGGGCCGCGGCGCCGGCGGATTCTCGAACTGGAGGAGGCGGCGCGGTCGCTGGATCCCGATTCGGCCGGGCGCGACCAGCTCATGCGTGCGGCCCACGGGTACGCCCAGCAACTCCTGAATGCCCTGCCGGAAGTCCCCGCCTACAACCACGACAAGTCGGCCGTCTCGAAGCTCCGGACGCTGGCCCTGGGACGCGAATCCCACGCCATCGAGCAGCTCATCGACCGAATCGACCGGTCCGTCGTGCGGCCCGGACTCCTGCCTTCCCATCAGGGGCACCTGGGCTACATCCCCGGCGGCGGGATCTACGCCTCGTCGCTCGCCGACTACCTTGCGGCGGTAACGAACGAGTATGCCGGCGTCCGCTTCGTGGGCCCGGGATCCGTCGAGATGGAGGATCTGGTCCTCGAGTGGATGGCCAAGCTCGTCGGATACCCCGAGAACGCGGACGGGAACCTTGCCTCGGGAGGGTCCATCGCGAGCCTTACCGCAATCGTCGCGGCCCGCGAGGCGGCGGGGCTGCGGGCCCGCGACTTCGAACGTGCCGTGGTTTACGCCACACCGCACATCCACCAGTGCGTGCACAAGGCGATCCGCGTGGCCGGAATGGGTGAGACGGTAAAGCGCGATGTCGCGGTGGACGACGGCTTCCGCCTATGTACCGACTCGCTCTCCGAACTCGTTGCGGAGGACCGGGCCCGCGGTCTCCGGCCCTGGCTCGTCCTCGGGTCGGCGGGCACTGCCGACACCGGCGCGATCGATCCGCTGGACAGGATCGCCGATATCGCGCAGCGGGAGGACCTGTGGTTCCACGTCGACGCAGCGTACGGCGGCTTCTTCGCGCTGCTCCCGGAGTTCCGGCCCGCCCTTGCGGGAATGGAACGCTCGGATTCGGTGGTCCTCGACCCCCACAAGGGGATGTTCCTGCCCTACGGCACGGGTGCGGTCCTGGTCCGGAACCGCGACGCGCTGCAAGACGCGCACGCCTACTACGCCAGCTACCTGCAGGACACGGTCGAGTCGGAGGGGGGAGGCCGCTCGCCGGCTGCCGTGTCCCCGGAGCTGACCAAGCACTTCCGGGCGCTCCGCGTGTGGCTGCCGCTGCTGCTGCACGGCGAGGAGCCGTTCCGGGCGTGCCTGCGCGAAAAGCTCGAACTGGCGAAGTACTTCCAACACGAGGTCAAATCACTCGGGTTCGAGGTGGGGCCGAATCTCGACCTCACGGTGGTGACGTTCCGGTGGATCCCGGAGTCGGGCAGCGCGAACGCGTTCAACCAGGCCCTCGTGGAGGAAACTCACCGCGATGGCCGGGTCTTCATGTCCTCAACCACGGTCGGCGGCACGTTCATGCTGCGGATGGCGGCTCTCGCGTTCCGCACCCACCTCGACACGATCGACCTGGCGTTTGAAGTGCTGCGAGAGGCTGTGGACAGACTTCAGGCACAGCCCAGGTGGAGGCTTCCTGCGGCGACCTCCGATCACCCGGGTCACGGATGAGCAGTTCAAGCTCCGCCCACGCCCGCCAGGACGTCCGTTACGAGCCTGACGAACGGCCCCCGCTGCCCATCACCATCGGGCTCGGCGTTCAGTACGCCCTTCTCTGCATCGCGAGCATCGTGCTGACTCCGATGATCATGATCACCCTCGCGGGCGGCAGTGACGAATACCTGTCGTGGGCAGTGTTTGCCGCGCTCGTGATCAGCGGCCTCACCACGGCGATTCAGGCCCGCAAGTTGGGACGGATCGGCGCCGGCTACATCCTCGTGATGGGAAGCACGAGCGCGTTTCTTGCCGTGAGCGTGACCGCCATCGAGCGGGGCGGGCCGGGCATGCTCGCCACTCTGATCATCGCCGCCGCACTGATCCAGTTTGTCCTGGCGGCACGCATGGCACTCCTGCGCAAGGTGTTTACGCCGACGGTGGCGGGCACCGTGCTGATCCTCATTCCGATTACGCTCACACCGCTCATCCTGCGGAAGCTGGCCGAGGTACCTGCGGACGCCTCACCGCTGGCCGGGCCGGTCACAGCAGGCGTAACGTTGCTCGTCACCCTCCTAATCCCGCTCCGTTTTTCGGGTGTGATGCGGCTGTGGGCGCCGGCGATCGGTATCGTAGCCGGGTGCGTCGTCGCCGCTCTCGGCTTCGGAATCTACGACATGACCACCATCGCCGATGCCGCCTGGATCGGTCTGCCGGATCTGGCATATCCCGGGGTCGACCTCTCCTTCCGGCCCGAGTTCTGGGCCCTTCTGCCCTCGTTCATCATGGTGACACTCGTGGGCGCGATGGACACCCTCGGAGACGCCATCGCGATTCAGCGGGTCTCGTGGCGCAAGCCTCGCGCGATCGACTTCCGCTCGATTCAGGGTGCGATCGGCGCCGACGGCGTGGGCAATCTCCTTTCCGGCCTGGCCGGCACCGTCCCGAACACGACCTACGGCATGAGCATTGCGGTCGCCGAACTGACCGGGGTCGCCGCGCGCCGGATCGGGATCTGCGTCGGCGCGGTCTTCGTCGTGCTCGCGTTCCTGCCCAAGTTCGTAACGCTGGTCGTCGCGATACCGGGGCCGGTGGTGGCGGCGTACTACGTGATCCTCGTCGCCCTGATCTTCGTCTTCGGCATGAAGATCCTGCTCTCGGAAGGACTGGACTACCGCAAGGGCCTCGTGGTCGGCGTCGCCTTCTGGCTCGGCATCGCCTTCCAGTTCGACTGGGTCTACCCGGAGTATCTGCAGGGGGCGTGGGGCGAACTGCTCGGCAACGGCATGACCGTCGGCGGGCTGACCGTGATCCTGCTGACGATGTTCGGGGAGATCGCCGGCGGTGGCCAGTCGCGCCTCAAGACGTGCCTGACCACCGAAACGTGGCCCGAGGTCGACGCTTTCCTCGCCGACTTCGCCACCCGCCAGAGGGGCTGGGGCAACGAGATGGAAACGCGGCTGCGCGCGGTGGGCGAAGAAACGATGCAGATCCTGACGCGTGACGAGGCGGAAGCACCCGACCAGGAACGACGGCTGCTGCTGATCGCCCGCGCCGACGGGAAGGCCGCCGACCTCGAATTCATCGCCACCACGGACGAGACCAACATTGAGGATCAGCTCGCGATGCTGAGCGAGGCGGCAATGAGCGTTCCCGCGGAGGCCGAGATACCGCTGCGCCTGTTGCGGCACTACGCATCATCGATCCGCCACCAGCAGTACCACGACATCGACATCCTGATGATCCGGGTGGAGTCGGTGGGAGGACAAGGGCAGGTGGGTTGGGATTAGGTGCATGTAGCTGGACCAGGGAAGCTTGGTCTCACCTGTACCGATGTGCCGTTTCAGCGCGCTTCCGCCCTAGCGGCCCGGTCCCGGCCGGCGTCACCTCCTTCCCTCCGGCCCTCGCCCTCTCCCGGTTGTTTGCAGAACCAATCCAGGGCCCAGTCCCATTCAATGCGTTCGCCGTGCCACACGGTGCTGCCGGCCCAGACCTCAATGTCCTTCCGGGCGTGCCAGCGGGCCAGGCCCAAATCCCGCGGCTGGGGTGGTGCGCCGTCGCGTTCGGGCAGCAAGCCGCCGATGTCCGGCGCCTTGGGTGCCAGCGGCATCTCCACCCCCAGCGGGTTGAGAAACCGCAGCACACCGCCGGCGTCCACCTCCGCCTGCCAGCCCCCTTCGTGGACCGCGCGGTGATGCAGCGGGCACAGCAGCACGAGGTTGTTCATGGCGGTCTCCCCGCCCTCGGCCCAGGGGATGATGTGGTGGGCGTGGGTGCGGAGCCGCGATCCGCATCCGGGAAAGCGGCAGCCGCCGTCGCGCGCCTCCAGCGCCTTGCGGAGCCGCCAGTCCACGGTCCGCAGCCGCCGGCCGACATCGAGCACGGAACCGTCGCTGGCCCGCTTGATCGGCACGACCTCCGCATCGCTGGCGAGCCGCAAAGACGTTTCAGGTGAAACGCGCCCACCCTCCTCCGTGACCAGACCGGCCGCGGCCCCTGCCGCCAGGGCGGCCGGCACGCCTCCCGCCAAGCCACTCTGCTCGGCCCCCTCGAACGAGTGCACCACGAGCTGGACCTCGGGCTGCACCTGCTCGTCCAGCCACAGCCCCAGGGCGTCGGCCCGGCGCTGCTCGGCGGTGGTCTCGTGCTCGGTGCCGGCCTCGCGCTGCTGGTGGTAGAGCTTCCGTTCGGCCGCCTCGAGCGCCTTGAGCAGCAGGCTTCCGACCTCGGGGCTGAGCCGGCCGCGGATCTCGTAGTTGCCGTCCTCGGCGGGGTACAGGTACAGGCCCCGGCGCTCGGCGCGTTCGGCCTGCGCATTCTTGCTCCGGTCGACGCGCCGGGCGTCCCGGACCAGCTTCTCGACGTGGGCGGTGGTGCCGTGATCGGCGAAGGAGAGGAGTTCCTTCTCGTTCTCGGGTGAAGCGATCCGGGTCAGGGCCCGCGCCTTGGAGTAGGAGAGCTTCCCCTTGGCCAGAGCACCGGAGATCCGGGGCAGGTTGGGGAGGCAGCGGGCCACGCGGACCTTCTCGCGGGCGGGCCCCAGCGAGATGCCGGTGCGCCAGGAGAGCCAGTGGGCGCAGGTGCGGAATCCCTCCCAGCGTCCTTCCTCGTCGTAGGTCTTGAGCAGGCAGAGGAGCCGGTAGGTGGCGGCGTTGATGTGCGCGCAGAGCGTGGCGATCTCGTCGCCGAGCGGGTCTGTCGAAGCGGTGGAGACGGAGTCGGTAGCTGGCATGCGGTCTGATCCCGAAGTGATACGGTGGTCGGTTGCGTTCTCACCTCTCTCTACCCCACAGTTCGGGAAATGTTCGGCTCGTGTTCGGTAAGCCGACTCCGGCCCTCACTGGCCGTTAGAGGAATAGCTGGGGCGGCGCCGCCGGACGGACGGAACCTGGTGTCCAGGCCGCCGTCACAGGGTCATTGGGAAACGGCGAGCCGCCTCCCGCAGCTCGAAGACCTGCCTCGTATTTTGCCAGGTGGGCCGGCATTGGAGCTTCCGCAGGAAAGTCTCCGCTGCCGCCAAATCCGTAACCGGCCTGTCTCCGCTCGGGTCTATGATCGAGTCCACGTACTGTACCGCTCCGATCAGCTGGCTGGCGTACGCAATGAACGCGCGGGCACGAGGTCGAGCGACCACCTCATTTGCGATACCTGTGTGAAGTAGTCGCACGCTGATTGTGTCCAACACCTCGTGGACCGCATCAAGCGCTGCCCTCACCTTCGGCAGCGTGGCCTCCGTCAGGGGCTCCGGGCTCGGATCAATCGCCCAAGCGAGGTCGGAATGACTGAAGCGCCGGTTTCGCCAATCGCGAGCAAACTCCGTTGCATCAACCGCTTGGCGGACAAGACCCTCGACTTCCTCTCCCAGATCCGGGTCCTCACACAGGCCCGGCAGCCTTTGGACCGTCAGGTTGTCCCTGCCAGCGCTCTTGAGAGGATCCGTCAATCTCGTCAGGCGCAGCATCAGGTCGCTCCAGCACATCTGCTGAACATCCCAGCACAATCCGCCACCAATCGCGTTCAAGAGTTCAACCCGTTCCACGGCGCCGAACAGTTCCCGGAACTCCTTGTACCTGACGAGCGCCGAGGCCCAGTCGTTGTTCAGACTGTGAAAGATCATGCTGAACTTGCGCCCTAGTCTGTCCTCGTATTGGGTCATGCGAGACAGGCGCTTCATGGCGTCCCTGTCCATCAGCATTCTCAGGAAGCTGTCATTGGACGTGTTCTGGATCACCTCGCCACGTTCCCAGCGGGCCAGGGTGGCTTCTCCGAAGCCGGTGACCCGCGCAAACTCGGCACGGGACATGTCGTAGTCCTTACGCAGCGGCAGATGAACCTGAACAGGGGCTGGACAGAGAACCCCCGCCCCGCCCCTCAAATAAACCGCCGCACCCTCTTCCGATACTCCCGGTACGCGTCCCCGTACTGCTCCTCCAGCCAGGGCTCCTCGGCGAACGGGGCAACCACGAACACCATGACCAGCAACAGGTGCGTGATCCACAGGAGCAGCGAATTCACGATCACGCTCACCCCCACGAAGAAGGCGATGTCCCCCACATACTGGGGGTTCCGCGTGAACCGGTAGGGGCCCGATGACACGAACCCGTCCTTGAGCCCGCTCGTGTTCCTCCACCCCGCGGCAACCGTTCCCCACAGGGCCAGCAGACCTCCAAGCACCACCAGGGGGACCCCGACGAGGAACCGCAGAGGGCTCTGGAAGACCCAGGAGTTCCAGTACATGAGCAGCAGCAGGACATTGATCCCGCACACCACCCAGAAGCCCGCCCAATTCAGCCGGTACGGCCGGGAACGAGGACCTGGGGGCGGCCACAACCGCCTGTCCGGGACGGCCACCGACCAGACCGCGCCTGCCAACGCGCCTACAAGGATAAAGACCGCGACACCGAACAGAATCGTGGACATGCGCCCGCCCCCTACCGATTCGGGTTCGGCGCCATCGCCACGAGCAGGACTAGGTCAGCGTCGGACTCATTCGCCACGCCGTGCGGCTCGTCCGGCTCTGACCACGCCACGGCACCCGGACCCAGGCGTTCGTTCCGGTCGCCCACGGTGAAGCGGCCTTCGCCCTCGATCACATAGTAGAACTTCGTCGCGCCCGCATGGGTGTGTACGTGCTGGGTCTGCCCGGGCCGGAGGCAGTAGACGTCGCAGAACATCTGTCGGTCTCGAACAGGTTGAGCTTCTGCATCTTCTCGGCCGAGAAGCGGCGCTGGCGGGTGGAGTCGATGATTCCCATGGCGAGGTCCCCAAGTGGAGTGGCTGGAGCATGTGAACAGGTCTCGTCCACAAAAGATACTGACGGGACCCCCGCAGATGCCGCGCGCCTCCCGGTCCCCTATCTTGAATGCTGAGCATGTCCCACCGGAGCATCGGAGCGCCCGCCAATGACCGTTCGCCGAGCAACGAACCCCGCAATGCCTCTCGCCCTCGCCCTGGCCCTGGCCCTCACGACCTCCGGCGCCGCCTGCGCCCCGGCCGACCAACCGGCCGACGCCGCCGGCGAGGAGTCCGAAGAGGCGATGATCCAGCGCGCCCGCGAGATCCACGACCGGGTCGTCACGCTGGACACGCACATCGACATCAGCACGGCGAACTTTACCGCCGAGCGCAACTACACCACGGACCTGCCCACCCAGGTCACCCTGCCGAAGATGGGAGCGGGCGGGCTCGATGTCGGCTGGTTCGTCGTCTACACGTCCCAGGGCCTGCTCAACGACGAGGGCTATGCGACGGCGTATGAGAACGCGGTCGACAAGTTCGACGCCATCCACCGCATGGTGAACCAGTACGCGCCCGACCGGATCGAGCTCGCGCTGACCTCCGAAGACGTCCGCCGGATCGCGGCCTCGGGCAAGCTGGTCGCGATGATCGGAGTCGAGAACGCGTATCCGTTGGGCACCGACATCTCGCGCGTCGAGGAGTTCCACGAGCGGGGCGCACGCTACATGTCGCTCGCACATACCGGCCCGAACCAGCTGTCCGACGCGCATTCCGGCGAGAACGACGGCGACTTCCTGCACGGCGGCCTGAGCGAGATGGGCCGCGAGGCGGTCGCCGAGATGAACCGGCTCGGGATCATGATCGACATCTCGCATCCGTCGAAGCCGTCGATCATGCAGACGCTGGAGATGACGCGGGCGCCCGTGATGGCGTCGCACTCGTCCGCCCGCGGGCTGAGCGACGTGAGCCGCAACCTCGACGACGAGCAGCTGCACGCGGTGGCCGCGAACGGCGGCGTGGTGCAGACGGTCGCGCTGCGCCGGTTCGTCAACACGACCCGGAACGCGGCCCACCGCGAGGCCATGGACGCGATCGAGGCGGAGGTTGCGGCCGAAATGGGCGTCGAGATACTCGGACGGGGCGGGATGTTCGCCCTTCCCCCCGATGAACGCGATGCCTACTTCGCGCAGATGACCCAGGTGCGGGCCACGGCGGCGGAGCGGGCGGCCGATATGGACATCCCTCCCGACGTCAGCGTGGCCGATTTCGTCGACCAGATCGACTACATGGTCAACCTGATCGGCCTCGAGCACGTCGGCATCAGCTCCGACTTCGACGGCGGCGGCGGCGTGGACGGCTGGGACGACGCTTCGGAGACGTTCAACGTCACGCTGGAGCTCGTGCGGCGTGGCTACACCGAGGAGGAAATCGGCCTGCTCTGGAGCGGGAACCTCCTTCGTGTTCTCGACGAGGTGCAGGAAGTGGCGGCAATAATTCAGGCAGAAGAAGGGTAGGAAGACAATGAAGCAGACAAAGACCACCAGACTGCTCATGATCGGCTTTTGCGTCGCGGCGCTGGCCGCCGTGGCCTGGGAAGCCATGCCGAAGGGCGCAGCCTCCGCGCCGGCGGCCAGCGAGGACGGCGTGGCGGGAGCCGCGGCGACCTTCCTGTCGCTCCTTGAGGGCGACGCGCTGGACCGGGCCACCTACGACCTCGGCGACGAGGAGCGCTTCAACTGGGCCTTCACGCCCGTGTCCCGCAACGGCCTTCCGCTCAAGGACATGACGCTGGAGCAGCGCAGCGCGGCTCACGCCATGCTTCAGGCGACCCTGAGCAGTCAGGGTTACCACAAGGCCAACGCGGTCATCGAGCTGGAGCGGGTCCTGGGCGTTATCGAAGGGCGCCCCGAGCGCCGCGATCCCGAGGACTACTACGTCACCATCTTCGGCTCGCCCGCCGCGGGCGGGCCCTGGGCGTGGCGCTTCGAGGGCCACCACCTGTCGCTCAACTTCTCGTCGCCGTCGAACGAGCTGACCGTCACCGGACCCGCCTTCATGGGGGCGAACCCCGCGACCGTCTCGTCCGGCCCGAAGGCCGGCTGGCGCCCTCTCGGCCGCGAGGAGGACCTCGCGCGCTCCCTCGTGCAAAGCCTCACCGCCGAGCAGCTGGAGATGGCCATGATCGCCGACGAGGCGCCCCGCGACATCATCACGAGCAACGACCGCGAGGCGCGGCTCGACGGCTTCGAGGGGATCCCGGCTTCTCAGCTCACCGACGCTCAGCGCGACATGCTCACGGGCGTGATCGGCGAGTACGTGTGGAACATGGACGCTGCTGCCGCGCACGCGTGGATGGCGCGGATCCAGAACGAGATCTCGCCCGACGACCTCTACTTCGCGTGGGCGGGTTCCACCGAGTTCGGCGAGGGCCACTACTACCGCGTCCACGCGGCCTCGTTCCTCATCGAATACGACAACACCCAGGGCAACGCCAATCACGTGCACTCCGTGTGGCGCGACCTGGAGAACGACTTCGGCGGCGATGCGCTGGCCCGGCACTACGAGACGGGGCACGAGCATGATTGAGGGGCGGTACGGATGTGGCATGGGGAAGCTGATGGCCTAGATAGACCTAACCCGGCGACCGCACCGACACATGCAGATGGTCTGCCGTCCCCACGTGACGCAGCGTGTTGAACCCCAGCGCCCGGAACGTCAGTTCGATGGCGCGGTTCCGCCACTCGGGGCGGCCGACCGTCCGCAGATCCAGCGCGTGCACAAAGCCATCTTCCTGCTGGAAATGCAGCGACGACTCGATCGGTGAGAGTCCCATCCGGCGGTAGAAGTCGGGGGTGCGGCTTGCGTCCGTGATGACCGCGCCCTGGTCAGCAAGGATGACGGCGCTCGCGGCCAGCCGCAGCAGCGGGTGAAGCGCCGCGTATTCGGCACGCACCTCTTCGGACTTGACGTTGGCGCTTCCCACGTAGACGACCGAGTAGGCGACGTATGCGACCGCCAGGGCCGCCGCGCCCCGGGTCATCAGCCATTTGAGCTCCTTCCCCGCGCCGAGGCGGCGGCCCAGCGCCCAGGCGTAGAGCACCAGAAGAAGCGCCGTCGCCGCAGCCGACACCGCCAGCGACGGCCACGGACCCAGCCCCCACTGCTGGTACGCGAAGACCCCACCCCGAATCAGGAGGAAGAAGGGAACAATCGCCAGGATCACGGCGAACACGGCCCAGCGGAGCAGACGCAGTGGCAGCCGCCGCGGCCGGCGGCGACCCGAGCCGGCCGGGCGCTGGCCTTTGGCCTTGGCGTTTCCCGACCGCTGCGGCCCGTGGTATTCGACCTTAAGTGTGCTCACCCGCGTCTCTCGGCTTCCGGGGGTCCATCCTCTCCTTCCGGGGATCCACCCTCACCCCCGCTCGTCCCGGTGCTCCCGGATAAAGGCCTCCGCTCTCTTCCGCACCAACAGATTGTCCGAGATCTCCGCAATCTCTTCGGCCTCCCGCCACGCGCGCTCCAGCACCCACAGTTCGCCCTCCAACGCCCTACGTTCCTGTTCCTCGTGGAGTGCCATTTCGAGCGCCAGGCGAGTGGGCTTGGGTAGCGTGCTCATCTGTACGCCTGCCGGTGAGTATGGCGATGGGCGCCGACTTGCAAGGCGCCTCACAAGCCGATCCGGCTGCCCCGCAAAGGCAATACTCGATACGGCGTCCTGTACCGTTCTCCGGGAACCGCCCCGGGCATTGATGCTCGGCAGAATCGCGTTGAGAGCGCGCACCCCGTCCGCCCCCTCGAACCGCTCCTCTCCGGAGGTCACACCCCTGGCCTTCGCTTCCACGCTGAAGCCGGATTCGTCGTCGGCCGGCACCAGTCGAGCCCGATTGATGCGGGCCCTGTTCATCCACCGGAGTCGTCCGTCGTCTGGCCGAAAGTAAGCTGACGGACCAAGTTGTCTCCAGTTGTTGACCCAACTCCCGACCGTCGCGACGCCACCCACTCCAATCAGCCCTCCCATTGCGCCGCCGAGGGCCAGGCCGCCAACGGTCGCAACGCCAACCGCCGTTCCCAGCACGATACTCCGTCGTCGCCGGCTGCCGAACTGATCCCCGTACCGCCACGCCGCGAACTCGGGTCTCAGCGGCTTGCCGATCCGTACCAGTTCCAGTCCCTCGGGGTGGCATGCCAGCCCTATGTTCTCAGATGAAACGCGGACTTTCGTACCCCGAAAAGAGCCTTTCGCACGTCTCCACCGCCTCCCAGCGCTCCTCCAGCGGAGTGAGGTTCCAGCGCTCGCAGCGGCGACACACGACCCACAGCCTCCCCTTCGCCGCGTCGAAGGCCAGCCGGCGTCCGACCGGAAACTCCTCGACGACCTCGTTGCTCCCCAGGGCCTTCTTGCAGTAGATGCAGGTCCGGTACACGGCAGCCCGCCGCGCCTCCCGCCGCCCTCAGCCCCCCACCTGCCCCAGCAGCCACGCGCACAACAGGGCCGCGTAGATCCCCAGGATGTACCCGGCCACCGCCATCAGCAGCCCGATCGGGGCCATGGCGCGGTGGTAAACGCCCGCGACCACCGGCGCCGAGGCGGCTCCGCCGATGTTGGCCATGCTGCCGGTCGCCACGAAGAAGAAGGGCGCCCGCACGATCCTGGCGGCGATCAGCAGGATGCCCAGGTGGATCGCGATCCAGACCACGCCCGCCAGGAGGTACACCGGAGCGTCCAGCACCGCCCTGAGGTCGGCCTGCGCCCCAATTCCGGCGAGCAGCAGGTACAGGGCCGTGTAGCCCAGGTGCGAAGCGCCCACCGTCTCCAGCTTCCTGAGCCGCGTGAACGAGAGCACCAGCCCGCCGGTGACGACGATGAGGATGGCCCACGTGGTGCTGCTGATGATCGCCGGGTCGCCGACATCCGGGAACCGCTGTCCCAGGCGCTGCGCCGCTACCGCGCACGCCATGCCGAATCCGATCATCACGACCGCGTCGCGCAGCGTGAGGGGGCGCCGCTCACTCTTCATCGCCTCCAACTGGCGGTTCGTGTGCTCGATCGCCCCCGTGCGCGCCTTCGTGCGGCGGTCGAAGCGCCCCTGCAGCCCCACCATCGCGATAAGCACCCCCATCCACCCGTATCCGACCACCGTGTCGACGACGATCACCGGCCCCATCGCGTCGGGTGACGTCCCCACGCTCTCGGCAATCGCCACCATGTTGGCCGTCCCGCCGATCCAGCTCCCCGACAGCGCCGCGAAGCCCGTCCACGCATCTTCCGGGAGCATCCCGCCGAAGAGCATGAGCGAAATCGGCCCACCGATGACGATGCCCAGCGTGCCGGCCGCCACCATGAACAGGGCGACCGGGCCCAGCCTGGCGACGCTGCCGAGGTCGACGGACACCATCAGCATCAGCAGCGCGAAGAGGAGCAGGTACGGAACCGTCCAGTCGTAGAGCGGAGAGGCCGACGGCGTGATCCCGGCGGTCGTGGCCAGCATCGGCAGGAAATAGACGTAAATGACCGGGGGCACGACCTCGAAGAGCTTCCGGCAGCGCGGCAGCTCCGAAACCCAGAAAACCAGCGCGACGACTCCGGCGAGGAAGGCGAAGACGCCCATGGGATCGTTGATCAGTGCGGTCGCCTGCGGTTCCATCGGCTTCTCCCCTGTGTACGTGAACAAGGCGCCTGCCAACCTCGTATCCTACCTTGGTTACCGCGCGTGTGCCGCCACGTCAACAGGAGAGGCCTTGTACAAGTCCTGCATGTTCTGCCGCAAGCCCCTGGGCGAGAACGAAGTCATCGAATCGTTCCCGGTGGGCCGCAGGCTGGCTTTCGACGCCGCACGCGGGCGGCTCTGGGTGGTGTGCAGGAAGTGCGAGCGCTGGAATCTCACCCCGCTCGAGGAGCGCTGGGAGGCCGTGGAGGACTGCGAGCGGATCTTCCGCGACACTCGCGTGCGGGTCTCCACCGACAACATCGGGCTTGCGCGCCATCCCGAGGGCTTGACTCTGGTCCGGATCGGTGAACCCATGCGGCCCGAGTTCGCGGCGTGGCGCTACGGGGACCAGTTCGGGCGGCGGCGGCGAAAGGCGATCCTGTATGGCGCCGCCGGTGTCGCCGTCTTCGGTGGAATCATGGTCGGGGGCGCCGCCGCCGGGATCTTCAGCGGCTTCATGCTTAGCCAGTCCGGCAACTTCGTCAACATGTGGATGAACTCCCGCACACTCGTCAAGCTGCATCCCGACGGCGGCGGGACAATCAAGCTCAAGCGCCAGGACCTGCTGGGAACGCGGGTGCGCCCGACCGACGACGACCTCGGGTTCAAGCTCCAGGTCCGCAAGAGGAGGAAAAAGACCTGGTACGAGGGCCCCGAGGCCCGCCGCTTCGCCGGCGCGATACTGCCGCGAATGAATTCCATGGGCGGTACGAAGGAGACGGTTCAGGACGCGGTGAACGAGATCGAGATGCTCGGCCACCCGGAGCGCTTTCTGATCGACGTGGCCGCCGGGGACCGCTTCCAGGACAAGAAGGGCGTGCCCGGCTATATCAACAAGATGCCCAAGCCCACCAAGCTGGCGCTCGAGATGGCGCTCCACGAGGAACAGGAGCGACGCGCGCTGGAGGGCGAACTCTGGCTGCTGGAGCAGGCCTGGCAGGAGGCCGAGGAGATCGCGGAGATCTCCGACAATCTGTTCCTGCCCGAGGGGACGGAGGACTTCATACAGGAGCACCGTGAGGACCGGACGCACGGGGAAGGCATCCCGCCGGACGCCGGCCCGCCGGACGCAGACCGTGCCTGACGCCGGCGCCTCTCCCTACCAGCGGTACCCGGCCTTCACATAAACGAATCCGCCGCTCGCGCCGAAGGGCGTCTGTGAGCTGTAGCGGTTCCCCGCCACCGTGGCCGCGTCGGGGTTCTCCCGGGGGTACCGGTTGAGCGCGTTCTGCGCACCGACGGTCACGCTCGCGGCCTCGGTCACCGGGTAGGACGCCTCCACGTCGACGAGGTGCTCGCCGGGGTAGGCGCGAGCGTCGCGCGCGTCGAACCAGCCGGCGTAGTAGCTCAGCCGCGCGAGCGCCGAGACGCCGCCCAGGGTCCTCCGCGCCGATGCCATCCAGCGCGTGCCGGGCAGCGCGTCCTCGAGCTGCCGGATACGCACCTCGTCGAGCACCTGGGGGTTGTAGCGGATCACCTTCGTGTTCGTGTGGTTGAAGGCCAGACTGAACTCGGTGCCACCCGCACCACCCGCACCACGCGCACCACCCGCGCCGCCGGACACCAGGGACGCCACCACGTCGACCCCCTGCGTGCGCGTGTCGAACTCGTTGGTGAAGAAGCGGAAGTTGGCCAGGTTCCGTGCGCTCGTGATCCCCTCCGCGATGAGGCGCTCGGCGTCCGCCGGATCGAGCGAGAAGATCTGGCTCAGTGCGATGCGGTCCGACAGCGCGATCCGGAAGTAGTCCGCCGACACGCTGAACGCACCCGCGTCGACCACGAAACCGAGACTGGCGTTCACCGACTTCTCGGCGTCGAGCGGCTTTCCCCCCGCGACTTCCGCCACCCTGGACGTCGAAGGAATCGTGCCGTTGTTGACCAGCTCCCGCAGTGTCCGATCGAACCCGGTGGTCACGTTGAAGGCGTTCTGCTGCCCCGGCGTCGGCGCCCTGAACCCGGTGCTGATGCTGCCACGGACGGCCAGCGCTTCGCCAAGGGCGAGCCGCCCGGCCGCCTTCCCGTTCGCGGTGGTGCCGAAGTCCTCGAAGCGCTCGGTGCGAAGCGCGGCGCCGAGGGTCCAGCGATCGTCCCGGCTCCGCATCTCCAGGTCCCCGTACATGGCGAAGTTGACCCGGTGCCAGGCCCCCGCCGCGATGTCGCTGAATCCGGGGAAGCCGTTGGAGCCGGAGCTGAAGCCCTGCGCGGCGAAGGGCCCGATCACCCACGACGCGTCCTCGCCGAGTCCGATCCTGAAGTGCTCGTCGCGGAATTCCGCGCCGCCGGCAACGTTGACCACGTCGTTCACCGCGTAGTTCAGGTCGACGTTGAGGTTCAGCTCCGACTGCTGGTAAATGCCGGGGTCGAAGGACGAGGGGGACTCCGGACCCAGCGACGCGTTCACCGTGTTGTCAATGAAGAAGTCGATCGCGTTGCGCCCCAGGCTGACGCTCGCATCCCACAGCAGACCGCCCCGGGTCTGTCCCTTGACCCCCGCCACGACCGATGCGTCCATTGCGTCGCCCCCGAACTGGGGCGTGAACCCTCCAGGGAAGAGTTCCTGGAAGGTGAAGCAGTTGGGATCTTCGAACACGCGGGCCAGCGCGACCGGGTCCGGGACCCAGTTGGTAATGTTGACCACCGGACACCCGGCCGAGCCGTCGAGCACGCCGTCGCGGGCGTCGAGCACGTCGCCCACCAGCAGCGTCTTGCCGCCGTCCAGGCTGTAGACCCCCGCACGGGTGTTCGGGTTGCGGAAGAAGAATCCGCCGGTGATCGTCTCGGTCGAATGGTTGGCGTGCCCGTAGAGCTGCAGGCCGTCACGGATGAAGTGTCCGAAGTTGCCCCACAGCTTGAGGTCGTTGTCGACGTCGAGCGCCCCCCAGATCTGGGCGGGGTCGCGAACGTGGGTGTTCCCCGCCGCGATCAGCGCCGCCGCATCGTCGCGCTGCACGCTGCGGCTGGTCGGGTTGGACGCGCCGAACTCGGCGCTGAGGTTGGCGAAGCCGTTATCGCCGAGCGGGAGCCCGATGTTGCCCGCCAGCGTGTAGGACTCGCCGTCGCCCTCCATGAACGTGCCCGTGCGGAACTCGAGGCTTCCGCCGGAAGACGCGTCCTTGAGCGTGAAGTTCATCACGCCGGCGATCGCGTCGGAGCCGTACTGCGCCGACGCCCCGTCACGGAGCACCTCCGCCTGGCGCACGGCAATCGCGGGTATCGACGAGATGTCCGGCCCCTGCGCGCCATCGGCGAACCCGCCGCCGATCCAGGTGATCACCGCCGCGCGGTGGCGGCGCTTGCCGTTGACCAGCACCAGGGTGTGGTCGGGGGCCAGTCCGCGCAGACTGGCGGGCCGTATGATCCGGGCCGCGTCCCCCACGGCTTGCGGGTTGACGTTGAAGGACGGAATGACGGTCCGCAGCAGGTCGTTCAGGTCCGTGTCGCCCTGGTCGATGAAGTCCTGCGAGGCAATGGCGTCGATCGGCACCGCCGACTGGGTGACGGTGCGCGGCCGCGCCCGGCTACCCACCGCGACCAGTCCCTCCAATGCGACTGCAGCTTCGCGCAGCGCCAGGTCCAGTTGCAGGATTTGGCCGTCGGCCAGAGTGACCTCTCTGACCTCGGTGCCGAAGCCGATCCTGCTGAACTCGACGGTGTGCGTGCCGGGCGGGATATCCCGCACTTCGTAGCGGCCGCCCGGATCGGTCAGGCCGCCCAGGCTCAGCGCCGGGAGACTGACCTGTACACCCGCGAGTGGCGCGCTGGTGGCCGCGTGACGAACCGTGCCCTCCAGGCCGGCCTGTGCCACGGCGGAGTTTGGGGCGAGGAAGAACAGAGCGAGCACGAGGCTCCATCCGGTGGCAAGGGTGTGTTGGGACATGTGGCCTCTGTTCGCGTTCCCGGCAAAGTCTGTCATATGGTCAGTCCTCCCCATTGTTTGCGTTTCCAATATCGCAAATGTCCGTTTTTGTCGCATCTTTGTCCGAAATTGTCGTAAGACGATAAACCGGCAGGCCCGAGCAGGACGAATTCGAGGTCGATCATGTCGTCCGTTACCCGCTGGTGAAGGGCTCGCACGCGCGAGCATCCGTCCGGCGCATCGCCGCTCTCGGTGCTCGAGCGGCTTTATCCGCAGACCGCTAGCCCTCCAGTTCGGCCAGCTTCGCGCGGGCCCGCTGTGCGGGCTCGAAGGCATCGTCGGCGGTCGCCCAGCCCTCGAGCGCGCGCCGCAGGTGCTCCAGGGCGCCCGGGATGTTGCCCTGTGCCTCCAGAAGAAGCGCCATCTCGAAGTGCGTGCGCGGATGTCCGGGCACGAGGCGGAGGGACGCACGCATTTCGGATTCCGCCTCATCCAGTCTGCCGGCCTTCCTGAGCACGCGTCCGGCGTCGCGGTGGTGGGTGCGTCCGGGGTTGAGCTTCATCGCCTTCACGTAGCTTTCGAAGGCCGCATCGTAGTCGCCGGCGCGCTCGTGGATTCTGCCCAGGTCTCCCTCGAGGAGCGGCAGAAGAGCGCCGAATTGGCGGGCGTTCGCCACTTCGACCGCTCGACCGTGCGCTTCCCGGGCCGCCTCGGCGCCCTCCGTCTCCAGCAGCACATGAATCGCCAGATGAGGGACGAAGTAGTCGCTGAGCGGCGGCTCCACCTGGGTCCCGAGCTCCTCGAAGAGGACCACCGCCTCCTCGTGGCGACCAACGCCGAAGAGAAGGGGAATGTCGTAGAAGCGGCTCTGCACGATGGTGATCGGGGTCGTATACCTGTAGGACTCCTCCACCCACCGGTCTATTGCCAGGACGGTGTTCTCGGCCTCGCCGCGAATGCTGTGGTAGCGTTTGAGGCCGGTCAGGACCGCTACCCGCTGGACCGGCGTGCGCGCAAGCTCCATCGCCCGCTCGTAGCCCTTCCTGGCATCCTCGAACCGTCCGGCGTCCATATCCAGCGACGCGAGCGCGGCGGCAGTGGTGGAAAGCCGGGGCCGGAGGATGGTCGCGCGTTCCACGTAGTCGCGCGCCACGTCGTGCTCTCCCCGCCGCCGATGGACCTGTGCCACCTCCAATAGCCCCGAGTGGTCCTCGGGGAACCGCTCCATGTACTCTGTAAGCAGCGCGAGCGCCTGATCGGTCCCTCCGAGTTCGAGGTGTGCTTCGGCCATCTCCTTGAGGAGATCCGCATCCTCGGGACTGAGGCGGTACATCGTGCCCAGCGTCTCGAGCAACGCTGTCCCAGCTTTGGCAATGAGATTGCTAACTGGTTTGATCCGTGAGGGTT